>NZ_JACIFD010000004.1 GCF_014197205.1 Canibacter oris
TCAGCAGCGCCCCGCCGCGATGGTGGCCGCTGTGCTCGCAGCCCTGGTGTGTTTCTTCATGGTTTTCTCCTTTTGTAATCTGCCCTGAGGAGGCGGAAAACTTGGTTTTGCGGCGGCTGATCCGCACAAAAGCTGGAATCGTGAAGCGCAAATAGAGCGCCCAAGCCAGCACTGCGAGCCAGCTCATCTGCGGCACAAACCCGATTGTGCCCTGCAGCAGTGCGGCTAGCGGAGTGCCCGGAGCAATCACGTGTTCGACATTAAATGCCCAACCAAACGGGAACGCTGCGCCCCAGAAAGGGCCCTCGAAGCCGGTCAGCACATCGCCGGTGCGGAAATTTGTCGGGGTAATCGGGTGTCCCGAGAATGGGCCCGGCAAGATTGCTGCTTCTTGCAGGTCGTGGATGCCGTACGCCAGCACGCCGGCGCTCACCAGTAGCAGGAAAGCGCCAGTCCAGGTAAAGAACGCCCGGAGGTTTGCCCGCACCGCGCCGCGGTTAATTAAAATCCCAAAGCCGGTGGCGACGATGATGCCCGCGACCGCGGCGCCGAGCGCGACGGCGGAGTTGATCCACCCCCACAGCAAAATAGTGGTTTCAAGGCCCTCTCTGGCAACTGTCACAAAAGCCAGCCAGAAAATTGCGGTGCCGCTGCCCAGCAGTAGCGCGCGATTCATGCCCTGCTCCAGTTCTGCGCGCAGTCGGGAGCCGGTTTTGAGCATCCAGAAAACCATCCAGGTGATCATTGCGACCGCCAACAGTGACATGGTGCCGCCGATTAGTTCTTGCTGAAAAAAGGTGAGTTGGGTGCGCCCGAAAGTGAAAAAAGCGCCGGCGGCAAGCGATGCCAGAACCGCAGCTGCTACGCCGTACCAGATTTTGCGTTTCACATCGTGGCGCTGCAGTTTCGTGGCGTAGGCGAGCAAAATGCCAATCACCAGGGCGGCTTCCAGGCCTTCCCGGAAGCCAATTAAAAATCCAGCTAGCGTCATCGAAGTTAAACCGTTCTTGTATTTTACCTAATCAGCAGGACTTGGTTGCCTGATAAGAGTATCATCAGATGAATTATATCGGCTAGCATCTCGCAAAACTTTATGAAGTTGCGTCAGTCGCGGCTGTGATTTGTTGCACGTCTCTAATTTGAAGGCGCTAGGCTAGTAGATATGAACCTTGTAATTGACCCAAAATACAATCCTGTTCCATCCCTGACGCAGTCACCGGAGATTGCAGTTGCCGCAACCGCGGCAGCAACCGGCGCAGTTGCGGTCTGGGTAACTAGCGAGGGTGAGCTCCCGCAGACGGTAGAGCTCAGCCGTGAAGAACTAAAACTTGCCGGTTTTACCGGCGCGAAAGGTCAAACCTACGTGCTGCCTGGCGAGCCAGTAACCGTGCTCGTGGGTATCGGCAAAGGCGTTAAAAACGCTGCCGAGGCGCGCAACGCGGTTGCCGCTTTTGTGCGTGCGGCAAACAAAGAGGCCGAGATTAGCTTCGAGCTGGAAACCCTGCACCGCGGTGACACCTGCGCCCGTGGTGCGGCACGCGCCGCGGTAGAGGGCGCACTGCTCGCGCGCTACGCATACGAAGAGCTGAAAACTGAGCGGAAGCTCGTGCCACTCACCAAAATCACCGTGGTGGCAACCGCAGACACCGAGCTGGCGCAGGAGGGCATCGCCCAGGGAGTGGCGCTGTCGCGTGCTGCGCGCCTGTCTCGCGACCTCGCTAACACCCCACCACGCCACCTCACCGCGACAAAACTCGCAGAGGTTGTTGCCGAGGTTGGCCCACAGTTTGGGTTGGAAGTAGAAGTCTTTGACCTCGCTAAGATTCAGGAACTGCGCCTAGAGGGCATGCTGGGTGTAAACGCCGGCAGCGTTGAAGAACCACGGGTTATTAAACTCAGCTACAAGCCGGAAAATGCGCGAGCGCATGTTGGCTTGGTTGGTAAAGGCATCATGTATGACTCCGGCGGTATTAGCCTGAAGCCATCTGATCCATCACACTGCATCATGAAGATGGACATGATGGGCGCCGTTTCACTGTTTGGCGCGATGACCGCGCTGGCTGATCTCAAGGTGGATGTTGCGGTTACCGGTTTCATGATGTGCACCGACAATATGCCATCCGGCAGTGCCACCAAGCTCGGTGATGTGCTGACTTACCGCAACGGCAAAACCGCCGAGGTCAAAAACACTGACGCTGAGGGTCGCCTGGTGCTGGCTGACGGTCTGGTGCTGGCAACCGAACTGGAGCCGCGCCCAGATGCGCTGGTAGATATCGCAACTTTGACCGGTGCCGCTTTGATGGCATTCGGCACCGAAACCACTGCGGTTATGGGTAATAATCAGGATGTGGTGGATCAGCTCATCGCAGCTGGTGCTAAAGCAGACGATGTGGCATGGCAGATGCCGCTCGACCTGCGGCTGAAAGAAACCATGAAATCAAACGTGGCTGATTTCGCAAACATTGGTGCCCGTGAGGGCGGTGCAATCACCGCGGCGCTGTTCCTCAACGAGTTCGTTGACGGCACCCCATGGGGTCACCTCGATATTGCCGGCACCATGGAGGCTACCTCCGATAAGCTGTGGCGTTCAGCCGGCGCAACCGGTGTGGGTGCACGCACCCTGGCGCACTTCCTGGCCGCCTTTAATCAGCCAAGCGGTGACATTATCGGCACCGAACTAGACTAAGTTTCGAGATGCAAAAACAGCGGGCGTGGTCAAATGGCCACGCCCGCTGTTGCTTTTGCTTTGGTGTTTGTGGCGCGTACTCCCCAGTGCCAGCGGGGAACTCTGGCACAGTTGAAGTATGACTTTCGAAGCAGAATTTCCGCACCGTTCGACGGGTGACACCACCCATGCACAGCAACTGTCTACAGCTTTAGCGTCACAAGCAGCCTATGTGGAGGCAATCGCGCAGTACGTGACGGAGTCGCCTACCTCGCACCACGCGGTGGCTGCGGCAGCGCGGCTGCTCGCAGAGCAGGGTTTTCAGTATCACGCCGAAACCACGGCGTGGCCACAGCTCGCGGCGGGCGCGACCGGTTATACGGTGCGAGACGGCGCGTTTATCGCCTGGAAAGTGGGCGGTGAGCACGGCGCAGCAGCGCCGCAGCCGGGATTTGCGGTGCGGATCTTTGGGGCGCACACTGACTCTCCCGGCTTTATGGTGAAGCCGGTTGCCGCCGGCGGCGCGCACGGTTGGCAGCAGCTGAACGTGGAGGTTTACGGCGGCCCGCTGCTAAACAGCTGGCTTGATCGCGATCTCGCTATCGCGGGCAAGGTGCAGCTGCGCGATGGCTCCTCGCGGCTGTTGTGCACAGCTGCTGTGGCGCGGATCCCGCAGCTTGCGATCCACCTCGAAAGCCGCGATAAAACCGCGCTTGAGTTAGACCGGCAGCAGCACACGCAACCGGTTTTAAGCCTTAACGGCCCCGCCGCAGAGCAGTTGATTGCGGAGGCCGCGGGCGTTTCAGCTCAGGACATCTGCGGCTGGGAGCTGCAGCTTGCTGACACGCAGCGCCCAGAGCTGATCGGTGCCCAGCAGGATTTGTTTGCGAGCGGCCGCATGGATAACCTCAGCAGTGTGTTTGCGGGGCTTGCGGGGCTTGCGGCGGCCACTGTGCCGGCGGGACAGGTTGCGGTGTTGGTCGCTAATGACCATGAAGAAGTGGGGTCACTGACCTACTCTGGCGCGATGGGTACCTTCCTGAACGATGTTTTGCTGCGCCTGAATGCGGGGGTTGGTGGATCAGCCACCGACTTACTGCTGACCAAAGCGCATGGCTGGATGATGTCGGCTGATGCCGGCCACGGAGTGCACCCGAACTATCCGGAGAAGCACGACCCGGTGGTGCGGCCGCAGCTGGGCAGTGGGCCAATGCGGAAGGTGAATGCAAACCAGCACTACGCGACCGACGCGGTCGGCGGCTATATTTGGGACAGTGCGCTGCGTGCCGCAGGGGTGCAGGGGCAGGTTTTTGTGTCGAAGAATACGACTCCGTGCGGCACCACAATTGGGCCGATTAGCACCGCGGCGGTGGGGATCCGCACTCTCGATGTGGGGGTGCCGCTATTGTCGATGCACTCCGCTCGGGAGCTGGCGCACGCTGCGGATTTGCACGCACTCGGGAAGCTCGCAGCTGCATTCTTCACGCTGTAAGGGCCGTTTGGATATGATTTATTATGTAGCTAGGTACTGTTAGGTCGGGGAGGGCAGATGAGTAACAGCGGTCAGGTAGAGCCTATTTTCGCAACTGAAATGTTGGTGCCGCAGGTGCAGCGGATCGGCAACCGTGACATTGAGGTGACCTATTTAGGTACGAACACCTTCGGAGAGTCCACTTGGATTCTATGGAATGCGCAGGAACCTACCCTGATTGGGATGCTGCGACAGGCAGACGGGAAGTTCACCTTTGAGCAGCGCACAAGCGTCGGTGCGATGCAGCACAGCGATTTGACCCGGGAAAAAGTGCAGCTGATGCTCGGTTCGTAGCCTTTTAGGGTGGCACAGTCGGAGAATTAGACACGCCGGTAAAACCTTGATTTTATGCGGTTTTTCGGGGATTCTGTGGGTGTGATTTGCGCTGAGTGGGGCGAATGCCGTAATCTTATTCATGGCGAAAAGATGGCGTGAAACGCGATCCGGCCCCATCGTCTAGAGGCCTAGGACGTCGCCCTTTCACGGCGGTAACACGGGTTCGAATCCCGTTGGGGTCACCACTCGCCAAATTTATAATTGAATATGGCCCTGTGGCGCAGTTGGTTAGCGCGCCGCCCTGTCACGGCGGAGGTCGCGGGTTCAAGCCCCGTCAGGGTCGCAAGATAAGAGCCCTTCAAGTTTTGAAGGGTTTCTTCATCTGATGCGGTGCAAGCCGCACCCGAGTGGCAAAACACTCAGGCTCTGTAGCTCAGTTGGTAGAGCGTTCGACTGAAAATCGAAAGGTCACCGGATCGATGCCGGTCGGAGCCACAACAGCCCGGTTCTTAAGAGCCGGGCTTTTGCTTTGCCTGTCGCGTTTGCGTGAGCTGGAGCCGGCGCACTATTTCTGCTGTTGCAGTTGGAGCATGATTTGCGTGCTTTGCTCCTGTAGTTCGGCGCGCACCGCTTGGATTGCCGGATGACTGGCAGCACCGCGGCGGGTTGCAGTGAAGATGTGGCGGCGCGGATCGCCCGGCAGATCCACCAAGCGCATCTGGTGTGCTGCATTTACCCGCACCAGTCCCGGCAACAGTGCTACCGCGTTACCGGTTTCAATCAGTCGCACGTGTGCTTGCAGGTCGGCGGTTTCGAAGCGAATGTCGGGCTCGAAGCCCGCGATACGGCAAGCCTGCTCGGCCCAGTGGCGGCTCGCCGCGCCACGCGGCTCCATCACCCAGGGTAGTTCCGCGGCGGCGGTGATTGCGGTGACGTGCGCAAACTCTGGCGTTAGCGGCAGTGCCAGGCGGATGCGGTCTTGCAGCAGTGAAACCCGGTCGAGGCCGCTGAAGTGTGCGGCGGCATGGCCCGGATACTGCTCCGCAACCACCAGATCGAAGGCGCGGGCAGCGGTTTCTGAGAGACCGGTTTCGGGTTCGTGCTGCACCACTTCAATGCGCAGCTTTGGGTGCTGTCGCTGCAGCCGCAACAGCGCTGCGGGCACCAGCGCCAGCAGCGCGGTCTGAAACACCGCGAGGCGGAGCGAACCGGTGAGCTCTTGCTGGGTCGCGTGCAGTGCGGCCTCGGCGGCCTCGAGGTCGTGCAGCATCTGCTCGGCGGCGCGCACCAGCTGTTTGGCTGGTTCTAGGAGGGTCAGGGTGCGACCTTGTTTGCGCAGCAGCAGTACGCCGGTTTCGCGCTCCAGTTGTGCCAGTTGTTGAGAGACCGCTGAGGGACTAAGGTCTAGGGCGCTAGCAACCGCCGCGATGGTGCCGCGGCGGCTGAGTTCTGCGAGCAAGCGCAGGCGTTTGATGTCGAGCATGATCCACCACCAAAAGATTAACTAAAACTTAATGATATTAAGAATATACAGTTAATTTTCTTCTTGATAGAGTTTGAATCAGAAGCGCGTGCGGGCACCTAAAGCAGGGGGCGCATGCATCCTTGGCAGAAAGGTATCAAGTGAACGAAAAAGTTGCAGCAACAGTGCGCCCGCAAGAGCTCGGTGACGCCGCGGTTGCGCTGGTAGAAAAATGGCTACGGGAAGCCGCAGAGGTGCCAGTGGATAAAGCTGGGCAGCGGCTCGCAGGCGTGCTGCGTGACCCTCGCGGGCTTGACTTCACGGTGGGCTTTGTTGACGGCGTGGTGCGCCCCGAAGATCTGGGCGCTGCGGCAAACAAACTGCAGGAGCTGGTACCACTGACGCCGAGCTTCCTGCCCGCGCCAATGCGGGGCGCAATTGGCGTCGGTGGAGCCCTCGCGAAGCCACTGCCGCAGGTTGTTGTGCCGGCCGCACGCAAAGTACTGCGTGAGATGGTAAGCCACTTGATTATCGATGCCACCCCGCAAAAACTCGGTCGCGCCATTAGCAAGATTAAAAAGCAGGGCGTGCGGCTGAACATGAACCTGCTCGGCGAAGCGATTCTCGGTGAGGCAGAAGCAGCGAAGCGACTAGCCGGCACTCACGAACTGCTGGCGCGAGATGATGTTGACTACGTCTCAATTAAGGTTTCTGCAACCGTCGCGCCGCACAACCACTGGGCCTTTGACGAGGCAGTTGAACACATCGTGAAGCAGCTGGTGCCGCTGTACCGCACCGCCAACGCGGCAAGCCCGAAGAAATTCATTAACCTCGATATGGAAGAGTACAAAGACCTCGACCTCACCATCGCGGTTTTCACTAAACTGCTGGAGCAGCCAGAGTTCATTAACCTCGAAGCCGGCATCGTGCTGCAGGCATATCTGCCGGACGCGCTCGGAGCGATGATGCGCCTGCAGGAGTGGGCAGCCGATCGCGTCGCAAACGGTGGCGCCCCAATCAAGGTGCGCGTGGTGAAGGGCGCCAACCTGCCAATGGAAATCGTTGACGCTACAATCCACGGCTGGCCAGTAGCTACCTGGGACACCAAGCAGCAGTCAGACACCAGCTACAAAGCGGTGCTCGATTACGCTCTGCACCCGGAGCGTGTAAAGCATGTGCGGATCGGCGTGGCGGGCCACAACCTCTTCGATGTGGCGCTCGCCTGGCTGCTCGCAAAGGCCCGGGGCGCCCAGCACGGCATCGAGTTTGAGATGCTGCTCGGCATGGCTACCGGCCAAGCGGAGGTTGTAAAGCGCGAAGTTGGCAACCTGTTGCTGTACGTGCCGGTTGTGAAGCCAGCAGAGTTTGACGTGGCAATCGCATACCTGATTCGCCGTCTTGAAGAGGGTGCCAGCCAGGAAAACTTCATGAGTGCGGTGTTCGAGCTGCACAGCAACACGGAGCTGTTCAAACGCGAGAAGCAGCGCTTCTTGGCATCGCTGGCAGATCTTGAGGCAATCACCGCGGACGGTGATCCACAAAACTATCAGGTGCCAGCCGCAAAACGGCAGCAGAACCGGCAGCACTTTGACGCAGCCGGTGTGGAGCAGCGGGTTGCGGATCGCGTTGCCGCCGGGGCTCGCGGCGAGTTTGCAAATACCCCTGACACCGATCCTGATTTGCCAGGTAACCGCGCATGGGGGCGTGAAATTGCACAGCGGATGGCTGCGTCACAGCTCGGTGTCGACCTGGTAGCTGCGGCTCAAGTTGCAAAGCAGACAGAGCTGGAAGAAATCATCACCCGCGGTATTGCAGCGCAGCAGGGCTGGGAATCGCTGGGAGCTGCGGGCCGCGCCGAGGTGCTGCACCGCGCAGGCGAAATGTTAGAGCAGCGGCGTGCCGAGCTGCTGGAGGTGATGGGTTCCGAGTGTGGTAAGACCCTTGACCAGGCAGATCCGGAAATTTCTGAAGCGATTGACTTTGCGCACTACTACGCGATGCTGGGGCAGCAGCTGGAGCAGGTTGTTGGCGCTAAGCCAGCACCACAAAAGCTGATTGCGGTGATCCCGCCATGGAACTTCCCGGTTGCGATTTCTGCTGGTGGCACTCTCGCAGCGTTAGCTTCCGGTGCGGCGGTGATTGTGAAACCAGCCACCAACGCAGCCCGCTCTGGCGCGCTGATGGTGCAAGCGCTGTGGGATGCTGGCGTGCCGCGCGAGGTGCTGCAGCTTGTGCAGTTCGCCGACCGGGAGCTCGGCTCTCAGCTGGTGGCCGATTCCCGTGTTGGGCGTGTTATTCTGACCGGCGCGTATGAGACTGCTGTGGCTTTCCGCGGATTGCGTCGAGACCTTCCGGTGCTGGCAGAAACCAGCGGTAAAAACGCTATCATCGTGACCCCGAACGCTGACCTTGACCTGGCCGCAAAAGACGTGGCGTTGAGCGCTTTCGGGCACGCGGGGCAGAAGTGTTCTGCGGCTTCGCTGGTGATTTTGGTCGGGTCTGTTGCGAAATCCAAGCGCTTTAAAAACCAGCTGCTGGACGCGGTGAAGTCGCTGAAGGTTGGCACTCCTGACGACTTGGAAAGCCAGATGGGCACCATCATTACCGCGCCTGACGGTAAGCTGCTGCGCGGTCTAACCGAGCTTGGTGCCGGTGAAAGCTGGCTGCTCAAGCCACAGCCGCTGGGCAGCCAAAGCCCGCTAGCGCTCGACAAGAACGGCAAAAACAAGCTGTGGAGCCCGGGTGTGCGGGACGGTGTGCAGCGCGGTAGCGAGTACCACATGACCGAGTATTTCGGCCCTATTCTCGGCATTATGACCGCTGCGACCCTGGCGGAAGCAATCGACATTGTTAATGACATTGAATACGGTCTGACCAGCGGTTTGCACTCGCTTGACCGGGACGAAATCGACCTCTGGCTGCGAACTGTGCAGGCGGGTAACCTTTACGTCAATCGCGGCATTACCGGTGCTATCGTGCAACGGCAGCCTTTCGGCGGCTGGAAGAAGAGCGCTATTGGTGCCGGTTGCAAAGCTGGCGGGCCAAATTACTTGCATGGCTTGGTTGATTGGGTGGATCAGCCCGCCGCTGTTGCCGCCACTGCGGGGGGAGAAGCAGCGGCTGAGTCTGCAGGCGCAGCGCCCCTGTCTGGACGCTCAGCGAAGTTGTTTGCCGCGGCACAGCAAGCGCAGCTCGGCGCCGGAGAGCTGCAGTGGTTGGAACAGGCGCTCGCCAATGACTCCGCAGCTTGGAATGCAGAGTTCGGAGTGAACCGTGATGCTTCCCAGCTTGGCATTGAGCGCAACGTGCTGCGTTACCTCCCGAGCGACGAGGTGACTGTGCGTGCCGTGCAGAGTGCGCCGCTGCAGCATCTGGTGCGGGTGCTGGGAGCTGCGCTGCAGACCGGCTCACGCCCAACTTTGAGCGTGGATTACGTGCTGCCGCAGCCGCTGGTGACGGTGCTGCAGCAGGCCGGTGTCAAGATTGAGTTCCAAGACGCCGCAGCGTGGCGTCAGACTGTGCAGCAGCTGGCTGCGCGCGAAGGCGCTGCGGCAAGCTGGCGGATTCGGTTGGTTGCGGGGGCGGATCGCGCCACCGAACTGGATGCCATCTACGAGGCTAGCGCGGGCAAGCCAGACATTGCCGTCTATGGCGGTGAAGTGGTTTCTGCTGGTCGGGTGGAGATGCTGCCGTTCCTGCAGGAGCAGGCGGTGTCTATCACGGCACACCGCTTCGGCACTCCGAACTTCCTCAGTGAGGGGCTGCTGTAACGCGTCGCTGTAAAGCAAGGTGGAACGGTGTGCTCGGGTTGTCGGGCACACCGTTTCTGTTAGCTGCCTGCATGGCGCGTATCAGGCAATGTTTACTGTCGGTTTACTCACCCCCGTTTTGAGGGATATGAAAACCCCCAGAAAACCTCGATTTTCCGGGGGTATTGGCGGTGGCGGCGGGATTTGAACCCGCGGTGCGGGGTTACCGCACACGACTTTTCGAGAGTCGCACCTTCGGCCGCTCGGACACGCCACCGCTATTTAGCTTACGCTGGCTGCTGGCAATAATGCAATTTTGTGCGGCAGCTTGTTCCGGCAAAAACTGCATTCAGCGGATTTAAGCAAAGTTGTCACCCCTCTGCAATAAAGTCTTAGTATGGCAAAGAACAAAACCGGTTACCGCTGTCGCAAGTGCGGGTGGGAGAGCTCGCGTTGGCTCAGTAAATGCGGGCAGTGCGAGACCTTTAACGCAATGCAGGAGGTACAGCTCGCACCTGCCGGGGCTGGGGTGCGTACCACAACCGTGACGGAGCCGCAGCAGCCAGCTTTGCCAATCACCCAGGTAGCTGCCGGTCTCAGTGTTTATCTGCCCACCGGTATCGCCGAGTTAGATCGGGTTTTGGGCGGTGGCTGCGTGCCGGGAGCAGCGATTTTGTTTTCTGGTGAGCCCGGGGTCGGTAAATCGACGCTATTGCTGCAGGCTGCGGCCAGGGTAGCTGCCCTGGGAGCTAAGGTTTTGTACATCAGCGGCGAAGAGTCTCTCGGGCAAATAAAGCTGCGGGCGGATCGCACCGGCGCCGTGCAAAACACCCTGTTTCTGGCAACGGAGACTGATGTGACCGCGGTGCTGGGACACATTGCTGCGGTTGATCCTGATTTCTTGATAGTTGATTCGGTGCAGACCATTGCCAGCCCAGACATTGAGGGTGTGGTGGGCGGGCCGGCGCAGGTACGTGAGGTGGCGCAAATATTGGTGCGCGCCGCGAAGCAGCGTAACACTCCTTTAATGCTGGTCGGGCACGTCACCAAAGAGGGCAATGTGGCAGGTCCTCGCACACTGGAGCACCTGGTTGATGTTGTGTGCCATTTTGAGGGCGATAGGCAGAGCTCGCTCAGGTTTTTACGTACCTTGAAAAATCGTTTCGGCGCCACCGATGAGGTGGGCTGTTTTGAGATGGTTGCTGCGGGGATTCGCGAGGTTGCAGACCCAAGTGAGCTGTTTGTTAGCGGCGCAGCCGCTGCTGCGAGCGGCACTTGTGTGACTTTTGCTTTGGAGGGGCGGCGGGTGCTGCCGGTGGAGGTACAGGCGCTGGTGGCGGCAAGTGCAGCTCCGCAGCCGCGGCGGGTGACCAGCGGGGTTGATGCTGCACGGGTCGCGATGATTCTCGCTGTGTTAGAGCGCCGCGCAGGGTTAAAACTGCATGATAAAGACGTTTATGTGTCTACCGTCGGCGGCATTAAACTGCAGGAGCCGGGGGCTGATTTAGCGATTGCGCTGGCGATTGCGAGTGCGGCGCAAGATAAGCCACTGCCGGCGGGGGTGGCGGCTGCCGCTGAGCTTAGCCTTTCCGGGGAGGTGCGTCCGGTGATTTCCAACGAGCAGCGCGCAAAGGAAGCGAAGCGGCTGGGTTATACAAAGTATCTTGATAGCGCGCAGGGTACCATAGCTGCTGCGTGCGCTACGGTGCTTTAGGCTACGGCCGTTAAAAATCGCGGTAAGATGTTGAGAGTGAACATGAAAGCAGTTGATGTAGCACTTATCGGCGGCGGTATTATGAGCGCAACCCTCGGGACGCTTCTCAAAAAATTAGAGCCGCAGTGGAGAATCGAGCTGTTCGAGACGCAGGATGAAGTTGCCACCGAGAGCAGCAACGGCTGGAATAACGCCGGCACAGGGCACGCTGCGCTGTGCGAGCTGAACTACATGCCGGAGGGTGCCGATGGCAGTCTGTCTGGCGCGAAAGCTATTGATATCAACGAGCAGTACCAAATGTCACGGGAGTGGTGGGCAAGTCAGGTCGAGCAGGGCGTGCTAAAAAACCCTGAAAGCTTTATTAACTCGGTGCCGCACCTGACCTTCGTGGAAGGCGAGGAAAACGTTGATTACCTGCGCCGTCGCTACGAGATTTTGAAAGACGAGCCGCTTTTTGCGGATATGGAATACACCGAAGATCCAGCGGTTATTGCTGAGTGGGCTCCGCTGCTGATTGATCGCCGCGACAAAAACCAGGTCATCGCTGCAACCCGCTCACGCAGCGGTAACGACGTTAATTTTGGCGAGGTTACGAAGCAGCTGGTGGAACACCTGGCCGAGTCTGGTGCCGGGGTGCACTTGAATTCCCGGGTCACTGATGTGCGGCGGGTCGAAGGTGCCTGGGAGCTTACTATCACTGACCGGCAGCGGTCACAGCGGCACACAGTGAAGGCTAAGTTCGTGTTTGTTGGTGCTGGCGGCGGTGCGCTGCATCTGCTGCAAGCATCCGGGATTCCCGAGATTGCCGGCTACGGCGGTTTCCCAATCAGCGGTAAGTTCCTGCGCTGCACTAATAAAGAAGTGATTGCCCAGCATCAGGCAAAGGTTTACGGCAAAGCAAAAGTTGGTGCGCCTCCAATGTCTGTGCCGCACCTCGATACCCGTTATATTGACGGGGAGCAGGGACTGCTGTTTGGCCCTTACGCCGGTTTCAGCCCGAACTTCCTGAAGAGCGGTTCGTGGTTTGATTTGTTTAAGTCGATTCGCGCCCATAACCTGGGGCCAATGATGAAAGTCGGCTTGACACAGTGGTCGCTGGAAAAATATCTGGCGCAAGAATTGTTGGCAAGCCGCGACAAGCAGATTGAGACGCTGCGGGAATACTACCCGGCTGCAGACGCTGATGACTGGGAGATGATCACCGCCGGTCAGCGTGTGCAGATTATGAAGAAAGACCCAGAAAAAGGCGGTGTGCTGCAGTTCGGCACCGAGATCGTGTCTAGTGCAGACGGCACTATCGCCGGGCTTTTGGGTGCTTCGCCAGGAGCTTCAACCGCGGTTTATGCGATGCTTAACGTTTTGAAGACCTGCTTCAAAGAGCAGTTTGAAAACAAGTGGCGGCAAGAAATCGCAAAAGAAGTGCCGGCATATTTTGAGCCACTCAACACCTCTTTGGAAGCCGCAAATGCTTCCTACGAGCGTACCGCACAGGTTTTGGGCCTCGAAAAATAATCCGCGATAAAGGTTTACCCTGCCGTAGGCGGTTATGAGCTTGCGTAATCCCAGCGGCAGGGCGTAACATAAATAGTGGTGTGTTCCACCTTGATCACGTCACGCGTGGCGAAAAGAGCGCACTTAGGGTCCCTGCCCAGACGGGCAAACCCCCACGGCATACCTGCACCAGTGTTTAATATCAAGCACGGCAGGTCGTTGCTAGCTAAGCAACAAGCTGAAAACACATTCAGTATCGCTGTCACCGTGCAGCACTAATAAGGAGAACAAGTTGCCTACAATTCAGCAGCTGGTTCGCAAAGGCCGCAAGTCTAAGGTCGCAAAGACCAAGGCACCTGCGCTGAAAGCGAATCCTCAGCAGCGTGGTGTGTGCACCCGTGTGTACACCACAACCCCAAAGAAGCCTAACTCAGCTATGCGTAAGGTAGCCCGTGTGAAGCTTTCTAACGGCACCGAGGTCACCGCCTACATTCCAGGCGAGGGCCACAACCTGCAGGAGCACTCAATGGTGCTCGTGCGTGGTGGTCGTGTGAAAGACTTGCCAGGTGTACGTTACCGTATCGTGCGCGGTGCGCTTGATACCCAGGCTGTGAAAGGCCGTCAGCAGGCTCGTAGCCACTACGGTGCGAAGAAGGAGAAGAAGTAATGCCACGTAAAGGCCCAGCTCCGAAACGCCCAGTTGTAGCGGATCCAGTATACGGTTCACCAGTGGTGAGCCAGCTTGTAAACAAAGTTCTGCTCGACGGCAAAAAAGGTCTTGCAGAGCGTATCGTTTACGGTGCGCTTGAGAAGGTAGCGGAAAAGAGCGGTCAGGACGCAGTAGTTGTGCTGAAGAAAGCTCTTGACAACATCCGCCCAACCCTCGAGGTGCGCTCACGTCGCGTTGGCGGTAGCACCTACCAGGTGCCGGTTGAGGTTAAACCACACCGTGCTAACACTCTTGCGCTGCGTTGGTTGACCGGTTATGCAAAAGCTCGCCGCGAGCACACCATGACTGATCGTCTGACCAATGAGATCCTCGATGCTTCAAACGGTCTTGGTGCCGCTGTGAAGCGTCGTGAAGACACTCACAAGATGGCTGAGTCGAACCGCGCGTTCGCTCACTACCGCTGGTAGTCAGTTCGCGGGCAGTGATTCGTCACTGCCCGCACTGCCGGCTTTAAGTTTTAACCACTTCATACTGAGGAGATCCCTGTGGCACAAGACGTGCTCACCGACCTGAATATGGTCCGCAACATCGGCATCATGGCGCACATTGATGCTGGTAAAACCACTACCACCGAGCGCATCCTGTTTTACACAGGTGTGAACCACAAGCTTGGCGAAACCCACGACGGTGCATCAACCACCGACTGGATGGAGCAGGAAAAAGAGCGTGGTATCACCATTACCAGCGCTGCGGTTACTTGCTTCTGGAACAAGAACCAGATCAACATCATTGACACCCCAGGTCACGTTGACTTCACTGTTGAGGTGGAGCGTTCACTGCGTGTGCTCGACGGTGCCGTAGCTGTTTTTGACGGCAAAGAGGGCGTGGAGCCACAGTCTGAGACCGTGTGGCGTCAGGCTGATAAGTACGAAGTTCCACGTATCTGCTTCGTTAACAAGATGGACAAGATGGGTGCTGACTTCTACTTCACCGTAGACACCATCGTAAGCCGTCTTGGCGCTAAGCCACTCGTAATGCAGCTGCCAATCGGTGCCGAAGCTGACTTTATCGGCGTTGTTGACCTGCTGAGCATGAAAGCATTCGTATGGCCAGGCGATGCAAAGGGTGACGTAACCCTCGGCGCTGAGTACGAGGTGCAGGACATCCCTGCAGATCTGCAGGCGAAAGCCGAAGAGTACCGTGCCCAGCTGGTAGAGACCGTTGCTGAGAGCGATGAAGCGCTGCTGGAGAAGTATTTCGCTGGCGAAGAGTTGACCATTGACGAAATCAAGGGTGCAATTCGCAAACTGGTAGTGAAGAACGAAATCTTCCCAGTGTTCTGTGGTTCAGCGTTTAAGAACCGCGGCATTCAGCCAATGCTTGACGCGGTTGTTGACTTCCTGCCAAACCCGCTGGATATTGGTGCTATCAAGGCACACGATCCTGCTGACGAAGAGAAAATCATCGAGCGCAAGCCAAGCTCTGATGAGCCATTCTCAGCGCTGGCGTTCAAGGTTGCGGTGCACCCATTCTTCGGTCGCCTAACCTACGTGCGCGTGTACTCAGGTGTGGCTCCTTCAGGCGCGCAGGTAGTTAACTCAACCAAGAGTAAGAAAGAGCGTATCGGTAAAGTATTCCAGATGCACGCCAACAAGGAGAACCCTGTTGACGAGCTGCGCGCCGGTAACATCTACGCAGTTATCGGTCTGAAAGACACCACCACCGGCGACACTCTGTGCGATCCAGCGAACCCAGTTGTGCTGGAGTCAATGACCTTCCCAGAGCCAGTGATCGAGGTTGCGGTAGAGCCAAAGACCAAGGGCGACCAGGAAAAGATGTCAACCGCGATTCAGAAGCTTGCGGAGGAGGATCCAACCTTCCGCGTGAGCCTGAACGCAGAAACCGGGCAGACTGTTATCGCCGGTATGGGTGAGTTGCACCTCGACATCATCGTGGACCGGATGAAGCGCGAGTTCAAGGTGGAAGCAAACGTTGGTAAGCCACAGGTTGCTTACCGCGAAACCATCCGCCGTGCAGTAGAGAAGCACGAATACACTCACAAGAAGCAGACCGGTGGTTCTGGTCAGTTCGCGAAGGTGCAGATTGCACTTGCTCCGCTTGAGGTTGAGGGCAGCGAAATCTACGAGTTCGAGGATAAAGTTACCGGTGGTCGTGTGCCACGCGAGTACATTCCATCAGTGGACGCGGGTATTCAGGATGCAATGCAGTACGGTATCCTCGCTGGCTTCCCAGTTGTGGGTGTGAAAGCAACCCTGCTTGACGGTCAATACCACGATGTTGACTCATCTGAAATGGCCTTCAAGATTGCAGGTTCAATGGCTTTCAAAGAGGCTGCGAAACTTGCAGCACCAGTGCTGCTAGAGCCAGTTATGGCTGTAGAAGTGCGTACTCCAGAAGAGTACATGGGTGATGTAATCGGTGACTTGAACTCTCGCCGTGGCCAGATCCAGTCAATGGAGGATGCATCCGGTGTGAAGGTTGTGCGTGCAAACGTGCCACTTTCAGAAATGTTTGGGTACATTGGCGACCTGCGGTCAAAGACCAGCGGTCGTGCGGTGTTCTCGATGGTCTTTGACTCCTATGCTGAGGTGCCGAAGGCTGTGGCCGATGAGATCATTCAGAAGGCTCAGGGCGCCTAAAACGCCCGATTGGGCGTCACTGCGAAACGATTTCAAGGTGACGCCCAGCAAACTCATCTGTTTTTCTGTAAGATGAGTAGGTAACATAAAACGAAAACTAGTTGTATTTAGCGCCGCTAATCCGGTGGTTGTTGAATACACAAGACGTCCTGAGGAGGACCAAGTGGCAAAGGCCAAGTTCGAGCGGACTAAGCCGCACGTAAACATCGGTACCATCGGTCACGTTGACCACGGTAAGACCACTCTTACCGCTGCTATCTCAAAGGTTCTGGCTGACAAGTTCCCGTCAGAGACCAACGTACAGCGTGACTTCAACACCATTGACTCAGCTCCGGAGGAGCGCGAGCGCGGTATTACCATCAACATCTCACACGTTGAGTACGAGACCGAGAAGCGTCACTACGCACACGTTGACGCTCCAGGCCACGCTGACTACATCAAGAACATGATCACCGGTGCAGCTCAGATGGACGGCGCTATCCTCGTGGTAGCAGCTACCGACGGTCTGATGGCTCAGTCAAAGGAGCACATCCTCCTGGCTAAGCAGGTTGGTGTTCCATACCTGCTCGTTGCGCTGAACAAGTGCGATCAGGTAGAAGACGAAGAGATGCTTGAGCTGGTTGAAATGGAAGTTCGTGAAGAGCTTTCAAAGAACGGCTTCGACGGTGACAACGCTCCAGTTGTGCGCGTATCAGGCTACCAGGCACTGCAGGGCGACGAGAAGTGGACTGAGTCAATCCTGGAGCTGATGGCTGCAGTTGACGAGTCAATTCCTGACCCAGTACGTGACAAAGACAAGCCATTCCTGATGCCAATTGAGGATGTTTTCACCATCACCGGTCGTGGCACCGTGGTTACCGGCCGTGCTGAGCGTGGTACCCTGAAGATCAACTCTGAGGTTGAAATCGTTGGTCTGCGGGACACTCAGAAGACCACCGTAACCGGTATCGAGATGTTCCACAAGCAGCTCGATGAGGCATGGGCAGGTGAGAACTGTGGTCTGCTGCTTCGCGGCACCAAGCGTGAAGACGTTGAGCGTGGCCAGGTTGTTGTAGCTCCAGGCTCAATCACCCCACACACCAAGTTCGAGGGCACCGCTTACATCCTGAAGAAGGAAGAGGGCGGCCGCCACAACCCATTCTTCACTAACTACCGTCCGCAGTTCTACTTCCGTACCACTGACGTGACCGGTGTTATCTCTCTGCCAGAGGGCACCGAGATGGTTATGCCAGGTGACACCACCGACATGACCGTTGAGCTGATTCAGCCAATCGCGATGGAGGAGTCACTCGGCTTCGCTATCCGCGAGGGTGGCCGCACCGTTGGTGCAGGCACCGTTACCAAAATTCTTGACTAAGAGTCTTTAAAAGTTCAGGGTCCGAGTATAGCGCTCGGGCCCTGAACTTTTTTACTGAGCAGTTTTCAAGAGACTAGAATTGTTTAACTTAGGTAAGCCAAAATTGACGGTTTATTGCAGTAGCTGATACGATACTCAGGCAGGTTAGTGAGAATTTTCTCACAAAAGCAAAAGAGAGAACAAATGGAAACTAAAACCGTAAAACGCGGTTCGAAGTTGAAGACGTTTGTTACCGGTTTTGCAGCGCTAACGCTGGCATTCGGTAACGCGTTGATTGCAACTTCTGCTGCACAGGCTGCAGATATTGGCAGCCAATTGACTCAGGAACGGGCTACTATTACTGGTCCGGATCTTGCAACTCTTTCATGGGGTGACTCCTTTGGCGCTGAGAACTATGCCTGTGTTCCGGACAGTGCGCAGCCAGGTGACACCTGGACTTGGAGCATGCCAAGTCAGATTACTTGGCAACGCAATGTAACTTTGGAGCACGATAACACTCCGGTGATTGACGTGGTAATCGAAAACGGTACCGCGACTTTCACTTTGCGCCCAGAAATTGCTGGTGTGTCTAACCGATGCTTGAACTTCAGCTTTGGGGGCACGTTAAATAATGATAGTAACCTACTAGGAAGCCAGACTCTCGAAATCCGAGGTGGGCAGGGCCAATTGCTGGGTTCTAAGCAGATTACAGTGCGGAAGCCACCTTTCCACGAGCTGCCTACATACCACTGGAAGCAGCTGTGGTTCAATCGTGAGGATCAGTGTCGTCAGGATGTTAACAGCTGCTTGACCACAGCTATTACTTTGAAGGCTGGCGATCAGGGCAGAATTACTGTTACAGATATCGCGCAGCCAAACTGGAAATTTAAGTGTGACGCGTTAACCTTCACTCTCCGTGATCACAATCTTGAAACCCAGTCTGATGCTAAAGGCGTGCTTGAGAACCTGAGCTGTTCGCCAACTGCACTTAGCTTTGAAGTTAACACTGCCGGTCTTGAGGCTCACAAGAGCTACCGCATGACGATTGAAGCTAACGCTGTTGTTCCTGGTGAAACAGGTCTTGTTAACTACAGTAACGTTGCAACTGTAACCGACAAAGCAGACTCTCAGGTTATTGAGACACAGAACCAGTCTTCTTACGTTGGTGGCTACGTTACTGGTGCTAGCCTGAAAATTCGTAAGACGGACGCTGCTGGTAACGACGCTAACACTCAGGGCCAGGGAGTGGAACTGCTTAACGGCAGCACTACCCTCAATTACGCTATCGTCAATAACGGTGACCAGCCGTTGACCAACATTCAAGTGAGCGATAACGTTACCACTGGTAACGCTAAAGTGACTAACTTGAGCTGTGTTTTCCCGGATAAAAAAACCGGAGTGCAGTGGGACGGTCCGTTCCAGCCGAAGGCCAGCTTCACCTGTACAGCTGAGCTTGCAGGCGTGGTAGGACACCACTCAAATGTCGGTGTTGTAACTGGTATCGGTGCCGGCGGTGAACCAGTTCGTGCTGAAGATCCATACTGGGCAAACAACAAGAAAAAGGTAAAGGTTGGCAACCAGGTTTGGTTTGACGCAAACGGTGACGGTCTCTTCCAAGAAGGTCAGGAAGAGGGAATTGACGGAGTAACTCTGACTATTTCTCGTACCGATGGCGCGCAGGTGACTGATTACGCTGGTGGTGCTTACAACACTGCGATTCAGTCTGCAAACGGTGGTAAGTATCTGTTTGAAAACTTGCCAGCATTGCCAGACGGCGTTAAATATGAAGTAACTATTTCAAATGTCCCAGCTGAATACACGCCTACCAAGGCTGATGTAGGCGGCGTAGAGGGCATTGATAACAACTCATCAACCACCAAAGCTACTTCAACCGATTTGACCACCAACGGTGCTCAGGATCTTACCCTCGACTTCGGCTTCGTAAAGAACAAGAAGGTGTCAATCGGTAACCAGGTATGGTTCGACGCTGACAAGAACGGTCTCTTCGACAACAACGAGCAGGGCATTGAAAATGTTAAGCTCACCGTTACCCGTACCGATGGTAACCCAGTAACTAATTACAAGGGTGAAGAGCTGACTGATAATCAGCGCTCGACACGCACCACCGCTGATGGGCAGTACCTGTTCGTGGATCTTGCTGCTTTGCCTGCGGACGTAAAGTACGTGGTTACTGTCTCTGAGGTTCCTGCGCAGTACGAGCCAACCAAGGCTGATGTAGGCGGCGCTGAAGGTGTTGACAACAACTCTTCAACTGGCACTGCTACATCTATTGCTCTGACCACTAATGGTGCTCAGGATCTTACCCTGGACTTCGGCTTCATTGAGAAGCCAAAGGTGTCAATCGGTAACCAGGTATGGTTCGACGCTGATAACAATGGTCTCTTCGATAATGGAGAGAAGGGTCTTGAGAACATTAAGCTCACCGTTACTCGTAGTGACAACAACCCTGTTACTAACTTTAAGGGTGAGGAGCTGACCGAGGATCAGCGGTCTACTAAGACCAATGCGCAGGGTCAGTACATGTTTGAGAACCTTGCTGTGCTGCCTGCTGGCACCAAGTACATTGTGACTGTTTCTGAGGTTCCTGCTCAGTACGAGCCAACCAAGGCTGATGTTGGTGGTGCAGAGGGTGTTGACAACAACTCTTCAACCGGTACCGCAACCTCAACCGACTTGACCACCGATGGTGCTCAGGATCTTACCCTGGACTTCGGCTTCATTGAGAAGCCAAAGGTGTCAATCGGTAACCAGGTATGGTTCGACGCTGATAACAACGGTCTCTTCGATAATGGAGAGAAGGGTCTTGAGAACATCAAGCTCACCGTTACCCGCAGTGACAACAACCCTGTTACTAACTTTAAGGGTGAGGAGCTGACCGAGGATCAGCGGTCTACTAAGACCAATGCGCAGGGTCAGTACATGTTTGAGAACCTTGCTGTGCTGCCTGCTGGCACCAAGTACATTGTGACTGTTTCTGAGGTTCCTGCTCAGTACGAGCCAACCAAGGCTGATGTTGGTGGTGCAGAGGGTGTTGACAACAACTCTTCAACCGGTACCGCAACCTCAACCGACTTGACCACCGATGGTGCTCAGGATCTTACCCTGGACTTCGGCTTCGTGTACAAGAAGGTATCAATCGGTAACCAGGTATGGTTCGACAAAGATAACGATGGTCTTTTCAACAACAACGAAAAGGGTATCGCTAACGCTGAGTTGACTGTTACCCGTACCGACGGTCAGCCTGTTGTTGACTTCAAGGGCCAGCCTTACAACGTAAAAACCACTACTAACGCTGACGGACAGTATCTGTTTGCTGATCTCTCGGTGCTTCCAGCAGACGTTAAGTACGTAGTTACTATTGCGGATATCCCAGGCTACCTGCCAACCAAGGCTGATGTTGGTGGTGTTGAGGGTGTTGACAACAACTCTTCAACCGGTACCGCAACCTCAACCGCTTTGGTTGACAACAACGCAGCAGACCTTACCTTGGACTTCGGCTTCGTAAAGAAGAAGGTTTCTGTAGGTGACTATGTCTGGTGGGATGTTAACCGTGATGGTCAGCAGAGTGACGATGAAAAACCAGTTTCAGATGTAACAGTTAAGCTGTTTAATGAAGCAGGGGAAGAAATCGGCACTACCGAGACTGATGAGAACGGATTCTACTCATTCGTTGACCTGGAAGCTGGCGATAAGTACACAGTGAAGTTCATTGCGCCTGAAGGTGCAAGCTTCACCACTCAAGAAGAGGGCGACGAGGCAACTGACTCTAACCCAAATCTTGAGGGTGTAGCAGAGTTCACCGCTCCACTGGACGGTCAGAACAAAGCTGATAAACCAGATCTGCCAACCATCGATGCTGGTATCGTGAAGCTGAACCTAGTACTGGTTAAGAAGCTCGAAACCACTGAGCTGGTTTACCCAGGTGATGAAGTAGTGTTCACCCTGACCCCTTCAAACGAAGGTCCAGTTGATGCACTGGCTGGTTGGTCAGTAACTGACGTGCTGCCTGCAGGGCTGACCCTGGTAGACATCAGCGGTGAAGGTTACACCTGTGATAAGGAAACCGCAACCTGCATCGCAGCAGATATTCTTGCTGCCGGCGAAACCGGTAATGCGATTACTGTGAAAGCCAAGGTTGATGCGGATGTTAAAGGCAGCCTGCACAACGTAGCATACGTTGCCCCAGCCCCAGAAGAGATCGTTGAGACCAACCCACTCGGTGACAAGCCAGTTACTGGCACTAACACCGATGAGACCTCAACCGATAACGATTCACAGGCGCTGGTGAAGGTTATTGAGGTTATCGTCCCAGAGAAGCCAGGCCTGGCAAAGACCGGTGGTGACATGCCACTGGTAGGTGCCGGTGTTGCTGCTATGCTGCTTGCAGCAGGCGGTGCCCTGGTTGCTGCACGACGCAGCAAGCGGGCGTAACAGCAATAGTTGCTAACTAACTAAGAGAGGGACGTGCGTCAGCGCGTCCCTCTCTGGTATTTATACGGCATTAGCGTGAGGTGCGAAAATAATTTTCGGCAAAATATTTGGGGCCACCCGAGCTGTGTCGGATGACCCCAAATTATAAAGCGGCTTATTCGTTGCCGATTTTACTGTCGAGGTTTTCACGCACCTCAGCAACCTTATCGGCAAATTTACCACCGGTTACTTTGTTAGCAAGGTTTGCGGCGCCATCCAGCACCTTGTCTGATACGCCTTCAGCTTGTTCGCTGCGAAGCGTCTCATCAACTTTGCCCTGGTTAGCATTTAGGGCTTCCTTACCCTTTGCAATCAGACCTTCTGCCTGCTGTTTGATGTTTTCTAGTGACATTGGAGCACCTTCCTTATTTGTACGTAGTTAAAATAACTACTTTATACGTAGTTAAAATAACTACGCTTGGATAAAATTATGCCGCTGTAAAATGTGTTTAAGCTCAGAATTTTGCGCAGTTTGAGAAAGAGAGTTTCGTGTCCCTCAAAATACTTGACGATCAGTATGCGACGTTTCTGCTTAATCGTAAAGTACAATCGCGCGCAGCGTACGAATGGAGCTATTACCTTGGTAAGAAGGTATTGATTACAGGGGCTGCCGGATCAATAGGGTCCCAGCTCGCAATGCAGCTGGCCGCTGCCGGCGCACAAGTGATTTTGCTTGACAGAGATGAGAACGCTCTGCAAGAAACTATGTTGCGGTTAGAAGCTAGCTACAGAGCAGAGTTGAGAACCGCAGCGGTTCAGTCTAATAGCGATGACTATGATTGTGTACTGCGAAATCTGCACACGGTGCTGGTGGATATTCGTGACCAGAAATCGTTGGTGAAGATGTTTAGAGAGTTTCGACCACAGATAGTCTTGCATGCTGCTGCCCTGAAACATGTCAACTTGCTGCAGCAATTTCCCGCAGAGGCTTGGCAGACAAATGTAATTGGAACTTACAATGTGTTGCGGGCCGCGATGCTGGTGGGGGTGGAAACGTTAGTTAACATTTCTACAGACAAAGCCGCAGCTCCAGTTAGTGTGCTGGGTAAAACCAAATTAATAGCTGAGCGGCTGGTAGCATGGGCGGCAAGCCGGAGCGAACATAAATATTTGTCGGTGCGTTTCGGGAATGTTTTGGGATCGCGTGGTTCACTGCTACCAACGTTGGAGCACCGGATTGCGTTGGGTTTGCCTTTGGTTTTGCGTGATCCGCATGCGACTAGATATTTTATGACAGTTTCAGAAGCCTGCGGTTTAGTGCTTGATTCTGTGCTGTTGGATATTGCGGGGAAGACCGCAGTTTTAGATATGGGGGAGCCTGTGCGCATTGCAGATCTGGTGCATCGCGTTACGCTATGGCATGGCATAAACCCGAAAATCATAACAACTGAATTATATGCAGGGGAGAAACTCCATGAACAGGTAGTCGGGCAAGCGGAAAAGCTGTATCCTACTTCCTGCCCTAAAATTTTTTATACGATTGTGGATCCGCTGGCGCCAAAAATGTTAGGCCAGTACCGTAGTGACCTGCTAAACTAGGGGAGAAGTGATCCACAATTGCGACACGCCCGGGTTGCATAAATAGGGCAAATTGTGGGAAACTGTATTAGTTCAGTACTTCTGTGTGCAGGCGTGTCTGCCTAGACACCTGAATCACTGCAATGCAGGTGCAGCTTAGGCTGCCGGTTGCAGCGAACGATGCCGGTTAAACCGGTGCCACTACGGTGGCGTTGACAGAAACAACCTTCGGGTTCCGTGAGGATTCTGGCGGTTGCAGTTACGTCCAATGCCCGGCTAAAAGCCGCGGTACGACGCGAAAGAAAGAGAGAGTCATATGGCGGGACAAAAAATCCGCATTCGACTAAAGTCGTATGACCACGAGGTCATCGACAGCTCAGCGCGCAAGATTGTAGACACAGTTACCCGCGCTGGTGCAACTGTAATTGGCCCTGTGCCGCTTCCAACCGAGAAGAACGTGATCGCAGTTATCCGTTCTCCTCACAAGTACAAGGACAGCCGCGAGCACTTCGAGAAGCGCACACACAAGCGTCTTATCGACATCGTGGATCCAACCCCAAAGGCAGTTGATTCGCTGATGCGTCTCGACCTGCCAGCCGACGTCAACATCGAGATCAAGCTTTAAGAGGAATCATGTCTGCAGCAAACAAGACTGTTAAGGGTCTGCTGGGCACGAAGCTTGGCATGACTCAGGTATGGGACGAAAACGGCGCAGTAGTGCCAGTAACCGTTATTGAGGTATCTCCTAACGTTGTTACCCAGATTCGTACCCCAGAAGTAGATGGCTACAGCGCTGTGCAGATCGCAGCCGGCCAAATCGATCCACGTAAGGTAACCAAGCCACTGGCTGGTCACTTTGAGAAGGCAGGCGTTACCCCGCGTCGTCACCTCACTGAGGTTCGCACCGCTAACGCCGCTGAGTACGCACTCGGTCAGGAACTCACCGCAGCTGAAACCTTCGCTGCTGGCGAGAAGATCGACGTTGTGGGCACCTCAAAGGGCAAAGGCTTCGCAGGTACCATGAAACGCCACAACTTCAAGGGTGTGGCAGCATCACACGGTCAGCACCGTAACCACCGTAAGCCAGGTTCTATCGGTGGCGCATCATTCCCAGGTCGTGTTTTCAAGGGTCAGCGCATGGCTGGCCGGATGGGCGGCGAGCGTGTTACTGTACAGAACCTCACCGTTCACGCAGTAGACGCTGAGAAGGGTCTGATTCTGGTGAAGGGTGCTGTCCCAGGCGCTCGTGGCCGTCTCGTATTCGTTCGTAACGCAGTGAAGGGGGCCTAACACATGGCAACCGTAACTAAGCTTGACGTGCTTGACGCAACAGGCAAGAAGGCTGGCTCTGTAGAGCTGCCAGAAGCCCTGTTCAACGTTGAAACTAACGTTCCGCTGATTCACCAGGTTGTGACCGCGCAGCTCGCAGCAGCGCGCCAGGGCACCCACAAGGCGAAGAACCGTGGCGAGGTTTCAGGCTCAGGCGTAAAGCCATTTAAGCAGAAGGGCACCGGTCGTTCACGTCAGGGCTCTATCCGTCAGCCTGAGCACCGCGGTGGTGGCGTAGTGCACGGTCCAGTGCCACGCGATTACTCACAGCGCACTCCTAAGAAGATGATTGCTGCTGCTATCACCGGTCTGCTCTCAGACCGTGCTCGCGGTGGCCGTCTGCACGTGCTGGAGAACCTTGGTGCAACCGACAAGCCATCAACCAAAGCCGCTCGCAAGGCTCTGGAAGCTGTGACCGTTGGTCGCCGCGTGCTCGTTGTAGCAACCCGTGAAGATGCAGCAACCATGCTTTCAGTACGTAACCTTCCAGGTGTACACGTGCTGGCAGCAGACCAGTTGAACGCTTACGACATCGTAGTTAGCGATGACCTGGTGTTCACCAAGGCTGCGTTTGACGGCTTTGTTGCAGCGCGCGCTGAGAAGGAGGCATCAAACTAATGAGTTTGAACAAGAATCCGCATGACGTAATCATTCGTCCAGTAGTTTCTGAGAAGAGCTACGGTCTGATTGACGGCAACGGTCAGTACACCTTCGAGGTGGAGCCGACTGCAAACAAAACTGAGATCAAGCTCGCAGTTGAGTCAATCTTCGACGTGAAGGTGGCAAAGGTTAACACCCTTACCCGTAAGGGCAAGACCCGCCGCACTCGCTTCGGATACGGCAAGCGCAAGGACACCAAGCGCGCTATCGTGACTCTGAAGAGCGGTTCAATCGACATCTTCTCGGCTGCGGTATAGGTCGGAAGCGAAGAGGAAACACATTATGGCTATTCGTAAGTACAAGCCCACGACCCCGGGTCGTCGCGGTTCGAGCGTTGCCGATTTCGCTGAGATCACTCGCTCAACTCCTGAAAAGTCTCTGCTGCGTCCGCTGCCTAAGACCGGTGGCCGTAACAACCAGGGACGTATCACCACTCGCCACATTGGCGGTGGCCACAAGCGTCAGTACCGTGTGATTGACTTCCGTCGTCACGACAAAGACGGTGTTAACGCTAAGGTAGCTCACATCGAGTACGACCCAAACCGTACCGCACGCATTGCGCTGCTGCACTACGTTGATGGCACCAAGCGTTACATCATCGCTCCAAACAAACTGAAGCAGGGCGATATCGTAGAGGCTGGTCCAAACGCAGACATCAAGCCAGGTAACAACCTGCCGCTGCGCAACATCCCAACCGGTACCGTTGTTCACGCTATCGAGCTGCGTCCAGGTGGCGGTGCGAAACTCGCACGTTCAGCTGGCTCATCAGTTCGTTTGGTTGCAAAAGACGGCCCATATGCACAGCTGCGTTTGCCTTCAGGTGAAATCCGTAACGTTGATGTACGCTGCCGCGCAACCGTTGGTGAAGTCGGCAACGCTGAGCAGTCAAACATTAACTGGGGTAAAGCTGGCCGCATGCGCTGGAAGGGCGTTCGCCCAACCGTGCGTGGTGTAGTAATGAACCCAGTTGACCACCCACACGGTGGTGGTGAAGGCCGTACCTCAGGTGGTCGTCACCCTGTTAGCCCATGGGGTCAGAAGGAAGGCCGCACTCGTCGTCCTAACAAAGAAAGCGACAAGTTCATTGTGCGCCGCCGTCCAACTGGCAAGAAGCGTTAATCGGTAGGTAGGAGAACAAAAGATGCCTCGTAGTCTAAAGAAAGGCCCTTTCGTTGACAATCACCTGCTCGATAAGGTGATTGCTCAGAACGAAGCGGGTTCAAACAACGTAATTAAGACCTGGTCACGTCGTTCAATGATTGTTCCAGCAATGCTCGGTCACACAATCGCTGTGCATGACGGTCGCAAGCACATTCCAGTGTTTGTTACCGAAACCATGGTTGGTCACAAGCTTGGTGAGTTCGCACCAACTCGTACCTTCCGCGGTCACGTAAAAGACGATAAGAAGGGTCGTCGCCGCTAACGCGGGGACGTGAAGGAGGAATAACTATGGTGGAGTCGATCGCACGCGTGCGTCATATCCGCATTACGCCTCAGAAGGCCCGTCGCGTCGTGAACCTTGTTCGTGGCAAGAACGCACAGGAAGCGCTTGCTATTCTCAAGTTCGCACCGCAGGCTGCAGCTGAGCCTGTTTACAAGCTTGTTGCATCAGCTATTGCTAATGCGCGAGTTAAAGCAGACAACGAAAACCTGCGTCTGAACGAGGATGAGCTGGTTGTAGCTCAGGCTTTCGTAGACGAGGGCGCAACGCTGAAGCGTTTCCGTCCACGTGCGCAGGGCCGTGCATTCCGCATCAACAAGCGCACTAGCCATATCACTGTGGTACTTGCTACCCCAGAGGCTATCGCTGCTAAGAAGGGAGCCAAATAAATGGGCCAGAAAATCCATCCTTACGGCTTCCGTCTGGGTGTAACCACTGACCACGTGTCACGCTGGTTCGCAGACTCAACTAAGCCGGGTCAGCGCTACGCTGATTATCTTGCGGAAGACGCAAAGATCCGCAAGTTCCTGACCAAGACCCTGGATCGTGCAGGCGTGAGCCGTATCAACATCGAGCGCACCCGCGATCGTGTTCGTGTGGATATCCACTCAGCTCGCCCAGGCATCGTAATTGGTCGCCGTGGTGCTGAGGCTGAGCGTGTTCGTGCACAGCTTGAGAAGCTCACCGGCAAGCAGATCCAGCTGAACATCCTCGAGGTTAAGAATCCAGAGGCTGATGCGCAGCTGGTAGCTCAGGGCATTGCGGAACAGCTGACCGCACGTGTGGCATTCCGCCGCGCGATGCGTAAGGGTCTGCAGGGCGCACAGCGCGCTGGTGCAAAGGGTATTCGTATCCAGGTTTCAGGCCGTCTTGGCGGCGCTGAAATGAGCCGTTCAGAGTTCTACCGTGAGGGTCGCGTGCCACTGCACACCCTGCGTGCGAACATTGATTACGGCTTCTATGAAGCAAAAACTACCTTCGGTATCATCGGTGTGAAGGTATGGATCTACAAGGGTGACATCACCAACAAGGAGCTCGCACGCGAAGAGGCTGCTAAGAAGCCAGCTCGCGGTGAGCGTGGTGAGCGCCGTCGCGGCCCACGTCGTGAGTCTGCGAAGAACGCTGCGCCTGCCGCAGCAGGAGCGGAGAACTAAGCATGCTGATTCCCCGTCGAGTAAAGTATCGTAAGCAGCACCACCCGAAGCGTTCGGGCGCTGCCAAGGGCGGCACTAAGGTACACTTCGGTGAGCTGGGTATCCAGGCACTGACCCCTGCCTACGTGACCAACCGCCAGATTGAGTCTGCGCGTATCGCAATGACCCGTCACATCAAGCGTGGTGGTAAGGTGTGGATCAACATCTACCCAGACCAGCCGCTGACCAAGAAGCCTGCTGAAACCCGTATGGGTTCTGGTAAGGGTTCACCTGAGTGGTGGGTAGCTAACGTAAAGCCAGGCCGTGTGCTGTTTGAGGTTGCAGGCGTTGACGAGCAGCTTGCACGTGAGGCGCTGACTCGCGCAATCCACAAGCTGCCTCTGAAAGCTCGCATTATCAAACGTGAGGAGGGCGACGCGTAATGGCTATCGGGAGCAAAGACCTCGGTATCAAGGAGCTTGACACATTTGCTGACGAGCGTCTGGTAGAGGAACTCAAGAAAGCTAAGGCTGAGCTATTCAACCTGCGCTTCCAGTCGGCGACTGGACAGCTCGCTAACAACGGGCGCGTGCGTCAGGTAAAGCGCGATATCGCACGTATTTACACCGTGCTGAACGAGCGTCAGCTCGGTATCCGTGTAGCTCCAGCTGCTGCACCAAAGAAAACCAAGAAGAAGCAGGCGGACGCCGCCGCTGAGACGAAGGAGGCCTAAACATGGCTGAAACCGTACAGGAACAGCGCCCGTACCGGAAGTCACTTCGCGGTTATGTGGTCAGCGACAAAATGGACAAGACCATTGTGGTTGAGGTAGAGGACCGGAAGAAGCACCCGCTCTACGGTAAGGTTATGCGCACCACCAAAAAGGTGAAGGCACATGACGCAGAGAACGTAGCAGGCATTGGCGACTACGTGCTCATTCACGAAACTCGTCCACTCAGCGCCACCAAAAACTGGCGTCTGGTTGAAATCCTCGAGAAGGCTAAGTAAGTCTTTCCAGGCTTACTGTTAAGGAGTAACAAGTGATTCAGCAGGAATCCCGACTGAAGGTTGCCGATAACACCGGCGCCAAAGAGTTGCTCACCATCCGCGTGCTCGGGGGATCAAGCCGCCGCTACGCAGGACTTGGCGATACCATCGTTGCGACTGTTAAAGACGCAATCCCAGGTGGCAACGTCAAGAAGGGTGAGGTTGTAAAAGCTGTTGTGGTGCGTGCCAAGAAGGCTACTCGCCGCGCAGACGGTTCATACATCAGCTTCGACGAGAACGCTGCCGTGATTTTGAAGAACGACGGGGAGCCACGTGGCACCCGTATCTTCGGCCCGGTAGGTCGTGAGCTTCGTGACAAGAAGTTCATGAAGATCGTTTCGCTGGCACCGGAGGTGATTTAGTCCATGGCTAACAAAATCCGCAAGGGTGACCTGGTAGAGGTTATCACCGGCGCAACTCAGGAGCGCGGCGGCGACCGCGGTAAGCAGGGTCGTGTGCTCGAGGTTTTGACCGAAACTGATCGTGTCATTGTTGAGGGTGTAAACCTGGTAACTAAGCACAATCGTGTAGGTCAGTCAGAGCGCGGCAGCAAAGAGGGTGGTATTGAGCACGTAGAGGCTCCAATTCACATCTCAAACGTTGCCGTAGTTGATCCAGAAACTAAGAAGCCAACCCGTGTTGGTTTCCGCGAAGAGGTAGTGAAGAAGGGCGGAGTAGAAAAAACCGTCCGTGTACGCTACGCTAAGAAGTCTGGAAAGGACATCCCGAATGAGCACTGATACTGCTGCGCCAGCTGGCAAAATCCAGCCGCGCCTGAAGCAGAAGTACCGCGAAGAGATCGCCCCAGCACTGACCGAAAAGTTCGGCTACGCTAACCCACATCAGGTTCCTGGTTTGGTGAAGGTAGTTGTAAACACCGGTGTTGGTGACGCTGCTCGCGATGGTAAAGTAATCGAAGGCGCTGTCAACGATTTGACTCTGATCACCGGTCAGAAGCCAAAAGTTAACCGTGCACGCAAGTCAATCGCGCAGTTCAAGTTGCGTGAAGGGCAGGCAATTGGCGCACACGTGACTCTACGTGGTGACCGTGCATGGGAATTCTTGGATCGTCTTATCAACCTGGCATTGCCACGTATCCGCGACTTCCGCGGGCTTAATGGCAACCAGTTCGATGGCAATGGTAACTACACTTTCGGTCTCACCGAACAGAGCGTGTTCCATGAAATCGATCAGGATAAGATTGATCGCGTGCGTGGTTTCGACATCACTGTTGTAACTACCGCGAAAACAGATGAAGAGGGTCGCGAACTCCTGAAGGCGTTCGGCTTCCCATTCAAAGCTGACGCGTAATTTAATAACATAACTGTTTGAGCTGGGGCCGGCTTTAGGAGACTAAAGCCGGTGCCAGCGTCAGCGCGTTTAAGGTAGTATGTTATCTTGGACGATCCAGTTCAAACACAACCACCAAGGTCGCCGGTCCTGTAAGGCTAGGCGAAACCAGGCGAGAAAGAGAAACAAATATGACTATGACAGATCCGGTCGCAGATATGCTGACCAGACTGCGTAACGCCAATGCGGCGCATCACGAGTCAGTTTCGCTGCCAGGCTCAAAACTTAAAGAGGGCATTGCTGCGATTCTGAAGCGTGAGGGTTACATTGCTGATTGGAAAGTTGAAGACGCACGCGTTGGAACTACCATCACCATGACCCTGAAGTACGGTCCAAACCGTGAAAGCTCAATTGAGGGCATCAAGCGTGTATCAAAGCCAGGTCTTCGGGTTTATGCACGTTCGACAGAGCTGCCAAAGGTGCTTGGCGGCCTCGGTATCGCTATCCTGTCCACTTCCTCAGGTCTGTTGACCGACCGTGAGGCTGAGCAGAAGGGCGTAGGCGGCGAAGTGCTGGCCTATGTGTGGTAATTCCGAATGTCACGTATTGGAAAGCTTCCTATTGCCGTACCGGGCAGCGTCACTGTTAATATTGACGGCCAGCAGGTAGCGGTTAAAGGTCCTAAGGGCGAGTTGTCACTCACCGTTGCAGAGCCAATTCGCGTAGCTCTGGAAGACGGTCAGATTCTTGTGACCCGTCCAAACGATGAGCGAGATTCACGTGCGCTGCACGGTTTGACTCGCACGCTCATCGCAAATAACATCATCGGTGTAACCGAAGGTTATTCAAAATCTCTGGAAATTGTTGGCACTGGTTACCGTGTGCAGCAGAAGGGCAGCGATATTGAGCTGGCGCTTGGCTTCTCACACCCAGTATTCTTTGCTGCTCCTGAGGGTGTTACCATCACCGTTGAAGGCGCAACAAAGATCCACGTTAGCGGCATCGACAAGCAGGCCGTTGGCGAGGTTGCTGCAAATATCCGTAAGCTGAAGAAACCAGAGCCATACAAGGGCAAGGGTATTCGTTACGCTGGCGAGGTTGTTCGCCGCAAGGCAGGAAAGGCTGGTAAGTAACCCATGGCTGCATCAGTTAAGCGCGCAGCGGGTCGCTCAGCGGCACGTGTCCGCCGCCACACCCGTCTGCGGAAGAAGATTGTAGGTAGTGTAGAGCGTCCACGTCTCTCAGTTACCCGCACCAACCGTCACGTATTCGTGCAGATTATTGACGACACCAAGGGTCACACCTTGGCATCAGCGTCAACTATGGAAGCGGATTTTAGCTCTTTCGAAGGTGACAAGTCTGCAAAGGCTCGTAAAGTTGGCGAGCTCATCGCAGCTCGTGCAAAGAGCGCCGGCGTTGAAGCGGTTGTTTTCGACCGCGGTGGTAGCAAGTACGCAGGTCGTGTTGCTGCCGTTGCTGAGGGCGCTCGAGAGGCAGGGCTGAGCCTGTGAGCGAAGAAACAAAGGAGCAGCAAGTGTCTGCAGAGGTACAGTCAACTGAGAACACTGCACAGCAGGAGACCCGCACCGAGTCACGCGAGGGTCGCGGTCGTGGCGGCCGCGCGCAGCGTGGTGAGCGTCAGAGTCGCGATCGTGCAGAAAGCCAGTTCCTGGAGCGCGTAGTTACCATCAACCGCGTATCAAAGGTTGTTAAGGGTGGTCGCCGCTTCAGCTTCACCGCGCTAGTGGTGGTTGGTGACGGCAACGGCACTGTCGGCGTTGGCTACGGAAAGGCTAAAGAGGTTCCTCTGGCTATTTCTAAGGGCGTTGAAGAGGCGAAGAAAAACTTCTTCCGTGTGCCGCGCGTTGCAAAAACCATTCCACACCCAGTGCAGGGCGAGAAGGCAGCCGGCGTAGTATTGCTGCGTCCAGCTGCTGCTGGTACTGGTGTTATCGCCGGTGGTCCAGTGCGTGCCGTGCTTGAGTGCGCTGGTATCCACGATGTGCTGAGCAAGTCACTTGGTTCATCAAACACCTTGAACATTGTGCACGCTACTGTTGCCGCGCTGAAGCAGCTCGAAGAGCCACGCTCAGTTGCTGCTCGTCGTGGCCTCGACTTCGATCAGGTAGCTCCTGCTCGAATCGTGCGTGCCGAGGCTGAAGCTGCAGCTGCTGCTGCGGCTGCTAAGAAGGCAGGTGCGTAACGATGGCTAAAGCGCTGAAAATTACGCAAGTAAAATCAAAAATTAGTGAGAAGCAGAACCAGCGTGACACCCTGCGCAGCCTCGGCTTGCGCAAGATCGGTCAGTCGGTTGTGCGTGAAGACAATGCGCAAAACCGTGGCTACGTGCTAGCGGTGCGCCACCTAGTAAAGGTTGAGGAGGTGGACGCGTGAGCGAGAAAACCGAAGAGCGTTCACAGATTCTAAAGGCTCACCACCTGCGTCCAGCACCGGGTGCTAAAAAAGCAAAAACCCGTGTTGGTCGTGGTGAAGCTTCTAAGGGTAAGACCGCTGGTCGCGGTACCAAGGGTACCAAGGCACGTTACCAGGTAAAAGCTGGTTTCGAGGGTGGTCAGATGCCGCTGCACATGCGGACCCCGAAGCTGCGTGGCTTTAAGAACCCATTCCGCACTGAGTACCAGGTTGTTAACGTGAGCAAGCTTGCTGAGCTGTACCCACAGGGTGGCGAAGTAACTGTAGCGGATCTGGTAGCTAAGGGCGCGGTTCGCAAGAACCAGCCTGTGAAGGTCCTTGGCAACGGCGATTTGTCAGTGAAACTGACCGTTGCTGTTGACAAGGTATCAACCTCAGCTGCTGAGAAGATTGCTGCTGCTGGCGGCGAGGTTAAGTAATTAACCCCACCCTGTCAGCTGTTAGCTGATTGCGTTTAAACGCCAAAATGCCCGGAGGCACAAGTCTTCCGGGCATTTTGCTGTGTGAAAAGCCCAGCACGCGTGCATCACGGGCGACATTTTGGTGGTGCCGGGTTGTAATTGATTTGCGTTACCGTGTAGGCTGGATTAGTTAAATCTGTGCATTTTGCACACCCCAAAAGTTTCGGAGGACAATTTGTTCAGCGCGATTGGTCGGATCTTCCGCACGCAAGACCTGCGACGTAAAATCCTGTTTACGCTTGCAATCATGGCAGTGTTCCGTCTGGGCTCGTTTGTGCCAGCACCATTTGTAAACTTCAACAACGTGCAAGCGTGTCTCGCGTCTGTGCAAAACGCATCTGGGCTTTACCAGATGATCAACATGTTCTCCGGTGGTGCGCTGTTGCAGCTGTCCATCTTTGCGCTGGGTATCATGCCATACATCACCGCATCGATTATCACTCAGCTGCTGCGCGTGGTAATTCCACACTTTGAGACGCTGCACAAAGAGGGGCAAGCTGGCCAGTCTAAGCTGACCCAGTACACTCGCTACCTCACCCTGGGCCTCGCAGTGCTGCAAGCAACCACCCTGATTGTAACCGCCCGCAGCGGCCTACTGTTCGGTGCAATCGGCAACGTGGCTTGTGAAAACATTGTGAACCCAAGCTGGTGGGCGATGCTGCTGCAGATTGTGACCATGACCGCCGGCACCTGCCTTGTGATGTGGTTCGGGGAGCTCATCACCGAGCGCGGCATCGGGAACGGCATGTCCTTGCTGATTTTCACTTCTATCGCGGCCGGCTTCCCAGGCTCACTGTGGGCGATCCAGCAGACCCAGGGGTGGGAGACCTTCCTTTTCGTAACCCTCATCGGTCTGCTCGTAATGCTCGCAGTGGTGTTCGTGGAGCAGTCGCAGCGCCGTGTGCCAGTGCAGTACGCTAAGCGCGTGGTTGGCCGCCGCACCTACGGTGGCACCAGCACCTACATTCCGATCAAGGTAAACATGGCCGGGGTGATTCCGGTAATCTTTGCGTCATCAATCCTGTTTATTCCGATGCTGATTACCCAGTTCAACACTCCAGCCCCGGGCGAGACCGCGCCTGATTGGGTGGTGTGGATCCAGAACAACCTGGTTTCAGGTGATCGTCCGGTGTACATGGCAGTGTTCTTCCTGCTGGTTATCGCCTTTGCGTTCTTCTACGTTGGCATCACGTTTAACCCAGACGAGGTTGCCGATAATATGAAACGCTATGGCGGATTCATCCCAGGCTTCCGTGCGGGACGTGAGACCGCAGATTTCCTGCGTTACGTTATTAACCGCATCACTGCCGCGGGCTCCCTATACTTGGGTATTATTGCGTTGCTGCCACTAATCGCCCTAGCGCTGTTTAACGCTAACCAGAACTTCCCGTTCGGCGGAGCCTCGATTCTGATTATCGTTGGTGTAGGTTTGGAAACCGTGAAGCAGATTGATGCGCAGCTGCAGCAGCGTCACTATGAAGGACTACTGAAAAAATAATGACCGCACGTCTACTGATTATTGGAGCCCCGGGCGCAGGTAAAGGCACCCAGGCAACTATGCTGGCGGAGCGCTACGCCGTGCCAGCAATTTCCACCGGCGACATTTTTCGCGCCAACATTAAAGAACAGACCGAGCTCGGCAAGCAAGTACAGGCAATTATTGAGCGCGGCGAACTGGTGCCCGATGAGGTCACCAGTGCCATCGTAGCTGACCGCCTGAACCAGGAAGATGCTGCTGCGGGATTCTTGCTCGATGGCTACCCACGCACCGTGGAGCAGGTTGCAGACCTCGATAGCTACCTGACGGCGCAGGGGCAGCAGCTTGATGCGGTGGTGCTGCTGGAGGCCGATACCGAGGCTGTTATTGCGCGCTTGCTCAAGCGTGCTGCTGAGCAGGGACGCGCGGATGACACCGAAGAGACTATTCGTCACCGCCAAAACGTTTACGCTGCGCAGACCGCGCCACTGGTGGAGCTGTTTGCTGCACGTGATTTGCTGGTAACTGTTGATGGTATGGGCACCGTTGCTGAGGTTGCGGAGCGTATCGCCACTGCGTTGCAAGCGAAAATCGGTCGCTAGGGGAGAGTATGCGTTCGATCCGCAAATCAATCTATAAGTCGCCGGCGCAACTGCGGCTGATGGTGGAGCCCAACCGCATCACCTATGAAGCGTTGCAGGCTGCTAAGGCTGCTGCTGTTGCTGGCGCAACTTTGCTTGAGGTGGATCGCGCAGCCGAGGCGAAAATCCGGGAACTGGGTGCGGAGCCAAACTTTATGCTCGAACCGGGCTACCGTCACACCACCTGCACCAGCGTTAATGATGCTGTTGTGCACGCGATTCCAACCGACTATGTGCTGCAGCCGGGCGACATTATTTCGATTGACTGCGGTGCTATCCTCAAAGGCTGGAACGGCGATTCTGCGGTAACCGTGGTGATTCCTGACGACAATAACCCGGAGCTCGTGGCTGAGCGTGAAGCGCTTAGTCACCACACGGAGCAGGCAATGTGGGCTGGCATTGCCGCGCTGGCAAACGCCAAAGAAATTAACGAGGTCGGTGTTGCGGTCGAGGACTATATTAAGAGCAACACCACATACTCCATCGTGCAGGACTATATTGGGCACGGTATTGGCCGTTCTATGCATGAACTACCGCAGGTTTTCAACTATGCGGTGGCAGGGCGCAGCGCCCAGGTGAAGCCGGGTCTGGTTGTCGCAATTGAGCCGATTATTGCCGCCGGGCGCAACGCCACAAAGGTGGATCAGCAAGACGGCTGGACGGTCTACATGGCTGATGGTAAAGACAGCTGCCAGTGGGAGCACACTGTTGCGGTGCATAAAGACGGTATCTGGGTGCTGACCGCCCCGGATGGCGGTGCCGCGGGGCTGGCGCCGTACGGTATTGTGCCGCAGCCAATCGCGTAACTAGGGCGGGGTGATCCACCCCCCATGAAGGTGCGCTTTGAAAAGTTGAAAACTCAACTAGACAAAGCGCACTTTTAGTTATATGATTGTTTTTTGGTGCTTTGCGCCTATTTTATGCTTGCTAAAAGCAGGAATGGTGCTTTGCATTCGCATGAGTAGAACTTACTTGAATCGATAGTGAGGATATGGCCAAAAAAGAAGGCGTAATTGAGGTGGAGGGCCGCGTGATTGAGGCGCTCCGCAATGCCCAGTTTCGTGTTGAGCTGACCAACGGGCACACCGTGCTCGCGACCATTTCAGGCAAAATGCGCAAGAACTATATTCGTATTCTGCCGGAAGATCGCGTTGTTGTGGAGCTGACACCCTACGATTTGACTCGCGGTCGAATCAGCTATCGCTACAAATAAGTCTACGAAGTAACGGTTTGCGGCATCCCGCATTCACGAAGACAGCGAAACATTAAGGAACATCATGAAGGTAAAGCCAAGCGTTAAGAAGATTTGCGACAAGTGCAAGGTTATTCGTCGCCACGGCCGCGTCATGGTTATTTGCGAAAACCCACGTCACAAGCAGCGTCAGGGCTAATTGCGGCGCGGCTACCGCGTTTAATAACTAAATAAACAACCCAAGCGTATCGAAGCACCCGGCAAGCCCGGGGAACACCTTGAGACGGGGGCTCAGGCACCCGATACGCTCCACACCTCCGACTAAACCCAAGGAGAAGCCACCATGGCACGTCTCGCTGGAGTCGACATCCCGCGTGAAAAGCGGGTAGAAGTTGCTCTTACTTACATCTACGGCGTGGGTCGCACCCGCGCTCTGAAAACCCTTAAAGAAACCGGTATCGACGGTAACATCCGCGTGAAAGATCTCAACGACGATCAGCTCGTTGCTTTGCGTGACTACATTGAAGGCAACTTCAAGGTAGAGGGTGACCTGCGTCGTGAGGTTGCAGCAGATATCCGCCGCAAGGTTGAGATCGGAAGCTACCAGGGTCTGCGTCACCGCCGCGGTCTGCCAGTGCACGGCCAGCGCACCAAGACCAACGCCCGTACTCGCAAGGGTCCAAAGAAGACCGTTGCTGGTAAGAAGAAGTAACCCACAATCGTTTTTAGCTTTCAGGAGAATCTGTAATGGCTGCACCAAAAGCCGCGGCGCGTAAACCACGCCGCAAAGACAAGAAGAACGTTGTTGTGGGTCAGGCTCACATCAAGTCAACGTTCAACAACACCATCGTTTCAATCACTGACACCACCGGTGCTGTGATCAGCTCTGTTTCTTCAGGTGCTGTTGGCTTTAAGGGTTCACGTAAGTCAACCCCGTTCGCAGCTCAGCTTGCCGCTGAGTCAGCTGCGAAGAAAGCCCAGGAGCATGGCCTGAAGAAGGTTGACATTTTCGTAAAGGGCCCAGGCTCAGGCCGCGAAACAGCGATTCGTTCGCTGCAGGCAGCTGGTCTTGAGGTTGGTTCAATCACCGATGTGACTCCGCAGACTCACAACGGTTGCCGCCCACCGAAGCGTCGTCGCGTCTAACGTGAGCATACAGCGCACTTTGCGCTGTGTCCCTATTAAACATTCCCTGTAACCGCATGAGTCAAATTGTGGACTCTTAGCGAAAGGAAACAAATCGTGCTCATCGCACAGCGACCAACACTCACAGAAGAAACAATTTCTGAGTTCCGTTCGCGTTTTGTTATCGAACCACTTGAGCCAGGTTTCGGCTACACCCTCGGTAACTCACTGCGTCGCACCCTGCTGTCATCTATTCCTGGCGCTGCTGTTACCAGTGTGCGCTTTGAGGGTGTGGCACACGAGTTCACTACTATTCCACACGTAACCGAAGATGTGACCGAGATTATTCTCAACATCAAAGGTCTGGTGGTTTCTAGCGAACACGACGAGCCAGTAACCGCTTACCTGCGCAAATCAGGTGCCGGTGAGGTTACCGCTGCAGATATTTCAGTTCCTGCGGGTGTGGAGATCCACAACCCAGATCTGGTCATTGCAACTCTGAGTGAAGACGCAGATTTCGAGCTCGATATTACTATCGAGCGCGGTCGTGGTTATGTTTCAGCAAACCAGAACCGTAACGAAGATGCAGAAGTTGGCCGGATTCCGGTTGACTCCATCTACTCTCCAGTGCTGAAGGTTACCTATAAGGTTGAAGCTACCCGTGCGGGCGAGCGCACCGACTTCGATCGCCTGATCGTTGATGTAGAAACCAAACCAGCGATCAGCCCACGCGACGCTATCGCGTCTGCTGGTTCAACCCTGGTAGAGCTGTTCGGTCTGGCGCGGGAACTGAACACCGCGGCAGAAGGCGTGGAAATTGGGCAGGCACCTGTTGAGGTTGCTGCTGAGGGCGAGCTTTCAATTCCGATTGAGGATCTCGACCTGTCAGTGCGCAGCTACAACTGCCTGAAGCGTGAAGGCATCAACACCGTTAGCGAGCTCGTTGCTCTGTCTGAGACACAGTTGATGAACATCCGCAACTTTGGCCAGAAATCAGTTTTCGAGGTGCGCGACAAGCTCACCGAGATGGGTCTTTCACTGAAAGACGCAGTGCCTGGTTTCGACGGCGCCAATTACTACAGCTACGAAGAAGACAACTAAGCGAGCAACAGCTCGAATATAAACGGAGAACAAAATGCCTAAGCCAACTAAGGGTGCACGTCTAGGCGGTGGCCCAACCCACGAGCGCATGATGCTCAACCAGATGGCTGCCCAGCTCTTTGAGCACAAACGCATCCAGACCACTGAAACCCGCGCAAAGCGTCTGCAGCCTGTTGCAGAACGCCTGATTACCTTCGCAAAGCGCGGCGATCTTGCAGCGCGCCGTCGCGTGATGCGCCAGATCCTTGACAAGTCAGTAGTGCACGAGCTCTTCACCGAGATCGCACCGCTGGTAGCAGAGCGCGAGGGTGGCTATACCCGCGTTATTAAGACTGGCTTCCGCAAGGGTGACAACGCGCCAATGGCAGTGATTGAGCTGGTGCTTGAGCCAGTTGTAAAGAAGCAGCGTGCTGCAAAGCCAGCAGCTGAGGAAACCGCTCCAGCAGCTACTGAAGCTGCTGCTGAGGAGACCGCAGCTGAAGAAACTGCTGCGGCTGAAGCAACTGAAGCTGCTGAGGAGACCGCTGCAGCGGAAGCTCCAGAAGCCACCGAAGAAGCAGCTGCGTAACTAGCACTCAAAACGCAATATGAAAGCCCCGGAAATTTCCGGGGCTTTCGTGTTTAATGCCGTATGTTTGGAGTTTAGACTTTTGGTTTGCTTTTACTGCGGCGCGCACACCGTGCCGCGCGGGCACTCGCAGCGGTACCTACGGAATAGCTCAACCAGCATCCAAGACAGCGCGAGCCCTAACCCTGTGACCGATACTATGAGCCAAATCGCTGTGGTGTCAGGATTAACTGCGTGGGTTTCTGTTGCCTCATCGTAGCCGATAAGGGAAACCATGAGTGCTGCCCCGGTGGAAAGGATAAAAAGGCAATTAACTATGATTGAGAGATAGTAGCGCATAGTACCTCCTGTAACTTTTTATGTTTCTCTACATATCGTTGCGGCTCTGAGGTAAATGTTCTTTCTGCTGGTAAAGCTAAAACTTAACAAAATTATATATATATATATATTCTTCGGTACAACAACTGTTTGTTTAATGGTAAAAATAAAGCACTCAAAAGATTCAGTTGAATTACCGCGCCAGCGTTACTGTGGTAACTTCACGGCGATGCCGTAGTAATCTACCAAATTTATATTGAGAAAAGAGGGTATCATGCTAAGTTTCAAAAATCGCAAGACTGCCTCTGAGGTCTTAACTACCGCAGGAATTACACTCACCACGGCAGGTTTGCTTGCAATATACCTGGTGTGGTTGGTGAATTTTTCTCGATATATGTATATTGAAGATTTGCAGTTGGGTTTCAATGACGAGATGATGCGTCTAATAACACAGTATTCACCAGCTGACAAAGCGATTTTTCTGGCGGGAGCGATAATTGCCTTACTGGGTATAGTTGCTGTAATCGCCGCGCGCATTAGCGCTCGAAAAAAGTAACGGGGCCCGAAGGCCCCGTCTCATTTGGTGAATCTACCTGCATAACAGAAATCTTCTTGTTAATGTCAGGGCTCATTTCCCATATTTAATATGACAATAGATTAGCATAAAAATAAAACTTTTGTGAAAATTATTGCATAATGTCTTGTCGGAAAGATTGGGAGGCTTCAATGCAGCAGTTTCGATACCGTTTGGGCCTTGATTTAGGAACTAATTCTCTTGGGTGGGCGATGATCCTCCTTGACGAAGATAATAAGCCTTGTAAAGTTCTACGCTTAGGGGTGCGGCTATTTGACACAGGGCGGGAACCTAAAGCTGGCTCGTCATTAGCTGTAAATCGCAGAGGCGCGCGTCAGATGCGCCGTCGTTTAGACCGTGTAAAGAAACGCCGTTACCGTTTCCTGAAAGAGCTTATCAGAGCGGGGTTGCTGCCGGAAAACGAACAAGATCGTAAAGAGCTGCTATCGCTTAACCCCCTGCGGTTGCGCGCTGAAGCGGTGACCAAAGAGCTGTCTGCATACGAGGTTGGCCGCGCGCTTTTCCATCTGCAACAACGCCGCGGGTTTAAGAGTGGCCGCAAGATTGCTATTAAAGACGTTGAAAACGAAGAAGGCAAGATTAAAAGCGCTATATCAGAGACTCGTAGCATGCTTGACGGTCGCACCATCGGTCAAGAACTTTGGCGACGTGTGCAAAACGGTGAACCCGCTAGGGCACGGCTCGTAGGAGAAGGCCAAACAGCTAGCTACACTTACTATATAGAACGCGATATGATTGCCGAGGAGTTCGATCGAATCTGGGAATATCAGCGGCAGTTCAATCCTGAAAAATTCACTGCAGAATCAGCCGAACGCCTACGTGATGTTCTGCTTTTCCAGCGTGATTTGTTGCCTGCCGTGCCCGGTAAATGTTTTTACCATCCGCAGGAAGACCGATTACCTTTGGCAACTAACACGGCGCAGGAATTTCGCCTTTACCAAGAGGTAAATAATTTACGACTCTTAGATAAGCGCACGTTGGAGACGCGCCCGCTAACTTTAGAGGAACGCGACCGGCTGATTGCTATTTTGCAAATACAAACCGAGGTGTCCTTTTCGGCAATGCGCAGGGAGATTTTGGGTAAAGAATCGCGCGCTTTTGTTTTCACGGTTGAACAACTGGGGCGCCGCACGAAATTGCTCGGAAACACAACTGCCGCAGCACTTGCTGCCGACACTGCGTTCGGTGAAAGATGGTGGAATTTTACTGCCGAAGAAAAAGATTATGTGGCAGAGCTAATTGCGCGAGAACGCAAAGAACGGGTAGCGATACAAAAGTTGAGCGGCGAATTTGGGGTTTCTGAGCTTGTCGCACATACTCTGCTTGTGAATGGGCTCGAAGAGGAATTTTTGCGGATCGGTAAAACCGCAGCAACGAAAATCCTAGCGGCTCTAAAAACTGGGTGGAACGCAGCCGCAGATGCTCCTTTAACCTATGATAAAGCCGTTGCCATAGCTGGTTATGGGTCGCATACAGTGGGCGGTGCCGCAGGGGTAATTTTTGACATGCTCCCTTACTACGGTGAAGTTTTGCCACTGCACACGGCGCCGCGGCCAAAATCACAGGTTCCTGATGAACGACAATACGGTAAAATCGCAAACCCGACCGTGCATCTCGGCTTGAACCAGATCCGCAAAGTTGTGAACGCGATTATCGAGCGCTATGGCACGCCTGAACAGATAGTTGTTGAAGTAGGGCGAGAGCTGAAAAATGGGGAATATGTAAAAACCCAAATTAAAGCAGAGCAGGATAAAAATGCGAAGGCTAATCAAGAACTTAATGACGAGCTAGAAGCCTTTGGTGTAAAAGTTAATGCGGAAAATCGCACACGCTTGCGGCTATATCGTGAACTCGCCGGTAAAGAGGACCACAAAACGGCAACCATTAGGTGCGTATATTCCGGCAAAGTAATTAGCTATGCAAAACTGTTCTCTAACGAATATCAGGTAGACCACGTGCTACCGTTTTCGCGAACGCTGAATAACAGTTTTGCTAATAAGGTGCTTGTTCATAATAGCGCAAACCGCTATAAGGGTAATAAAACTCCGTTTGAGGCGTTTGGCAGCTCCCAAGACGAATATGACTGGGATAAAATTCTTGACCTGATTAAGGTGCTTCCTGGTAATAAACAACGGCTGTTTGCCCCCGATGTGCAGGTCGAACCGCAGGGATTTTTGGAGAGGCAGTTGGGTGATACGCAATATCTTTCACGTGTTGCAGTACAGTATCTACAGAGTCTCGATGGCGTTGATGTGTGGAGTGTAAGGGGTGCGCTAACCTCGATGCTACGTCGCGAATGGGGGTTAAACTCATTAATTAGCTTTAACAATCAGAAAAATCGTGAGGATCATCGCCACCACGCAATTGATGCCGCTGTTGTTGCGCTTACAGATCGAAGCACTCTGCAGCAGGCAAGCCGTGCCGCGCAGAGAGCTGAAACGCAGCAGTCGCAACGTGTAATGCTTGAGTTTCCAAATCCGTGGCAGGGTTTCCGTGCAGAAATGCAAGAAAAAGTAAACAGCATAGTGGTTTCAATCAAACCTGACCACGGTGTTGCTGGAAAGCTGCACAATGACACCGCTTACGGTATCGAACGTTTGGGTGAGGGAGGAAAGCCGAGTGTTGTGCGGCACCGGGTTCCGTTAACAACTTTGAAAGCAGCGGATTTAGGAACTCTTAAGCCTGAATTTGGTAGCTTACCGATTATTGATGTTGATTCTGCTTTCTATGCGCAGATTGCTGATGCGATCGAGGGATATGCAGATAAAGAAGAGTGGAAACGAAATCTTTCGGCTCTGGCCCAAAAAACCGGACGGCGTTATGTACGAAAGCGAGAAGTGCTCAGCGTTATACCGATTTTTGAGCGGGGTAGTGAGAATGATCCGCAACGAAAGCCGTATAAGGGTTTGAAGGGCGATGCAAACTACTGTATGGAAATTTTTGCGGATTCTAAGGGGAACTGGAAGAGCGAGATTATTTCGCGCTTCACCGCAAACACGGCAGAGTACAAGAGTTATCTTGCGGGGGCTGAAGCGCAGCGCGTTACTTTTTCGGGTAAACCACTTGTAATGCGTTTACTGATTAATGATTGTGTTGTGCTCGGTGATAGTCCCACCGTTTATAAGGTGCAGAAAGTGTCAGGGGCAGCGATAACTCTATGCCCAGTGCACGAGGGCAACGCCGATGCGCGCAACCGAGACAAGCAAGACCCTTTCTCCTTTGTTACCAAAACTGCTAATTCTTTGCGCACAAGCGGCGGGCGAAAGGTTCTTGTGACCGAACTGGGAACTGTTTTAGATCCGGGGCCGCTTGAATAGAGGACTCCAATGTTTGGGCGGATTATTGAGATAACTGAGACAGGCCGCACTCTGAGATTAAACCTCGGTTCGGTTGAAATATTTGATTCCAATGGCGCTAAGCTCGCACGTATTGCATTGGATGAAATTGCAGGGATTATCTGCTACCCGCACGGATCTTTAGTTACGGCAGCACTAATGGCTGAACTGGCGCGCAGAAACATTCCACTTGTCGTTAGCGGTAACGACTTTTCTCCTGTTGGTGTGCTAACCGCACTTGACGGTAATTTCGAGCAAGCGAAACGCATTGAGGCGCAAATAAATTCTTCTGCGCCTCGCAAAAAGCAGCTTTGGGCCGATGTTGTACGTCAGAAAATCGCGATGCAAGCTTTGGCTTTAGAGATTGCGGGAAGCCCTAATCTGACAGTTGCTAATTTGCGTACCCAGGTGCGCTCCGGGGATTCACAAAACTGTGAGGCGCAAGCGGCACGATTATATTTCACAACTTTCTTCGGTAATGATTTTCGGAGAGATAGAGATTTGCCGGGGATAAATGCACTACTCAATTATGGGTATGCGGTTTTGCGTGCAAGCACAGCGCGTGCTTTGGTTGCAGCTGGTTTGCACCCTAGTATTGGTATTTTTCATCGGAATGCTTATAACGGTATGCGTTTAGCGGATGACATTATGGAGCCGTTTCGGCCGCTTGTTGATTTGCGGGTACGGGCGTTGACTGTGGATGGCGTGGCAGCGGTTACGCCTGAGACCAAAAGGGCACTTGTGGATGTACTCTCAACTGATGTGCCGCACATCAGGGGAATCACTCCGGTGAGTGTTGCTGTGCAGTATGCGGCAACTTCTCTTGCAAAGTGTTTTCTCGGAGACGCTAAGAAAATAGAGTTTCCTGTGGCGAGCATGCAAGATCTTTATTTTGATTTTATGTCTTTACCTCGTTGGTGGCAGAATGTCTGAGCTGAGTGGTTATCGAATTATGTGGATGCTAGTTATGTTTGACTTACCGACTTTAACCCGAAAGCAGAGAAAAGCTGCAACGGAATTTCGGACTGCGCTTTTGAAGTCTGGTTTTCAGATGGCCCAGTTGAGTGTGTACATGAAGTATTGTCGTGATAAGGCAGAAGTGGATAGACTCACTATTTGGTTGACTCAGATTGTGCCGTCAGATGGCAAGCTTGACATAATTATGATTACTGATAAACAGTATGAAAATATTGTGACGTTGTATGGTGAGCGTAAGATTGCGCGTGAAAATCCGCCAAGCCTGACACTGTTTTGACTGTATTAGGAAGAAATTGATAACACTCTTTCCTTGAATTTCCTTGATTTTTTGCGGAAAAATCAAGGAAAGAGTCTATCAGATTGGGAAATGAGCCCTGGCCACAACGGCAGCATAGGTGCCTTTCTTCCATTCAGAGTCTATCAGATTGGGAAATGAGCCCTGGCCACAACTGCAGCGGAATCACGGCGCACACGCCGCCTAGTCTATCAGATTGGGAAATGAGCCCTGGCCACAACATAGACATCGGGCGAATTTCGAGAAGAGACAGTCTATCAGATTGGGAAATGAGCCCTGGCCACAACACTAATGCTGAGCTTGATGAGTGGCGCATAAGTCTATCAGATTGGGAAATGAGCCCTGGCCACAACTAAGGGCTTTCTTTGAAACCTGCAATAATGAGTCTATCAGATTGGGAAATGAGCCCTGGCCACAACCTGTGGCACACCGCTGTGACAACAGAGTGAAGTCTATCAGATTGGGAAATGAGCCCTGGCCACAACCACGCCAATCGCAACCAGTACACCTGGCAGAGTCTATCAGATTGGGAAATGAGCCCTGGCCACAACCCAACGTGCTCAGGGTGGTGAGCCGGTAAGAGTCTATCAGATTGGGAAATGAGCCCTGGCCACAACCAACGAGCACCGCGCATGGCAGCACGCACTAGTCTATCAGATTGGGAAATGAGCCCTGGCCACAACTTTACGTTCGACATGCCGCGACGCGTCAACAGTCTATCAGATTGGGAAATGAGCCCTGGCCACAACTAAAGAGTTTATGGCAGCATTGATTAACCAAGTCTATCAGATTGGGAAATGAGCCCTGGCCACAACCGGTCACCTTTTGCATCATTAAACTAACAGAGTCTATCAGATTGGGAAATGAGCCCTGGCCACAACCACGGTGACGGCGTGTATGTGCCTTTTGTCAGTCTATCAGATTGGGAAATGAGCCCTGGCCACAACCATCACTGAGACTGGGTTTTCTCCTGGCTTAGTCTATCAGATTGGGAAATGAGCCCTGGCCACAACTTACGCGCCAAACCCAAAATGTGCGCCACCAGTCTATCAGATTGGGAAATGAGCCCTGGCCACAACCTTCTGCTGCATGCTTGTCCACTCCTTGCAAGTCTATCAGATTGGGAAATGAGCCCTGGCGACAACCGAAACACTGTACAGAATAAATGCATGGCGAGTAGATTAACGCTCGTTTTTTGGCGCTTTTTCAGCTGGTTAGCTTGAGGGTTTTGTTGGGTTGGGGATAGTTGGTGATGAACATTTATCGCAAAACTCACCTTGAAGAATATGTTAACAAAGCTGCTTTATCTTGTAGTCAGCGGATAAATTGTTTTTCTTTGTTCTGAATAACTCGCTTGATTAATAATTTCAGCATTTGCTGCGGCGGCTGCGTGGTGAAAATATAGACTCCACAGACACTGTGATCGGTGATTTTATTTCTGCGAACTTTGCTAGATAAAGTGCCCTAGTTAGGTGCTTAAGACACGTCAACTGTGAAGTAAGAAAGATATTTCATACGAGTGCATTAGGATATGTTGAGAAATGCGCTAATGATAAAGGTAAGGGTCGAAAAAAATGAAGCTTCTAAAGGGCGGTGCAGCGTTAGTCGCCCTGTTAATGTTGGCGAGCTGCAGCAATACAGGCCTGGGTCTAAATGTCTCCGATGTAAGCGGCTCAGCCAGTGACGGTCCACATGCAGCAGCCGATCGTGTCATTGATGCTACTGAGATTAGCGCCGGTCAAAACGGTACAAAGATTGTGCGCCTAGACCTTGGTAACAGCGAAATCGGCGAGTATGCAGTGCCTGTTAGGGGCACACTGGTGCTCCCGACCTCGACGTCAGCGGCAGAAGCTGCTCCAGCAGAATCGGGCGGTGCAGCTGCGAAGCAACCGCTGATTATCGTTAACCATCTGCGGGCACCGGGATGCAGCGACGACACCTTTGCCTACCCCTGTACGAACAGCACAGAGCGGCGTTTTGACATCGGTATGACATACCTTGGTGAACACCTGGCAGAGCAGGGATATGCTGTGCTGATCCCTGATTTATCTCCGGTGTGGGTTGGCGCCGACGTCGCATCGCCCTACGACCAGACTAAGCTCTGGCAACAGGTAGTATCGCGTTTTGTAGCCGAGTTTGAAAATCAAAATAGCGCAGCGTTGCAGGGGATAGACACCTCGCAGCTTGACACCTCCCAGCTGGGATTGGTGCTGCACTCGCGCTCAGGCATCTTGGTGAATCCAGCTGTTGAACTATTTGGTGCTGCTCGGATTAAAGGGGTGCTTGCCTACGGCGCAGCATACGATACTTTTGATGCAGAAATGTTGAGCCCGGCACCGGCTGATGTGCCTTACCTCGCGGTTAGCGGTGACCTAGACGCTGACGTTGGAGCAAGTGCGAATTTGTGGCTGGGGGCGCATTTGGGGCTGCCGCGATCCACCCCTGCGATTGCAGCGACTGTTCCGGGGCTTGGGCACATGTATGTCAATAGGGTGCTGTCAGATGCTGGGCTCGATGACCGCATCGGTTGCGAAGAACTCGACTGTCCTGATGCCGCGGAACACGAACGTTTTCTGCGCGAGGTTGCGGCAGACTGGTTTGGGTGGGCGTTTTATGGCGCAGATACGAGCATCCCGGTTACTGCGGGAGAATTTGACGGTGCGGCAGAACTGGCAGAACTGGCAGGATTGCCGGCGCGCTGGCTAGCTGCGAGTCCGGCTGCTTCGTCAGAGCAGCGCGTGACCCTCGACGCAGCAGCTTTTAAAGCTTTTGATGGGGGATCGGCAACCCTGTGCGTGCACCCGGATCCGATGCAACCAGGCCAGCCTGATAACGCCTGCCCAGAGCCAACTAAAGGGGTGACAGAAGTTGCTCCGGTGACACCGGTTAACGTGCTGCAGCGGGCGCGGGCGGAAACCACGGTGACCGAGGTGCGAACAGTGGCTGTGCACGTGGCTCCGCACGGTAGTTCTGAGCTTGAGGCGGATGCCACAGCGTTGTTAATGACACTGCGTTTTGCCGACGGTACAACTTGGGAGCAGCAGCTTACTCCGGCGCATCCGGTGCTGCGTAATCGTGCCACAGCGACCGATAACGGCCAGTATCTGCTGGGCACCGTCAGGCTTGTAGTGCCCGCTGAGTACGCAGGGAAAGCCGTGACCGCGGTGGAATTGCGGGCCCCGGCAGCGCCGGTAGAGTTGCGCGCGGTGGATCTGCTGCGCTGAGTTTGCTGTGCCGGCAGAGGTTGCTGCCGGTGAGCAATGCAGCAGCAGTGTTTGCTGCTGCGGTTTAGAAATTGTATGCCGAGTGCTCAGCCTGCTGTAGCTCGCGCAGATATTCGCGCAGATGGGGCAGTGCAAAAGTCACTTTGCCGCTGCCAGCCGTGAGGATCATCTCCGCGTCTATTAAGCGTTTACGGTAGTTGTTGGTGTACTGCGGTGACTGCCCTAAGCGATTAGCGATATCGCTGATTTTAGAGGGGCCATTATCGTGCGCCATCGCCTGCAGAAAAGCCCTGTCGACGTCGGAGAGATCTGCCAAAGAGGGCTCATGCACAAGTTTGTTGAGACGGCGCTTTGCGGTTGCCACCGCGGTTTCAGCGAGCTGCATAGTCACATGTTTGGCATTTGCTGTACGGAACGCCTGGGACCCGATGAGCTGAATCATAAAGGGATAACCACCGCACTCGGCTGCAGCGTACTGTAGCGCCTGTGAATCCCAGACGATGCCAGCTTCCTGCATCGGTTGCTGCAGTCCTGCCATTACCTCTTGTTGGGGGATCGGCTCTAGCTCGATAAGGTTGGCGCGGCGCAGAAAGGTTACCGGGTTTTTGCCTCGGTCTGCGGCTAGCAGTGGTTTGATTGCGGAAGGGATGCCTGCCATTACAACCGCGATTTCGCGGTCTTCACGCACTAAATGCTGGGTGATGGCGCCGAGCTCAATCACCTCATTGTTGCGGCGGTGATGCAGCTCGTCTAGTGTAATCAACACGCCTGAGGGTTCGAGATTAAACTGTTCTGCCTTGACGGTTTGGAGCTGTAGTAGATCTGTAAGGGCATCGCGCAGATCGTAGGTATCGCGAATATTGGGGTTGGTGTCCCAGGTTAAGTAGAGCCCGAGCGAGAAAAACTCGATGCCGAAGGATGTCAGTGTTTTACCGCCCAGCTCCTTTTCTTCGCGTTGCAGTTCACGCACCACTCGGCGCTTTAATCGCTCAGTGAAGCCACTGGTTGCGGTCTCGGTGAAAACTAGCCAGCCACGTTGTTGCGCTGACAGCGCAAAGCGGTCTAACATCACGGTTTTACCGCTGCCGCGCGCCCCTACAATCAGTGACACGCGCTCGTGTGATCCGGGACCGGAGTCCAGAGCTAATTCAAAATCAGCTACCTCCTGCTGGCGCCCTACGAGGAGTGGCGGGGTGGCGCCGAGGGTGGCGGTGAAAGGATTCTTGCTGCTGCCCATTGTTGTTTAACCTTGTTTATTTTATTTACATGATGTGTTTTGTAAATGTTACCGCTGCGTGCTGGAAATTTGTTTATTTAGCCTTATTTATTTTATTTAAGTAGGTAATTTGTGCGCCTTAAAACGTAATAATTTGGTAAGAAAATCACCCCTAGAGCGGTAACATGTGTCAGACATCCTAGAACTATGAACAAAAAAACAACAGCAATTGTGTCCCTGCTCGTAGCTTCAACTTTCGCTCTCACCGGTTGTTCCGGAGGAGACAAAATGGAAGCGGACAAGGCAATGAGCGGTGACAGCATGATGACTGAAAGTAAAACCGACTCCATGCAGCACGATGCCATGAGCGGCGACGCGATGGAGCACGATGCTATGATGGGCACCTCGTTTATCACCTACAAAGAATACTCAGAGTCAATGAGTAAATACGATGGTAGCAAGGTGGTGCTGTTCTTTGCTGGAGAAGATGCAACCAGCACCGCGATTGAAAAAGAGTTCACGGACGATATGGCCAAAGTGCCTGAAGGCTACACAGTGGTGCGCGTGAAGCATACCGCGCATATGGATGTGGCGCAGCAGTATGCAGTCACCACAACACCTACCTTCGTTGAACTAGATAACACCGGGAAAGCCAAAGCAAGCTGGCAGCCGAAAACCGCCGCTGACCTGGTGATGGATGCTATGAGTAACTAATTCCAAGGAGCAATGAACAATTAAATCATGCTAGTAACAATAGTACTTTCACTCTTTGCCGGGGTGATTTCGGTACTAGCGCCGTGCGTCCTGCCTTTTCTCCCAGTTATTGTGGGAGGAAGTCTGGGCGCACGCTCGCGTCTTAGGCCGTACCTCATCTCTCTCGGACTCGTAGTATCGCTACTGCTTTTCACGCTGCTGTTAAAAGTGTCGAGCCTAGCAATCGGCATTGACCCGCGATTTTGGCAAATCGCCTCCGGGGTGCTGGTGATTATTCTTGGCATCTTCATGCTCTTCCCAGATTTGTGGACCAAAATTTCCATTGCGCTGCGGCTGAACGCGGGCTCTCACAAGCTGCTAAACCGGGCCCAAAACAGTGGCAACGGTGCAGTGTCTGCGGTGCTCACAGGTGCGGCTTTGGGGCCGGTGTTTAGCTCCTGTAGCCCGGTGTATGCGTGGGTTATCGCCACCATTTTGCCGGTGCAGCCGTTCGAGGGTTTCCTTTACATCAGTGCTTACTGCATCGGTATGGCCGGTGCCCTATTGGTGATTTCGCTGGCGGGACGGAAGCTAATTAGCAAACTAGGGTGGGCGAGTAATCCAAAGGGCTGGTTCCAACGAATTATTGCGATTCTGTTTATTGCCGTTGGTGTCTTTGTGGCAACAGGGCTCGATAAAAAAGTGCAGGCATGGACGGTGGATCACCTGCCACTTATCTCTGACATCGAGCATCAGCTAATTCCCGATGGCGGCGGGCAGTCGGCATCCGGTTCACAGCAAAATCCCGGTACTGGCCCGGATGCTCCAGAATTTCGGGGGATTGCAGAGTGGATTAACAGTGATCCGCTAACCCTTGAGAGTCTGCGCGGCAAGGTGGTGCTGGTTGATTTCTGGACATACTCGTGCATTAACTGCATCCGCACCCAGCCATACCTCAATGCCTGGTACGACCGGTACCACGATCAAGGTTTTGAAATTATCGGAGTGCATGCCCCGGAATTTGCCTTTGAGAAGGATCCGAGCAACGTGCAACGAGCTGTCACAGATGCTGCAATTAAATACCCGGTTGCGCTCGACAACGATTTTAAAACCTGGGCCGCCTACAAAAACCGCTATTGGCCAGCAAAGTACCTGATTGATCAGAACGGCAAAGTTGTGTGGACACACTTCGGGGAAGGTGATTACGATGAAGCCGAAGCGCAAATTCGCCAACTGCTTGGTGACACCGGTGAAAAATCTGCAGCCGTTACCGGAGCAGCCACTGCCAGCCCCCATCAGTCGCCAGAAACCTATCTCGGCACAAACCGCGCTCGCGGCTTTGTTGGCAAGCCTTTGCTGCGTGACGGGGTTACTTATTACACTACAGGCGCCGTCACCGATACCAACACCTGGTCGCTGCAGGGGCAGTGGCAGGTCGATGGGGAGTCAGTTACCGCAGTCGCAGCAGGTGCCAGCCTCACCTATAAATTTGCCGGCAAGGAAATGTTTTTGGTGATGAGTGGCCCAGCCGGCGCTACCGTGGAAGTAACGGTTAATGGCGAAAAACATCACCTCGGAGTAGATGCCCCAAATGGCACCGCGCAAGTGGAGGAGGCAAGGCTCTATAAACTCGTGAAGTTTGATGAGTTGCAAAGCGGTGCAGAGGTGAAACTCACCTTTAGTGAAGGTGTTAAAGCAAATGCTTTCACTTTTGGATGACGGGTATACTCAGACCGTGAGTAAAATCCTAGTAGTTGACGATGACGCCACCGTGCGTGGCGTTGTCGTCGACTATCTTAAAGCTGATGGGCATGAGGTAGAACAAGCAGAAAACGGGCCAGACGCCTTGCTTATAGCCAATAAAAAACGTGACTTTGATTTAATCATTTTAGACCTCATGTTGCCTGGGTTAGACGGACTAGAGGTATTTCGCCGGCTTAAAAGCTCGCAACCTGAGTTGCAAATCATCATGCTGACAGCAAAAGTTGCCGAAGCAGATAGGATTTTGGGTCTGGAACTGGGAGCCGACGACTATCTCACTAAGCCGTTCAGTCCGCGAGAACTTGTGTTGCGTGTAAAAGCAGTGCTACGTCGGTTAGTGGCCACATCAAATCATTCCGCACACGATGTGGTTCGTGACGGTGATTTAGTGATTGATCTGGATAGCCGTAAAGCAACTCTCGCAAATCGGGAATTGAATTTAACGCTGCGGGAATTTGATTTGTTGGTACATCTGATGACCAACCCCAATATAGTGATGAGCCGCACAGAGTTGATGGGAGCTGTATGGGGTTGGGATTACGGAGATTCCACAACCGTAACTGTGCATGTGCGCAGACTACGCGGCAAGATAGAGCGTGATCCTTCACAGCCGACCAGGCTGGTTACGGTGTGGGGTCGTGGTTACCGGTGGGAGCCGACCTCGTGAGCATGTCAGTGCAATCTGTCTTTTTAACCCTTACCGTGACCGCGGTGGTGGGTATTTTGTGTGCGCTATTAACCCTGCGAGTGGCTCGGGTTTCAATGCGGTGGACAATGTTTTTGGCGCCGTTGTCAGTGGTGTTGTCAATCGCCGCCGGGCTCTACGCCGGTGTGCGAGAAATGCTGATTGATGAGCGTGTGCCGCTAATGATGTTACTAATTACTGCCCCGGTTGCTTTAGCCATCGGAGCTTTTGTTTCTGCTCGCGCACAACAGCAGGTGACACAGGCGCAAGAGCGTGCAGAGGCTGAACGTCGGGCTCGTGAAATAGAAGCCGGGAGAAGAGAGCTGATTACCTGGGTGTCGCATGATCTACGCACACCGTTAGCGGGTATCCGTGCAATGGGAGAAGCGTTAGAAGACGGAATCGTGGCGGATCCGCAACACTACTATCGGGCGATAGTTGCGGAAGCAAATCGTACTTCAGACATGGTTAACGACCTGATGGAATTAGCGGGGTTGCACAGTGGCACAGCTCGTCTAGCCACAGAGCCGGTTGTGCTCGGGGATATCGTCTCCGACCTCATTAACCAGTTAACCTCTCTTGCAGCGCAACGCCAGGTAACGCTCGCTGGCGGATCCACAACCCAGATGGAAATTAACGGTGACGCTAAACTTCTCACACGTGCTTTGCAAAACGTGATAGCAAACGCCATTACCTATACTGTTCCAGGGAGCACGGTGACGGCAGAGGTGTATGCGCTACCGGCTAGCAGTGCCGGCGCTGCTACGCACAGTGCAGTTCCAGCAACTGTTTGTGTAGCGGTGACGGATAGCTGCGGTGGGGTTAGCGCGGATACATTAGTGCGGGCTTTTGAAGCAGGGTGGCGGGGAGATGCTGCGCGCACTCCCGGAGCGCAAGCTGGCACCGGCTTGGGACTGGCAATCACTCGCGCAATCGTGCAGTCACACGGCGGCAAGGTTACACTGCATAATGTTGGTGCAGGCTGTCGGGTGGTGTGCGAAATTCCGGTTGGTGCAAAACCCTGACAAGATCAATCTGTGCTTAATTTTCGGGGTCACGCTTCCCTCGGCCGTGGTGCGGTGGTAAATTGATAGGATGTGGCTGACAAGCATCCTGTGATTACACAGCGCCGCACCTTGACGGTGCTCGCAATAACTCAAATTTTCGGCACCATCGGCCTTGGAGTCGCTCCTTCAATCGGGGTTTTGCTCGCGAGCATCGTAACAGACAACGAGGCCTTTGCTGGCATCGCTCGCACCGCATCCACCTTCGGCGCGGCGCTCTTCGGTATTCCGCTTGCTACTTTCGCGAGCCGTTTTGGGCGTCGCCCGGCGCTCAGCGTTGGTTGGTTTAGCGCGGCAATCGGGGCGTTGATTCTCGCTGGAGCAGCCCACTTAAGCTCATTACCATTGCTGGTATGTGGGCTCACCCTAATTGGTGCGGGCAACGCCGCTGGTATGCAAACCCGCTTTGCTGCTACTGATCGTGCACCTGCTGGCAGCAGCGGCAAAGCTCTTGCGCTCATCGTATGGATTGGCACTATTGGCTCGGTTTTAGGCCCGAACCTCGGGGTTCCCGGACGCTATCTGGGTGAACTATTCGGGCTTAACCTGTATGCCGCGGCATTTGCGCTCGCTGCGCTGATGCTCGCCGTTGCCGGAACTCTGATTTTCACCCTGTTGCGGCCGGATCCCCTGCAGCAGGTTTTAGCGCAGCAGCGGGGTGGTGGATCCACCACCGCCACCACCGGTCAGCCACCTCGCGGGTACGCCGCCAAGCTAGCAGCAATCTGGCAGCTCGTCGGCAGCAACCGCAATGCACGATACGCAACCGTGACTCTAGTAGGAGCCCATATTGTGATGGTTGCGATTATGACAATGACCCCGGTGCACCTGCAGCATCACGGCGGCAGCATCGAGTTGATTGGTATCACTATCAGCTTGCACGTGCTGGGCATGTACGGGCTATCGCCGCTCGCCGGTTACCTCGGAGATAAAATCGGGGCGCGGCCAACAATCCTGTTTGGCACGTTCCTACTTGCCGCCGCAATTGCGCTGTGTTTCGGGTTTGCTGACAGTCACTCTTTGATGATCCTTGCTTTGACTTTGCTCGGATTCGGGTGGTCGTTTGTGTTTGTGCCGGCGTCGGCGCTGTACGCGGTGTCATTGCCCGCGGCGCAGCGTGCCACCGCACAGGGCGGGCTTGATGCCGTGGCGAATCTGTGTGCGGCGCTCGCGGCACTGAGCTCCGGTTTGGTGATGTACGTTACAAGCTTTCCGAGTTTGGCGCTGCTGTGTGGTGTGTTTCTGGTGCCGTTACTGCTGCTGCGGCCGCAGCCGGCAGCAGGATAGCTGGGTGCTTCGCGAGGCGCCAGTCGCAGCCGCGCTGGCTGCGCGGTTTACATCGAGGCTGCCTCGCCGGTCAGCATAAACAGTGCCATCTTTGCTGGCGAATCTGCAATCACCGCGTGCGGGAGGCTCGGCGCAAAATGCACCACCCCGCCGGGTACAAGAGTAACCGTGCGGTCGGCAGCGGTGACCGTCAGCTCACCCTGCAGCGCCTGAATCAGAACCGGGTGCGGCGCAGCGTGCTCTGGCAGCCCCTGGCCCGTGTCAAACGCGAAAACCATAACTCGCACGCCCGCGGCAATAAAAGCCTGCTGCACCTGCTTTGCGCCTGGTTCGATGGTGACAAGCTGCGCCAAATCAGCGACGTTACTCATTGCTGCTGGATCAATCATGACCTGGCTCCTTTCTGTTCTTGTGCGGCGGATGCTGGCACCCGGGCCACAATCGCAACCCCCGCCAAATCTTTGCGGTGCTGCTTAAATACACGCCGCATCTCCAAGATGCGGGAGCGTAAGTCGCGGTCTCTTGCGACGTTGCGCAAAATTCGCAGCACGCCCAGCACACCCTCATCTGCTAGGTTACGTCGTGGCTGCAACAGCGCCATGGGTGCAGTGGCGTAGCCCTCCACCTCAAACCCCGCCTGTGTCAGCAAATCACACCACTCGCGCACGGTTAGAGGGCGAGCATTAACGCGGATCACGCGGGCCAGTGTTTGGCGCAGTGCGGTGGCGCGATCCGCCGCAATCTCATCTGGCACTAGCGCTAACTCGTGAATCGCATAGCGGCCACCGGGGCGCAGCAGGCGAAATGCCTCGGTCACAATTTCCTGTTTAGCTTTGTCGCCCTGCATGGTCAGCATCGCTTCGCCAATAACCACATCGGCGCTGGCGCTTGGAAACCCGCTTGCTTCAGCGGCGGCCTGCAGTACTGTGCCGCCAGCGGGCGCTACAGCCCTGGCCACTCGGGCGGCTGCCTCGGGATCTTTTTCGATGCCGCGATAAGATTTTGGATGAGCGGCTATGATTAGCGCCGCGGTGCGCCCCAAGCCTGGTGCGAACTCGACAACATCGGCAGCCGTGATGTGGGCGCGCTGCAACAGCTGTTGGGTGAGCTTTAAACCGCCGGGACGCAACACGCGTTTACCGGCGCGTGCCAGCACCCAGTGGCCGGCCGCGGTTGAGGTGGGTCGATCTGCTTGTGGGAGGGGAGTCTCGGTCATGCTCCCAGTCTAAAGACGCTGCGGAGATGTTGTCCATAGGATTTTGCTGGGAGTGACTTTTCCGGCTGCGGAATTGTGTAGTAACTGCGGGTGTGCTAGATTAATTGATGGTGCGCTTTTGCGCGCCCGAATGTGAGCCCTCCAAGGGTGCCAGCGCGTACGCGAAGCACCTGGAGCGGGATCCACGAACATCTCCATTTCGACAGAAAGCAGCACTTAAGTGACTCGCACATACACACCAAAAGCAGCTGACCAGCAGCATGACTGGCTAGTAATCGACGCAACCGACGTAGTGCTCGGTCGCCTCGCAGCTCAGGCAGCAGCTCTGCTCCGCGGCAAGCACAAGACCACCTTTGCTCCACATATGGACATGGGCGATTACGTTATCATCATCAACGCCGACAAGGTTGTTCTGACCAACGGCAAAGCAGCTAAAAAAGTTGCCTACCGCCACTCAGGATACCCAGGAGGCCTGACCGCAACCAGCTACACCGAGCTGCTTGCTGACAAGCCAGAGCGCGTAGTTGAAAAAGCTATCCGCGGCATGCTTCCAAAGAACTCACTCGGTCGCGATCAGTTCCGTAAGCTTAAGGTTTACGCTGGCGCTGAGCACCCACACGCTGCACAGCAGCCAACCGTGTACACCATCAGCCAGGTAGCGCAGTAAGCTCCGAGACGGAAAATAAGGAATTAAAGTGACTGAAGAGCAGACCGTAGCTACCGAAAGCTACACCACCGAGACTCCAGCAGCAGAGGCTCCAAAAGCAGCACGTCCAGCGCTTAGCGTTTCAGGCGCAGCTGTTGGCCGTCGCAAGCAGGCTGTTGCCCGCGTGCGTCTGACCCCTGGCAGCGGTGCAATTACCGTAAACGGCCGGGAGCTGGCAGACTACTTCCCAAACAAGCTGCACCAGCAGCTGATCACCGACCCATTCACCGTGCTTGAGCTCGGTGGCGCATACGACGTAGTTGCTCGTATCGCAGGCGGTGGCCCTTCAGGTCAGGCAGGCGCGCTGCGTCTCGCGATTGCTCGTGCGCTGAACGAGATCGACGTTGAGAACAACCGCCCAACCCTGAAGAAGGCAGGCTTCTTGAGCCGCGACGCTCGTATCAAAGAGCGGAAGAAGGCTGGTCTTAAGAAAGCTCGTAAGGCTCCACAGTACTCAAAGCGTTAAGCGGAGCTACTGTCGATGACACGCCTTTTTGGCACGGATGGGGTGCGGGGCCTAGCTGGGGTAGATGTTACCGCAGAATTGGCCCTGCACCTCGCCAAAGCAGCGGCTTTTGTGTTGGGGCGCCAAGCGCGCTCCGAAAGCCGCCGCGCTGTAGCGGTCGTAGCGCGTGACCCTCGGGTTTCCGGGGAGTTCATCGCTGCGGCCGTTGCGGCAGGCCTCGCAAGCGCCGGGGTCGATGTGCTGGAAGCCGGAGTTATTCCGACACCAGCGGCAGCGTATTTGGTGGCTGACACCAAAGCTGATTTCGGGGTGATGATCTCAGCATCGCACAACCCCGCGCCAGACAATGGCATTAAGTTTTTTGCGGCGGGCGGAAAGAAGCTCGCAGACGATGTGGAAGACCAGATTGAAGCTGCGATGCGGCAGCCCATCGCTGGCACCACTGGCCGTGAGGTTGGTCGCATCCGTCGTTTTTCTGATGCGGAGGACCGCTACCTTGTGCACTTGCTGGGCACGCTTGAAAACCAGCGGCTTGATGGCTTGCACGTAGTACTGGATTGCGCCCACGGCGCTGCGGCAGGAATTTCTCCGGATGTTTTCAACGATGCTGGCGCGAGGGTAACCGTTATTGGTAACGATCCGGACGGTTTTAACATCAACGACGGCATCGGATCCACCCATCTCGAAAAACTGCAGGAAGCAGTCGTTGCGGCTGGCGCTGATTTGGGTATTGCTCACGACGGCGACGCTGACCGTTGTCTTGCGGTTGATGCCAACGGACAGGTGGTTGATGGCGATAAAATCATGGCGATTTTGGCGCTTTCAATGCAAAACCGCGGTAAGCTTACGAAGAACACGCTGGTGGCAACGGTCATGAGCAACCTCGGTTTGAAGCTTGCGATGGCAGATCGCGGTATTGACGTGATTGAGACCGGCGTTGGTGACCGCTATGTGCTGGAGGCTTTGAACGCTGGTGGCTATGCTCTGGGCGGCGAGCAGTCGGGGCATGTCATCATGAGTGAGTACGCTACCACCGGTGACGGAATTCTCACCGGTTTGCATCTTGCAGCTGAGGTTGCACGGACCGGCAAGCAGCTCGCTGAGTTGGCTGAGTGCATGAGAGTATATCCGCAGGTTTTGGTTAATGTGCGCGGAGTTGATCGCTCTCGCTGTAACAGTGACGAAGTTTTGGAACAGGCGGTGCATCAAGCAGAGTTAGCTCTTGGTGGATCAGGCCGCGTGCTGCTGCGCCCGAGTGGTACCGAGCCGGTTGTGCGGGTGATGGTTGAGGCTGCTAGCGAAGAGCAAGCGAAGCAGTTGGCGGCAGATTTAGCTGCGATTGTAAAAGAGCGGTTAGCGCTTTAAATTCATTCACTTTAGCAGTGTTGGTTGCTGTGTAAAAGCTTTGCCGCGGCTGCTGGAGCTGGTAATTGTCAGAATTAGAAACTAAAATACATGCTTTGGCATGTTTCGGCGCTTCTTGTTGAAGCGATTCTTAAAGCAGCGTAAAATCGTAATTGCCCCCTCCCCCCGAGAGTTTGTGCTGCAAATATTCTTTGTTGCATAATTTGGGGCTCCGTCTGTTGAAGAAAGATGAGAGATTATGATCCCAATTAATGCGAGGCGCAGCATGAAAAAAATTGGCGCCGTGTTTGCCGCAACAGCTGTTGCGGCCACTGGTCTGATGCTAAACGCTGCTGGGCCAGCTGCTGCTGATACTAACCCTAATATTGACGTCAAAGTTGTCGAGCAAATGGTCAGGGTTAATCAAAACCTGGAGCCAACCACCGGCGCAATGACCATAAATACAGCAGGAATGCTGAAGTTTACATGGGATGCTACAAATGCAAACCCGAAACCAGGTGACTCTTTCTACATTGGAATCCCTGACGCCTTGATTAATCGCGGTGTAGCCGCTAATTCTCAGGGCGTTTCACGAGATCTAATTTTCAACGATCAAAAAGTTGGGGATTGTCTGGTGCAAGCTCAGCGAATCACTTGCACCCTCAACGAACAGATTCGCGGGAAGCGGAATATTAAGGGCGAAGGCAGCATTGTGATGAATGCTGCGAAAGAAACTACCGAAAACTACGTGGAGTTTGACCTCAACGGTAAGGTTACGCGCGTAAACCTGCCTGGTGATAAGCCGATTACAAAAACCCCGGGTGCTTCTGGCTGGAACGACTGGGGTTACGGTAAGGCAGCCTATACCCTGAGTGCTGATTCAACAGAGGTGACCTGGAGCGTGGTTTTCGGTACGAAATACCTTGCTGAAAAAACCTCAAAGACTTTTGATGGTAGCCGACAGACTCTGAGCTTCAAAGACAAGCTCGGTGAGGGTGCCAAGTTTGATACTGACCTCAGCAAATATCGTCTGGTGCTGCGCACTTCAGAAGCGCGCCCCGGAATGGATGCCACGGTGCTTACATATGCGAACGGTAACGACGCTACCGTTGATTACGGTGATTTTGATTTGACCTTTAAGGTTGAAGATGGTCACGGAGTGTTTACTGTCACTGGCCCGTTTGAAGCAAACACGAATTATCAACTGGTTTACAGCACTCCATTTACAAATGGAACCATGCCGCAGCCAAGCTTCTACTACACCAATGAGATTACCCTTGTAGGTTCTGATTTGGTTCGTGCTGCAAAGCATCGTTATGAGCATGCCGTGAACATCACAATTCAGATGGAAGACGGATACGGTGCGCTTACCGTAATGAAGAAGATTACTGGGGCAGCAGCTGACGCTGTGGCAGCGGATATTGAGTATCCGGTATCTATTGCTTACGAGTTGCCAGCCGGTACCACCGAGCAGGATTACCCAACCTGGGGTGACAAGAAGCCAGTAAGTAATCCTTTCACAGTAAAAGTGAAAGCTGGCGTCGAAACTGAGGTGCCTTTCCACTTCCCGCACGGCACTAAGGTGACCGTATCAGAGCCTGGCCTTGCTGGTACTAAAACCGCCGACGGCAAAGTACTGTGGGGTACCCCGGTTATTAAAATTGACGGGGTGGGAGATAGTGACACCGCCTCAACTACCATCGAAAACCAGGTCGTAGGAAAAGTTGAGATCACCAACGAGGCTAATGTGCCTCCAACGCCTCCGGCTCCAAACCTGCCCGAGCAGCCACTAGAACCAAAACCTGAGCCAAAACAGCCGCCAAAGCCGAGCTTGGCTAAGACAGGCGCTGATGGCATGCTGCCAATGGCAGGTCTCGCAGCGTTTGCTGTAACCCTGGGCGCAGGTGCGGTTTACGGGGCAAGTCGCGTTCGCCGTAAAAAATAAGCACCGGGCGCATTAGCCCAGTGCTGAACAGTGACTAAAACTGCCGGTAGCTCCTACGAGCTACCGGCAGTTTCGCTATGAACTACAGTTTGCGCAACAACACCTTTTGCACTCGGTGGTCTGCCGCTTTACGCAGAATCAAGGAGGCCCGCGCTCTCGTCGGTTTAATATTGCGATCAAGATTTGGCTGATTGATTTCGTTCCAGAAATTCAATGCGGTTTCAATCGCTGTGGCGTCATCCATCTGTGCGAACTCCCGGAAAAAAGATTGTGGATCACGAAACGCGCTCTCACGCAGCCGTAAGAAACGTTGCAAGAACCAGTTTTTTATATCCTTAGTGCGGGCATCTACATAGATTGAAAAATCAAACAGATCGCTAACCGCCAAAGGGTGCTGCATGGTAGACGGTTGCAGCACGTTAATGCCCTCAATAATTACAATGTCTGGCTGCTGCACAGTGATAAACTCACCGGGCAGAATATCGTAAGAAAGATGGGAATACACAGGAGCTTTCACCGTTTCTACACCGGCTTTCAGCTGCGCTACAAACCGTAGCAGTGCGCGGCGGTTATAAGACTCTGGGAATCCCTTACGTGAGGCTAAACCGCGCTTCTCAAGCTCTGCATTAGAATACAGAAAACCGTCAGTGGTGACCAGATCCACCCGCGGTGTTTCCGGCCAACGCGCTAACAGATCACGCAAGACACGGGCAACGGTAGATTTACCAACTGCCACAGAGCCTGCGATACCAATGACAAACGGAGACTTTACTGCAGTGCTATGCTGCAGGAAAGTGCGCGTGCGGTTGTGCATCTCTTGTGCGGCAATGGCATACTGATTCAGTAAACGGCTCAGCGGCAAATAAACCTCCGCAATCTCGGCGAGATCCAGTTTTTCGCCAACCCCTTGTAGTGCGGTAAGCTCATGTTCCGCAAGCGGAGAAGCCATATCGGCAGCCAGCTGTGCCCACTCTGCGCGGGGAATATCTGTGAAGCGGCTAGGTAGATCAGGGCGCTCTGCGGGAGGCGAGGGGTCCGTCAAAGCACTAACTGCATCCCAGTTTCGCGGATTTAGTATTTGCTCAGTCATTACTTACTATCGTGCCACTAAAATTAACAGTATGTGTGGAATTGTTGGATATGTTGGCCCTGGCGACACCGCCGAAGTATTGATGTCGGGCCTTAGCCGGCTAGAATACCGTGGCTATGACTCCGCAGGAATCGCAATCGTAAACACCGCAGGCGAAGCGCAACTGCGCAAAAAATCCGGCAAACTAGTAAAACTTAAAGAACTGCTTGAGGCGGATCCGATTCACCAGGGCACCACCGGCATCGGGCACACCAGGTGGGCTACTCATGGAGGGCCAACCGATGAGAATGCGCACCCGCACTACAGCGAAGACGGCAACGTGGTGCTGATCCACAACGGCATTATTGAAAATTTTGCAGCCCTCCGTGACAGCATGCCGGACGCCACTTTCCGCAGCCAAACCGACACCGAGGTGGTCGCGGTGCTGCTAGGTCGTGTGCTGCAGCAGAATGGCGACCTTGAAACCGCATTCCGGCAGGTTGTGCAACAGCTTGAGGGCACCTTTACGCTGCTCGCCGCAGCTAAGAGCGAGCCCGGCAAAGTGGTTAGTGCGCGACATCATTCGCCGCTGGTAATCGGCCTCGGTGAGGGCGAAAACTTCCTCGGCTCAGACGTTGCCGCATTTGTGAAATACACCCGTCGTGCGGCAGCGGTAGAAGAAGACAACATTGCAATCATCACCGCAGACGAGGTACGCATCACCGACTTTGACGGTAAGCCACAACAGCTGCAGGAGTTTGAGGTGCAGTGGGATGCCGCAGCCGCAGAAAAAGGCGGCTGGCCATCATTTATGGCGAAAGAGATTAACGAGCAGCCCGAAGCTGTAGAGAACACGATTTTGGGGCGCGTGCAAGACGGGCAGGTGGTAATCCCGGAACTGGAACAGCTCGGGGAAGATTACCTGCGAGAAATCACCCGCATCGTCATTCTGGCATGCGGCACCGCGAGCTATGCCGGACAGATTGGCCGCTACGCCATCGAAGAGTGGGCGCGGGTGCCGGTCGAGGTGGAGCTGAGCCACGAATTCCGCTACCGCAACCCGATCGTTGACAATGGCACTCTGGTGATTTCAGTCAGCCAGTCGGGTGAAACTATGGACACCCTGATGGCAGTGAACTACGCTAAAGAGTTGGGGCTGAAAACCATCTCCGTGTGCAACACCCAGAGCGCCACTATCCCGCGCGAATCAGACGCCGCAATCTACACCCACGCTGGGCCGGAAGTCGCGGTGGCCTCAACCAAAGCGTTCCTCAGCCAGATCACTGCGCTGCAGCTGTTTGCGCTGCACTTGGGCCGGGTACGCGGAGTGCTTGACACTGCGGTGCAGCACAGAGCGGTTGCTGAGCTTACCGCTTTGCCAGCGAAAATCCGAGAAGCGGTTAATACCCACGGGCAGCTGAAAGAGCTCGCGCACTGGATGGCAGACACTCGCTCCGTGCTGTTCTTGGGCCGCCATGTTGGCTTCCCTACAGCGCTTGAGGGGGCATTGAAGCTGAAAGAAATCGCCTACATTCACGCCGAAGGTTTTGCTGCCGGAGAGCTGAAACACGGCCCAATTGCGCTAATCGACCACGGGCAGCCGGTTTTCGTGCTGGTGCCAAGCCCCCGTACCAACTCTGTAATGCATTCCAAAGTGGTTTCAAACATTCAAGAAATCCGTGCCCGCGGTGCCCGCGTCATCGCGGTCGTTGAAGCTGGCGACACCGCTGTGCTGCCGTTCGCAGACGACGTGATTCGCCTGCCGTTAACCGACACCATGTTTGAGCCGCTGCTGCAAGTAGTGCCACTGCAGTGGTTCGCGCTGGAACTGTCAACCGCGAAGGGGCTGGATGTGGATCAACCACGCAACCTCGCAAAATCCGTGACGGTAGAATAACCGCAATCAAAACAGGCGAAAAAGATGATTTACGGTATTGGCTGCGATGTGGTCGATATTGACCGTTTCGCCGCTAAACTTGCGGCGCACCCGGGGCTGCTGCCGCGGCTTTTCACACCCGCCGAGCAGCAGCTACCGGCGCGCTCGCTGGCGGCTAGATTTGCTGCAAAAGAGGCGGTAATCAAAGCGCTGGGCGGATCCACAATTAAAAATCAAAACGACAGCTACGACCTGAGCTGGCATGATCTTGAGGTGCTGCCCACACAGGGGCAGCGGCCGCAGTTCACAGCCACCGCGGGATTGCGGCGTGCGCTGCAGCTGAGCGCAGTGGCAAAACTGCATCTCAGTCTCAGCCATGATGGGAACATTGCGCAGGCGTATGTTGTCGCAGAACGCAGCGAGGAGGGTCAGTAGTGCGCACCGGAGCAATTCGCACCGCGGAGATTTCGCAGCGGGCAATCGCCGCTAACGTGCGGCGCGTTGCGGAGGTCAGCGGCAGTCAAGTGATTGCCGTGCTCAAAGCCAACGGGTACGGCCACGGCGCCGCAATTGTTGCAGAAGCCGCCCTCGCTGGGGGTGCAGCTGCTCTCGGAGTAGCCGACCTGGAAGAAGCGCTCGCCCTGCGAGACTCCGGGTTTGGGGTGGAACGATGCCGAATCCTGTGCTGGCTGCACGGCGTTAATGCAGATTTTGGTGCGGCCGTGGCGCACGATATCGAAATCGGGGTTAGTCACCTGGAACAGCTCAGCGCGGTGGCTGCCGCCGCGACGCAGCAGGGTAAATGCGCGAGCGTGCAGCTGAAACTCGACACCGGGCTCAGCCGGAACGGCGCCGACGGGCGTGAATGGGAAGCGCTGTTTCAAGCTGCTCGTGACTATGAAGTAGCGGGTGCGGTGCGGGTCACCGGGCTGTTTAGCCACCTCGCCAACGCCGGTGCGCAAGAAGATTTGGAGCAGGCAATCGCCTTTGAGAGCGCAATCGCGCTGGCGCACAAAATCGGCCTGCAGCCTGAAATGCTGCACCTGGCAGCATCGGCTGCGGCGCTGGGCGGTGTGGAAAGACTGCAGTACAACACGGTGCGCGTCGGCATGGCAATCTACGGCCTCAGCCCATACCCCGACAAAACAGCGGCAGAGTTGGAGCTGCAGCCCGCGATGAAACTCACCGCTGAAATTATTGCGCTGCGCTCCGCGCGGGCCGGCACCGGAGTGTCATACGGGTACAACTATCGCTGCCCGGCAGACACCGTGCTGGCGCTTTTGCCCGTGGGATACGCCGACGGCATGCCCCGAGCTCTTAACAACGTGGGTGCCACGGTTTCCGTGAACGGTGAAAAGCGTGAAATCGTGGGGCGGATCGGCATGGACCAGTGCATTATCGACCTGGGGCAGGAGCTCGGCAGCCGTGTCAAACTCGGCGACCGGATAGTGCTGTTCGGGGATCCACAGCAGGGAGAAACCCCGGTTGAAGAGTGGGCTGAGCAGCTGGAGACGATCAACTATGAGGTGGTCGCGGGAATCGGGCCACGGGTGAAGCGCGTAGCCGTGTAAAGCTCAGGCTAACGCGGTATTCTTGAACAGTGCCAGCAACAACCAGTAACCACCAGATAACCATCGCCACAGCCGCACAAATGCACCATTTCGGGGAGCGTTTAGGGCAGCTGCTGCATGCCGGTGACTTGGTGCTGCTAGCCGGCGAGCTGGGAGCTGGCAAAACCACCCTGACGCGCGGCATTGGCGACGGGCTGCAGGTGCGCGGGCCTATCACCAGCCCAACTTTTGTGCTGGCGCGCACACATCCGTCGCTGGGTGCAGGGCCAGCACTGGTGCACGTTGATGCCTACCGGCTGCAAGATAGTGGCGAGCTGGAAGATTTAGATCTAGATTTTGAGCGTAGCGTGGTGATTGCGGAGTGGGGAGCCGGGCTGGTAGATGCCGCGAGCGTGACGCTGGAAATTGTGATCACCCGGGCGACCGGCGCGAACCTGCCAGCTGCGCAAGACGCTGCCTGCTGGGACGAGGTTGATAGTGACGAGCCACGCCAGTTGCAGCTGCGAGTACACGCGCCGCGCCTGCAAAACACCGACTTTGCGGCGCTCGCAGCAGAGTTTGACGAGGAGCAAGCATGACAGCAACATCACAATCGGCGACTGCGGCTAGCGCACGTTTTACGGTGACCGCTTTAGATTTGGTGGCTGCGGATCCCGCCGCCCGCTTGCTAGCGATTGACACCTCCGGAGGCACAACCGTGGCTGTCAGCACCGGAGCAGTAGCGTGGCAGGCGCGCAGCGCTGATCCGCTGGCTCACGCGGAGGTTATCGGGGAGATGATTGCAGCCTGTCTGACCGCTGCCGGGGTGAGAGCTCAGGAGATTACTGGTGTTGTGATGGGCACGGGGCCTGGTTCTTTCACAGGCTTGCGGGTCGGGATGGCGGCGGCGCAGGGTTTCGCTGCGGTGCGAGGGGTGCCGTTGCTGCCGCTGGTGAGTCATGAGGCGGTGGCGTTGCGGGCAGCGCGAGGGAGCTGCGCTGTTGCTGGTGTTGGTGCAGCTGTAACCGCTGCTGCTGCCACAGCTGAAGCTAGCGTGCTGCAGGTGCGAATTGTGCAGGATGCGCGCCGCCGCGAGTTTTTTGTGTCGAGCTATGAGATCGCCGCAGATTGGGCCGTAACAGCAACGCTGCCGCGTCTGGTGAGTTCGCCGGAAGTGGTGCCGCAGGCTGACTTTGTCACCGTCGCTACGGATATTACCGAGCCGGAGGTGTGGGCGGGTGATCTGCTGCAGCTGGCGGCACTGCGAGTAGCGCAGGGACTGCCGTTTGCGGCTGCCGAGCCAGTATATTTACGCGACCCCGATGTGCGGCAGCCGGCGGGGACGCAGTTCACTGGGGCGCCTGTGGGGACATCTGCGGGGGCGTTTGTCGGTACGCAACCAGCAGCTGAGCAGCCGGCTGGAGTCAAGACCGCCGCGGAACAACCCGTAGGATCGCAGCCAACAGGAATTCAGTCTCCGGGGACGCAGCGATGAACGAGGGGGCTTTGCCGATTGAGCTACGCGCCGCAACCGCAGCTGACGCCGCAGTCATCACGGCGCTAGAACAACAAATATTTGTGTCTGATGCGTGGAGCGCGGGGCAGATCGCGGAGGAGCTAGCGGCACCTTATCGCAGCTATTTTGTGGCGCAGCATGGCGGTGAGGTGTGCGGGTATGCTGGGGTCTTGGTGATTGGTGCGGAGGCTGATGTGCAAACCATTGCGGTCGCTGAGTCACAACGTGGCCGCGGAATCGGCGCCAGCTTGTTGCGGGCGCTGAACGATGCTGCTGTGGCGCAGGGGGCAACGGATATGTTTTTGGAGGTGCGGGTGGATAACCCGGCCGCGATTGCCCTGTATCAAAAATTTGGGTTTGTGCGGTTAGGGGTGCGCCCTAAGTACTATCAGCCAGAAGGCGTAGATGCGTTAATCATGCGGGCGCTGCTGCCGTTGGCGCCGGTCGCTGCTGAGGGAGAAGAAAATGCGACAGCTTAGTGAACTCTTGGGTAAAGCTGACCCTGTGGTGCTGGGAATCGAGACCAGCTGTGACGAAACCGGCATCGGCATAGTGCGCGGCAAACAGTTGCTTGCAAACGTGATTGCTTCCTCGATGGAGCAGCACGCGCGCTTCGGTGGTGTGGTGCCCGAGGTGGCGGCACGGGCGCACTTGGAGTCACTGTCGGGAACGCTGCAAGAAGCCTTCAAGGCAGCGGGAATTAGCCCAGCAGAGGTTGACGCGGTTGCGGTGACGGCGGGCCCAGGGCTCGCCGGTGCGCTGATGGTTGGGGTTGCTGCCGCCAAGGCAATTGCGCTGGCTTTAGAAGTGCCCCTGTATGGTGTGAACCACCTGGTTGGGCATGTGGGGGCAGAGCTGCTCGCCAGCGAAACCGAGCTTGCGATGCCAACCGTTGCACTGCTAGTGTCGGGCGGTCATACCTCATTGCTGTTGGTGCGTGATCTTGTGAGCGACGTGCAAATGCTGGGTGAAACCATTGACGATGCGGCCGGAGAAGCCTTCGACAAAGTTGCGCGGGTGTTGGGGCTGCCGTATCCGGGCGGGCCGCACATCGACAGGGTGGCTGCTGCCGGAGACCCTACAGCTATTAGGTTTCCGCGCGGACTTTCTAAAAAGAGCGACATGGTAAAACACCGTTATGATTTCTCTTTTTCCGGTATTAAAACCTCGGTGGCTCGCTGGGTGGAGCGCGAAAAAGCTCTCGGTAATGAGGTGCAAATTGCGGATGTTGCGGCGAGCTTTCGGGAAGCAGTTGCTGACGTGCTGATCACCAAGGCGGTTAATGCCTGCGTCGCGCATGAGGTGCCGCGGCTGTTGCTGGGCGGTGGTGTGGTGGCGAACGCCAGGGTGCGGGAGTTGGCAGAGCAGCAGTGCGCTGCGCACGGGATTGAGTTGCGGGTGCCGCCGCTGTCGCTGTGCACCGACAACGGGGCGATGATTGCATCACTTGGAGCACAGTTGATTAGTGCGGGCAAAGCTCCGTCGCCGCTAGATTTCAGTGCTGATTCCACATTGCCGGTGACCACAATTAGGGTTTAGGTTAATCAGGGTTTAGACAGTAAAGCGGTGACCGTGTCAGAGGACACTGTCACCGCTTTCAGGCTGCTGTACCATATTAAAATCGGTGGGCACGCAAGCGTTGCCCATTGCGGCCTAGACTAAGGAGCCTGTTACCGCGTCAACCAGCACTCGGGTTTGTGCGGTTTGCCCAGCTGGCAGCACCGTAATCTCCCACAGCAGCTGCGTGCCGACGTTGTCAAGGTTGATATCGTAGACAGTGCCCTGCAGGTGAGAAGGCACAGCGTTTAGCGCATCTAGGATATTGATAACCGCGCGTTTAGCGTCAGCGATGTCGTCGGAGTCAGCGAGCTCCAGCGGCTCCTGCAGCAAAATTGTTTTGCCGGTTGGATCAAGTTCCAGCGTTACCATGGTGGAGTCAGCCTTGAAAATTTCGACATCCCAATGGTTGCCGTGCTCTTCGTAATCAAGATCGGTAATCACGCCCCCAGGGTGCGCCTGTGCAGCAGTCTGCAGCGCCTGCTTCGCGTCAGCGAAAGTGGTTACCGCCGTGGCAGGGGTGGTGCTTGGCGCAGTCGGGGCAGTTGTTGCCGTGCCAGTATGCCCGGTGGAGCCAGAAGATTGCGGGGCGGTTGGATTTACTGGGCTGCCGGAGGTGTTAGCCGCGTCGCGCGGTACACAGCCAACGAGAGCGGTAACAGCAACGGCAGATGCTGCCGCGATAACTAGAGGTTTTTTGAAGTTCATGACTTTGATAGTAGAGGACAAAGATGAGTGATACCGGCTAGGGTGCTGAATTTATGCGTGGTATGAGCTGGGCACTGGCTGGGAAAAACAAAGGTGGCATCGCCCTTGGGCGATGCCACCTCAGCTCCTACTCTAAAAATTAGATCTTAGAAGAAGCATCTTTCAGCACAGAGCGCAGAATGCCGCCGATTTCAGCAAACTCGCTTGGGCCGATGGTCAGTGGTGGAGCCAGCTGGATTACTGGGTCGCCACGGTCGTCAGCGCGGCAGTACAGGCCTGCATCCCACAGGTGTGGTGACAGGTAGTCGCGCAGCAGACGGTTTGACTCTTCCTCGTTAAAGGTTTCCTTGGTGGTCTTGTCTTTCACAAGTTCGATACCGAAGAAGTAACCCTCACCGCGAACGTCGCCAACGATATCGATGTCGAGCAGCTTCTCAAGCTCAGCACGGAATAGTGGGCTGTTCTCTACAACGCGCTCGTTCAGCTTCTCTTCCTCGAAGATGTCGAAGTTCTCAAGTGCCGCAGCTGCCGCCGCTGGGTGACCAGCGAAGGTGATGCCGTGGTAGAAGGTGTTGTCAACATCGTTGAATGGTTCGTATACGCGATCGCTCACAATAGCAGCACCCATTGGAACGTAACCGCTGGTGATGCCCTTAGCGCTGGTGATGATGTCTGGGGTGTAGCCCAGAGCCTTGCACGCAAAGAAGTCACCGATACGACCGTAAGCACAGATAACCTCGTCGCTGACGAGCAGCACATCGTGCTTGTCACAAATCTCGCGAACGCGCTTGAAATAGCCCGGTGGAGGTGGGAAGCAGCCACCTGAGTTCTGCACTGGCTCCAGGAACACTGCCGCAACAGTTTCCGGACCCTCGAACTCAATCATCTCTTCGATGCGGTCTGCTGCCCACTGGCCGAATGCCTCGAGGTCATCGCTTGGGCCGCCCATTTCATCTGCACGGTAGAAGTTGGTGTTTGGTACACGGAACCCGCCCGGGGTCAGTGGCTCATAGAACTTCTTCATGTCAGGAATACCGGTGATGGTCAAAGCGCCTTGCGGGGTGCCGTGGTAAGCGACAGAGCGAGAAATCACTTTGTGCTTCATTGGCTTGCCCTTGAGCTTGAAGTAGTGCTTTGCAAGCTTGAAAGCGGTCTCTACGGCTTCGCCACCGCCAGTGGTGAAGAATACGCGGTTCAGGTCGCCCGGTGCGTAGCTTGCCAGACGCTCAGCCAGCTCAATAGCAGCTGGGTGTGCGTATGACCAGATAGGCATGAAGTCAAGCTGCTTCATCTGCTTTGCAGCAGCCTGCACAATGCGATCGCGGCCGTGGCCTGCGTTTACAACGAACAGGCCAGCCAGGCCGTCAATGTAGCCCTTGCCCTGTGCGTCGTAGATCATGTGGCCTTCGCCACGGGTGATCACTGGAATACCGTCGTTTAGTACTTTGCGTGAAGTGAAGTGCGGCCACAGATGCTTGCCGGCACTTGCCTGTAGAGCAGCAACGTCTACTGCTGCAGCTGGATCAAAAGACATGGTTATCGTGTTCCCCAGTCGTATTTCTGTTTATGGATATTGAGATACATAAAGGTCTCTGTGGCGGCAACCCCCTCGACGGCTCTGATCTTGCCGTTCAGCACCTCGATTAGGGCGTTGTCGTCTTCGCAGACAAGCTCGACAATAATGTCGAACGCGCCAGCAGTCATAACTAAATATGACACCTCAGGCATCTCTGCGATTCGATCGGCTACCGTGCGGATATCGCCGAGAACCTTGATGCCCATCATGCTCAGTCTGCTGAAGCCCAACCGCATCGGGTCGGTAACCGCAACAATCTGCATCACGCCGGCATCAGTGAGCTTCTGCACTCTTTGCCGCACAGCAGCCTCTGACAGCCCCACAACCTTCGCGATTTCGGCATAGCTTTTGCGACCGTCGAGCTGAAGTTGCTCAACAATCTGCTTTGAAACCGGATCCAGTGAAGGAGCCATTAGCTTTTTGCTCACGCTACTGATTCTGGCACAAAAACCAGTAAAAAGCAAAGGAATAAGCAGTGAAAACGGTGTATTAGCTATATATTTCGTATCATCTGAGGTGGCGGTGAGGTGGTTTGCTGAGCTCCCGCTACGGCGGCGCGGGAGGGGTATTTTCCTGCGCGGTGCAGACGCGGCGCGGTATGCTTAATAATCATGCTTGATCAAGATTTTGCGGCGCAGATTAAAACCCTCAGACAAACCCATGCGGATATCGCGCAGGTCATTGATGTGGCTGCCCTGCGGGCGGAAATCACTGACCTGGAGCAGCAGGCAGCTGACCCTGAGCTGTGGAATGATCAAGCGCGGGCGCAGCAGGTGACCAGCGCGCTGAGTTACGCCAAGGCGAAACTACAGAAGATTGACGCGGTCGCGGCGCGACTTGACGATCTGGAAGTTTTGGTGGAGCTGGCGGTTGAGGCCGCAGACGCTGCCACCATTGCAGAAGCGGAAAAAGAGCTTGGGGCGATCCACACCGCAGTAAATGAGCTAGAGGTGCAAACGCTGCTCTCAGGAGAGTACGATGAGTGCGCCGCGGTGATGACGATCCGCTCCGGAGCCGGCGGTGTCGATGCTGCCGACTTTGCGGAGATGCTGCAGCGGATGTATCTGCGGTACGGTGAGCGCAATAATTACCGCACCACCGTGATGGAAACCAGCTACGCCGAAGAAGCGGGCATCAAGTCGACCACAATCGAGTTTGATGCGCCGTACGCTTTCGGGGCGCTGTCGGTGGAGTCAGGCACGCATCGCTTGGTGCGCATGAGCCCGTTTAATTCACAGGGCAAACGGCAGACCAGTTTTGCCGCGGTCGAGGTGATTCCGCTGCTACCGGAAGCGGAGGCTGTGGAAATTCCGGAGAGCGATATTCGCGTTGATGTTTACCGCTCCTCGGGGCCTGGCGGGCAGTCAGTTAACACGACAGATTCAGCGGTGCGCATCACCCACCTGCCAACCGGCATCGTGGTCGCAATGCAAAATGAGAAAAGCCAGCTGCAAAACCGTGCCGCGGCGATGCGGGTGCTGCAGTCGCGGCTGCTGGTGCTGCAGCGCGAGGCAGAGGCTGCGAAGAAAAAGGAGCTCGCCGGCAACATCACCGCCAGCTGGGGAGACCAGATGCGCAGCTATGTTTTGGCGCCGTATCAGATGGTGAAGGATCTGCGCACCGAGTATGAGGTGAACAATCCGCAGCAGGTTTTCGATGGTGGTATCGACGGGTTTATCTCTGCGGGTATTAAGTGGCGCGCCCAGCAAAGCTGAGAATATCTGCCAGATAGCGCGCGGCACGCCGCTGAAAACCTGGTGAGGGCGTAAAGTCGTAAGCACCATGATCACATTCAGCAATGTAACTAAACGCTATCGCGGCACTAAAAAGCCCGCGTTAGATAATGTGTCGCTGCAAATTGACCGCGGTGAATTCGTGTTCATCGTGGGTTCTTCGGGCTCAGGCAAGTCGAGCTGTCTGCGTCTGATGCTGCGCGAGGATCAGGCAACCGGCGGGCAGGTGCACGTGCTGGGCCACGACCTCAGTAAACTTTCAAGCCGCAAGGTACCGCTGTTCCGCCGCAATCTGGGGATGGTTTTCCAGGACTTTAGGCTGCTGCAGAACAAGAACGTGTACGAGAATGTGGCGTTTTCGCTGCAGGTGATCGGCAAATCTCGCGGTTTTATTCAGGAAGCGGTGCCGGATGTGCTGCAGACCGTGGGGCTCGCGGGTAAGGAGAAGCGATACCCGCATGAGCTTTCCGGTGGCGAGCAGCAGCGCGTGGCGATTGCGCGTGCGGTTGTTAATAAGCCCGCAATTTTGCTTGCTGACGAGCCGACCGGAAACTTGGATCCCGCAACCAGCCTCGGGATTATGCAGTTGCTGCAGGAAATTAATGCTGCGGGCACCACGATTGTGATGGCGACGCACGAGGCGGCGTTTGTGGATATCATGCGGCAGCGTGTGATTGAGCTCTCCGAAGGTGTTGTGGTGCGTGATGAGCAGAGCGGCGGCTATGGTGAAACTGCTTCGATTCCGTTGGAGGATCTGCGCAAGGCCGGGCTGCGTGCCCCGCTGCGGGTGACGACAGAGACCGTTGCGAAGACGCTGAACCCGGCTGCGGTGCCGGCTATGGACAGTTCCGACGCGGGTATCGCGGGTGCTGCCGCGGCCGGTGCTGCCGCGGCCGGCGTTGCCGCTGCCGGCGCTGTGGCTGATGACGGTGCTGCTGCGGGTGCTGTGGCGGCAGCGGGAGCGGAGACTGAACCAGCGACTGATGCTGCTGCGGCAGCGGCGCTACCGGAGGTTACTCCCGCCGAGCAGACCGGGTTTAATCCGGAGTTTATTGACACTGAGTATGTGAACTCGGTGCTTGCTGAAGCAGCCGGGGGAGACATCGAACAGGATATTTTGACCCCGTCAGAACCGTTACTCGATGTCGCAGAAAGCGCCGAGCCAGAGGTAGCAGCGGCTGATCCAATCGCAGCACAGGAGCAGGCATTAGCAGACCTGTTAAACGCTGACGCGACCGCAGTTGCGGGCATTGCGGAGCGCCTGGGGCTTGAAGACACCGCTGAGGGCGATGAAGAAGTGGGGCCGGTTAAATGAGATTCTCTTTTGTGATTGGCGAGGTTTTCCGTGGGCTGCGCCGTAACTTCTCGGTTGTCACCTCAGTGGTTTTGGTGACTTTCGTGTCGCTCACTTTCGTGGGTGCTGCGATTTTGATGCAGCTGCAGGTGCAGCAGATGAAAAACTACTGGTATGATCGCGCCGAGGTTGCGATTTACATGTGCACCGCCTTTGATCAGAGCGCCACATGTGCGGGAGCAGACGCTGATGCTGAACAGCTCGCGGCGGTTGAAAATGAGCTGAAATCAACGGTTTTGGCAGACCACATTGAAAGCTATACTTTTGTGGATCACGAAACCGCATACGCAGAGTTTGTGAAGCAGTTTGAGGGTAACCCGGTGGTTGATATCACCCGCCCAGAACAGCTGAATCAAACCTTCTGGGTGAAACTGAAAGACCCGAGCCGGTCGGAGATTGTAACCGAGGCGTTTACCGGGAAACCGGGCGTGCAAAGCGTGTCTGATCAACGGGCGCTGCTCGATAGTATTTTTGTGTTCTTGGCAATTGCCAGCTACACCGCGATTGGTATCGCGGCGCTGATGCTGGTGGCGGCGATGCTGTTGATTTCAACCACGATTCGCCTCTCCGCTTTCAGTAGGCGCCGTGAAATCGCGATTATGCGACTGGTGGGAGCCTCGAACCGGTTTATTCAAACCCCGTTTATTCTGGAGGGTATCGTGGCGGCGCTGCTCGGCGCGATTCTGGCGAGTGTTGCAACGCTGGCGATTGTGCGGTTCTTTGTGCAGGACGTGCTGACCACGGCGATGCCGTTCACAAGTTATATTACGGTCACACAGGCGCTCATCGTGCCGCCGATTCTTATCGGGGTGAGCATCCTGCTCGCGGGTGCCGCAGCAAAAGTTGCGATTACCCGCTACCTCAAGGTATAAATAAAAGCTATGCTTGATGCTGTGCACTGCGGCCGCTGGCTGCGGTGCACAAGCTTTTACTGCGGTGCGCAACGTTTACTGTGGTGCATAAGCGCTTGCCGCGTGCGCAAGCGTTCCAGGCAAGCGAAATTTTTTAAACTGTAAATGACACCTCGAAGGTGACGAGAAAGGAGTGGCAGATGTCAAAGCAAACGCCAGGTGAAAAACTGATTGCGTCAAATAAAAAAGCGCGGCACGAGTACCACATTCTCGACACCTACGAGGCGGGAATGGTGCTCACCGGCAGCGAGGTGAAATCGCTGCGCGAAGGGCGCGCGTCGCTCACTGACGGTTATGTTTTCATTGAAAACGGTGAAGCCTGGCTAGACGCGGCATATATTCCCGAGTACCTTAACGGCACCTGGACGAACCACGTCCCGCGGCGCAAGCGCAAACTGTTGCTGCACCGGCACGAGATTGCGAAGCTGTGGCAAAAAACTCGCGACAGTGGCGTCACCATTGTGCCGCTGAAGCTGTACTTCCTGGACGGACGCGTCAAAGTTGAGATTGCGCTGGCGCGCGGTAAGAAAGAGTATGACAAGCGGCAAACCATCAGGGAGCGGCAGGACAAGCTGGAGGCTGAGCGAGCGATGCGCAGCCGCAATAGGCTCGGAGAGTAGCTGCCTGCGGGGCTGATCCACCTGCGGCGTAATAGGCTCTGCAAAGACCCTGATTTCAGCCTCCGCGGCTTGCGCAAAGTGGTGCCCGGGTGCTATATTTAGAAGCTACGCTTAAGCGTTAGAACTTTGACAACATAATATTTAGGTTGAAACTACCCGAGTATTGTGTTGTGCAAAATCCGGGGCCGATCGGTTTCGACACGTTGATTTGAGACTGTGAGAAGCGTGCCGAGAATGCAAGTCATCTCGTAAACGTGCTTGCAAAAAATAGGTGCAAACTCTAAACGCGCCGACTTCGCACTTGCTGCTTAAGCAGGGCGGTTAAAAAGTCCGTCACCCGTGGGTTCGTCTTCGCCCCGCGGCTGGCGTCATCTTAGAAGACTAGCTGCTGCGTCGCGCCTCAGGGCGCAGCGGGACTTTTCACTGCGGCTGGGTCTGTCGTCCAAGGTGTTCGTAACAATGGACGGGATCGAGCAAAACGTCTAACGAACTACGCACGTAGAAGGCACAGAATCATCAACGTGGACCCGGGTTCGATTCCCGGCGGCTCCACTTTGTAAGTGAATAACAATAACACTGGACTGCTCTGGGGGAGCCAAGTCGATTTTTCCTGGTTGTTGAGCTGTCGGGCACTAAAAGAGTGTTTTATCGTCTTTTCTTGCGTCCGCAACGGTGATACAACATCACGCTGAGCGTAGGACCTTCTCCAACGCTTTACCACGAGCCAACTCGTCAACGAGCTTGTCTAGCCAACGCACCTTCTGCATCAGTGGATCCTCGATATCCTCGACACGCACACCGCACACAACACCGGTGATTAAAGCGCATGCAGGGTTCATCTGCGGAGCCTGCGCGAAGAACGTTTCGTAATCAGCTTCGGCAGCAATCTGTGCTTCCAGCTCCGCCTGTGAATAGCCGGTCAGCCAGGTGATCACAGTATCTAATTCAGCTTTCGCGCGGCCCTTACGCTGGGCCTTCGCCAAAAGCAGGGGGTAGACCGTAGAAAACTTCATACGGTAAACCCGAGCGATACGATCAACAGCCATAAGCTAATTTTAGCGCGTGCGTCGCAAGTGTCGTTCCGGGTTCACCGCACTAGCACAGCTCCGAGTCTGCTGTACGCTCGGTTGGCACTTTGCTTGCTTTCTGTTGGTGTTTAGTTTTGGGCGATAAGGGTAAACCGCTCTACCGTTCTTGGTCCCAGAACCCCGATGTGCCCAGCACCATGACTACGCCGTCAATGACGCCGCCCGGCACTGGCGGCTTGGCAACATCTGCCGGAATCGCCACAGCCACTTTAAAACCGCAATCCACAATCGCCCGATACCAGTTAGCGTTTGCCAGTTGATTGGTTTTCAGCTCCACTGACTCGATAACACCCGTAAACATTGCAAACGGCTGCACTTCATTCTCGTCAATCTCGCCGCTGGCAAGGGAGAAAAGTGATGGGCAAAGCACGAACTGGCTCCCGGTCGGGAAGCCTTCTGCCGTCTGCGCTTTGCTCTGCTCCCACTCGGCTTCGCTCTCGAACAGCTTGAACTCAACAGCAGCAGCGCCTAACGAATAGTTGCTGAACTCAGCCAGCTTGCCCGAAGCCTTATACTCATATGTGGGGTAGCAATGGGTGTCATCAACATGCGCAATCAGTCGCGTGTAAAGCTCGCCCTCGATATAAATATCCAGCAGCGCGCAAGCCGGGTGCAAAAGATATGCCTTGACTTCATAGCCGCCAACGCCGTCAATCGACACAACAGTGTAGGGGTTGCTGCCCTCGTAAACAAACAAGCCGAGCTTAGCGCCGCTCGGGTCATCATAACGGCCCACCGCATCGTATGGCCCAATGTTATTTACTGTCGGGATTTCTTTGGTGACGACGAGATCCATCATTTCATCCCAGTCAGCAAAATCGAACCCGAGAGCGTGCAGGTCTGGTGAAATCATGGTTTTATTATTTCACAGGCGGGGTGTTTGCAGAACTGCTGATCCACAATTATTACTTGCTTTTTGGTATTCTCGCTAGAGGCGCTTGGAGCGCAATTTGAGACGCGGACACAGATTGGAGTTTATGCGGCGATGTGGCACATTGACTACGAAACACTAAAACCGGTGATTACTGATGAGGCCGAGTTTAGGCGCGAGCACGCAGCTGATCCGCTGTTAGACGAAATTGTTTTGCTGTGGATCGGCCAGCCGCAGCAAGCCCTGCACGGCATCAGAGATTTTCTCTCACGTCACCCCGAGAGTAAACGCGCCCGGGCGCTGATGGCTGATGCGCTGCGTGACTTAAACGATTTTGCGGGAGCCACAGAAATTTACACTGAGTTGGTGCGCGCGGCAAAGCATCCGCTTGAAGCAGCCACCTACACGCAGCACCTGGGCAAAGTTTATTTCTGTTGTGGTGATATCGCGCAGGCGAAAGAGTGTTTTCAGCGGGCGCTTGATTGCAGAATCAGCAACAATGCGCCGCAAGACCTTATCGACTCTAGCCAGCTCGCTGTAAATCGAGCCGATGAGTTGCTAGACGGGAGTAAAAGTTAGTTTCAGCACCTCCAGTGCTGCGGTTGCGGGCTCGCTGGGGCGGGTGTAATATCTCGTTTCAAGCAGCTGTTTGCTGCCTTCACAATACAAAGTAGTGTCGATATGGCTGGAATACTCTTTTCGTTAGCTGCCGCGTTTGCTTGGGGAGCATCGGAGTTTCTGGGCGGGATGCAGTCAAAAAGCAGCAGGGTGCTTACCGTGCTGTGGATATCCTCCGTCGGCGCACTGCTTGTGGGCGCCGTTTTAGTGCTTGTGCATGGTGCCCCACCACCTCCGGTTACAGAGATTTGGCCTGCTATCCCGGCAGGAGTGCTGTCGGTAACATCGCTGGTTTTTATTTATCGGGCAATCGCTATCGGCCCAGCTATTGTGGTTTTGCCAACAGCTGCGGGAGCGGCAGTCATCCCGATTATTTGGGGTTTTATCACCGGAGCCCCGCTCAGCATCGTGCCGTTGCTTGCTTGTATTCTGGCTTTGGGCGGCTCGCTGCTTGCAAGCGGTGTCGCCGAGTTTACTAAATTGTCGGACTCAGAAAAACAGCGCATGAAAATCTCGCTGCCATATGCGCTGTTCGCGTCGGTGCTGGTTGGTGCGTATTTTATTCTAAGCAAAGCAGCCAGCGAGGTTGATCCTTATTGGACAGTCACCATCGCCAGAATCGCAGATTTTGTGGTTGTTTCGGGGGCGATCCTTGTGGTGCGTGTGTTTCGTAAACCAAAACCAGGGCAGCTGCACGGCAAAGCGTTGCTGATAGCTGGCATGGCGGGTGTGACAGATATTATCGCGGAACTCAGTTATGCGCTGGCGAGCATCAGTATCCACACCGGTATCGCGGCGGTTGTGTCTTCGATGTATCCTGCGGTCACTATCCTGTTGGCTTTGCTGTTTTGGAAAGAGATCCCAAGCCGAATTCAAACCGTTGGGCTGCTTGTGGCGCTTATTGGAGTCGGTGTGCTGGCGAGCATTTAGGCAGCAGATTTTTGTGGTGGATCAGCGGGCCCGGCACAGCTCGCCGCTGCTACCGCGCCGCTGCTACCGCGCCGCCGCTAGCACTCCACCACGTTTACGGCAAGCCCGCCGAGCGAGGTCTCCTTGTACTTGCGTTTCATGTCAAGCCCGGTGTCGCGCATGGTTTTAATCGCCTGATCTAAGGTCACCAGGTGGGTGCCGTCGCCAACCAGCGCCAGGCGTGCCGCGGTGATAGCTTTCACCGAGGCGATAGCGTTGCGTTCAATGCACGGCACCTGCACGAGCCCGCCCACCGGGTCGCAGGTGAGGCCAAGATTGTGTTCTAAGCCGATTTCGGCCGCGTTTTCAACCTGCTGGGGGGATCCACCAAGCACCGCACACAGGCCAGCCGCGGCCATCGCACAAGCTGACCCGACCTCTGCCTGACACCCCAGCTCAGCGCCGGAAATCGAGGCGTTGCGTTTAAGCAGTGAGCCGACCGCTCCTGCGGTGAGCAGAAACTCGATAACCCGCTCCGTGGTTTCGGTGCCGTCGTCTAAAAACCGCACATAGTAGTGCAGCACTGCGGGGATAATGCCGGCAGCACCGTTAGTGGGAGCCGTGACCACCCGCCCGCCGGAAGCGTTTTCTTCATTGACGGCTAGAGCGTAAAGGCTGACCCAGTCCATCGCGGTCAGCGGGTCTGCTTTTTTCGCGCCAATAACCGTTCTGCCGGTGTCTGCGGCCGCTGCCGCCTCGCTAGCGGTTTGCGGGGTGTGGATCTCTCCTGCCAGCAGTTGCTGATACAGCTGCGGGGCGCGGCGCTTCACCCGCAGCGAGCCGGGCAGAAGTTCCTCAGTGCGTGTGCAACCGTTGTAAACACACTCTTGCATTACCTGCCAGACAGCCAGCAGGTGTTTACGCACCGCGGCTTCTGGGTGCGCAGCCAGCTCGTTTGCCAGCGCGATTTGGGCGATTGACTTCCCTGTGGCGGCGCAGTGTTCGAGCAATTCCTCGGCGAGATTAAACGGATATGGTTCGTGGATCTCGGCAGTCTCTGCGGGAGGTTTCCCAAGATCCTCAGCGCGCACAATAAAACCACCACCGATTGAGTAAAACTCTGCGGTGTAAAGTTCGTGGCCGGAAGCGTCAGCGGCGACGAAACGCATCCCGTTGGGGTGCCCCGGCATTTGTTGCCTGCCTAGCAGGGTGATTTCGACATCCCAGTCGAAGGGTGGCTGCGGGTTTTGCAGCAGCACAGGGTCAATAGTTTCTGGTTCGTGTTCGCCAAGGCCGGCCATCACGGCAGTGTCTGAGCCGTGCCCGCGCCCTGTTGCGCCAAGCGAGCCAAACAGCCCGCACCAGACGCGCGCGGTGGTGTCAAAAAGCTCTAGGCGGCGCAGGTCAGAGACAAACTCCCGGGCTGCGCGCATCGGGCCGACGGTGTGTGAAGATGATGGCCCGACCCCGATTGAAAACATATCTAAGACGCTTAATGACATCATCCCTCCTTGGCTCATGATTGCGGCTTCGCAACTATCCTCCATAACTCTACCAGGGAGCAGTAGTTGCTGTTGCGAGAGCGGGGTGCTGGATATGCTCGGGGTTGCTGCAGCATTATTGTAAGGATATTTTAGTAAGATTGTGGAGTATTTTGATGGTGTAAAAGCTTTTCAAGTTGCGCGTGATAAATTGCAAGGAGTGGGCAATGGTTGCTGAGGTTTTGGAGCATGCGCGAGTTGTCATTACTGGTGCAGCTAGCGGTTTGGGTGCTTTATTTGCGAAATTTGCTGCTGCATCGGGTGCTAGCAAAATAGTGCTGCTAGATGTGAATGAGGACGCCCTTGCAGAGTTTTCGCAGCAGCTGCGCGCGGTTTCTAAGGCAGAGCTTATTACCTACTGTGTTGACTTGGCTGACACAGCTCAGCTGGAGTCTGTAGCTGCCAATATTTTAAGGGACTGCGGCGGTGTAGATGTGCTAGTGAATAACGCCGGCGTGGTGTTTGCGGCACCTTTCTGGGAGCATTCTGTGGCGCAAATAAACACCACTATGGCGGTAAACACTTATGCGCCGATGCTGCTGACTCAAGCGCTGTTGCCTGTGATGCTGGCAGATGTGGATCGGCCAAAGCGTATTTTAAATATTGCCTCTGCGGCGGGTACACTGGCTAACCCGAATATGAGTGTATACGCTGCCTCCAAATGGGCGATGATTGGGTGGAGCGACTCCTTGCGGTTGGAGCTGAAAAAATTTGGAAAGCAGCATGTGCGGGTGACAACTTTTTGCCCAAGCTATATTGCGACAGGAATGTTCGCGGGCGCAAAAGGGCCGTTGTTGACACCAATCATGACTCCAGAAGTTGCAGCGAAAGCTGCCTGGGAAGGGATGCTCTCCGGTAAACCATATGTGTTAAAACCATGGACGGTAAAGTTTGCGATGATTTTGCGCGGGATACTTCCTACCGCAGCTTGGGATTTTATCGCCGGGAGGATATTTAAGGTTTACAACTCAATGGATAATTTTAAGGGTCGCTAGTATTTCTTACAGAAATTTAATTTTGCGAAAATTCAATATTTAGAGAGCAGAGCAGGAAAGGCCTAGGGTGCTTGTGAGTATTCAAACACCCAGGTGATGAGATTGGTTGGTCCAAACAGCTGCAATTCGCCGAGCTCCACCAATGGCGCTTCGTTGCAGTCGTGGTTTGGCACAGTAGCGCGTGCTCCTAAAGGATAGGGATAAACGCTGATCATTAAGACGGCGGGGGGGGGGAAGTGGCGGTAGGTTTTATGAAAGATTCAGTCACTTTCCAAGCAAAATTAATATTTTTTGGATATTGTTTAATGAAAATTTGCTTGCTGAGGTGAATGAGGATTTAAGTTTTGTATGTAGCTGACCCAGGTGTTTTGCCCTCACTTAAGGAAACCAGCTCCTGGATTTTTCGGGGACAACGCTCAGTAGGCGTGTTGATAGGTTTCATTGTCTTAAGCGATTTAATGTTTATCGCGCTGCATATTTGGTCCTGGGCTAGAGGTTCCGAAAACAGTTTGCTTTATATTGATGTAGACCGCGGATATGCTGAATTTTTTCAGTACCTCAAAATTTTATACATAGTTTTCTTGATTCTAGTGTTAGCCGTGGAAACACGTTCTTGGAAACTCGCTGCCTGGATTTTACCCTTTACCTATTTGCTCGGTGATGACTCTTATCAAATTCATGAAAAAGGCGGAGCATATATAGCAGAAGCATTAAAACTACAGTCAATGTGGGGGTTACGCCCCGCTGACTTCGGAGAAGCAACAGTTTCTTTGCTGGTTGCTTTGGTTTCTTTGATGATTTTGATCCCAGCCTACCTGAGAGCGGACAGCACGGAACGGTGGGTATTCCAAAGATTGCTTCTGCTGATTATGGTTTTGGCTTTCTTCGGAGTGTTTATTGATTTAGTCCATGTGGCAGCAATGTCAGTTTTGCAAGGTTTTGACTGGATAGCCGTGCTTGAAGACGGTGGTGAGATGCTAACAATCACTTTCATTATCGCTTTCTTGATTAGATTAACTGTGGGTAATGGAAAGCCGGTGCTGCGCTCCGGTTCGAAACAGTTTGAAAATTAAAATTGCGGTTATATGCAATAAAAAATATTGTTGCATTGTTTTATAGATTATGAACAACACATCCGTTACCGGGATAGAGCTCGGTATTGACACTTTCGGCGACGTGACCCGAGATGGTGAAGGTAACAAGTTATCGCATGCCCAGGTGATTAGGAACGTGCTGCTGCAGGGGCAGCTGGCTGACCGTGTCGGGCTTGACTTCATCGGGATTGGGGAGCATCATCGTCCAGATTTTGCGGTGAGTAGCCCCGATACTATTCTCGCGGCGCTCGCAAGCACAACCGAGCGGATTAAGCTCGGCTCGGCAGTAACAGTGCTCAGCTCGGACGATCCGATTCGGGTATATCAGCGATTCGCTACCATTAACGCGCTCAGCAACGGCCGTGCCGAGGCAGTACTGGGGCGAGGGTCATTCACCGAATCTTTCCCGCTATTCGGCTACAGCCTGCAAAACTATGAAAAGCTTTTTGCTGAAAAATTCGATATTTTTAAGCAAATCGTTGCGGGCGGGCAGATTACCGCAGAACGTTTTGGGCTTGAACCGCTTGCTACTAAAGCCGTGTATCCTAACACGGAGGAACCGCTGCGGCACTGGTTAGCCGTTGGTGGCAGCCCTGAATCAATTGCTCGCGCAGTAAATACCGCAACCCCGCTGATGCTCGCCATCATTGGTGGGCAGCCAGCGCGTTTTAAACCCTTCGTTGACGCATACCGTGCCGGTAACGAACAGCTTGGGAACGGCAGTTTGCCGGTAGCAGTACACTCACCAGGGCACATCGCAGACAGTGATGAGCAAGCTCGTGAAGAGATCAGGGAACACTGGTTGCGGGCACGAAACCGTATCGGTAAAGAACGCGGTTGGGGATCCGCCACCGAAAAAGAATTTGACACAGAGATAGAGTATGGCTCACTCTATGTGGGATCACCCGAAACAGTCGCGCAGAAAATCGCCTCAACCGTGAAAACACTCGGCCTGAAACGCTTCGACCTGAAATACGCTACCGGGCAGATGCCGCATGAAACCCTGCTCGGGTCAATCGAGCTTTACGGCACGAAAGTAGCGCCGCGGGTCCGCGAAATACTGGCTGCGGATAGCGCGCAGGAGGTATGAACCTGCTGACTGTTGCACCTAGCGCCACCAGAAAGAAGGCTAGTCGCGCCAGGAAAATAAGCGACCGAGCTGCAGTCGCGCCGTGCAGAAACTAGCAGACTTAAGCTGTGGGCAGAGTCACAAGTTGATGAGATAAAGTGAGGCCATTAGCACGTGACAAAGCGCACAGCGGCAGCAGAACATGAAAGAAGCGATGTGATGGCACAGCGAGATGTAACCACCGAAGCGCAATCAGCAGAGCAACTTACCGTTGCGGTCACCGGTGCAACAGGGCTGGTTGGTAGGCGTTTGACTGCGGCGCTAGAGCAAGCCGGACATACAGTCGTGCGGTTGCGGCGCCCTCGCGATGGCAAAAAGCGTAAAGCCTTACCCGCAACCAGTAGAATGCGTCACGCAGTCAGGGCCGGCCGGCGCGAAAAAGAGAGTCAGCCAGCAAACAGCAGAGAGTGGCGACCAGAAAATCCCGACCCTGATTTGCTGCGGGGAGTAGACGCGGTGGTGCATCTTGCGGGAGAACCACTAGCAAGACGGTTTAGCCGTAAACACCAACGTGCGATCCACAATTCCAGGGTTACGCCTACCCAGAAACTGGCTGAGTTGGTGGCGCAAACCCCGGGCTGTGAGGTGCTGGTGACGGCGTCAGCGGTGGGCTATTACGGCTATGACGCGCACTCGCCGGTTACCGAACAGAGCCCGCGCGGTCGCGGGTTTTTGGCGGGAGTGTGCGCAGCCTGGGAGAAAGCTTGCGCGCCCGTGGCAGCAGCAGGCAAGCGCACCGTGCATATTCGCACCGGGTTAGTGCTTGACGGCTCCGGCGGTATCCTGAAAATCCTAGCAACGCTCACAAAACTATGTATTAACGGGCCGCTCGGAGACGGAAGACAGTTCTTTGCCTGGATTGGTGCAGCAGATCTGGTACGTATCTACCGGGAAGCTGTAGAAAACCCTGATTATCACGGGCCAATCAACGCAGTCGGGCCGCAGCGTCTCACCAACCGCGAATTCACTGCTGCGCTTGCGAAAGTGTTGGGACGCCCCGCGATTATACGGGTGCCGCGGATTGCCGTAGCATGCATCTTCGGAAAAGTTGGCGCTCGTGAACTCGCGCTCGCCAGCCAAAACGTGATACCGCAAAAACTGCAACAGCAAAGATACGAGTTCAGTCACAAAACAGCTGCGGCAGCTATCAGGGCCGAGCTGCGCGGACAGAAAGCGGAGCTGCAAGGGTGAGGCTATGGTCGCTAGCTCCCGAAATGCTAGACGGTAAAGCTTTGGTGGCTTGCTGGCGCGAAACTCTGTTGGCGCAGAAAGTGCTGTTAGGGCAGACGCGCGGTTACACTAAACATCCGCAGTTGGAAAGGTTTCGAGCGCAGCAAGACCCAGTAGCAGCAATCGGTAGCTATCTTGTTGGGCTACATGCCGCAGCTGGTGCCCGAGGTTATAACTTTGATGCCGCAAAGATTCAGGTTGTAGATATTACGGTACCGCAAATCCCTGTCACTGTCGGGCAGCTGGAATTAGAATACCGGGTGCTGTGTCAGAAGGTTGCGGCGCGTGACCCGAGATGGTTTGCAGAACACCTGCAAGCTGCGTCCGAAAACTCTCTTTTGTTACCGCAACAGCTGCGGCCACATACACTTTTTTACAGTGTCCCAGGAGCGCGTGAGAGTTGGGAGAAAGCGGCTTTGCCGCCTAGATAGGGAAGACCCTATATGCAGTCTTCAGCTAGCAAAGCATGTTGTTAGCATGGAGTCTTAATCGCGCAGGGAGTCAAGCTGTGCGGTGACCGTTGCGTTGGGCCGCAGCACCAGCGATAATCACGATGGTGATGCCGAGCAGTTGCAGCGGGGTTGGAATCTGTGTCAGCACAAGAGCGCCGAGGAGAAGCCCGAAAGCCGGCTCCACAGAAAGCAGTGTGCCAAAAGCTGTGTGCGTCATGCGCCGCAGCGCCAGCATTTCAAGCGCGAACGCGAAAACCGGTGCCATGAGGGCTAGTCCTGCAGCGGCTGGGAGGATCCACCATTCAAAATTATGGGAGAGGAGCTGTGGTATCCCGAACGGCGCGGTAGCGATGGCCGCAACCGGGATTGTTAATGCAAGCCCTGAAATACCTGAGAAACGGTCTCCGACGTGCTGCGTCAGGAGATTGTAGAGCCCCCAACAAATACCGGCCGCGAGCGCAAAACCAGCGCCAACGAAATTGATTTCGCCCTGCCACGGCTCGGTCATGAGCAGCACCCCACTGAGAGCTAGTGCTGGCCACAGCAGGGCGCGGCGGCTGTGGCTGGCAATCGCGGCAACCAAAAGTGGACCCATGAATTCGATGGCAACTGCGGTGCCAAGCGGAATGTGCGAAATTGCGGCGAGAAAGAAAACAGCCATAAACCCAGTGGCAACACCGAGCGCCAGCAGCGCTGGAATATCCCCGCGGCGAATAGCTCTAAAATCGGGGCGAGTAAACAACAAAATCAGCAGAGCGCCAAATATCATTCGCAGCCAGCCTGCAGCGGCCGGCCCTACCTGCTCAACCACCGGGACTGAGAGTGCGCTGGAGAGCTGCACGGTGAGCATGGCGATAACTGCGAGTAGCCATGGCGGTAAATTTAGCTTTTGGTGAATCATGGCAAACCTTTGTGGTGCGGTGCTGCTGTGGTGCCCGTACCGGTTGTGTGGGCCAACAGAATTATACCGAGTATTTTAGGTTCTTGAATGGGGGTGTAGTGTGGCGATTGTCTCGCCCCCGATATTGCCACCAAGCGTGGAGAGCGTTAAAGGTCGCTAACAACACAAATAATAAGGCCCAAACCGCCCACCACGGGAAGCGTGGCAGGTCCGAAGGTTGTTGCGCCTGCTCCACCTCCGTCATTGGGGTGGGGTGTACCCGCTCCGCAGTGACCAAAATGCGGTGCGAGTTAATACCTAGGGGAGTGCAGGTTACAAGCGTCGCTAAATCTTTTCCGACAATCTGTCGGAGGCTTTCGTTATCCTCAGGCTGTACGGTTAATTTTTGAAAGACTCGGTATACCAAAACCTCACCAAACACCTCTACTGTGAAAGTATCTCCCTCAGCAAGTTTGTCTAGATCTGTGAACAGCCGTGACTGAGCTAGTCCGCGATGTGCGGTTAAAACTGTGTGTGTGTCTGAGCCGCCAATTGGCAGCGAGGTGCCCTCCAAATGTCCTACGCCGCGACTTAAAACAGTTTCAGAGGTACCGTGATAAATCGGTAGATCAACGTCAATCGCGGGAATGCGGATCCGCCCCATCAAGCCTTGACTGTCGGCGGTCAGAATTTGCTCGTAAGGCCAAATGTCTGCGGCTTCTTGATCCACACTTCCAACTCCGGCAGGTTTGCGTTGATGCGCCAGCAAATCAGCGCCGGAGCTGAGAGCAGCGTTGTAACGGCGGGCGGCTGCAAGCTGCTCTGCGGGCGCAGGATCTGCCTCTGACACACTACCTCCGAGGGCGTTAACAATTGCGGATTGGCGGTGTTGATTAAGCCAGGAAGCAGTATCAGAATATAACAGCAAACCACCGCCCAACAGGATTAGTGCAGAGGTTAGTAATCGCAGAAAAAAGAAACGCATGAAAAATCAGACTGGGCTACAAATACAACTGGTGGGCACGAGAATCTCGTACCCACCAGAGATTATAGACGATTAAACGCTAGTGCTGTTTACGGCGTCGTGACGCTGCAACAAAGGTTACAACCGCAATCGCAAGCACAGTGGTGCCAGCCAGTGCCAGGAGCAACTGGCCGAAACCACCAGTGATTGGCAGGTTTGGCAACAGGCTGGTTGCATCGTCGCCAGGAGTGCGAGCGTTAAGGGTGATAACCCATTCGGCGTTGTCAACCTTAACAGCCCCGTTGTTATTGTCGAGATTTGGGTAGTGAGTCAGGGTGCGCACGCCCTCGACGTCTACCTTAATCGGCGCGGCAAGCTGTTGGAAACCTGCTGGAACACCCGTGTGTGCCAGGTAGTAGGTGCCATTGCGTAGGCTGAAGCTCGCCTGACCCTGAGTGTCTGTGGTGACCTCAGCAAGTACGGTGTCATCACCCTGCGGATTCCCGGCGATAGCACGTTTTGCGGCTTCTGCGTCACTGTAAACCTTGAAGGTGGCGTTGTTAAGCGCAGCTTTATCCTTCAAATCACTAATGGTTTTGAGGTCTACAGTGCCCCAGTTTGAAGTACCAGGCGCGCCTTCTCCAGCAGGAACCAGAGCCTTACCGTTTTGGTTAAATTCACCCTGTGCCCAAGCTTCATTACCGCTGCCAGCGTTTTTAATTTGACCGTTGCCGGTAACTCGCTCAACTGTTACAGAAACCTCAAAAATCAGTTTTTTGTTGCGGTGCTGCTTTAATTTTTCTGCTGCAGCGCCGTTGAGGGTGACATCGATGCTTCCAGGCACACTATCGGAAGTAGGTGAGCCATTAGTTTCCAAACCGGTCTTATTTACGTTTGGCAACTGCACTGTTTCGCCTGAAGCAAAGGCAGTAGCAAACTGTGCTTTCGGGGTGTCAGCAGGCACAATCGCGGCTTTTAGACCAGAGAAATTGGTCATTGTGTCGATCTTGTCGCTGAACTTGAAAGAGGTAATATCGAGCTGCCCCGGGATGGTAAAGGAAACATACCAGCGCAGAGTGTCGCCCAGTTTCACTGCAGCAGACTCGTCGACAACTTTCTCCACCAAGGAAACGGTGTTTTTGGGATAAACGTGAACATCGTAGTTCCAGCCGTTAGCGCCACCGTCAGTGGTTGGGAAAGGAACAGTAACGATGAAAGGATCGGTCTTAGAGATGATACCGTTGTTGCCGGTGTCGTCGCCTTCGGTAACCAAGTAAGCGCCAACAGGGAGGTTAGCGAATGTTACTGAGCCGTCACCCGCGGTAACTTTTTTTCCGTTGTTGTCGCCACCGACAGCGCTCAGGCTGTGCCCTTTTTCGGTTAGCGCAGCATCTGCTTTCTTGGCATTATCGGTTGCGTTGATAAGCGCTGTTACCTCAGTCAGTTTTTGCCAACCTGCTGCGGAGGTGAGATCCATCCCATCAATTTTCTTGATTTCAAACTCGACACCATTCAGTTGCCGCGCTGAAGCGTCAGGCGTGCTCTGCAAGGAAGTGCCTGCAGTGCCCGGAGTGCTTGGCTCAGAGAGCTTGTGGACGGTGATGGAACCGGTAGCGCCAGGGTTGATGTTGCCGGGGCCCGTTTGGGCAAAAGCGGGTGCAGCCACCGGTACAAGCGTTGCAGCTAGTGCAACCGCTAACACTCGGGTGAGCTTAGTCCGAAAAGCTTTCGAACCCATTATTTTTCCTTTCTTCGGGATGATGATTATGTGCACAGTGCAGGTATCGGCTATTGGTGTTTAGCCCTGCGTTGTAATAACACAGTGGCAGCACCAGCTAGCAGCAGCACAAAAATACCGCTGAGTAGCAGATGGTCTCTGCCTAACCCGCCTGTGTGCGGGATACTTGGAACGTCTGAATATTCGTTAACAAAACTGTTCGCGCCGGTGAAGCTCGACTGCAACGTGTTCTGGTTGATAGTGAACTGTCGTGTCGCAAGGTGCGCATCTGGAAGTTTATAACCAGGTGATGCTTGCGTCTGAGACAGAGTGTAATCTCCCCATTCCAAATTTGGAATACTAAATTTTCCGGCCGCAGGGTCGGTGTCATAACCGGTGCACTCATTAGCGGCTGCTGCTACACAATCGGTGATTGTGAGCGGACCGTCAGTCAAATTGTGCTGTTGGTATATGCCCCCGGAGGTGCCAGAGAGCTGCCAGGTGCTGCCTTCTAGAAGAGGACCTTCATGGGTTAGCGCGGTGTTGTGGAACTCTAGGTTGCCGAGTTTTTGCTGTAAATAGAACGGTACCGTGTGCGTTTCGCCAGGATTTACCTTTATCTTAAAGTAGGTCTTTCGGGTGCCTTGCGTGTTAATTGTGACTTTTGAAACGTTTGCGGTGTCTGTTGTCTGCAGGCCTGCTGGAACATATCCCTCTGGAGTTGAGGCAAGCTCTAGATAGTAAATACCTGGTTTGTGCTCATAAAAATGAAAAACACCTTGAGAAAGTTCGACGCCATGAAAAGGCTTAGAAAGGTCCACTGTGCCCGGTGTTTTACCTTCGGGGTAAAGCACCCAGTTTTGCTGCCCGGTTGTGGGCTGTTGCTGCTGAATTACTTCGGCAGTAAGGTTTGCAGCATACCCGCCATTAAATGAATCAACCGAGACAAAACCAAAATTTGGAATCACATTGGCTTCGCAAATAGTCTGCTGAGCAGTGCTTGGCATAGTGACAGACCAGAAATGTGTTGCAGAGTCAGTTCGGTGGGCGGGGACATCAACTCTTTCCCCCGTTGATGAAGTGTAATAGCAATTAATTTCGGTTTTGTAGTCCCTAGAATACGATGCTCGAGGGCGAGTGCTGATTTTAATGGTGCCAGTGGCGTTGGGGGAAGTGGTAACCGGTGCGGAGGTTACACTAAAAGTCGGATCCGCTCCCTGTATATTGGTTCGGGCAGAAGTGCTGCCATTGGTGATGCGAGGGCTGTCTTGCTGCCAGCTCATCACAAACTGGTGGTCAGTATCGGGGAATCTGCCGCCAGACATCTTAAGCTGGATGTTGCTAATGCACGGCGTATTGGAGTCCTGTGGTTTTCCGTAGTAGTGGTAAGAACTATATACTCCGGGTGAAGGTGTAGGGAATGCTAGCCCTCTATTGACAGCTGCTACGGGGGTGCCATCGAAGTTTTTACTCCATTGAACTCCTGGAATTTGTGGCGGGTTTTGCCAGACGGCATTATTGGGGCCACACGGGTCGGAAATTGTCAGTTGGGGCGGATCAATGATTTGGGGTTTTTTTACAAGTTTCCATTGGAACTTAAAGGTGTGCTGCCGTGAATCTACTAAGAGATCCTCGTATTGATCAATAGTAGTTTCATCATAAAAAAGATTCGGATATTTGCCATCATTCGAATATGTTCCAGTTTCCCAAGTGTAGCCGTGAGGCGCCGTCGAAGTGCGGGGTCTAAATTCGCAAACAAAGCCCTCGGGCTGCCATCCAACATATTCGTTTATTTTTGAATATGTGGTTTGTCCAGCTGAATAATTAAATATCGTGGAGTTTGAGAAATAAATGCCGGGATAGTTTGAGCAAGTCAGATAGCCATCAATTTTAATCGGCGCATTGATAGGAGGGCCACCAGGCTCGATAGTGAGGTCGTGGCTGACGTGGAAAAAATGTAAATCACCATAAGCCGTGGGAAGTGGTGTGATTCCCGGGAGCTTAAACTCGCGTGTAGTCTGCTCGATTATTTTAGTTTTGGCTTGCTCGATTATTTTAGTTTTGGCTTGCTCGATTATTTTAGTTTTGGCTTGCTCGGCTACTTTAGTTGCGGCTTGCACCGCTGGGGTAGTTGTAGCTTGCACCGCTGGGTGAGTCGTTGCTGTCGTTGCAGCTGGGAAAAAATTTAAACCTAGCAGAGTGATGCTCAGCGCAGAAAATATTTTGCGCATGCTCAAAGTTTTCATGTGAGGGAGATAACGTTTGTGAAAATTAGGTTATTTGACTTTGAGTAGTCTACCTAACTATTGATAAAACCTGCAAGTTAGCTGGTTTTCAACTGTGATTGTGGTGGATGTGTCAATCAAAATTGATTTCAAAGTCTTACTCTGAAATTTTTGAAGTGTGTGAAAATTAAGCATGAGTATTTCCCGCAGTGATCAGGCGCGCACCCATGTAGTACAACATGCAAGCTCGCTTGATCGCCTAATCTTAGAGCACGCGGCGCCGTTTTTAGGGTTTGAAAATCGCAACTCTAATGTATTACATGGAGAGCAACCTGCCACATTTTCGCAGCTACCGTCGGCTGAGCAGCCTGCGGATGATGTGCTGGTGTTGGAGGATGAGAACCTCACGCTAACCTTTGCGTGTTTGGCAGCACTCTTAGAGAGCGAGGCGCAAAATAACATTGCAGCAGCGCGCGTTTTTGTGCGGTTAAGGTCATATCGAAAAGCAAAGCAATTAACAGCATTGTTGCAGCAGCATGGCTCCGATATGAGAGAGCGGGTCTTTATCTCTGGCCTTGATCAGAACGATAACATCGACCCTGAAACACTAGACTTGCAAGAGTTTTTAGCGAAGCATCAATACCGGGGCGGTATTGCCCTTGGCAAACTGCCAAAGTCTCGTGCAGCGCTCACAACCTGGGCCAAAGCTTTTGCTCGACAAGCTGACGTTAACACCACCGGCACAATTATTTTGGGCGGCGTGGTTAAGCACATGACTCGAAGTTTTAACGACACTCTCGGGGAATTTTTCCACACTGTTAGAGGAACGCGCGGGCGGGGCAAGCACCGCTGCTTAATTGCGTCGCAAGTGAAAAACTCTGGCTTAGTAGCAAAAAACGCGGCCGTGCAGCCAAACACAGCGAAATTGTACAGTTATGGAGGCGTTTTTTCCGGAGATAAACCTGATCGCGGTGGGGAGTTTTTAGCGCAGCATGCAGTGCGGCAGCTCGCAACGATGCCGGAGGGTTTGCGGATTCTTGATTTAGGATGCGGTAACGGGTCGGTAACTCGCCACATCCTAAACAGTGCCGAAGCAGGGAAAATTGCTGAGGTGCATGCTACTGATATTGACGCGGATGCGGTGCTCAGCGCTACCGTGAACCTAGCTCATGACGTTCGTGCCACTGTCAGCTGGGATGACGCGGGAGCGCGGATCCGCCCCGGCACAATCGATATGGTGCTTCTCAATCCTCCATTTCACGAGGGCACAAAAATTGATATGACGCTGGTGCGGCCGCTGCTTGACGCTGCGCACCGCATAATGCGGCCTGGGGGGATGCTGCTGCTCGTGCACAATTCTCATGCGAGATACCGTGACGCCGTAGAAAAACGCTTCAAAAACGTGACACAGGTAGGGCGCGATGCGGTTTTTACTGTGCTGCGGGCGCAACTGTAACCAGGAGTTAAGCATCCGGGGGTGCGCAGCAGTTAGCGTGCTTAAATGTTTATATGACTGCTATTCATCACCTTGAACTTTGGACCACCAACTTGGAGGCTGCAAAGCCCAGCTTTAACTGGTTGCTGCAGCAAATAGGTTGGGTCTTAGACGTTGAAAGCAGCTGGGAAGACGGCTGTATCTGGAAAGCTGCTGACGGCAGCTATTTAGTGCTGGAGCAGTCTCCCGACGTGTCTGGTGCATATCGTCGCACCCGTGCCGGGCTGAACCATCTCGCCCTCAATGTGTCGGGCGGGCTCGCAGCGTTGGACTTGCTGCGTGAAACTTGTAAGGAGCACGGGTGGGCGGAGCTGTTCGGCGAAAAATATCCGCACGCTGGTGGTCTAAACCATTTCGCACTGTATCTTGAGAACGCGGAGGGATTCGAGTTTGAGCTGGTTGCCGAAGTTAAAACCGCAGAATCTGCGAACGAAAATTAAGAAATGATTACGGAGCTGGTATTTTGCTAACTGATTTTTATAATCAAAATCATGACAAGCAGAACTCAGCGACTTGAAGCGCTTCCAGTTACGAGCAAACATCGGAAACTGTTGTTCGGGGCTGGTATCGGCTGGGCTCTAGACGCCATGGACGTGGGCCTTATCTCTTTCGTGATGGCGGCACTATCCCTGCACATGGGATTCGATAAAACCCAATTATCGTGGCTCGCCACCGCCGGTTTTATCGGCATGGCGCTCGGGGCTACCCTCGGCGGATTGCTCGCAGACCGTATCGGACGCAAACAGGTATTCGCGCTTACCTTGCTGGTTTACGGCGTAGCTACCGGCGCGTCGGCTCTGGTAGCTGGCCTCGGACTGTTAATTCTGCTGCGTTTCATCGTGGGGCTCGGGCTAGGCGCAGAGTTGCCGGTAGCCTCCACCCTGATGGCTGAGTTCGCGCCGCGAGCAGTGCGCGGTCGCATGATCGTGCTGCTCGAAGCGTTCTGGGCGCTGGGGTGGATCCTCGCGGCCGTAATTGGCACCTTCGTGGTTGCTAACGGTGAAAACGGGTGGCGGTGGGGCCTAGCCCTCGGCATGGTTCCGGCAATCTACTCTTTGGTGATTCGCCGCAAGATGCCAGAATCAGTGGCGTTCTTGGAAACAAAGGGCCGGCACGAGGAAGCGGAACAAATAGTTGCCTCATTTGAGGCTGCTGCTGCTGAGAATGCGAAAAGTTCTCCGCAACAACCGGTTGTGCCGCTCGCCAAGAAGGCAGCGCGGGAAACAGTATGGTCGCGATCTGAGTCCGCGGATTCAGAAAACGCAGCAGCATCGGAGAACTTGCTGCTCGCCTCGGCCAGCTCCATCTGGAGCCAGGCATTGCGTCGCCGCACTATTGCGCTGTGGATAATCTGGTTCTGTATTAACCTTAGCTACTACGGTGCCTTTATTTGGATTCCGACTCTTCTCGTGCAGAGCGGATTTGACCTTGTGAAGTCTTTCAGCTTCACCCTCATTATCACCCTGGCGCAGCTGCCGGGATATGCCACCGCAGCGTGGCTGATCGAAAAAATCGGGCGCCGCTGCACCCTCGCCCTGTTCCTGATTGGCAGCGCTATTGGCGCGGGCTGTTATGCGGCGGCAAACACTGAGATGTTGATTATTGCAGCCGGCTGTGTTCTCTCCTTCTTTAACCTCGGAGCCTGGGGTGCACTCTACGCTATTGGGCCGGACCTGTATCCGACACAGCTGCGGGGCCGCGGTACGGGTGCAGCAGCGGGCTTTGGTCGCGTTGCCTCGATTCTGGCGCCACTGCTGGTGCCGGTGGTGTTGCAGATTGGTGGTATCGCGGGGTTGTTCGTGCTTTTCGCGGCAGCTTTCATACTCGCAGCGGTTGCCGCGTGGGTCCTGCCTGAGCAGCGTGGGGTGCGTTTGAGCTAGTCGGCTCCGCAGCTGTAACCCCAGAATCGGTCGATTTGTTGTCACCGAGCGGTAAAGCATCCGTGGAGTGTGCGCGGGTGACATCGGTGTTGCATGGGGTTCACATGAGTGAGATTAGTTTAGACTGGGGAGGGACCGAAATGCGGGTTTCGCAGCCTCGCCACAGCAGAGTTAGTGAGGGAGACTGGGTGGCGCCGCGCATCAGGGCCGCTTACGTTTATATTTGATGGTGATATGTGGCAGTGATATCCGGTGGGATATCGGATGTGGCATCTGGCAGCGAGGAAAGCATGGGCGTGTGGGCTTTTATTAGGCACGGTCAAACCGATTGGAATTTGCAGAACCGATTGCAGGGGCAGGTTGACATCCCGCTGAACACCACCGGGGTGCAGCAACTGCACGAGACTGCAGCTGGCCTGGTGGGGCAGCAGTGGCAGCGGGTGGTGAGCTCACCGCTTAGCCGAGCTCGACACAGCGCAGAAATTATTGCCGCGAAACTGATGCTGCCGGAGCCTGACGTGGTGCCTGGGTTGCTGGAAAAAGACTACGGCGAAGCCGAGGGACGCAGCCTGGAAGGGCTAACACAGGCGGAAAAACTGCAGCTAATTGGCAACGTGGGTGAAGCAGACGCTGCGGTTGCGGCGCGTGGAATTGCGGCGCTGCAGGAGCTTTACCAGCAGCATGGCAAGGAAAATCTGCTGCTGGTAAGTCACGGCAGTTTTATCCGACTGACGTTAAATGCGTTGGCGGGGATGCAGATTAAAAGAGTCGCAAACGGGGAAGTGGTGCGGTTTGATCCACACCTACTAAACGAATTGAGCTAAGCGCGGCAGCACGTCCGCAGAGTTTTCCACAGATTTTATTTTGCGCCTGTAGCGGCTGCCGCCGCTTGATAGTTTGGAGCTAATTCTGAACTAGTCATAAGGAGGCAGGTAAATGTCTGAGCAGCAAACCCCGGAAGTAACTGCGAAGCAGGCAGCGGCTGCGGGGCAGACCGCGGCGCCTGCTGTGGGGCAGGCAGCCACTGCAGCGTCAGCAACGGCTACGGCGGCTATGGCGGGGTCGCGTAAACACACGATACTCTGGCTGTTGGCGCTGGTTTTGGCGCTCGCGGTAGGGGTGGTGCTGGGCTTTAGTGTAAGCAGCATGCGGGCCGCTCCTAACGCGCAACAGCCGGGGTTGGTTGCCGCGGCACCAGGCGCTCCCGAGCAGCACGGCGGAGAGTCTACGTTGCAGCAACCAGACAACCACGATAGTGCGAACGGCACGACTTCGGCCGCTGAAAACACTGCAGCCGAGCAGAGCGGGAATGAAACCACCGAGCAGAAAAACGCGAGGCTGAAAGCGAAACAGTATCTGGAATATCAGGCGTTTTCTTACCACGGGCTAATAGCCCAGTTAGAGTATGAGGGGTTCAGCACCGCAGACGCTATTTACGGTGTTGAGCTGCTCGCGGTTGACTGGAAACAACAAGCCGCGAAGAAAGCCGCAGAGTATTTGGAGTTTCAAGCGTTTTCAAGGCAGGGATTGCTGGATCAGCTGCTCTACGAGAAATTTACGCTCGAAGAAGCAGAATACGGTGTTAAGCAGAACGGCTACTAGCCTGTATAGTGGTGTCATGTTTAAGCGAGTAGTAGCTAGTATCACTGGGGTACTGTTGATTGCGCTGTTTTTCTCCTGGGTCTTTTTGAAAGGAAAGGACGCCGTGCGTGCGCAGGTTGAAGCGCAGCCTGTGCTCGGCTCGGCGGGCCATGTTCTAGCGTGGGGAGCGCTGCTGGGTGGAACCTGGCTTTTGGCACAGGTTTTCACAAGCCTGAAAAATCGTTCTGAGTAAAAAGCTGGCGCTCACGGGTCACGGTGATATTAACCAAAGCGACCTGAGACGTAATCTTCTGTTGCCTGCACCGCAGGAGTTGAGAATATTTTGTGGGTGTCATCGTACTCGATGAGCCTGCCAGGCTGCCCGGTGCCGGCGATGTTAAAGAACGCGGTTTTATCGCTGACACGTGACGCTTGTTGCATATTATGAGTTACGATTACGATGGTGTAAGTCTGCTTCAGTTCCTCTATCAGATCCTCAATCGCGAGAGTCGAGATTGGGTCTAGCGCGGAGCACGGCTCATCCATCAGCAGCACCTCGGGAGCCACTGCGATAGCACGCGCGATGCACAGGCGCTGCTGCTGCCCGCCAGAGAGCCCCGATCCGGGTTTGTCGAGGCGATCTTTCACTTCGTTCCAGAGATTTGCGCCGCGTAGGCTCTGCTCTACCAGATCTTCAGCGTCACTCTTTGAGATTTTGCGGTTGTTCAGCAGTACCCCTGCCAGCACATTCTGTTTGATCGACATCGTTGGGAACGGATTGGGTCGCTGAAACACCATACCAACCTGCCGCCGCACCAGCACTGGATCAGCGTTCGCACTGTAGAGATCCTCGCCGTCAAGCAGCACTTCGCCCTCGACCCGTGCCTCCGGAATCACCTCGTGCATGCGGTTCAGGGTGCGCAAGAAGGTTGACTTGCCGCAGCCTGACGGGCCGATGAAAGCCGTAACGCTGCGTGGTTGAATATCCATAGTTACATCGGCAACCGCTAAAAATTTCCCGTAGTAGACATTGAGGTCTTGCACTTCAATCCGTTTAGACATTGTATTCTCCGTTTTGCTTAAATCTTGTGAGGTGGATCCTGCCGTCGAGCTATGCCCGGGCTAATCTCAGGGGTGTGCAGGAGCTGCGACGCCGCATGGCGTTAGCGGCTCTGCTGCGGCGCGAAATATTTCGCAACCAAGCGGGCGATAAGGTTGAGTGCCATGACGATGAGGATTAGTGCCAGTGCCGCGGCCCAGGCGCGGTCGATAAAGGCGCTGGCGGGATTGCCCTGGTTGGCGTACTGGGTGTAGACGAAAACCGGCAGTGATTGCATCCGCCCCTCGAACAGGTTGTAGTTCATACTGGTGGTGAAGCCGGCGGTTAACAGCAGCGGCGCGGTTTCACCAATAACGCGGGCGATGGCGAGCACGATGCCGGTAGTTATGCCAGCAATCGCAGTTGGCAGTACCACCTTCAGAATCGTTAACCACTTCGGCACCCCTAGCGCATAGGATGCTTCACGTAGTTCGTTCGGCACCAGGCGCAGCATTTCTTCGCTGGATCGCACCACCACGGGCACCATCAGCACGGTTAGCGCTACGGCTCCGACGATACCCATTCGCACTCCCGGGCCAAAGAAAATCGCGAACAGGGCGTAGGCAAACAGGCCAGCGACGATGGAAGGAATACCGGTCATCACATCAACCAGGAAAGTGATGATTTTTGCAACCTTGCCGCGACCATACTCCACCAGGTAGATAGCGGTTAGCAGCCCAAACGGCACTGAGATGACTGTCGCTGCGAGCGTAATCAGCAGAGTGCCGACCATCGCGTGCAGCGCACCGCCACCGGCGCCGGAAATGTTGCGCATAGAGCTGTTAAAGAACTCTGCGTCAAAGCGGTTGCTGCCGAGGGTGATGACCTCCACGGTAACTGAAACCAGCGGCACTATCGCAACCAAAAAGGCGAGGGTGACAATGCCGGTGACAAGTCGGTCGAGGGCGCGACGGCGACCCTCAACTGCGGCTGAGAGGGTAGTGATTGCGGCAAGATAGGTAACAGCGGCAAGCACCGCAACCGCGGCAAAGTTGATAGCGGTGCCGGAGGCGCTGCTGAGAAGCCCGGCGATTGCGGTGACCGCGGCTATGGTCAGCCCCAACACCAGGTAAGGGGTGCGTTTTTGCAGCTGGCCGGTGGTGAAAGAACCGTGTGCCTGTGGCTGAGCGGCGAGTGCTTGTGCGGTCATTAGTTAGCCCCTGAGAATTCGGCGCGGCGGTTCACGATCCACCGCGCGATTGCATTGACCAGGAAGGTTACGATGAACAGAATCAGGCCGGTTGCGATGAGCACGTTGATGTTGGTGCCGTAGGCTTCCGGGAAGCTGAGCGCGATATTCGCGGCGATGGTTGAGGGGTTTTCGCTCGTTAGCAGCTGCAGGCTGACGGCGCCGGTTGCTGAGAGTACCATCGCGACCGCCATGGTCTCGCCGAGAGCGCGACCGAGGCCGAGCATCGCCGCGGAAACCATGCCGGAGCGGCCGAAGGGCAGCACCGCCATGCGAATCATCTCCCACCGCGTTGCACCGAGCGCCAGCGCTGCCTCTTCGTGCAGGCGCGGCGCTTGTAGAAAGATCTCGCGGCAGATGGCGGTCATAATGGGGAGAATCATCACTCCCAGCACTAGCGCCGCCGTGAGAATGGTGCGCCCGGTGCCGCTGGCCGCACCGCCGAAGAACAAATTAAGACCAGGCGCGCTGCCGAGAGCACTGTTGATCCAGGCGAACACCGGTTGCAGCGTGGGGGCGAGCACGGTGATGCCCCAGAGACCGAAGACCACGCTCGGCACTGCGGCGAGCAGATCCACAATATAGCCGAGCACGCTGGCGAGGCGGCGCGGAGCGTAGTGAGAAATAAAGAGCGCGATGCCCACCGCCAGCGGGAAGGCAAACAGCAGTGCGAGAGCTGCGGCCCACACCGTGCCGAAAATCAGCGGCAGCACGTAGTCGAAGAAGTTAGTGGTCAGAATTGAAGCACTTTGCTTATCTGCAAAAAATGCGGGCACGCTACGCGCAATTAAGAATATTGCTACGGCAGCAAGTGTGACCATGATCATGCTTCCCGCAAACATTGCAGAGCGACTAAAAATTACGTCGCCAAGTCGCTGTGCGGTGCCGGAATGCCCCCTAGGGGACTCGGCTGGCTGTGTTTTGGAAGACACCTGACTCCTCAGAGAACTCTGGTTGCTGATTTCGGCTGACCTATGCAGCGAGAAATAAAGGGAGGGGATAGGGGGGGGGAGGGGATCCGAATCTTTGTAGGTATTTGGATCCCCTCTGAATTTAGTTATTTGATGTTTTTAATAATCGCCGCGATTTTGGCCTGCATGTCAGCTGAAAGCGGCGCACTGCCGGCGCGCTCTGCAGCAAGATTCTGGCCTTCGGCGCTCACGATATATTCCAGGTATGCTTTGGTGAGCTCGCCCACTTTAGGATCCGCGTATTCGCTGCAAGCGATCGCGTAGCTCACGAGCACAATCGGGTAGACCCCGGAGTCGGTGCTGTCACGCTTAATTGTGATGGCGATGTCACCCGGGCTGCGGCCCTCCTCTACCGGTGAAGCATCGACAATCTTAGCGGCTGCTGCCGGGGTGTGGGTGACGTATTCAGCGCCGACCTTCACCTTGACACTGCTGAAGTCTCCGGCGCGGCTGGCATCTACGTACCCTATGGTGCCGGAACCGTTTTGCACGGCTTCTACCACACCGCTGGTGCCCTGAGCCGCCTCTCCGCCGAGCTCACTTGGCCATTCTTCGACGGCGCCAGCGCTCCAGTCACTGCCGGCAGCGCCGTGCAGATAGTCAGTAAAGTTACCTGTGGTGCCGCTTTTATCTGAGCGATGTACCGCGGTGATAGCAGCCGCAGGGAGCGTAACTCCAGGGTTTTGAGCAGCAATCTGTGGATCATCCCATTGCTTGATTTGCCCGGTGAAAATTTTTGCGATTGTCGGGGCATCAAGCTGCAGCGAATCAACTCCGGCGACGTTGAAAATAATCGCAATCGGAGAAATGTAGACCGGGAACTCTAGCACCTCACTGTTCGCCGCGCAGCCAGAAAATTGTCCGCCGGCGAGCTCAGAGGTTTTAAAGGCGCGGTCAGAGCCCGCGAAGGCGCTGGCGCCATTCTGGAAGGTTTCACGTCCGGTGCCTGATCCAGCTGGATCATAATTAACGGTGACGTTAGGGTGTTTTTGCTGGAAAGTGATACTCCAGGCCTCTTGTGCCGGAGCCATGGAAGAAGCACCGACGCCGTTTAGTTCGCCGCTGAGGCTGGCCGTTGCACTGTCACTCGTGCTCTGTGTCGCGGTGTCACCTGTTTCGTTAGCTGCGCATGCGCTCAGCGCTAATGCCGTGATGCTGCCTGCCGCCGCAAGTTTAGCTGCTTTGATGAACTTCACTTTTCTTCCGTTTCCTTGGTTGCTGTGTCCCGGTTTTGCACCGGATATTTTAAAAATATGCGGTGAAGGTTGCCGAGATGTGCCATTGAGGTTAACGAAAAGTGAACTTTTTATGTTTTTACGTGAAGCGGTATCCGACACCTCGCACAGTCTGCAAGAGCTGTGGTTGTGATGGCTGGGCTTCAATTTTGCTGCGAATGCGTTTAATGTGCACATCGAGAGTCTTCGAGTCGCCGTAGTAGTTTTGGCCCCAGATGCGGTCAAGAAGTTGGGATCGTGTCAGTACACGGCCCGCGTTCTGCATTAGCATCTCTAGCAACTCAAATTCCCGCAAGGGCATATTTACTTCTGCGCCATTGACTGTCACAGTGTGGCGTTCCGGGTCGAGTTTGATGCCGGCAATTTCGATTGTTTGGGGTGCAGCAGCGGAGTTCGTTGCTGGTGCTTCTGCGCGCCTTAACACCGCCCGAATGCGCGCCAACAGCTCCCGGGTGGAATATGGCTTGGTGATGTAATCATCAGCGCCAAGTTCGAGCCCCACAACTACATCGATCTCGCTGTCTTTAGCGGTCAACATAACTATTGGAGTGTTAGAGAGAATGCGCATTTGGCGGCACACTTCTGTGCCGTAAACACCGGGCAGCATCAAATCCAACAGCACTAAATCAAAATTGCCGCGTTGAAATTGCTCCAGCGCTGTGTTGCCGTCGGCCGCGTGGGTCACGCTGAAACCCTCGCGTTGTAGCAGAAAAGTTAGGGGCTGTGCGATGGAGAGTTCGTCTTCTACTAGGAGAATGTGGTTAGTCACGAGGTGCTCCTTGTTTCGGGGTTTTTGCTGCAGCAACATACTCTGCCGCTAGGTCGCGGTGCATGGCAGCGTGGGACACTCGGTCCTGGGGTTTGGTGCGCCCGCGTTTAAGGCGCTTAGTTTTAGATGCCGGCTGCGGTGTGAAAACTGGCGCAGTAAGGGGAAAATGCAGGGTAAAAGTCGAACCCATATCAGGTTTTGACCACAGTGTGATATCGCCGCCGTGAGCACGCACCGTGTGTCTAGCTATCGCGAGACCGAGCCCGGTGCCACCGGCGTCTTTGTGGCGAGTACGCGCAGAATTAATGCGGAAAAAACGCTCGAAGATGCGATCTTGGTATTCCGGGGCGATGCCCGGGCCGTTGTCGGCAATGGCAACGTCAAGAGCGCCATCGCTGCAGGTAATTCCGATTCCAACTTTGCCGTGCTGCGGCGAATAGCGAATCGCGTTGGCGAGAATATTTGCAACGGCTATTTCGAGAGCAGCTGGATTGCCCATAATGATTGTCGAAAGTGCCGTGGATTCTGGCAGTGTCAGTACTAAATCAACTTCTGACTGCGCTGCATAATTTTGATGTGCTGCTACTTGCTCTTGTACCAGCTCTAATAAATCTACCGGCTCTAATTCTTCTGACCGCAGTTCAGTTTGTGCTTGCGAGAGGTTGATGATGTCTTTAGTGAGAGCGCCGAGCCGTTTTGCTTCCTGCGCCATGCTATCGGCAAAATGCGACACGGTTGCGGGATCGTCTTTGGCCTCTTGGATAGCTTCTGCAAGCAAGCCAATCGCGGCGGTAGGGGTTTTCAGCTCGTGACTGACATTGGCGATAAAATCTCTGCGAATAGCGGTCAGCCTTTGTTCTTCGCCCATATCTCTGAGCAGGACGGCGACAAAGTTCTTGGTCAGCCGAAAAGCTTGAACTTTGTAATGGCGAGAGGTTTCTGCCGGGGCTTCTTCGGGTAGCTGTAATAACGCCGTGCCACTCTGCATCACCTTTCGCAGTGATTTCAAAAAGGCCGTGTTTGTGAACAGGGGGGAACTGCCTTGAATGTCTGCGCGCGCTGCGGTGTTGGTGTAAATCGGAGTTAGCGAACGATCCACCACAATCGCTGGATACTCTAAACGATTAAAAACGTCGATTGCCAACTGTGGTAGTTCGGGGCGCAGTTCTGCGGCTCGAATACGAGCGTCATTGCGGATTTTTACCGTGGTGTAGGTGATTAAGCCACCACACGCGGCACCTAACAGCAGTGCGTAAACTACCTGCAGAGTTGGGTTCATATTACTATCGTACTTAGCTGCTTATTTGGGCGATAGAAATTTGCCAAATGTTAACCTAAAAGCTGGTTGAAATTAACCCCTCACCGTCACAATAGCTACTGTAGTAGGTGAAGCGCGCTGGAGAAAGGATGCGTGATGCGGCAAGTTTTTCAACAGGAATTGATTGAAATTCAAGAGGGCTTGGTGGAGCTGGCACAGCTGATGGTGAGAGCCATTGAGAATGCGACTGAGGCTTTCGCAGGGAGCGACATCGTGCTCGCTGAAAAAGTGATAGAGCATGATCCTGAGGTGGATCGGCTCGCCGCTTCTCTAGATGAGCGGGTCACTAAGGTTTTGGCACTGCAGCAACCGGTCGCGACTGACCTGCGGTTGATGGTGAGTGCGCTTAGAATGAGCGCTTCTCTGGAAAGAATGGCGGATTTGGCTCAGCATATCGCGCAGCTGGCGCGGCTGCGATACCCTGAAAATGCAATTCCTGAGCCGCTGCGTAAAACTTTTACGCGGATGGGGAAACTCGATATCCAAATGGCACACAAAATTGTGGAGCTGCTTGAGGAACAGAATATTGATACGATCGTGGAGATTCGCGATCTGGACGACGAGCTTGATGAGCTGCACACGAAGGTTTTTGAGAAGGTATTGACTGCGGGATTGATGGAGAAACCGGAGCACGCAGTTGATGCAACATTGGCGAGTCGCTATCATGAGCGTTTTGGGGATCACGCGGTGAGCATTTCAAAACAGATGCATTATTTCTTGGCGGGGCAACGACTATCTTAGATATACCTCTTTTATCTTAGATATACCTCTTTTATCTTAGATATACCTCTTTGAGCCTGCATTCACAGTTCTTGCAACGATTGCTAGCTTAGCTTGCCCAATGGAAAGAGGGGTGGGGTTTGCGGAGCGATTGTGAGATAATTAAACATGGGATTATCTAAGCTGTTTTAGATTTCTCGTTTTGTATGGAATAAGAGGTGGAAAATTTTGAAGATTAAAAACAATCGGGGCGGAGTGCTCGCTGCTTGTATGGCAGTGCTGACACTTATGCTCAGCGTCGTTTTTACCCCGAGCGCATTTGCTGTGCAAACTCCGGGGTTTGTGGTGAGCGATATTATCGTTCACGGTCAGACTCGCGATAACAATGCGAAAATGACTTTCAACTGGGCTTTTGAGCCGAGCAACGGTCGCGCCCCTGCTAGCGGGGAAGGTTTTGAGCTTGAGATTCCAGACCGGCTAGAGATTTCCGGTTCGTCACAGACCACGCAACCGATTGTTTACAATGGCAAAAATGTCGGCGAGTGTGTTTTCGGGTCAAAAAAGATTTCTTGTACTTTTAACGACGGTATTACCGAGTTCTCACACAAAACCGATGTTAAAGGTTCCGCGGAGCTTATGGTCACTGCTTCAAACGCGCACACTGATGCTTACACCCAAACCACTATTCCATTCATGTTGAACGGTCAAGTAGTGCAGGGTTCTATTCCAACCGGCATTGCGGCTAAACGTGCAGCAACCTACACTGAGTCAAAGTTCCGTAAATTCTCGACTCCTTTGGGTGAACGAAATAAAAGTGTGCCATGGTCTATTACTTTCAACCCAACCCTGATAGCGCGTGAAAATCCTGGTGTTTACGCGGCGCCAAACGGCACAGATAACATCACCTACACTTTCACTGACACCTTGGGCGAAGGCTATGACCTTGCTAATCTAGAGGCTTGGTCGCTGCTTTACAACGGGGATGCAAATAACCCGGGTGCAGCCACTCGAGTTTTGGCTAATTCCGCTGGAAAGGCCGAAGAAGGTTTCTCTATGCAGGTAGAGGGCGCTGGCGTGGTACGTACCATTACAATCACTGGCCCTTTTGCCGCTGACACTAACTACTCGATTTCGGCTCCTTCAAAGGTAGTCGGTGATAAAGCACGCCCGGGCGTAGAGTACACTAACAGTGTGCTGCTTAACGGCACTAATCAAGTTGCTTCAGGAACTCGTAGTTATGAAATTTCTTCTAAGGTGACAATCACCATGAAGAACGGTTACGGTGCTGTTCGTGCACTCAAGTACGTAAAGGGTAGCGCTGCCGGTGCTGTGCCAGAAGACACTGTTTTCCCAATCACTCTCGCATATGTTTTGCCAAATGCTAAAACGGCGCAGGAATTTGCTGATTGGGGTGCTGATAAAGATCCAAGTATTGCAGCCGACAGTAACACTGGTACCGTGGTGCTGAACGTTACAGCTGGTCGATGGGTTAACTATGAATACCTTTTCCCAACCGGTACAGTTCTGACAATCGGCGAGAACAGCCCAACCGTTGCGGGAGTTGAGTTTGGGCAGCCAACTTTTGCTCCGCAGACAGTGACCATTGAGAACGAAGTAATCTCAGAAGTTAAAATTACCAACCTTGCAGAGCGACAGAAAGCCGACTTTAAAGTTAAAAAGACTGTAACGCCGGTAAATGCTGCAGGATTTACTGCTCCTCAAAATGTTACTCTGCAGTACATCTGTGGTATTGAAACCGGCGAAGTGCAGGTGCCTACAAACGGTAGCGAAGTGACTGTTGGACAGTTCCCGGTTGGCATGGACTGCAAGGTCACCGGAGAAACCGGCGCTGAGGTTGCAGGATTTGATTTGCAACCAGATCTCGGCACCGCTGTAACCATCACCAAAGATGGCGCTAATCTGGCCGCAGTAACCAACGCTTACACGCAGCAGACTGGCACGTTCAAAGTGAAGAAAACCGTTGTGGCACATCAGAACGACACCGAGTTCACTGCGCCAAAGACCGTTAACTTTGATTACAGCTGTGGTACCGCGACCGGCACTGTGGCTGTTCCAACTGATGGATCTGAGGTTGAAGTAGGCGCTTTCCCGGTAGGCACCGAATGCAAGGTGACCGCCGAGAGTGGGGAAGCTGTTGCGGGTTATGAAGTCGCTAAACAACTTGGTGACACCGTAACTTTGGCGCAGGGCGCGGCTAGCGTGGTAGAGGTAACCAACACCTATACTCGTGCAAACGCAAGTTTCACCATCGAGAAGCAGCTAGCAGCAGGTGCTCCAGCAGCCGCTGCTACTAAGGAATACAGCTTTGATGTGGCGTGTACCCTCTTCAACCAAAACGTAGTGCAGAAAACCGTTAAAGTAACTGGTGCTGCTACTAGCGAAGCGATTGAAGCGCCTCAGGGATCACAGTGTGTTGTGACTGAGCAGGACGCAGAAATTCCAGGCTACACCCACACCAAACAGATTAACGGTGGTGATTTCACTCTCGGTCAACAGGGTGGCAAGGTGACTGTAATCAACAGTTACGCACTTAACGTTGGCGCATTTAAGGTGTCTAAGACCGTAGCCGATGCTCACAACCTGACAGCCGGTAAAGAGTTTGAGTTTAATTACAGCTGTACCCACCCAGATATGACTCTGGAGGGACCTGCTAAAGCTGGTAAATTCAGCATCTCTGCCGGTGCAGAGCACACCGTTAACAACATTCCTGCCGGTGCGACCTGTGAGGTTACAGAAACCGCCGCTGATGTTGCAGGTGCTGATCTTGCAACCACTGGGCTGGGAAGCGTTGAAATCGTGAAAGACGAAACCAAGAACCTGGCTGTAACCAACACTTACACTGCTTGGATGGCAAGCTTTGATGTCGTCAAAGAGCTGCAGGGAACAGCAAAAGATCTGCCGGCTCTACAAGACAAAGAGTTTGAGGTTGCTTACGAGTGCACCCTCGGTGCTTACACCAAGAGTGGCACCGTGACTGTTACCGCTAAGACACCAGCTAAGGTTGACGAGGTTCGTTCTGGTGCAAAGTGTGTGTTCACTGAGAAGACTGCCTTCGACAACCCAGTAGGGGCCGTTTTCAACGAAGCGAACTCAACCACAACGGTAACCGTAACCGCAGGTGCTAAAGACACCACCACAGAGGTGAAGCTGATTAATGACTTCAGCGCGCTTGGCAAAGTGTCACTCGCTAAAGAACTGGTAGGCACCGCGGCTGATGCGGCTGAGGTAACAGGCGCTGAATATGAAGTTGTAGCTTCATGGCTCGACGCAACAGGTGCAACTAAGACCGAAACCCTCAAGGTTAAGGCCGGCGCTCCAATCGCGCTGCCAGAGCTCCCAGTAGGCACCGTGGTAACCCTCAAAGAAAACCAGCCGGCTGACACCGCTACAGTGGTTTGGGCGACTCCAAAGTTCACTGCGGACGTTGTAGACGCGCTTGAGAACATGGATGACGGCACCGCAGTGCTGACCATCCCAGAAGGGGAATATGACGACGTAACTGCTGTTACCCTAACCAACAAAGCAGATGTTGCTCCAGTAGATGTTCCTGTTAAGCCAGAAGTTAAGGCAGACAAGAACAAACTTGCGGCAACCGGTAGCGCTGGTGTCACACCACTGCTGTTCGGTGCAGGCATTCTGTTGGTAGTTGGTGCTGGTGTATTCGTTGCACAGCGTGCAGCAAAACGCCGCAGCTAACAACTAAACAACTAGGCGGAGCGCTGTGTGCTGAAGCACGCAGCGCTCCGCTATTTTGTTTGCGTTGCAACATAAAATCCGGTAAATTAAAGATTTGTGCCTCTGTGTCTAGCTGCCGTGAGGGTGAACACACAGTTTAGATGGGCACAAACTGAAAACTACTTCGCACTCGACTTGCGGCGGGCGCAGAAAAGAGAATAAGATGCAGAAGCTTGACTTCTTAGATGCAGCAGCTCTCAAGAGCGATATTCCAGCATTCCGTGCCGGAGACACTGTAAAAGTTCACGTAAACATCGTGGAGGGTAACCGTTCACGTGTTCAGGTCTTCCAGGGTGTAGTAATCGCTCGCCACGGTGAAGGAGTGCGTGAAACTTTCACCGTTCGCAAGATCAGCTTCCAGGTTGGGGTAGAGCGTAAATTCCCGCTGCACTCACCTGCTATCGAGAAGATTGAGGTAGTAACTCGCGGTGACGTTCGTCGGGCGAAGCTTTACTACCTGCGTGGTCTGACCGGTAAGAAGGCGAAAATCCGCGAAAAGCGTGAAGACGTCTAAATACCATAAAAAAATTCCTCGACAATTGTCGAGGAATTTTTTTATTATCCTGTTGAAGTAAGTAAATTAGTGGTATTTAAGGCGGTGTCATTGTTCTGAAGACACCGCCTTAAACTTTTCATCTTAGGTTAATGCCCTGATGAACATGGCTACAAGAAAGATAGCACTCGTGCGCGACGGCTTAGATGCTGTCGATGATAGCGTTTAGCGTAGCAGAAGGGCGCATCACAGCAGCAGCCTTTTGCGGATCCACCCGATAGTAGCCACCAAGATCCACAGGCTGCCCCTGCACCTCAAGTAGCTCCTGCTCAATCTGCTCGGTCTGTGCTATAAGTTGTGCAGCAACCGGTGCAAAACGCTCCGCCAAAACTGCATCAACCGTCTGCGCAGCCAGCTCCTCAGCCCAGAAGCGCGCCAGCCAGAAGTGGCTGCCACGGTTGTCGAGCTCACCAGCCTTGCGCGAAGGAGACTTATCCTCGTTCAAGAACCGTGCGGTTGCAGACTCCAGCGTGTCAGCCAAAACCGTGGCATCTGCCTGCCGGAAAGACTCCGCCAGCGCCATAAACTCACCGAGTGAATCCCAGCGCAGGTGATTCTCATTTACCAGCTGCTCCACGTGCTTGGGTGCTGATCCACCAGCACCGGTCTCAAACAGCCCGCCACCGGCCAACAGCGGCACCACGGAAAGCATCTTCGCGCTGGTGCCGAGCTCCAGGATAGGGAAGAGGTCGGTGTTGTAGTCACGCAGCACGTTACCGGTGACAGAAATAGTGTCAAGCCCCTCACGAATACGAGACACCGAGAACACGGTCGCGTCGTACGGCGCCATGATACGGATATCAAGCCCGGCAGTGTCATGCTCCTGCAGGTACTGCTCAACCTTCGCAATCAAAGCCGCATCATGCGCACGGTTAGAGTCCAGCCAGAACACCGCAGGGGTGTCAGACACGCGGGCACGGGTTGCCGCAAGCTTCACCCAGTCACGCACCGCAATATCTTTGGTCTGGCAAGCACGCCAAATATCGCCCGCTGCAACCTCGTGGCGCAGCACGGTTTCACCCATCGAAGTTACAACCTCGACCACACCCGCGGCGGCAATCAGGAAGGTCTTATCGTGGGAGCCGTACTCCTCAGCCTTCTTCGCCATCAATCCCACATTCGGCACCGAACCCATAGTGGTCGGGTCGAAAGCGCCGTGCTGCTTACAATCATCAATCACAGCCTGATAGATAGCAGCGTATGAAGAATCTGGAATCACCGCAAGGGTGTCTTGCAGCTCGCCCTGCGCGTTCCACATCTTGCCAGATGAGCGAATCATCGCCGGCATCGAAGCATCCACAATCACATCGCTTGGCACGTGCAGGTTAGTGATGCCCTTGTCACTGTTAACCATCGCCAAAGCTGGACCATTTGCCAGCTCCACATCAAAGCTGGAGCGGATCTCGCCGCCGTTTGCCAGCCCCTCCAAGCCGCTAAAGATAGCCGCGAGACCGTTTTCTCCGGTGAGGCCAGCAGCGCTCAGCTCTGAGCCGTACTGCGCGAAAGTCTCTGGGAAGAAAGCGCGCACCATATGCCCGAACAAGAGCGGATCAGAAACCTTCATCATGGTTGCTTTAAGGTGCACAGAGAACAGCACGCCGGTTTCTTTCGCTCGCGACACCTGCTCGCGTAGGAACTCGTCAAGCGCGGCAGCGCTGATGAAAGTAGCGTCGAGAATCTCGCCCGCCTCCAGCTGCAGCTGCTCCTTCAGCACGGTTACGGTGCCGTCAGTCGCGGTGTGGCGAATGCTCACGGTCTCCGGGGCCGTGAAGGTGTGTGACTTTTCGTTGCTCGCAAAATCATGCTTGCCCATGGTTGCAACGCTGGTGCGCGAATCTGCGCTCCACGCGCCCATTGAGTGCGGATGCTGGCGCGCATACTCCTTCACTGCGCGCGGGGCACGGCGATCAGAGTTACCTTCGCGCAGCACCGGGTTAACCGCAGAACCCTTCACTGCGTCATAGCGCGCCTTGGCCGCTTTCTCCGCCTCTGTACTTGGCTCATCAACATACTCTGGCAGCGCGAAGCCGGCTTCCTGCAGCTCTTTAATCGCTGCCTTCAGCTGTGGCACAGAAGCAGAAATGTTAGGCAGCTTAATGATATTCGCTGCCGGAGTTTTTGCCAGCTCACCGAGCTCAGCCAGGGCATCGCTGACCCGCTGCTCGGCGGGCAGATCCGCCGCAAAAGCAGCCAGAATACGACCAGCAAGGGAAATATCTTTGGTCGCCACGCTGACCCCGGAGGCGCCCGCGTACGCCGTCACAATCGGCAACAGCGAGTGTGTCGCCAGCATCGGGGCTTCATCGGTGTAAGTGTAAATAATCTGAGACAACAGGGCTCCTTCACTTCCAAATATGCGCCATCTTTGCGCGCAATCACCTACTAATTTACACGTTTTAGATGGGGAATACATGGGGGTGCCGGGAGCCGGGCGTGCCTGCACCACACGCTCAGCTGCGCGGGTTAAACTTGCAGCCATGAAACAGATTTTGACAGCCCTCTCAGCCGCGATTGAAGCTGGCGCCGTGGCGCTGTTAGGAATGCTGTTTTTTGCGATTCCCACGCTGCTATTTTGGTTTACTAACAGTAATCCGGAAAGCACTATCAGTGCGCTGCCGGTCGTCGCGCTCAGTGCGTGGCTGCTGGGGCACACGGTGCCTCTTGAGTTTCCGCTGTCAGCGGATGCAGCATTCGACATCGGAGTTGTGACTCCGGCGCTGCACATCCCAATTTCGCTGCCGCTGCTGGGGGCGCTCTGTGTCACGCTGTGGTTTGCGTTTAGGCAGGGTCGCAAATACGCGGCGCTGTTTATCACAGACACCTCCTCCGCCGCCGCCTTCGGAAAAACTGTAACCGCCGAGATTAAGTGGCGCTCGCTCGCCGCGGTGCTCGCCGGCGCTGTGGTCGGCTTTGGCACTGTGGTTTTGATCGCAGCAGCCAGCATTCCGGTTGCCAGCCCCGCGCCGCTGTGGTGGCAGGCGCTGAAACCCACGCTGTGGTTTGCAGCTGCGCTGCTTGCAGGCATGGGGTGGATCGGCAGGCGCCACCTCGCCGCACTGTACACTGCGCGCCTCCTACCGGGTGATGGGCCCCTGACTCCGGCGCAGCAGCTGCTGCGGGCGGTTCGAATTGCGCCACGCATTGCGCTGGCGCAGCTTGCGGGCTGGGTAGCGGTTGCGGCGATTGCAGTCACCTGCGCCGCGATTTTTAACTACGTTGATTTTGTGAGGGTCTCGGAAACTCTGCAGGCTGATGCGCTGGGGCTAATTATTCTGTTTTTGGCGCAGCTGCTGCTGCTGCCGGTCGCCATTATCTGGGCGCTAGCTTGGCTCTCGGGCGCGGGCTTCGCGGTCGGCGCAGAAACTCTATATTCCCCGTTCGTGACAATTACCACCGAGCTGCCGGCGCTGCCGTTTTTCACGCTGCTGCCGCACAGCAACTCCACTGCGGGGGTTATTGCCCCGCTGCTGCTGCTCGTAATTGCAGTGGCGCTGGGGTACAGTGTTGGTTCCTGGCTGACGCAGCACACTGACCTGGAGCGCTTTTATGCCTTAACTGCTGCGGGCGTGCTGACCGGAATCGCTGCGGGTTTTGCGGTCAGTGTGGCGGTCGGATCAGTCGGCCCTGGCCGCCTCAGCTACACAGGGGCGGAACCCTTGCTAGTCGGGTTTACCCTTGCAGGGCTGAGCACATTGGGGTTGAACGCTGGTGCGTTTTTGCGAAGTGCTGCGCCACAACTGACTCAGGTTGGTGCAACCGCACACTCGCTGCGTGATAAAACCAAACTGGGAATGCCCCGTGCGAGAGCTGCAAGCGCGGCAAACTCGGTGGCTGCTGAGTCCGTGGTGACATCCGCGCCACAACTGCCACATGTAACCCTGATGGCACAGGCCGAGACTGTCGAGCATGGTGCAGTAAATGCCGCCGTTACTGATGCTGAGACGGGTCACTTCAACACCGCTGACCTCACAGAGTTTGAGCCCCTCAGCGCTGGGATTGCCGAGTCCGACCCAACAGAGGACCAGTATGACACTGAGATGTTGCTGCGCAACTTTGAGTGGCAAGCAAAACCGGTACAGCTGGGTAAGCGCCAGTCGCAAACTGAGAACGACTAGTGCGGGTAACCCGTAAGGTTTGCGCTAAATATACACAGCGCTTAAAATGGGGGATTGCAACTTAATAAAAAACCACGGGAGCTTGTCGCCACAAGCTGAGAGGGAACAGGCGTGTTCCGACCGTCAAACCTGACCTGGGTAATGCCAGCGGAGGAAGGAAAATAATGAAGAAACCATTGCAGCTGCTCGCGCTAGGTGCAGCAACGGTAATCCTGGTGGGCTGCGCGCAGGGCGCTGACACTGTTGAGAATGCAGCACAGACAAACGCCGCCAGCGGTGAGGTTGTAAAGATTGCGGTGCACGACAGCTTCCCGAACGAAAAGTTCGCTGAGATGGCAAGCGCCGCAACCGGCCACAAAGTGGAAGTTGTGACCCTCGGCGGCGAGGAGCTGCCAGGCCAGCTGGTGCTCAGCAAAGAAGCACCGGTGGCAGATGCCTTCTTCGGGGTTAATAACTACTACGCTTCACAGCTGGTGAACGCAGACGTGCTAGAGCCGTACCAGGCAAAACTGCCAGCGGGCGCAGAAAAATTCGTGTTTGACGACAAAGGCTCACTGACCCCGATTACCGACAGTACGGTGTGCATGAACAGCGACCCAGCGTGGTTCAAAGAGAAGAATCTGGCTGAGCCAGAGACTTACGCTGACCTTCTGAAACCAGAGTATAAAGATCTGGCGGCGGTTATTGATCCACATGATGCAACCGGTATCGCGTTCCTGGCTGGTACCATCTCAGAGTTCGGTGAAGACGGCTACCTCGATTACTGGAAGCAGCTGCGTGACAACGGCGCCAAGATTGAGGCTGGCTGGTCAGACGCATACTACGGGCAGTTCACCCAGGGCGGAGAGGGCGGCCAGCGGCCGCTTGTGCTGTCATACGCTTCATCTCCGGCATATACCGTGAATGAGGAAAACACCGAAACCAGCAGCCGGGCGCTGCTGGAAACCTGCTCCAGCGTGATTGAGTACGCAGGCGTGCTGAAGGGCGCGAAGAACCCAGAGGGCGCCAAGCAGGTGCTTGACTACATGCTGTCAGACGAGTTCCAGAGCATCATCTCTGACGAGATGTATGTTTACCCGGTAAGCAAAACCGGTAAAATTCCTGCAGTGTGGGAGAAGTTCGCGCCAATCCCAACCACCCGCCACGACCTGGACGCAGCAGAGATCGACGCTAAACGCGAAACCTGGCTGCGCGATTGGGACGCGGCAATTAAGGGCTAAAACCTATGCGAGCTGCTGCAACTGTTAGCAGTCAGAAACAGGGTTTTGTCGGCGGCTTGACCGTCGGTAAAACCCTGTTTTGGTGCGGCGCAGCTTTACTGCCGGCGCTGGTTATCGGGGTTTTTTTCCTGTACCCGGTGCTGAGCCTTTTCGCCCGCGGTTTTTCCGACCTGTCAGGGTTTGTGGCGGCTTTGGAAAAGGGCCGCACACTGCAAGTGGTGGGACAGACCCTGCTACAGGCAGGATCCGCAACCGCCCTCGCCGTGGTGCTCGGAGTTCCAGCAGCATATGTGCTGTACTGTCTTAAATTTCCGGGCGTCGGGGTGCTCAAAGCGGTGCTCTCGGTGCCCTTCGTGCTGCCCACGGTCGTGGTGGCGCTGAGTTTTAATGCGCTGTACGGGCCCGGCGGGCCGCTATATTTCCTGGGGTTAGACGGTAGCTTTGCGGTTGTGGTTTTCGCCCTGACATTCTTTAACATCAGCGTGATTAGTCGCACGGTCGGGGTGGTGTGGGCGAAACTTGACCCGCGGGTGGTTTACGCCGCCTACACCCTCGGCGCCAGCCCGCTGCGCGCGTTCTGCACGCTGACACTGCGGCAACTGGTGCCGGCAATCGGCTCTGCGGCATCCCTGGTGTTTCTATATTGCGCCACCAGCTTCGGCATCGTGCTGATTTTGGGTGGTCGCAAATACGCCAACCTTGAAGCGGAAATTTACGAGAACGCGGTGCGCTACATCGACCTCGAAACCGCCACCGCGCTGTCACTGGTGCAGATTGTGATAGTGATTGCGGCGCTGTTCGCGGCAAACTTACTGCGCCGTCGCGGCGAAACCCTGCAGCTGGCGGAGCCTGCGCGTAAAACTCTGCGCACCCCGGGCGCAAAATTGCTTTTGGTTTATGTGCTGGTGACATTCGGGGTGTTGCAGCTGGCACCGCTTGCTGCGCTGGTGCTGCGCTCGCTCACTGTCAAAGGGGCGTTTAGCCTGCACAACTACGCATCGCTGACGCAGCCGCAACGCAGCTTTAACGGCAGCGCTCTAGACGCGGCGCTGCTGTCGCTGCAGAGCGCGGTGGGAGCCGCCGCGCTGACCCTCGCCCTAGCGGTGCCGGCGGCGCTGGTTGCGTCGCGTAAACCCCGCAACCGGATGCTGCGTACAGCTGTCGGGCTGTTTGACGGTTTTTTGATGCTGCCGGTCGGTATTTCCGCTGTCACCCTCGGTTTTGGCTTATTGATTACCATGCACGCCCCTTTCGGATTGGGGGTGGATCTGCGCAGCAGCGGCATTCTCATCCCGATTGCGCAAGCGCTGGTGGCGCAGCCGCTCGTGTTGCGGGCTTTAATCCCGGTGTTGCGGGGCATCCCAGAAGCTGACCGGGAAGCAGCCCGAATGCTGGGCGCCGGGCCGTTGCGGGTGCTCGCGACAATAGACCTGCCGCTGCTGCAGCGGCCGCTCGCGGTGGTTCTGGGCTTTGCCTTTGCGGTGTCGCTCGGCGAGTTTGGGGCAACGAGTTTCCTGGTGCGCCCCGGCATCACAACCCTGCCGGTGATGATCGGGCAAATCGCTAGTCGTCCCGGGCATGAAGCGTACGGGGTCGCGACCGCCGCGGCAGTGCTGTTGGCGGTTATCTGTGCTGGCGTTATGCTGCTGTCTGAAAAACTCTTAACCACGCAGCGCCACACACAACTCTTGCGGCTCGGAAAAACCCCCGCAAAACCGCAACAAACAGCCAGGAGGACACAATGAACGCGGCAGCTGCAGAGCTGAAACTTGAAAACCTCACCGTGGTGTTAGACGGCAAAACTATTCTGAAACGACTCTCGCTCACCGTTGCTGCGGGAGAAACCGTGGCGCTTTTGGGAGCATCAGGCAGCGGTAAATCAACGCTGTTGCGCGCAGTTGCGGGGCTGGAGCCGGTGGCAGCGGGGCGGGTGCTCTTAGCCGGTGTAGACATCACGGCGCGTCCGCCGCACACCCGCGGCATCGGCTTTGTGTTCCAGCAGGGACAGCTGTTTCAGCACCGCAGCGTTGCCGGAAACATCTCTTACGGGCTCGAAAATTTGCGGCCAAAACCGAGCCGGCAGCAGCGCGCTCGGCGGGTGCAAGAAATGCTGCACCTGGTGCAACTGCCCGGGTATGAACAGCGTGCTGTGGGGAGTCTCTCCGGCGGGCAAGCGCAACGCATCGCGCTGGCTAGAGCCCTGGCGCCGGATCCACAATTAATGCTGCTTGACGAACCCCTCTCGGCGCTCGACAGCGATTTGCGCGGCCAGCTGGCGACCCAGTTGCGCGAGATCCTGGCGCCAAAAACCGCGATTTTCGTGACCCATGACCGCGCTGAGGCCGCGCAGGTTGCCGATCGCGTGCTGCACCTGGGCGAGCTGCAATAACATCTGATACCCTCAAAAGGTGAGTGCAGTCGCCGCGGAGAAACCGCAGAAAATAGCCCTGGTAATCGATTACTCTCTTGACTACCTGGGTGGCGCGCAGACCGCTTTTCTAGATGCGGCACGGGCGCTGCAGGATGCCGGGTACGAAGTCCTGGTGGTGGCGCCACAGACCGCCCACAACCGGTGGCGGGCGCAATGGCAGGGCGCAACCCATCTGGTGCAGCCGCGGGGCGTGATTCCGGTGCTGGAGCTGCCGGTGGTGCGACACACGGCACAGCTGCGGCAAGAGCTGCGCGAGGTTTTTGCACGCAGTGGGGTGACGGTTGTGCACACCCACTCCGAGTTCGGGCTGACCGCCGCCGCCCGCGCCGCCGCCCGCGAACTGTCGCTGCCAACAGCGCACACCGTGCACACCTTTTTTTGGGACGCGCAGTTGCAGTCGGTGGTGGATCGCGCCGCCGCCGTCCTCGTCCGCGCGGCCGTGCGGTGGCTCACGGGCACCGCGCCCCGCCGCCTCGATCTCGCTCCGCGGTGGGTTGATTCGCTGTTGCGTGACAGCACCCTTGGCGCTTGCCTTGACAGCGACATTACCGTATCACCTTCAGCGCACCAAGCTGCGCGGCTGCGAGCGGCCGGGGCAGCGCCGGTCACCGTAATCGCGAACCCCAGCGTCTCCACGCACCAGGAAAGCGACCCGTACAACACCGTTACTCTGCCGCTGCGCCTGGTGTGGGTGGGGCGCCTGGTTCCCGAAAAACGGCTGCTGGAGTTTATCGCCGCGATTCGGCTTGCCTGCGAGCAGGGTCTGCGAGACGTGCTGCAGGTGGAGGTTGTGGGCGCAGGTCCCCTTGCAAAACGGGCGCAGCAGCTAGCCGCCGGGTTGCCGATCAGGTTTCAAGGCAGGGTGGATCGCGCCGGTGTGCTGGCGGCAATGCGACGCGCGCACGCGGTGGTGCTTAGCAGCTCCGGCTTCGATAATCAGCCCGTCGTCATTGTGGAGGCGGTAAACAGCGGTCGCCCGGTGCTGCTGTGCGACCGTAACTTAACTGAGGGGTTGCAAAGCGGCAGTGGAATTTACACCGCAGACACCAGCCCCGCAGCTTTTGCCGAGCTGTTGCAGCACCTGGTCACGGATCCAGCACAGCTAGTGACCGCGAGTCAGGCAACGCTGAAAGACCGCGCCGAATTCAGCCCAACAACACACGTAAAGCGCCTGCTAACGGCGTACAGAGAGGTCGGATTTTAGAAACCATGACGCTAAATGTGGTGGTGCTGCTCAGCGGCACCGGCAGTAACCTGTTGGCGCTGTTGCAGGCGGCGCAAACCGACAGCTCCTATCGGGTGGTGGCGGCGCTTGCTGACCGTCCGGCGGCGGGGCTGCAACACGCTGCTGCACACGGGGTGCCAACCGCGGTTATCGCGCCCGCAGATTATCCAGATCGTGCCGCCTGGGCGGCAGCGCTGGCAGCGAAAATCGAGAGCTACGGGGTGAACGGTAGCACGGGTCTAATCGTGTCAGCGGGATTGATGCGGATCCTGCCACCCGCGTTTGTGGCACAGTTTTCGCCGCGCCTAATCAACACTCACCCTTCGCTGCTGCCGCTGTATCCGGGCGCTGACGCGGTGGCGCAGACCTTGGCAGCGGGAGCCCACACTACCGGGGTTACGGTGCATCAAATTGACGCCGGGGTAGATACTGGCCCGGTGCTGGCGCAACGCGCTATCCAGGTACACTCGGAAGACACCGTGCAGACACTGCACGAGCGAATTAAAGAGCAGGAACGTCAGCTGCTGCCGCAGGTGGTGCACGAGATATCCACAGGTGCGCTGCCACTGGTTTAGCGGGGCGGCTAACACGGTAAAATATTTCTTGAGCATAGGCAACAATCCAGGAGGAAAAGTGGCAGTAGCCAGTAAAGACGCAAGCCTGTACGAGCATCGTGACCACATCGCGGTACGGCGAGCTTTAATCTCTGTGAGCGATAAAACCGGGCTGCTAGAGCTGGCTAAAGCGCTGCACGAGCACGGGGTGGAAATGGTTTCGACCGGATCCACAGCCCAACAAATTCGCGATGCTGGCTACGAGGTCACTGATGTTGCCGCGGTAACCGGGTTTCAGGAGGCGCTCGACGGGCGCGTTAAAACGCTGCACCCTGCGGTGCACGCGGGGCTGCTGGCTGATTTGCGGCTGCAGGATCATCGTGACCAGCTTGCGGAGCTCGGGTATGCCGGGTTTGAGCTGGTGGTTGTCAATCTGTATCCGTTCACCGAGACCGTTGCCGCCGGTAAACCAGCCGCTGATGTGATTGAAAACATTGACATCGGGGGCCCGGCGATGGTGCGTGCCAGCGCTAAAAACCACGCCAACGTGGCGATTGTGGTGTCACCGCAGCGCTACAGCGACGTGATTGCGGCGCTGCAGCAGGGTGGCACCTCGCTTGATTTGCGCCGGGCGCTCGCAACCGAGGCGTTTATTCACACCGCAAACTATGATGGTGCGGTGGCGAACTGGATGATCGAGCAGGAAGAAACCGCTTGGGGTGCGGCCGATATCGACGTCACCTCACACAACGTTGATGACGAAACCGATATGGTGTTTGCGCCGGTTGAAAACGCGGTTGTAACCTACTCAATTTCCGGTGCTCGTGAGGCGGTGCTGCGCTATGGGGAGAATAGCCATCAGCGGGCGGCGCTGTTTACCGACCCTGACGCTTCAGGCATCGCGCAGGCAACCCAGCTGCACGGCAAAGAAATGTCTTACAACAACTACGTTGATGCTGATGCGGCGCTTCGGGCAGCTTATGATCACGCAGCGCCAGCAGTGGCAATTATTAAGCACGCTAACCCATGCGGCATTGCGATTGCGCCGGCTGACGCGGCAGACCCGATTGCGGCTGCGCATGAGCTGGCGCACGCCTGCGACCCGGTGTCAGCTTTTGGCGGGGTGATTGCGGCAAACCGCGTGGTTACCGCGAAAATGGCTGAAACCGTGGCTGAGATTTTCACCGAGGTGATTGTGGCTCCGGGGTTCGAGCCGGAGGCGCTCGCGATTTTGACTCAGAAGAAGAATATTCGCCTCTTGGCTTTGCCGGCAGATTTTACCCCTGCAAAAACTGAGGTGCGGCAGGTTTCTGGCGGCTTCCTGGTGCAGGAGGTTGACAACAACTTTAAACCGGCAAGCCAGTGGCAGCTGGCTGCCGGGGAGCCGGCTGATGCGGCGACCCTGCGCGATTTGGAGTTTGCGTGGGCGGCCTGCCGGGCGGTGAAGTCTAATGCGATTTTGCTCGCAGCTGCCGGCGCTAGTGTGGGTGTTGGCATGGGCCAGGTAAACCGGGTTGATTCTGCGCGTCTTGCGGTCTCACGGGCAGGGGAGCGTGCCGCCGGTTCGGTTGCGGCATCAGACGCTTTCTTCCCGTTTGCTGATGGGCTGGAGGTGCTGCTGCAGGCCGGTGTGAAGGCGGTTGTGCAGCCCGGTGGATCTGTACGTGACGAGGAAGTAATCGCCGCGGCTAACGCGGCTGGTGTGACCATGTACTTCACAGGGGAGCGCCACTTTTTCCACTAGTAGGAGGCTGCGGCGGGGCGGGTGCGATTAGTTGGGATTGCGCCCGCTCCTGCTTTATAGATTTGTTGATTTTAGTTCCTGCAAACACATCGCGGTATTGCTATATACTGGGCACGTGCCCTGCTTGCTGGGCGTAATCGCCCTGGGAATAAACTGTAGCTACCACAAATATATTAGTGTGCTTAAGCCAGCTTGCGCGGCTTGTCGCGTAGCCGAGATAAGGGGGCGCTAACTATCATTGTGCGGCAGAACTCAATACAATTGAGCTATGGAAATTTTTAAGAGTATTGTTCTTGTTCTGCACCTGCTCTCATTTGGTGCTCTCCTGGGTGTCGTTATTGCACAGTTTAAACCAGCTGCACAGGGCGCAGGTAAAATCTCTAAGGGGATGCTGCACACCTCACTGGCGCTGCTGCTGACCGGTCTGTTGCTGGTTGGTTTGACCTACGCCGTTGGTAACGAGCCAAACAACCTGAAGATTGCGGTTAAGACCGCTGTGCTGCTGGTTATCTTTGCGCTGGTTATTATGGGCCGTAACAAGGAGCGAGTCACCACTGGTTACTTCGGTGCGATTGCTGCGTTGCTCGCGGTTAACGTGGCGCTTGCCGTGATGTGGTAAATCTTTATAAAAGTAAATGGGCGGTGGAGTTTTTCCACCGCCCATTTTTGTCGCTGTGGCTAGCTGGTGGGCGCCGGCTGCTGCTGGGTGATGCAGTGGATGCCGCCGCCCCGTGCGAAAATAGCCCGGGCATCAACGTTCACAATTTCACGCCCCTGGTAAACCTCGCGCATAATACCGTGTGCGCGGTCATCAGCCTGGGTTTCTCCAAAGCCGCAGGCGATAACCGCACCGTTGATTACCAGGTGATTAATGTAGCTATAGTCAACAAAACCTTCTTCATCGCGCAGTGTGGCTGGAGCAGGCAGCGTTAAAATTTCAGTTTTATCGCCACGGTCAGCAAGCCACTGGTGCGCAATCTCAATGTTTTTCTTACTGATTATGTAGTCAGGGTGTGACTGATCCTGCTGTTCATGCATCAACAGCACCTCCGGGGTCGCGAAGGCCGCCAGAATGTCTGAGTGCCCGCGGGTGCCGAACTCGTCAGAGTCACGGGTCAGTCCGCGCGGCAGCCACAGCACGTCCGGGGTGCCAATGGTGCGCAGCAGCTCGGCCTCCACCTGCTGTTTTGTCCACCCCGGGTTGCGACCGGGATCAAGCTGCACTGTTTCGGTGATGATAACGCGGCCGGTGCCATCTACCTGAATGCCACCGCCTTCGTTTACCATGTCGGAGTTGACCAGAGTGGCGCCAGCGAGCTCGGCAATAATTTTCCCGATGTGCTGATCCTTATCCCACTGTGCCCAGTCTTGTGCTCCCCAGCCGTTGAAGACGTAGTTCACCGCGCCCAGTTCTCCGGCTTCGTTGAACACAAAGCTCGGACCGATATCGCGCATCCAAGCGTCGTTAAGCGGCGCGTCAACAAGCTCTATGGAGCCAGCTAAATACTTGCGAGCTACGCTCTCGTCTCCCGGGTTCACCAGCATGGTAACCGGTTCAAACTCGCTGATTGCATTAGCGACGCTAGACCAGGCACCGTAGGCTTCTGCTGCGCTGGTGGCGTCATCAAAGAGGTAGCCGCCGCTCGCCGGCCAAGCCATCCAGACGCGCTCCTGTGCGACGCCCTCAATTGGCATTCGCCATGTGCTCATAATGCTTCCTAACTTTAATAATTTGGTGGTTGTTGTTTACGGTGTGCAGCGTGGCGGTTATCAGCTGCTGTATGGCAAGTGTGGTGCTGGGCGGGCTGCCTTCCTGAGCACCGCTTTGAAATATTAGTGTAGCGCCGAGCTGCCGCTCAGCGCTACACCGGGTTTACGGGCTTCTAACCCAAATCTAGTGCGCGGTTAATAAGTTCGTCCTGTTCAATTGCGTGCACCTTGGCAGAGCCGGTTGCCGGTGATGCTGCAGCCGGTCGTGACACCACTCGCAGCTGCCGCAGCTGGCTAATTTCGGCTCCCAGATGGTCAGACAGGAACGGCCATGCGCCCTGGTTTTCTGGCTCATCCTGCACCCACACAACCTCGGCCTGGGAGTTCGCGAAACGCTCCAGCGCCTGCGCCAGCTCGGTGGTTGGCAGCGGGTAGAACTGCTCTAGGCGAATCACCGCGATGCGGTCTTCGCCGCGCTTTTCGAGCGCGTTCACAAGATCGTAGTAAACTTTGCCGGCGGTGATGATGATGCGTTTGGTTTTGGTTGCGTCAGCCGCAGCATCGCCGATAACTGGGCGGAACTGGCCCTTGGTGAAATCTGAAACCTCGCTCGTAGCGCCGCGTAGGCGGAGCATCGATTTCGGACTAAACACTACCAGCGGCTTGCGCGGCCGAGCGTAAGCTTGGCGCCGCAACAGGTGGAAGTAGTTGGCCGGAGTTGACGGCCGCGCCACAATCATGTTGTTTTCAGCGCACAGCTGCAGGTAACGTTCGATGCGGGCGGAGGAGTGGTCAGGCCCCTGGCCCTCATAGCCGTGTGGTAGCAGCATCACAACAGAGGAGTTCTGGCCCCACTTTTGCTCGGCGGAAGAGATGAATTCGTCCACCACGGTTTGCGCGCCGTCAGCGAAATCACCGAATTGCGCTTCCCACACAACAAGCGCATCTTCCCGCTGCAGGGAGTATCCATACTCGTAAGCGAGGGCAGCGTACTCTGATAGCAAGGAATCGTAAATCCAGAATCGCGCCTGATTCTCTGAAAGGTTCAACAGTGGCAGCCATTCCTGCCCGTTAACCCGGTCGTGGAACACCGCATGGCGCTGTGCGAATGTGCCGCGGCGGGCATCTTGCCCAGCGAAACGCACCGGAGTACCCTCCAAAAGCAGCGAGCCGAGTGCCAGAATTTCACCGAAGCCCCAGTCGATACCGCCGTTGCGACTCATCTCCTGGCGTTTCTTTAACAGCGCATCGAGCTTGGTGTGCACGGTAAACCCGGCCGGTTTGTTAGCGTGCGCGTCACCGATAATTTCTACCACGCTCTGATCGACCGCTGTTTCCACTGGCTCTTGCTCAGCAGTTGCTGCAGCTACGGTGTGCTCCAGCTGCATCGCGGTGGAGGCGGTCTGCGCTGCGTGAGTCTCCTCGAACGCCTGCTGCAGTTTTGCCTGGAAGTTAGCCTTCGCCTGCTCGTACTCTTCCTCGGTAATATCGCCGCGACCAACCAACGCCTGGGTGTATAGTTTGCGGGTTGAGCGCTTAGCTTCAATGAGGTCATACATCAGCGGCTGAGTCATTGACGGATCGTCACCCTCGTTGTGGCCGCGCCGACGGTAGCACACCAGGTCGATGATGACATCACGGTGGAACTTCTGGCGGAAGCGGTATGCCAGCTGTGCTACGTGTACAACGGACTCTGGGTCATCTCCATTAACGTGGAAAATCGGGGTTTGTACTGTCTTGCCGACATCAGTAGCGTAGGTTGAGCTGCGGGAATCCTGCGGCAGCGTGGTGAAGCCCACCTGGTTATTAACAACAATGTGGATCGTGCCGCCGGTGCGGTAGCCTCGCAACTGTGACATCTGCAGAGTTTCGTACACGATGCCTTGGCCGCTGAAGGCAGCATCTCCGTGCACCAAAACCGGCAGTGTGGTGAACGAGCCGATTGGTTTCAGGTCTTGCTTGGCGCGCACAATGCCCTCAAGCACGCCGTTTACAACCTCCAGGTGCGAGGGGTTAGCCGCCAGGTGAATTGGCACCTGGGTGCCGTTAGGCGCGGTAAATACGCCCGACGATCCCAAATGGTATTTCACGTCGCCGCTGGCACCGGCTGCAGCCTGGGATCCCTCAAATTCACGGAAGATTTGACGGTAGCTCTTACCGGCAATGTTTGATAGCACACTGAGGCGGCCACGGTGCGCCATCCCGATGTCAACTGAGTCAACGCCGTCTTCAGCGGCCTCAATCAGCATCGCATCAAGCAGCGGAATCAGGCTTTCGCCGCCCTCTAGGCTGAAACGCTTTTGCCCAACGTACTTGGTCTGCAGGAAGGTTTCAAAGGCTTCTGCCTCGTTGAGCTTTTCGAGGATGCGCATCTGCACATCATGGTGCGGCTTTTCATATTTCACCTCGAGCTGTTCGCGCAGCCACATGCGCTGCTCCGGGTCTTGAATGTGCATGTATTCCACGCCGATTTTGCGGCAGTAGGAATCGCGCAGCACACCGAGGATTTCACGCAGCTTCATGGTGTGTTTGCCGTTGATGCCACCTGTTATAAACTCCCGGTCGAGATCCCAGAAGGTCAGGTCGTGAGATTCGATTTCGAGATCTGGATGGGTGCGCTGCTGATACTCCAGCGGATCAATGTCGGCCATCAGATGCCCGCGCACACGGAAAGCGTTAATCAGCTCCAAAACTCGCGCATTTTTGTCAATCGCACCGAGGGAATCACTGTGTACATCGGTGGCCCACTGCACCGGCTTGTACGGCAGCCGCAGCGCAGCGAAAATCTCTTCATAGAAGTTGTGCTTGCCAATCAGATGCTCGTGAACAATCTTTAAGAACTCGCCGCTGCCAGCCCCTTGAATCACACGGTGATCGTAGGTGCTGGTGAGGGTGATAGTTTTTGAGACACCAATTTTCGCCAGCATCTCTGGGGAAGCGCCCTGGTACTGTGCTGGGTACTCCAGCGCGCCAGCGCCGATAATGCAGCCCTGTCCGTTCATCAGGCGAGGAATAGAGTGTACGGTACCGATACCACCTGGGTTGGTGAGTGACAGGGTCGCGCCTTGGAAGTCTGTCGCGGTCAGCTTGCCCTGGCGAGCACGCTTCACGAGATCCTCATAAGCAACCAGGTATTCGTTGAAGTCGAGGGTTTCTGCGCGTTTAATAGCGGGCACCATCAGTTGTCGGCTGCCATCAGGTTTTGGCAGGTCGATTGCGATGCCGAGGCCGATGTGCGCGGGAGCCACAACCGCTGGTTTGCCGTCTACCTCGGTGTAGGCGACGTTCTGGCTCGGGAACATTTTGAGCGCTTTAATCAGCGCCCAGCCGATGAGGTGGGTGAATGAAACTTTACCGCCGCGGGTGCGTCCGAGATGGTTATTGATAACGATGCGGTTATCAATCATGAGCTTTGCAGGAACCGTGCGTACGCTGGTTGCGGTCGGGATGCTGAGACTGGCATCCATGTTTTTCGAAATAGTGCGCGCGATGCCTTTAAGCGGGGTAACGACGTCTTCTGCTACGGCTGGTTGCTCGTTCAGCAGTGGCCGTGGCGCATCGGCCGGGATCGGGGTTTCGCGTGGTGCGATGTTGGTGGTGCGGGCAGCTACCTGACTGCCGTCTGTGCTCGTAGCCCCCTGTGGAGCTGTGCTCGGTGCAGCTGCCTCAGATGTCGCCGAGGTCTTGTTTGTGGTACGCGGCGCTGCTGTGGTGCTCTGAGCTGCTGCGGTGACAACGCCTCCGGACGCGTGCACCTGCTCCAACACTGGCCACCAGGCTGCATCAACTTGGTTTTTATCGACCAGGTACTGCTTGTAAAGTTCTTCAACTAACCAAGCGTTTGCACCAAAATTTGCGTCAGCCCCAGCTGCCTGCGTCACTGTCGTCTCACTTTCTTTGCTTCGCTGCCCATCGATGCTCGGAAGTCGCACCAATGCATGTGATAACTACTAGCCTACGCTACTTATCTGAGCTTTGTGGTGACACGGCGCAAAGCGCGATAATTTTTTGGGTGGTGGATCGCCTCGCCCGCTGATCCACCCATCGCACTGCGAGGTTCTAGCTGTAATCTATGGCAGCGGCGAGCTGCAGGCCGTAAAGCGCTGTGCCTTCGGAGTAAATCCAGCAAAAAGCACTAGAGTTAAATAGTTATGGATGCTGACGGTCGAAGTTGTTTGCCTTACGCAGGGCGTGAGGCGAAGAAGTGTGTGAAGCGAGCTGCGCTGCAATGAACGAGTGGCTGTTATTAGGAATCGGGCTGCTGCTGACCCTCGGAACCGGGGTGTTTGTGGCGGCGGAGTTTTCGCTGGTGGCGCTTGATCGGCATGAACTGGAGCGGCGCGAGGCGGCCGGGACGCGTGGACTGGGGCCTGTTATTAAAGCGCTAGAGCACACCTCCACACATCTCTCAAGCGCACAGTTGGGGATCACGCTGACCACGCTGCTCGCTGGGTATACGCTGGAGCCAGCACTGTCTGTAATGCTGGCACAGCCATTGCAGGCCCTCGGGGTGGCAAGTAGCTGGCAGCAGGTAATCACGACACCATTGGCGGTTTTGATCGCGACTGTGCTGTCTATGATTGTCGGCGAGTTGGTGCCGAAGAATTTTGCGATTTCCCTGCCTGAGCGTACCGCGAAAGTTGTGGTGCCGCTGCAGCTTGCCTTCACCACGGTTTTTAAGCCGGCTGTGGCGGTTCTGAACGGCAGCGCGAATGGGATGTTGCGACTAATCGGTATCGAGCCGAAAGAAGAACTGTCAGGGGCGCGCAGCGCGGAGGAGCTTTCAAGCCTTGTGAAACACTCTGCGGCGAGCGGGGTTTTAGAAGCGGATACCGCGACTTTGCTTGATCGTACTTTGCGGTTTGCCGAGCTCACCGCGGTTGATGTGATGACGCCACGCTTAAAAATGCAGTCGCTGCAGAAATTGGATCCGGTGGCAGTGGTTTTACATTTGGCTAGCACCACCGGGTTTAGCCGGTTTCCAGTGATCGAAGACGACCGCGATGATGTGGTTGGGGTTGCGCATGTGAAGCAGGCGGTGGCACTGCCGCGGGATAAACGCGCGGAGGTGCCGGTTGCGGCGATTGCGGCGGAGATTACCCGGGTGCCGGAAACTATGCACCTGGATGCGCTACTAGAGGAGCTGCGCGGCGCGGTTTACCAGTGCGCGATTGTGGTTGACGAATACGGCGGTACAGCCGGCTTCGTGACGCTTGAAGATTTGGTTGAGGAGATTGTGGGGGAAGTCGCTGACGAGCATGACCGTGCTCAGGCGGGTGTTGTCGGCACCGCGGAAAAACTTTTGATTCCTGGAGAGTTGCGCCCCGATGAATTACGTGAGCAGGCTGGTATTGAAGTGCCCGAGAGTGACCAGTATGACACTGTTGCGGGGTATTTGCTGGAGCTGCTGGGGCGGATCCCTAATCCCGGAGATATTGCGGAAATGCCAGACGGGGCCACGCTGCGTGTCGAGCGGATGGAGGGGCGCAGGATAGCGCGTATCAGGTATCAGGCGCCACCATCGTTGACCGGTCTCAGTGACACTGCAACCGGTGCAATTACGCTGCCGCAGCTGCGTGAGAACCGCCACGGCACGGAAGGAGCTGCCGCATGAGTGACTGGCTAGGAATCGTGTGGCTGGTTGTGTTGCTGGCCGTTAATGCATTCTTCGTGGGCGCCGAGTTCGCGGTTATTTCCGCTCGTCGCTCGCAAATTGAACCACGGGCGCTGGCCGGCTCTAAGGCTGCAAAGACTGCTCTGTGGGCGATGGAAAACGCTACTCTGATGCTCGCAACCTGTCAGCTCGGCATCACCGTCTGCTCGCTGTTGATTTTGAACGTGTCCGAGCCTGCAATTCATCATCTGTTGGAAGGCCCGCTGCATTTCACTGGGCTGAACAGTGCAACAGTGAACGTGCTGGGTTTTGTGATTACCCTGGTTTTGGTGAGCTACCTGCACGTGGTTTTCGGCGAAATGATGCCGAAGAACGCCGCTTTTTCCATTCCGGATAGAGCTGTGCTCTTGCTAGCACCGCCGCTGGTAGCTATTTCTAAGGTTATGGGGCCGATTATCGGTGCTATGAATGCTGTCGCCAACGCAGTGCTGCGACTGTTTAAAGTGGAACCGAAATCAGAGTCTAACAGCACTTTCACCCTCGAAGAGGTGGAGAACATTGTTGCAAACTCCACTAGGGAGGGAGTGCTGGAGGACAAAGCCGGTGCGCTGGCGGCGGCTTTTGAATTTACCAACAAGCGGGCGGCTGACTTAGTGGTGCCGCACAGTGAGCTAGTGACGCTTAATATTGATGCCACTGCGCTTGATGTCGAAGCTGCGGTGCAGCGACATGGCTTTAGCCGCTATGTGCTAGCTGATTCATCCGGCCAGCTTGCGGGTTATGTGCACATCAAAGACTTGCTGCGTCTCAGTGAACAGCGTGTGCAGGAGCCGTTATCGCACAAGCGCCTACACGCGATGCCAACTGTTACTGCGCAAACCGATTTGGAAGATGTGCTGGCTTTGCTGCAGCGGCAAGGGACACACTTAGCACGAGTGCACGATACCGACGGCAAACTCTTAGGTGTAGTGTTCTTGGAAGATATTATTGAAGAGCTTATCGGGGAAGTGCGGGACGCGACTATTCGACAACGTTACAAGTGAGCCGCAGTTGATGTTGATGTCAACTGCGGCTCACGGAATGCAGCTTAGCGGCACTGTGTGGTGTTTTATCTAGGAAATTAGTTTCCGCCAGTTGCTAGCTTCATGAGGTCCGAATTGAAATCAATCTCTGGAGCCGATGAGTTACTGAAGCTGTGCTGATAGGTGCCCCAGCTCTGTCCCCGCACGGCTTCGCGGAATCCTGTGGTGACGAGCGCGGTTAATTCGGTTGCCGCTCTTTCGATGCGTTTTTCCAGTCCTGGCCCCCAGTCTTCAGGCGCTGCAAAGAGTGCTGTTGGGGCGGTGATGGCCCGTAGGTACGCGAAAATTCCGCGAAGCTGCTCATCAACAACTAGGGCGTGTCGTGCGCTGCCTGCAGAGCCGGTAAGAATTACTGGGGTTCCAATTAGCATATCGTTGTCTAGCACCTGGAAGAATGAAGTGAATAAGCCGCTTGGGCCGGCTTTGTAGACAGGGGTTGCCACTATCAGCGCATCGGCTGCTTGTACAGCATCGATTACTTCTTGGAGCTCAGGCGAGATGAACTGCGCAACCATTGCATCCATGATTGCTTTGGCATGTTCTCGCAGTTCAACGCTTTTAACGGTGGTCTGAATGTTTTGAGCCGTTGCCATTTCTGCTACTTTTGCTGCTGTGCGTTCAGCTAGCAGGGAGGTGTTTGATGGCACGCTAAGGCCAGCAGACACGATAACGATTTTTTTAGTGTTTTCCATTTTCTGTTCTAAATTCTGATTATTAATTAGCGAGTTTTTTAGCTAGCGAAAGCAACTTTTCCATTTCGTTTGCAGTAAGTTCAGCGCCCAAGATGCGGGCAATGCTTTTAGCATGAGCCGCGCCAACTTTATGCTGTAATTCTGCTCCAGCAGGAGTTAAACTGATGAGCGAAGCACGTCTGTCTTTTGCGTCTTGTGTGCGGGAAATTAAACCTCGGCTCACTAAACGGTCAATCAATCTAGAAAGTGCTGGTTGGCTCAATAACACACGGTTTTGAATATCACAGATGCGCTGTGGTAGTGTGCCAGATTTAGCTAGCGTATATAGCACGTCGTATTCACGCATGCTCAGATCTGTGAATACACCATCTGCGTTAAAGTTTTTTAGCATATTCGAGTATGCCTGCATAATGGCTTCCCAGGTATTGCTCGCAAGCCTGATGTCATACCTTGTTGCGGCAGATGTTGTTTGTTCTGGTGAAGAATTTATGCTGTCCATGATTCCGTGACTCCTGGTGTTGCGGCGGCGGCACCGAGTGCCGCCGCCGCTTAGATTTTACCTTGAAGTGCTCTTATTTTGAAGAGGTATCAAGGTATGGTGAGCCACCGGTAACGTTGTCGCCGCGGTTGGCGCGAGGGCGTGGCTGTCGTGGAGGTTCATCGCCATATTTAGCTTTAATGAGCTGGGCGTGAGTTGGGGCTGTCGCCGGTACTTCAGGATCGCGCTTGGCCGCGAGCTCTTTGCGCAGAACCGGAATTACGTATTCACCCAGTAATTCAATTTGCTCTAGTACAGTTTCCAATGGTAGACCAGCATGGTCGATTAAGAACATCTGACGCTGGTAATCACCGAAGGTCTCCCGGAAGGTGAGTGTTTTGTCGATAATCTCTTGTGGGCTGCCAACGGAGAGTGGGGTCTGACTTGAGAATTGTTCAAGGGTTGGGCCGTGGCCGTATACCGGGGCGTTATCGAAGTACGGACGGAACTGTGCGTAGGCATCCTGAGATTTGTGAGCAATGAAAGTTTGTCCGCCGAGGCCGACAATTGCCTGTGAAGCTTTGCCGTGTCCGTGATATTCGTAACGCTGGCGGTAGAAATCAATCAACTGCTTAGAGTGCTCTGATGGCCAGAAAATATGATTTGCAAAGAAGCCGTCGCCGTAGTAGGCGGCTTGCTCAGCGATTTCTGGGGTGCGGATAGAGCCGTGCCACACGAAAGGCGGAACATCATCCAGTGGGCGCGGGGTGCTTGTGAATCCCTGCAGCGGGGTGCGGAAGTTGCCATTAAAGTTAACGACATCTTCGCGCCACAGTCGGTGCAGTAGGTTGTAGTTCTCCAGTGCGAGTGGCAAACTTGAGCGGATGTCTTTGCCGAACCATGGGTAGACAGGCGCAGTGTTGCCGCGGCCGAGCATCAGATCCATTCGGCCGTCTGAGACGTGCTGCAGCATCGCATATTCTTCGGCGATCCGCACTGGATCGTTGGTTGTGATTAGGGTAGTAGAAGTGCTCAGTTTGAGAGTTTTAGTTTGTGCCGCAATGTAAGCCAGTAAGGTGGTTGGGCTGGATGAGAAGAATGGTGGATTGTGGTGCTCGCCGATTGCGAACACGTCCATGCCTACCTCTTCAGTTTTTTTAGCGATTGCGATTGAAGCTTTAATGCGCTCTGCTTCGCTTGGGGTGTAGCCGGTGGTGGGGTCGCGAGTGACGTCGCTGACTCCGAAAACTCCGAATTCCATGTTTCTCCTTGGGTTATTACGCTTTACGTAAAATATGCATTTGCATATATTCTAACTCATTTAACTGCGAAAAAATGGTAGAAGCCTGAGAGTTTTCTAATTTTTCTGTTGCTGCGATAGCAGCCCTGCGGTATTGCTGGGCACCAACTATTTTAAAATATTAGGTGTGACGTGGGAAGATGAACTATTGCAAGCTGGCGTGCATCCGAGCTGGTTGCCAGCTTTCACGAACTGTGCTGCAGAGCTGGAACAGGTGCTTGCGGCGGTGGCACGTGAGCGGACGCAGGCGCTGGTGTTGCCTCCCCCTGGACAGGTGTTTCGTGCCCTGAGAGTGGACCCTGCGCTGGTTCGAGTAATATTGCTGGGGCAGGACCCCTATCCCACTCCTGGCCATCCCACAGGCTTGGCTTTTAGTGTGGATCGCGCCATCACGAAACTACCCGGCTCGCTGCAAAATATTTACAAGGAGCTTGCCGCCGATGTGGGCGTTGCTCCTGCGGCGAGCGGGGATCTTAGCGCCTGGGCAGATCAGGGAGTGTTGCTGCTGAACACCGCGCTCACGGTGCGCGCGGGTGCAGGGCAGGCAGGATCGCACGCGGAACTCGGGTGGCAGCCGGTGGTGTGTGCGGTGCTGCAGTATCTTGCGGCACAGCACGCGGCGGGGCAGCCGCTGGTGGCGGTGCTGTGGGGAAATCACGCGAAACAGTTTGCGGCGGAGCTGCCCGGGGTGCCGCTGGTGTGCGGGGTGCATCCGTCACCGCTGTCAGCATACCGGGGGTTCTTTGGATCGCGGCCGTTTAGCCGGGTGAACACGCTGCTCGCTGCGCAGGGCGCTGCCCCGGTGAATTGGGAGTTAGCGCCGGAGACGCTGTTTTAGCAGGCTGTATATTCGCAGCTGCATGCCCGCGGCTGTGTTTTGCGACTGTGGTCGGGTTGCAGTGAGAAACCGAGCAGGGTGTGGCCCCGAAGGAACCACACCCTGCTCGGTTTGCTTAGCAGCTAAGTAGCTTACGCTGCGTAGCGGAAGAGCTTCTTGTTAGCGAACTCGTCGATGCCGTACTTGCCGATCTCGCGCCCGTAACCTGACTTCTTTACGCCACCGAATGGTACGTCAACACCCTCAAGGCCAGAAGCGTTGATGAATACCATGCCGACATCGAGCTGGTCGCCAACTCGCTCTGCGCGCTCTAGATCATCACACATAACAACTGAGCCCAAGCCGTAAGGTGAGCTGTTTGCCAGCTCAATAGCTTCTTCGTCGCTTGATACTTTGTAAAGCTGCGCTACTGGGCCAAACAGCTCTTGGCGATAAACATCCATTTCTGGGGTGACACCTGCGATGACGCTTGGAGTATACCAGTTGCCGTTTGGCTCGTTGTCACCGGTCAGCAGCTCAGCACCCTGCTCCAGCGCGGTGCCAACTTGTGAGGTCAGCATTTCGGTTGCTTTCGCGCTTGACAACGGGCCGTAGTCACCGTTTTCTGCATTCTGCGCGGCGATTGCTGCAACGAACTTCTCTTTGAACTCGTCGAAGTATTTATCCATCACAACAATACGCTTTGAACCGTTGCATGCCTGGCCGGTGTTTTCCATGCGGCCACCAACTGCATATTCTACAGCCGCGTCAAGGTTAGCAACATCGAGCACCAGGAATACATCTGAGCCGCCGAGCTCGAGTACGCACTTCTTGAGGGCGCGGCCGGCCTGCTCAGCAACGATTGCACCAGCGCGCTCTGACCCGGTGAGGCTCACAGCTGCAATGCGATCGTCAGCAATCATGGTAGAAATTTGATCGTGGCTAGCGAAGACGTTTACGTAAGCGCCCTCTGGGAAGCCAGCTTCTTTGAACAGACCGTCCAGTGCAAGTGCAGTCTCAGGGCAAATTTCAGCGTGCTTCAACACTACGGTGTTGCCAACTGCGAGCACTGGGGCTGCGAAGCGTGCTACCTGGTAGAACGGGTAGTTCCAAGGCATGATGCCGAGGATTACACCCAAGCCCTGACGCTTAACCACTGTCTTGAGGCCGTCTTCAACCTGCAGCACATCGTCTTTCAGCCACTCTTCGGCGTTCTGCGCAAAAGAAGCGATGATGCCAGCTGAGAACTCAACCTCGAGCTTGCACTGTTCCAGCGGCTTGCCCATTTCGCGGTGGAAAATAGCTGCCAGCTCGTCAATGCGCTCCATGTGCAGGTCGGCGAGCTTCTGCAGCATAGCTGCGCGCTCAGCTACGGTAGTCTTGCGTGCCCACTCTTTGTAAGCTTTTGTTGCGCTGGCCAGAGCCTCTTCAATCTGCGCATCGGTTGCGCTATCGTAAGCTGCTACCTCTTCGCCAGTTGCTGGGTTAGTTACGGCGTATTTGCCCATTCAGATCACTCCTTCAGTGAACGTCGGTGTTTACTGGACGCTTCTAGTTTTGCACATTTCTGGGAGTGGGCACAATCAAACATTCCAAAATACCGAATTTCTGACTGTCTTCCCAGGTTTCAGGGTATTTTCTAGCAGGAAAGCAGCGATGCTTGTGCTGCTGTTGCATAGCTGCACCGGTTGGCTTTCCGTATATCTAGTGGCTCGTTATCCGATGCCTACCTGCGGCGTTACCGGAATTTTTTCTGTGTCGGGTATCGGGCTGGCATCTTTGCCGCGTAAATCTGGCACAATATTGCGCCAAATGAGGGCAGTGAGAATCGCGCAGCCCATTGCTACGCCGGCCACTACGAAAGCGCCACGGGCACCGATGGCATCGATGCTGATGCCCGCCAGTGCACTGCCGATTGCAGCGCCGATGAGTTGCCCGGTGTTAGACCAGCCGAATGCCTCAGCGGTTTCGGAAAACTTGACGGTGGAGCTGATGAGTGAGGAGAGCCCCGCAAAAGTTGGTGCGGCGCCCAGCCCGCCAATAAAAGCAATGGCAGTGAGCCACCAGGTTTCGAGGCTGATTAGGCACAGTAGGAAGCCAACAAAAACTACCAACATGCGGGTTGGGAGTGCCCAACGATTCAGGGCGCGGTGCCCGACGAGCATACCGCCAACGAAAGATCCAAAGGCATTGATGCCGAGGATAAAGCCACCATCAAAACTCTCGTGTCCGAAAATTGAGACAACGCCAGCCTCGAAAGCAGCGAAAGCGATGAGGTATAGGAAACCGAGCGCTACTGCCAGACCGACGGATCTGCGGGTGAAGACCGCGCCGATTTTACGGCGTGCAGGAGGGAGTTTTACCTGCCCGAGTTCAGGGCTGCTGATGAACCAGATGCCGCCGAGTACCATGAGGGCAGCGGCCACTGTGAGCGCGATGCTGGGGGAGAAGGATATCGCTACGAAAACCGCGATAACTGGGCCGATGGCCCAGATAATCTCCTGCACTGAGGCGTCAAGAGAGTATAGTCCGTTAAGCAATTTACCGGGCACCAGCTTGGGGAAGATGGTGCGTACTGCGGGAGCGATAGGCGGAATTGTGAAGCCCAAGAGCACAGCGACGACTGTGTAGCCCAGCAGATTAAAAGGTGCGTATGCGACTAGCAGCAGACAGATGACGCAGATGATTGTGGTTATTGTGAGTACCGGGCGCATGCCCCATTTACCCATCCAACGGGTTGTCACCGGGCCGGCAGCGGCCTGGCCGATGCACAGTGTGGCGAGCATGATGCCGCCGGAAGTGTAGTTGTGGAAGATGTGCTCCATGTGTAACAGCAGCACAAGAGATAGCATGCCCGCGGGGAAGCGCGCCAAAAGTTGTGCCCCGAGCAGTCGAAAGACACCTTTTGAATTGCTAAGTTCGCGATAAATCCCCACGGAACAATGTTAAAGGAAAAACTCGGTCGCCAATTTGCAAATGAGGAGCGTTATCAATAGTCTATTACTGATAAAAGTTTTCATTAAGGAGTTCGAGTGCGCAAACTGCGGCAAATCGGCATCACGGTACTGCTGGCAGTTAGCTGCGTCTCCTGCGCCGCCTCGCCAAGCACGGCACCGGCAAGGACACTGCAGCCGGGTACAACACCTGTTGCCACCGTGGCAGCAAAACCGCAGATAGCCGCCAGCACCCAGGTTCTGGCAGACATCGTAGAGCACATCGTGGCAGACACTGCAACAGTGCATGCAACCGTGCCACGCGGCGCCGATCCACAGCATTATGCGCCGCTGCCACAAGACCTCAAACACATTGCAACCGCAGATGTCGCTTTCTATAACTATCAACAGTATGAAGATCCGCGCCTGGTCGCCGCATATACAGCGCACGGTAACAACGCTGTGGAATTGGCGAGCGAAGCCGTGAAACACAACGCCAAACTGATTCCGTTGATTACCGACAACTCACTCAACACGGTGTGGCTCGGTTTGCAAGCAAGTGGCAGCTCCGATCCACAAGCAAGTACAAAATTTGTGGCGACAAAAATCAGCGGTCCAGGGAAACTTGCAGCGTACATCGTTAGCAGCTTCGGGCAGCCAAAAGTACTGTGGGCCGCCAGCGAAGCCGTCGCCGAAGACTTCGGAACCGCAGAGTTACCTGCCAACGCGCATACCCACCTGAGCTGGGCATTCACCGCTCCTGGTATTTACCGGATGCAGCTGGTTGCCCAGAGCAGTGAAGAGGGCGCGGCCGCCGCCACGGCCGAGGTGGTATTTGCGGTGGGAGTGGATCCAGTCACCGACCCGACACTCCGCGACCGGACAGTAATCGACTCCGGGCACGCAGACATTGCTTACGACGCAAGCAGTGGCAGCCTGCAACTGGTTGGCGAAATTTCACACGAGGCCGGCGTGCACGGCAGCTCGCACGCTCACAGCCACGATTTGCAACTCAGTCTGCGCGAAGTTGTAATTGGTGTTCCCAGCCGTGCACTGCAAGCGATTCCTGCCGGGAACTATGGTTTCCTCGGCGACACAGGAGAGCTGATTTATCAGCTGCCGCAGGCGGTGCTCGGCCGCAGCCTGCACGGTGAAATAGATCCGCACCTGCTGGCTGATCCGCACAATGCTAACAGTTATGTGGACGCCATAACCGAGCATTTAACCAGAATGATGCCGCAGCACAGCGTCACCCTGCGTAGTAACGCCGCCGCCTATAAACAGCAGCTCAGTGCAATTGCAGCCCGGCAAACAGCTCAGCATCGTGACAGCCGCGGCACCAAACAGCTAATCACCGCAACCAACAACCAAAGCTATTTTGCCTCCGCATACGACTATGAAATCGCGGCAACGGTACGGCGCAATCCAGCAGTAGAAGCCACACTAGCCGATCGAAAAAAACTGCTGCAGGCAATTAAAACTGGCAATATTCCGGCAGTTTTTGTGGATCCGCAACCGACCGCAGACAGTGACCTGCTGCGCGCCGTTGCGACAACCGCCGGGGTGCCCACCTGCGTGCTTTACGACCAAGTGCTAGACGACGTTGTAACCAGCTACATCGAACTCCTAGAACACAACTCTGAAACCGTCACAACCTGTCTGCAGAAGGAAAACTATGACCAACAACAATAAAGAACGACTAGGCGCGCGAGTGATGGCACTGCTAGTTGCAGTCGGCGGCGTGTTTGCCGCGGTGGCTCCAGCGCATGCGACCTTCAAAGCGGAAGAGGTTGAGTACGGCAGCGGCGAAACCGTAATTAGCGCCGGACACATCGATTTTGGGCCGGTGCTGCGAGACGGGAAAATGCAGGTGATGGTGCGCGATGACAGTCAGCATCCAGCCGTGTGGCGTGATCCACAAGAAGTTGTGTTGGCGGTCACAGACACCGCTAAAGTAGCTGCACCAGATGACCCAGACTACGGGTTTTTGGGTGTCAACCCTGGCAGTGAGCTGTGGGTGCTGCCGCAAACCCAGCAGCAAGACATTGTGTGGCCAGGTTGGAATACTCAGCACCCGGAGCTGCTTGCCACGGTGACCGGCGGTACAACGATGCGACTGCAGGGTGTGACGGGCCCCGGCAATATGCTGGTGTATGTGCAAGAGGGTAACTTCGGCAAGCCGAAAGAGCTTTTTAACAGCGCGGCTGCACCGCAGGAAATCTGGGTTGATTACAACACTCATGCACACGCCAACTGGGTTTTCACCGCTCCTGGAGTATATGGTGTGCAGTTTGAGTTTGTAGCCGCACAACCGGATGGTAGTGAAATCAGCGCCAGCGCGGTGCTGCAATTTGCGGTGGGCAGCGCCACCGCACCGCAGAGCGCCTTCGGTGCTGCTGGCGTAACCGGCACCACCGCAGCGGCCGCCGGAGATGTAGCCGACTCCGCCGGTAAGACAACCATGGAAGCACCAGCCGCAGCGGAACTCCCGCCGCAGCTGCCGGTGGCGCTGCTGGCAGTGTGTGGGGTGCTGGCCATGGCCTTGGCCGTGGGTTTGGTGGTGCTGCTGGGAACAAAACGGCGGCAGCGGCAGGCGGTGCTAGAGGCCACAGTGCAGCAGGCTGCGGCAGCTGAATCAGCCAGCGCCGCAGCGGGACGGGAAACCGGAGCCAACTAGCCGTGCTTAAAGTCTCGAATCTCAGCGTTAACCTGAGCGGGCGAGAGGTGCTCAGCGATGTCAGCTTCACCGTTGCCAAAGGCGAACTGGCGGCGCTGATTGGCCCTAACGGAGCCGGTAAAACCACGCTGCTGCGGGCTATTCTCGGGGTGCAAAAAATCACCGCGGGAAGCATTCAGTGCGCTACCAAAAACCTTGGTTATGTGCCGCAGCGGCACGACTTCGCGTGGGATTTTCCAATCACAGTGTTTGACGTGGTGCTGACCGCTTTCACAACCGGTAAAACCATGTTTCGTAGCGTCTCTGCCGCGCAGCTGGCGGCGGCCCAAACCGCACTGCTGCGCACTGGTATGGGGCAGTTCGCGAAGCGCCCCGTGGGTGAACTATCCGGCGGGCAGCGGCAGCGCGTGTTGATTGCCCGTGCCCTCGCCGCGCAGCCGCAATTACTGCTGCTGGATGAGCCTTTTACGGGGTTGGATCTGCCCACCGCCGCCGCGCTGCAACAACTGCTGCAGCAGCTCACCGCGGAGGGCCATACCGTGTTGATGGTGACCCACGATCTCATCGAGGCACAGGCGCACTGTGACCGGCTGATTCTGTTGAGTGGCACTGTGCAGGGCAGCGGCACCCCGCAGCAGCTGCGTAGCAGCACCGCGTGGCAGCGTACCTTTGAAGTCGGCGCCACGCATCCGCTGCTGACTGCGCTGGGGGTGCGCCCTGCCAGCGATCCACAATCAACCATTGCAGCGGAGGAGCAGCATGCCTAACCCGATTGATTTTATCGCCGACCTCACCGACCCGGAGCTGCGGTTTTTGGGTTACGCCCTGCTTTTGGCACTGCTGAGCGCAGTGGTGTGCGGCGTGCTAGGAACTTTCGTGGTGCTACGCGGGATGGCGTTTATCGGTGACGCTACCGCTCACGCCGTGTTTCCGGGGCTGGCGCTAGCGTTTGTGTTGCAGGGATCGCTGCTTCTAAGCGGTGCTGCTAGCGGGGTCGCTGCAGCCGCAATTATCGCGCTATTAACGGTACGCAACCGAGTAAAACCGGACACCCTCATTGGTATTCTGCTAGTTACCGCCTTCGCCTCCGGCATTATGATTATTACCTTCGCTCCCGGCTATGCGGGAGCACTGCAACAGGTGCTGTTCGGATCCTTTGGTTCGAGCACTGCGGCGGATGTGCTGGTCACCGCCGTCGTCACACTGTTGCTGCTCACGGTGGTGCTGGTGTTCAAACGTGGTTTTGTGCTGGTGGCGCTCGATAAGGAACTGGCGCGCACCGCCGGGCTGCGGGTGCTACTGCTCGATGTAGTGCTCTACATCGCGGTCGCTGTCGCAGTTGTGGTAGCGGTTAAGAGCATGGGGAATATTTTGGTTTTGGCGCTGCTCCTGACCCCCGCAGCAACCGCCCGGTTGATCACAGAAAGATTGGAGACGATGATGTTGGTAGCCCCGGCCATGGGCGTGTTGGCGGCGGTCGTGGGGATGTACCTGTCATGGGGGTTTAACCTTCCCTCCGGCGCCGCAATCGTGCTGGTGGCAACCCTGATTTTTGGGCTGTGCTGGCTGTTCGCGCCACGCCACGGCCTGCTCGCCGGAATCCGCCGCCGTCGGGATATCGTCGCAGCGCCCACCAAAACCGGAACGCTGCGCAGCGCAGCGGCGCCACGCTAGCGGGCAGCTGTGGCATGCCTAGCCAGGCCGCCCAGGTGCGTTATTTAAAGACATTCCGGTAAGCTTATAGCTCCACGCATCCTCGCGATGCACCGTCACAGATTTGGAAGAGAAAATGTTTGGTTGCAAAACTCACAAACAAGCTCCTGAAACGCCAGTAGCGACCCCAAAAACCCTGTGGTCAGACACCATCGGTAAGCTCGCGACCCGCTCCCTGCAAACCATGATTGTGATTGGCATCGGTGCGCTCGCCATTTGGGGCTTGGCGCAGGTCAGCACTGTGGCGATTCCGCTGCTGCTCGCGGTAATTTTGGCAGCAACCTTTAATCCTCTGATGCAACTGCTGCGCAGCAAAGGGGTCCCGGCACTGGGAGCAACCGCGATTGTGTTGCTTGGCACAGTGGCGGTGCTCGGCGGTGTCGGCTGGATGATTGTGAACGCGGTAATTAACCAGTGGGACAAGCTAGCAGAGAGTGCGGCTAGCGGTTTCAACCAGATTATTGAATTTGTGCAGGGTCTGCCGTTTGCGGATTCAATCGACAGCGTCCAGCTCGAACAGTGGCAACAGCAAGCTATGGAGTTTGTGACCAGCTCGAAATTCGGCTCCAACGCGGTTGCGGTTGGCGGCGCGGTTGGCGGCGCAGTCGGTAACTTCTTCGCCGGTTTCGTGCTGCTGGTGGTGATCCTGTTCTTCTTCCTGAAAGACGGCAAAGAGATTTGGGAATTCTTGTGCCGCCCGTTCCACGGCGAGCACTATGACCGCGCAATGCGCGTTGGCAAGGCAACTGTTGAAACCTTCGGCTCTTACATTCGCGGTACGGCAATTGTAGCCGCCGTTGACGCCGTTGGCATCGGCATCGGGTTGTTTATCCTGCAGGTGCCGTTGGCGCTGCCGCTCGCGGTGCTGGTGTTTGTGCTGTCGTTCGTGCCGCTGGTCGGTGCCACAATTGCCGGAATCCTCGCTGCTCTGGTGGCGCTGGTGTCTAACGGTATGTGGAGCGCGATTATCGTAATCGCCATCGTGGTGGTCGTGAACCAGTTGGAGGGTAACTTCCTGCAGCCTGTTGTGATGGGCCGTGCCCTGAAGCTACATCCACTGGTGATTCTGCTTGCACTCACAGTCGGTACCGTACTTGCCAAGATCCTCGGCGCGGTTTTGGCGGTGCCGATCGTGGCTGCAGTGTGGGCAGCTATCAAAGTTTGGGACGGCCCAAATAAGCCGGCTGCCTGGGCTCGCGAAAAACATCCGGGACTGCAAGAGTAAAATTTGGTGGGTGGATCCACCCACCACGCAAAACTAAAAGCGGCGAGGCACCCAGGTGGTGTCTCGCCGCTCGTGGTTACTGCGGGTTGTCGCTAAGCTGTTTGATGTCAGCCTCAAGCGCGACCCAGCTCAGCATGGCGCATTTGATACGCATCACAAACTTGCTGACGCCCTGGAAAGCCACAGCATCGCCGAGCAGCTCCTCATCAGCAGTGCCCGCGCCGCGGCTATGCAGCATCTGCCTAAAAGCGGCGATTTTAGCGTTTGCTTCCTGCAGGGTTGGCTGCTCCTCGTTAATCAGCAGCGCCAGCGCAGAGGCCGCAGCCATCGAGATCGAACAGCCATCGCCGCGCCACTTCAGCTCCACGATTTTATCGCCCTCGACCGCAATATCAAGGGTGATTTCGTCACCGCAGCTGGGGTTCAGCTCGTGATGCGAAGCGGTGCGAGCGGAGCTCGTGGCCAGCTCACCCTTGCCGTGCGGCCGTTTTGCGTGATCCAGAATAAGCTCCTGGTAAAGACTGTCAAGACCCTGCATTATTGCACTCCAAAATATTTCTGTACGTCGCGAATACCCGCAATGAGCATATCAATTTCTACCGTGGTGGTGGCAGCGCTGATGCTCGCGCGCACGCTGGAATTAATCCCCAGTGCGCGATGTAGTGGCTGCGCACAGTGGTGGCCCACCCGTACCACAACATCGTTGGTGTCTAACACCTGGCTGGCATCGTGCGGATGCACCCCTGTCAGGGTAAAAGCCACCAGTCCGGCACGTGAGGTTGCTGGCCCGAGCAAGTTAACCCCGGGCAGCTCTGCGAGCCGCTGATAGAGATAGTCGGAGAGCTGCTGCTCCCGCTGAGCTAGCAGCGGCATCCCAATCGCCGAGATAAAGTCAACCGCGGCGCCGAGGCCAATGACCTGGCTCACCGGCTGGGTGCCTGGCTCGAAACGATGCGGCGGCGGCAAAAACTCGGCGGCTTCAGCCGTGACCTTAGTGATAGCGCTGCCACCGGTTTTCGCTGGAGGCAGTAGCTGCAGCAGCTCGGTTTTGCCAAGCAAGCCGCCTATGCCGTTTGGGGCATACATTTTATGGCCCGAGAAAACCGCGAAGTCTACGCCCAAAGCAGCAACGTCAAAGGGCAGATGCGGCACTGACTGGCAGGCATCCAAAACTGTTACGGCGTTGCCGCCTGTCAGCTGCGCCACCAGCTGCACCACATCCTGCACCGGGCTCAGCCACCCGGTGACATTCGACAGATGGGTGAAAGCCACAACCCGGGTGCGCGGTGACAGTCGCTGCCGTAGCGCGTCGAGCTCCCAAATACCAGCTGCGGTGACCGGCACCACCACGAGCTTC
>NZ_JACIFD010000005.1 GCF_014197205.1 Canibacter oris
CGGTGTTGCGGGATCTGTCACGACACGGCGCAGTGGCACATTTGTAATCAATAGCGCAATTGCTCCCAGCACCGCAAGCGTTAATCCGATATCGGCGACATTGTAAACGGCGGGCACCAGCCAGGGAGTGTGAATGAAATCGACCACGTGGCCGACTGCAAATCCCGGCGCCCTAAAGAGCCGATCGACAAGGTTTCCGGTGGTGCCGCCGAGCAGCAGCCCGATTACCACAGCCCAGCGCTTTGATTCGACATACCGGGCTTTCACCAGCACGGTGATTACCACGGCGGCGGCAATCAGGGTGAAAACCCAGGTAGCGTTTGCCAGAAGGGAGAACGCAGCTCCGGGGTTGTATGTAAGATACCACTGCAGCATCTCGCCGATAACCTCTTGGTTGCGGCGTTCTGGCAGCTGTTCAAGCGCCCAGAACTTTGTGAGTTGGTCGAAAATTAACCAGCACACGGCAACGCCGGCTAGCACCGTAAGAGGAGCTAACCGGCGTTGTGGCATAGTGTTTGTGCTTGACACGCCGTTTAGGGTTTAGCCCAGAGCTGGGCCGCCTGCGGGCTCGTTGTCGTTGTCAAGATTACGCAGCTGTGCCTGGATGTATGAGGTCAGGGTGTCGCGGTATTCCTTCTCGAAATCGCGCAGATCCTTGATTTTCTCTTCCAGCTTAACGCGCTCTGCGCCGAGGGTGTTGAGCACGTTGGTACGCTCTGTCTCAGCCTCAGTGACCAGGCGCTTCGCTTCGTTTTCACCCTCGGTGATGAGCTGCTCGCGCTTGGTTTCACCCTCGCGCACGTGCTTATCATGCAGCTCCAGCGCCAGCTGCAGCATCGCGCTGGACTTCTGCGCGTCTGGAGAAACGTATGCAGCGCTGCTGTCTGCTGCTTCAGCAGCTGGCTGTGCAGTTTCCTGCGCTACGGTTTCACCCTCAGGAGCGTTTTCAAGCTTTGCGGTCAATGCAGCTACTTTCTCTTGCAGCTCAGCGTTTGCAGCTTCGTAAGCCTCAAAATCTGCTACCACTTCGTCAAGGAAGTCATCCACCTCGTCTGGGTCGTACCCGTCACGGAACTTAGTGGTGGTAAAGGTCTTATTCTTGACCTGTTCTGGAGTCAAAGGCATAATTTTTCTCTTTCACTTAGGTACAGAGACTTCACTTTAAGGTTAGCAAATTCTGACAGTTGAAAACTGAATTTTAAAAATTAGCGGCTGCGAATGCCAGCAGTTGGATTAGCGCCCAAGCAGCGAACAGCACCACCATCAGCGCCACATCCAGCACGATTTGCCCAATTCTCAGCGGTGGCAGAACCTTGCGCACAAGTTTTAAGGGTGGATCAGTCACGGTGTAGAGCAGCTCGACAAGCACTAACAGCACACCTTTAGGGGTGAACCTGGGGTTGATAACCCGAACCCACTCCAAGATGAAGCGTCCCCACAGCAGCATGACATAGATTCTGAGTACCAGAATCGCAATCCAAAATATCATCTTACTGACGCGGTGCTACAAAGAAGGAGCCACTATCTTGGTTGCCAGCTTCTTCCTCAGCAATGTCTGATACAGCAACATGCTCCGGTGTCAGCAGGAAAACCTTCCCGGTAACTCGCTCAATGTGACCGTTCAAGCCCATCACTAAGCCGCCCGCGAAGTCAATAATCCGTCGCGCGTCGCTGTCGTTCATCTGCGCCAGGTTAAGGATTACCGGAACTCCGTCGCGGAAATTTTCTGCAATCTGCGGAGCCTCACTGTAGCTGCGCGGGTGCACCGTCAGAATCTCGCTCATTGGCTGCTGTTTCACAACACGAGTTGGGGTTACTCGCTGCAGCGGTGTCACCACTGCGCCGAGACGCTGCTGCGGCTCTACTAGTGCCTGGGTTTCTGCCGCGGCGTTGTCAGCAGTTGCGCGCTGTTTATCTGTCTGTGGTTCTTCCACACCTTGCTCAGCTAAGCCAAGGTAAACGGCAGCTTTTTTAAAAGCGTTGTTCGGCATTTGCTAACTCCTTACTTGAGGAAGTCTGGAATATCCAGCTCATCTTCATCATCAATATCGAAAGCTGGATCCTTAATCTGGCTCTCCAGCGGCGGGTTAGCAACTGTTTCACCGAATCCTCCGGTGTCGTTTGCTCCCGGGGTCACAATCGGACCCGTTGAGTTCACAATTGCGCCAGTTTCTGCGGCCATCCGCTCCTGGCGCAGCTCACGCCGTGGCACGTTGTGCTGCGCGGTTTCAGCTGCTGGCTTCTCGTCGAAGCCAGCAGCGATAACAGTTACTTTCACCTGGTCACCGAGCGATTCGTCAATCACGGTACCGAAGATGATGTTTGCCTCCGGATGCACCGCTTTTTGCACCATGTCTGCCGCCTGGTAAATCTCGTGCAACCCAACAGCAGATGAGCCCTGCAGCGAAATCAGCACGCCGCGGGCGCCGTCGATTGAGGTTTCCAGCAGCGGAGAGTTAATGGCATCTTCCGCCGCTTTAATGGCACGATCGGTGCCGGTGCCGGTTCCGATACCCATCAGCGCTGAGCCAGCACCCTGCATCACAGTTTTGACGTCAGCAAAGTCAACGTTCATCAGGCCCGGGGTGGTAATCAGATCGGTGATGCCCTGCACACCGGCTCGCAGCACTTCATCTGCAGCGCGGAACGCATCAAGCATGGTGAGGCCCTCGCCCGCGAGCTGCAGCAGCCGGTCGTTTGGCACGATAATCAGGGTGTCTACCTCTTCGCGCAGCTTAAAGATGCCGGTGTCTGCCTGCTGTGAGCGGCGGCGGCCCTCAAAACCAAACGGGCGGGTGACGACACCCACAGTCAGCGCACCAACACTGCGGGCGATGCGCGCCACAACCGGAGCGGCGCCTGTGCCTGTGCCACCACCCTCACCGGCGGTGATAAACACCATATCTGCACCAACCAGGGCACTCTCGATATCGTCAGCGTGATCTTCAGCAGATTGGAAACCCACCTCAGGGTCAGCGCCAGCGCCAAGGCCACGAGTTTTTTCCTGCCCGATGTCAAGCTTCACTTCCGCTTCACTCAAAGCTAGCGCCTGAGCGTCAGTGTTAATCGCAATGAACTCCACGTTCTTAATCTCGCGCTCAATCATGCGGTTCACAGCGTTAACGCCGCCGCCGCCAACGCCAACAACCTTAATTACTGCTTCTCCGGAGTTCATACGACCACCTTAAACCTTAAAGCTCAACCTGAGGTTGAGAGTTATATACTGAGTAGTTATGTATCAACACTATGAGCAAATCAGTTGTTATGGAGCAGACACTCCGGCAAGCAGGATATCCACAGCTTAAAAAAAATTTACTCACTGATAAACCGGCGCTTCGGTCGCCGAAACGTCAATCACCGAAATTTCCTGATCCGCGAGAGCAGCAGCCATTTTACTGTAGATAACGGCTTTCAGCGGAGTGTCCTGAGCGCCGCCCCAGCGCACCACAACCCCGTCACGCATCTTAAGTTCTATGCTCTGTGCACCCGCGGCACTGACCTCAGCAACTTGTGAGCGCAGCTCGGCAGGAATATCCCGCAGCACAGCAGCAGCAGCAAAAAACTGCTTCGTACCAACTTTAGAAATTCCGTCTCCCACGGCCAGTGGCAACCCGTCCGGCAACACTTCCGCAACCATCAGCTCCACCCCGGCAGCATCCACAATCGTAAATTTTTCGCCGCGCGGCAAAGCCAAAACCGCGGTACGCTCAGTCAGTTGCACAATCAACTGCCCCGGAGGCACTCGCTGCACATCATAGTCTTGAATCAACGCAAACTGCTGCAACGTCTCATGTACCTCAGCATCTTTCACGAACGCCAGCGGCTTACCCTGTAACGGGTACAGCGCCTCGCTCACAGTGCTGTTGAGCTCATCAGAACCGCCACTGACCTGAATTTCTTTCACCGCTAGCGCCGGGGTCAAAACCGCAATTCCAACTAACACGCCCAGCAACGCAATCATCATTGCGCCGACCCCAAGCCTGCGCAGCTGCCGCCGCCGACTCACCGTCAATTGACGTTGCCAAAAACGAAAAGCTCGTGTCTTTGCCCGCTCCGCGCGTGCCAGTCGGCGCCGCGCTTGTTTGATTCTTATTTTCTGCTGTTTTTGCGCAGCGGCCAAATCTTCCCCGCGCGGCGTGACAGCTAAAGTCTCCGCAGGGGATACGGCAGCCAAATCTGCTGCGGGTTCTGCATGCGGCGCAGCTGCTAAGTTTTCCGTGCCCAACTCAGCTGCAGCAGCATCCGGTTCCTGCCCAGGGGCGGCTTGCGGCGTCTCCGCGCTGCCTACCGGGCGAAAGTCATTCGCGTCTGCCACTGCCTGCGCGATACGCGCCGAAAACCGCGGCGACTTAGTTGCGGGCGGAGACACAGTGGGCACCGCGGCAGATACCACAGCAGGGACAGACTCCCCCGCAGCTGCCTCACCGACGGGCCGGCGCTCCTCAGCATGATAGTTCTCCTGCGCTGCAGTATCGAATCCAACCGGCCGCTTCATCATTTACTCCGCTTTTACTCCTAGGCGCCAGGCAGCACAAAACCCGGGGCGGTCTGCAAGTCAGCATCCCCAAACTTCGCTACCAGGGATGCAACCAGCTGCGGAATAATCTGGTAAACCGTGCCGCAGCTCATCGTCACAAACACGTCTCCGGGTTGCGCCACCGCCGCCAGATGCGCGGTTGCAATATCCCAATCAGCGGCGTAAAACACTCGGTTCTGATCCGCGAAATCTGCTGACACCAGCTCTCCGGTAACCCCCGGCACCGGATCTTCCCGCGCACCGTCAACTGGCAATACCACGGTATAGTCTGCGCCCTGCTCCAAAACCTCAGCGAACTCCCGATGGAAATGCTGGGTGCGGCTGTAAAGATGCGGCTGATGCACCGCAATCAAACGCCCCTGCCCCACAACCGGTTTGGTAGCTGCCAAAAGCGCCGCAACCTCTGTTGGGTGATGCGCGTAATCATCGTAAACTCGCACTCCGCCAACCGCGGCATGAAACTCGAAACGCCGCTTGGTGCCAGCAAAACTCGCAACCGCCTGCGCCGCATCCGCCAGAGAATACCCCAGGTGCAACAGCACCGCGATCGCGCCCGCAGCGTTTACCGCGTTGTGCACCCCATAAACCGCAAGCTGCACCCGCTGCTCTTGGCCGGCCGCAGCAACCGTGAAGCTCACCGGGCCGCTGTCATCTACTGCAAGCAGCTGAACGTCGGCATGATCCGCAAATCCAAACGTTTGCACATGCACATCAGCAGGCAGCGCCGCCAGCACCTCCGCGCAGCCGGCATCATCGCTCGACGCGATTACCACCTCATTCGCAGCCGCCGCAAAATCAACGAAGGCCTGCATAAACGCCTCGCGCGAGCCGTAAAAATCTAGGTGTTCCGGATCAACATTGGTGATCAGCGCGATATCAGTATCGTACAGCTGGAAAGAGCGATCTGACTCGTCGGCCTCAATCACAAACAGATTGTCTGCGCCGTCACGCGCGCTCACGCCGAGTGCCTCGATCACACCACCGTTTACAAATGATGGATCAGCCCCCGCGCCGAGCAGCGCCGTCACCACCATCCCGGTTGAGGTGGTTTTACCGTGCGCGCCAGCAACCGAAATCAGTCGCTTATCGCGATTCAACCAAGCCAGCGCCTGCGAACGATGCAGCACCGGGATATTGTGCTGCAGCGCATACTGATACTCCGGATTATCCTGCCACAGCGCACCCGTTACAACCAGGGTATCGGCACCAACCGCGTGCGCCGCATCGTGCCCCTCAGATACCTGAATTCCGAGCTCACTGAGAGCACGGGTGTAGGCGTTAAGACTGCGATCGGAACCGGTCACTTGCAGCCCACGATTGTGCATCATGCGCGCGATGCCGTGCATACCGGAGCCGCCAATGCCCACAAAGTGCACACGGCCCAAATCAGCTGGAATCGGCTGCTCAAGGTCAGGATAAATCATGCTGCTATCGTACTCCGCTCAGGTTGCTAAAAGCTGGTTACTCGCCGTGTTCACGCAGCGCCCGCTGCACCAGTTGCAGCAGTTGCTCGGTGCCGTCAAGGCGGGCAACGGTTTTCGCGGCGGCGCTCATCTCGGCGAGCCGCTGCTTATCGTGCAACAGCGGCAGCAGGGTTTGCTGCACCCAGGCGGTGGTGATGTCGCTGTCTTCGACCGCTAAAGCGCCGCCGGCTGCAACAACCGCACGACAATTCAGTGCTTGTTCGCCGTTGCCGTGCCGATACGGGGAAAACACCGCGGGAATTCCGAGCCCGGAAATCTCGCTGACCGTGGTTGAGCCAGCACGCGACACCGCAAGATCCGCAATTGCGAAAGCTAAATCCATACGGTCACAGTACTGCAGCACCCGATATCCGGGCTGCTGTGGATCAGCTACCGCGGTAAGACCACCCCAGATGTGCAGCACCTGCGCACCGCTTGCCACAATCTCTGCCGCGGCCCCGGCCATGCCCTGGTTAATCCCGCGCGCGCCAAGCGAACCGCCGGTAACCAGCAGCGTTGGCAGGGCCGGATCTAATTCGAAATGAGCCGCCGCTGTTGCGCGCAGCGCTGCTCGATCAAGCTTTGTGATTTCTTGGCGCAGCGGCATTCCGGTGACTACGGCGCCCGGCATCGGAGTTCCTGGAAAGGTAACGCCAACATACTTGGTGCCGCGCGCGCCAAGCTTGTTTGCCATGCCCGGCAAGGCATTAGCCTCATGAATCACATACGGAATCTTCTCGCGCTTTGCAGCGCTGTATGCCGGAGCTGCAGCGTAGCCACCAAAACCCACCACAACATCGATTTTGCGGGTGCGGATCAGCTGCCGTACCTGCGCCACCGCCTGCCGATAACGCAGTGGGAAGCCCAGGGCGTAAAGACTGGGTTTACGCGGAAAAGGCAGTCGCGCAATTGTTACCAGCTCAAATCCCCGCTGCGGCACCAGTTTTGACTCCAGCCCTTCTGCGGTGCCGAGCGTCACGATTTCTGCTGCGGGATCTGTAGCTTTGATCAGCTCAGCCAGCGCCAACAGCGGATTCACATGCCCCGCGGTACCCCCGCCGGCCAGCAAATAGTTTGTCATGGTGCAGCTCCTTCAAAATCTTCCAACCTTTAGTTTAGCCGCTGCCGCCCAGCACTCGCTGCACTGTCCATCACTCGGTGACACACCACCAATAACAGCATAGTCGCTACTGCAGGGCTGCACTTCTGCTCAACGCGACCACGCAGCGTCACGCACTAAACTGTGACGCGTCCTGGTGTGTCTCGGTCTGCTCTTGGCGCGGCGCAGTGTCACGCGCAATTGTGATTACTACCCCCATCGCCATGCAGCACGCCACCAGCGCAGTACCACCAGCGCTAACAAACGGCAATGGCACTCCCAAAACTGGCAACAGTCGCAAGACCACGGCGATGTTGATGAATGCCTGCCCGACGATCCACATCATGATGCCGCCTACAACCGCTTTCTGAAAGTAGTTTTTTGCCCTGGTAATAACCCGCAGCATCGCCCAGGCCAAAACAATGTAAGCTACAATAACCGCGAGACAGCCGAACAACCCCAATTCTTCGCCAATAATCGCAAAAATATAATCATCTTCCGCGGCTGGCAGCCAAGACCATTTTGCTTTGGAGCTGCCCAAACCGTTTCCGAAAACACCACCGCTAGAGAGCGCCCAGACACCGTGCAGCGGTTGCCAATCCAACCCAGAGTAATCAGTCTTGCTGTCTCCCCACAGACTCGCGATTCGATTTCTCCGGTTTTCACTGCTAATCACAAAAAGAAACGCGGCAAAAATTCCAGTAACCGCAAAAACAGCGATAGTGCGAAATTTAATCTCTCCAAACAGCAAACAGCCTAGCACCGCGAGTCCCAAAACCATGGCGGTGCCGAGATCTTTACCCCACACGATAAGCCCCAAAGGGATACCCGCGAACAGCCCCAACGGGATGATTTCCTGCAGCAGCTTGCCACGAGGGGCTACCACCAGTCGTTGAATTACAACGCCCAAAATCAAAATGGCACCGAGCTTCAGAAACTCCGAGGGCTGCACCTGCAGCGAGCCGATTCGCAACCAGTTACGGTTACCACCGTCGGCGACACCCAGACCTGTAAAAACCACTGCGGATTGCAGCAGCACTCCACCGCCAAAAACGATCAGGGCAAAACGCATATACCAGTGAGGCTTTATGGCGCCGGCGAACAGCATCGCAACAATTGCGACCAGGGCGTAACCAGCGTGGCGGAACCCCTCTCCCCAAGGTCCACGCTCAGCAAGATAAGAGTTCACGGAAGATGCCGACATTACCATCAAAACGCCCAAACCAATAAGGCCCAAAGTGGCCGCAAATAGCCACACCGTAACCGCGTCTGCCTCGCGAATCGCGCGCAGTCGTAGGCCCTCACGCAGCGCTTTTACCGTGGCATTGGTTTTGCTCATCTGTTATACCTCCGGCAGCTGGGTCAGCGCAGCAGCAATCGCGGCCGGTGACACTTCGCAAGCTCGCGCCAACGCCGCCGCTGCAAGGAAGTTCGCAACATCCTGTGGCGTTGCAAGATTGCGGCTGGCTAGTTCTGACAAAGTGGCAAGCTCTAAAGCGCTGTTGCGGCGTTCCGCATGGTAACCACGATCCGCCAACACATCTTCAACAAGACCAAGACCCGCGAGCGGCGGCGTGTCCAGCCCGAAACTAACGGCGCGGCAGCCCTCCGCGACATCCGCAGCCGCCAGCAGCTTTTCGGTTGCGAGGCTATGTCTGTTGTAAATACAGGCGAGCTTGGTGTTGGTGTAGACGTTGCCGTATGGCTCCAGCTCAGTGGCCGGCGCAGCACTCGTAACGCCCGTGCTGTCCTCGGCGCCTGCAGCGTCCCCAGCACCGGCGGCAGCGTCCACGCTGAGCAGAGCGCTAGCAACCGGGTGAATACCATCCAGCAGTCGCAAATCCGCACCGCTGAGCCCCACCACAAAGAATTCAAACCGGGCTGGATCACGCACCGCATCGAGCACCGGCGGGGCGCTCAACCCAACCGGCGCCACCCGCCGCCCGGCCGCCAGCAGCATCCGTGCGGTAAGCTCTACGGTTGCAGCCACATCCTGCTGCCCGCTGACGCAAATCCACTGCGCCGCCACACCAAATTTGTCGCCCACATGCCATGCCAGCTCAATGTCGCTCCACACCGGCACTTGGGAGTTCTGCGCTGCCCGCAGCACCTCTGTCGCGCCGGGTTGCTCACTATCTGCAACCACAACCAGCTGCGGCGCGAAGGCGGCAAGCTGCGGCGCGATTTCCGTGATTTGCAGTTGTTTAAAGGTGGCGCCGATAACAGCCAGCAGCCGCTCTCGCTCTCCGCCGGGTTCCGGCGCCAAAACCAGCACCTCGGCGCCGAGCTCAGCGAGGGTATCAGCAGCAGCGAAGCCCCGCTCGGAGACCCCGAAAACCGCAACTTTCACGCCGCTCCAGGCAGCGTTCCAGCTGGCTAGAGTGGCGGTCGTCGCAGAGTTACGGATGCGCATTTGTCAGCACCCACTCCGCGTAAAACAGCGCGATTCCGATAATCACAAGCGCGCCTGACACAATCCAGAACCGCACTACAACGGTGATTTCTTGCCAGCCTTTGAGCTCGAAATGGTGGTGAATCGGGCTCATCAGGAAGATTCGCCGCCCCTTTGTCACCTTAAAGTAGACGCGCTGCAGAATCACTGAGCCAGCCTCGATCAGGAACAGTCCGCCGATGAAAATTAGCAGCAACTCAGTGCGGGTCAGGATTGCGAAGGCAGCAACCGCACCGCCGATGCCCATCGACCCGGTGTCACCCATGTAGAGCAGCGCCGGCGAGGTGTTCCACCACAAAAAACCGATTAGCGAACCAGCGAAGGCCGCAGCCACAACCGCGAGGTCGAGTGGATCACGCGCCACATAGCATGCCGCACCGCTGCTCGGATCAAGACAATTCTGGCTGAACTGCCAGAAAGAAATAACGCAGTAAGCCAGGAACACTAGAATCGATGCGCCGCCGGCGAGCCCGTCGAGCCCGTCAGTGAGGTTCACCGCGTTTGAAGTGGCGGTGGTAATGAGGATAATCCAGGCGAGGAAAAGGATGGTGCCGGCCACAACGCCGAGCCGCAAAAAGTCAATATTGGTGTCGCGGAATAGCGAAATTGCGGTTGATGCCGGAGTGATGCCGTGCTCATTTGCAAAGTTAATGGCGAGCAGCCCGAAGCCGACGGCGACGGCCACCTGCCCCGCGATTTTTGCCCAACCACCGAGCCCCAGGGACTGTTGTTTCCGGGTTTTTAGAAAATCATCGATGAAGCCGACAAGGCCGCAGCCCAGCGACAGCAAAAATACCAGCATCGCTGATGCGGTGATGCTGCCGCCGGTGAAAAGTTTTGCGCCGAAGTAGGCGACGACGGTGGCAAGCAGGAAAACCAGCCCGCCCATGGTTGGGGTGCCGCGCTTGGCGTAGTGGGTTTTAGGACCGTCTTCGCGAATAAACTGCCCCCACTCCAGGCGCACAAAGCCGCGCACAAAAAGCGGTGTGAGAAACAGCGAAAAAGCAAGCGCAATAATGCCCGCTACTACAACCTCGATCATGCCAGTGCCTCCGCTAATTTATCTCCCAAGAACCGCAGCCCCGCAGCGTTAGATGACTTCACCAAAACTGTATCGTGTGGCTGCAGTTCCGCGGTCAGGTATTCCAACGCCTGTTCTGCGGTTTCGCAGTAGTGCGCTTCGGAGTCATCCCAGGCACCCTCGTTGACGGCGGTAATGTACATGCGGCGCACATTTTCACCAACAACCACGAGTTTGCCAAGACGCAGCCGCACCGCTTGCAACCCTACCCGGTCGTGCGCCGGTCCGGCGTGCTCCCCGAGTTCGCTCATCTCACCGAGCACGGCGATGCTGCGGCCACGCGGATCCGCCACCTGCGCCAGCGTTTTCAAAGCCGCGTCCATAGAATCAGGGTTCGCATTGTAAGCGTCATTAATAAGTGTGATGCCGTCGCGTAGGTGATGCACTTCCATGCGCCATTTCGCGGGGCGAGTAACCTGTTCCAGCACCTCTTTAATGCTTTCCAGACTCAGCCCCAAATCACTCGCGACCGCCGCTGCGGCGAGCGCGTTGTTAATGTGGTGTTCGCCCAACACGTTAAACCGCACCGCGATTTTCTGCTCATCAATAACCATGTCGAAGCTGCTCCCGGTGGCGTCAGTCACCACGTTTTCAGCACGCACCTGGGGGCCGTTAAAGAACCGCACCCGCGCGGCGGTCTGCTCTGCCATAGCAGCAACCCGCGAATCTGCCGCGTTCAGCACCGCGGTTGCGGTCGCTGGCAGCCCGGTAACCATTTCCGCTTTGGTTTTTGCTGTCACTTCAAGACTGCCAAAACCGCCGGCGTGCGCCATTCCGACCATAAGCACAACGCCGTAATCCGGTGGCGCGAGCCGCGTCAGCTGGGCAATCTCACCAGGTCCTGAAGCACCCATTTCAGCTACCAAATACTCGGTGTCAGCCGTCACTCGCAGCATGGTCAGCGGCCCGCCGACCTCATTATTAAAGGATTTTTCGTTTGCCACCGTAGATCCCAGCCGCTGCAGCATCGCAGCTAACAGGTTCTTAGTGCTGGTTTTGCCGTTAGATCCGGTGACACCCACAATGCGCAGTTTGCCCCGCGCTTTCACGGTGGCAATCACGTATGCGGCAAGCGCGGCAAGCGCGGCGGTGGTGTCTGCGACGATAATGTGTGGCGCAGCAGCGCCGGTGTGCCGCTCGGCGATGATGAGGGCGGCTCCACGCTCAGCAGCTGCGGCTGCATACAGGTGCCCGTCGGTCTCTTCGCCGCGCCGCGCAAAGAAAATCTGTCCCGGCTGAATCTCACGCGAGTCAGTTTGCCCATTACCTGAAATCACGGTTGCGGGAGTCGCCGTGGTATCTTGCAGCTCCAGCTTACCCGCGACCGCTGTCGCAATCTCCGCCAGTGTTAAAGCAATCATTTTTCTCCCGCCAAAATCTTCGCAGCAGGCTCGGCCAGGCACCCGCTTACCAATACGGTGGTTGCTGGATCGGCCTGCGCAGCCACCATCTGCAACGCGGCGGTAAGGTCACTGATCTCAGCCAGCCGAGCTTTGCCGTTAGCCTGCGCAATGCCCTGCAGCAATGCGCTCTGCTGTTGTATTGTACCGCTGTTTGGCGTTGCCTGTGACGCGGCGGGGTCTACCACAATAACTCGCCCGCAGCTGTGCCCGTAGTATGCGCCGCGCAAAAGTTCGTTACGTATTGCGGCGGCGTCTTGCTGCTGAGCCGTGGCGCTCCCGCTACCTGCTGACGCCTGTGCGACTACCGACGTCTGCACGGCTGCTGGAGCTACAATCGCCCACACCGCTTCCGGCGCCGCTTCGGCGAGTTCTCCGAGCACCGCGTCAGTCGCTGCCGCGCTGCTACCGCTGTCAAGGAACCAGTGCAGCTGCTGTCCCTGATACTGTTCGCACACGCTCGGCTGCGCCACCTGATAACTGGTTTCCAAAATCACCCCGGCCCGCGGCAGCTGCTGTTGTAAGTGCGCCGCTGGCACCCCCGCGCGCAGCAGCATCACCAACGCCAAAGCCAGGTTTTGGGCGTGAAATTTTGCGGCGCTGAGCACCGCGCCACGGAAATAAGCGTCCTCCGGCCCTTGCAACACGAAACCCACCCGTTGCAGCGTCGCAGTGGTAATCGCCAAATGCCAGTCAGCACTTACCCCGTAGGTTGTGGCGAGTTTTGTGACGCCCGCCTGCACCTGCTGCAGCGCCGCAACCGCCTCCACGCTGTCGCACACTGCCACGATTTCGGTCGTAACATTCTGCAGCTGCGCTGCGGCGTGCGCAATCCGCTCCTTAACCTCAGCTTTTGGCTCCAAAGGCTGCGCCGGAAACATGTTAAACCCGATGACTTCAGCGGCGGCGGGAGCCACAAACTCAACCGCGGGGTACAGCTGCTGCAGCGCGGCTTGTGTGCCGCTAATTCCCTTATCTCCCACGACTGCCAGGTGCACCGGCCGGTACGCGTGCTGTTCTGTCATCCTAGTATTCCTCCGGATACGGCTCAAACGGGGTATTTGACGGGGTCACCCGATAATCTTTGATAACGCTTGACGCCAGCTCTCCCCAGGTGCCGAGCAACCGTTTATAGGTGCCGTCACGCTGCGGGAAAGCGATGGAGGTGACAACCACGTACTGCGGGTTTTCCGCGGGGAAGAATCCGGCGAAGCTATTGACGTAGTCACTGCGATACCCGCCGTGCCCGTCGCTCTGCTCCGCAGTGCCGGTTTTACCCGCCACCCGGTACCCTGGCAGCTCCAGGAAGCCGCGGTTTTCCAGATTAACCGCAACGTTTTCCAGCATGCGGTGTAGCTCTTTCGCGGTTTTTTCCGAGATTACGGTCACTCTTTCGCCGTGCGCGGGAACCTCTTCGGTGCCGTCCGGGCGCACGCATTTCTTCACCAGCGTTGGCGGGATCCGCACCCCATTATTCGCAATCGCCTGATAGGCTCCGGCGGTTTGCACAATCGTTGCGGAGAGCCCCTGCCCGAAGGTGCTGTTGTAGACCGTCTGGCGATCCCAGTCTCCCGGCGGCGCCACCAAACCGCTGTCTTCCACGGCAAGCCCCGCCTGAGTGCTCACCCCGAAACCGAATTTCTGCATATACTCATAGCGTTTTTCCGGGCTCACCTGGGTGCCCAGCATCGCGGTGCCAACGTTAGAAGATGCAACCAAAATCCCGGTCAGCGTCCACTGCATTTCACCGTGGGTGGTGGCGTCACCGAAGCTCACATTCGGCTCCGGATTCCATCGTGCCGGGGTGAGATTCTGGGTCAGCGGGGTTGCAACTCCCTCTTCGAGCAGGGTCGCTACCGTAATTGTTTTGAAGGTGGATCCGGGCTCATACGGCGCCAAAAACGCCCGGGAATCCCGTCTCTCAGGTGGGGTACCCGCCACATGATTCGGATCCACCGACCCGTCTTCAGCTACCGCCAACAGCTCACCGGTTTTGACGTCCATAATAACCGCCATCACCCATTCAGCGCCGGTTTCAGACGCGGTACGGTTCACGATTTGCTGCGACTGCCACTGCAGGTCCCGATCGATGGTGAGGTGTACGGTGCCGCCATTCACCGCTTTTTCGGTGACCACGGTGCTACCCGGCAGCCGCACCCCATCTTCTGAGCGCTCATAGCTCTCCGAACCATCCACGCCGACCAGACAAGCATCCTGGGCGAGCTCAATGCCAGCCTGCGGCTCATTCTCGCTGCCCACGAACCCGATAAGGTTACCGCCCACTGCGCCGTTCGGGTAGGTGCGGTTAAAGACCGAGGAGAAAGTCAGCCACGGAATATCGAGCTCTTTGAGCTTGTTCAGGGTGGTGAGATCCACCGAGCGTTTCACGTATGCGAAATCTGATTCGGGGTTTTCTGCCAAGGCGTCGTCAATGATTTTTTTAATCTCGCTCGGCTGTTGCCCGGTAGCGGCGCCGATCTCAGCCAACACCTGCTCAAAGGGAACCGTTTCAGTCTCTTCGGTTTGGCTGTTAAACCGCTGCACCGCCCCGTTTTTAATACGGGTGTTTTTGGGTGACATTTGCACGTCGTAGCGCTCGTCAGTGGTCGCCAAAATCTGCCCTTTGCGGTCTACGATGTCGCCGCGCAGCGCAGGAACGGTGATATCAACTGCGCGTTTGCCCTTGGCCGCCTCAACGTATTGCGCCGCATTGATAACCTGCAGGTCAACCAGGCGGAATCCAAAAATACCACCGAGCAGCAGCACCCCGCCAAGGGCAAACATCCGCTGCCGCGCCGCCGCTTTTCTTGATCGCATCTGTCTGTGCTGCCTCTGCTATCGAGTTTGCGGAGCCGGCAGTTCGCCTTCCCACACCACGGCGACTCCGGCAGCTGCGGTGGCCGCGGTGGCCGCTGCTGCCGCTGAGTCACGGGCCACAACCTCGCCAACCTCGTTAATTACCGGCTGCTGTTGCAGCGTTGCGTTTGGCACCAGGTTGGCTACTGGTCGCGGTGCCACCTCAGTGCTTGGCGCGCCCAGAATCACTCCGTCGCTGAGCCGCAGATATGACGGCGCGATATTCTCCACCATCCCGAGGCTGCGCGCGTTATCGGCGAGGTTCTGCGGCGAAGTCAGCGCCAGCGCGTTCTGCGCCAGCACTCGCTCCACTCGCAGCGTGTCGCGCTCCTGTTTTTTCAGCGCGTCAAGCTCATACGCACCCTTCGAGGTGAGGTTACTGATAACCATCTGCGCCCCGATGAAACAGACCGCCAGAGCGCCCACTAGATACGGCATCACGGTGTGCTTGCGGCGCGGCGCGGTGACCGGCTGCAGCTGCCGCGTCGGGTTACTGGCAGGCGCAGAGATGGGTGCGGGTGCAGCGGTCTTAGCGGGCACAGCTATGCCCCGCTTCGCCGGAAGCGCAAAGTTATCTGGTTTCCTAACTGTGCTGCTCATGTCTCTCTCACCTTCTCCGCTGCGCGCAGACGCACCGGAATGGATCTCGGGTTAGTTTCTTGTTCGGCCGCGGATGCCTGTTCAGCGCCGCGTGTCAAAAGTTTAAAAGCGGGGGCGAACTCTGGCAGTTGCTGCGGTAAGCCCGCCGGGGTACGGTCACGGCTAACCTGCGCGAAAGCATTTTTCACGATTTTGTCTTCGTGCGACTGATACGCCATGACCACGATGCGGCCGCCAACCGCGAGCGCCTGTAAAGCGTTCGGAATCGCCGCTGCCAACACTGTAAGCTCATCATTTACCGCGACTCGCAGCGCCTGAAACACCCGTTTTGCCGGGTGCCTGAGGTTTTTCATTTTCGCCGGGGTGGCCTCTTGCAACACCTCCACCAGCTCCGTGCTGCGCGTAAGCGGAGTTGTTTCCCGCGCGGCGACTATCGCTGCTGCGTAGCGCGATGCCAAGGGCTCATCACCGTAGCGCTTAAACAGCTGGGTGAGTTCCGCGGCGCTGCTGCTTGCCAATAATTCTGCGGCGGTGATGCCGGTGCTTTGATCCATCCGCATATCCAGCGGGGCGTCCTGCGCGTACGCGAATCCGCGCTCGACAAAATCAAGCTGCATCGACGACACACCGAGGTCAAACAGAATACCGCGGCACTGTTTCCCGCTCTCAGCTACATAGTTTGCGGCAACTTCAGCAACGGCATCATATGTGGCGTGGATCGGCACAAACCGGGAGCCGAATTCCGCAAGTCTCGCGCTGGCACGCTGCAAAGCCGCCGGGTCGCGGTCAATACCGAGCACGGTGACGTGCGGCAGCCGCTGCAGCAGAGCTGCGCTGTGCCCGCCGAGCCCAAGGGTGCAGTCGATTATGAAGCACTCGGATGTCGCAACTGGAGCCAGCAGTTCGACGCAGCGCTCAAGCATTACTGGAATGTGCAAAGGTGATGTCATGATAAGTGCGGGCTAGAAAATGCCCGGGAACACCTCCTCTGAAATATCCGAGTAGTGCTCTTCGCTGGCTGCGAGAACTTCCTGCCATTTCTGACTGTCCCAGATTTCGACACGGTCACCCACGCCGATAACGGTGAGCTCTTTGTCGAGGCTGGCGTATTCCCTAAGCAACCCCGGAATGGTGACGCGGTGCTGTTTGTCGGGAGTTTCGTCGTGCGCCCCGGCCAGGAAAACTCGCTGGAACTCGCGCGCCTGTTTAGAGGTGAGTGGCAGGGCGCGGATCCGCTCTAACAGCGCGTCAAAGCTGGCTGCGGGGAAGACATAGAGGCAACGTTCTTGCCCTCTGGTGATGACCAGGCCGCGGCTGAAAGCTTCGCGGAGTTTTGCGGGCACGACAAGGCGACCTTTGTCATCCAGCTTCGGCGTATAGGTGCCAAAAAAATTAACTGCTGACATAGCTCACCTCCTCTAGCGTTCCACTTTACTCCACATCTATCCACAAATTCATTAAAAGTAATAGATTTTTTTACAGAATCGCTAAACTTTCCTTGATTTAAGCGGAAAATCTAGGTGGAGGAAAATTACAGATTTTCTCCTAAAATTGGTTTTTCGGGAGGGGGCGGGGTAATCCACCACCGCAGCCACGTTGCACAAAGCACTTTGCTGTACGGCGCCACCTCCCATCGCACCACCGCACCACCGCGCCGCCGCAGCCACGATCGCAACACTATAACTACGCGCAAAACCCCGCCGCAAAACAAACAAAAAAGCGGGGATCCACTCTCGTGAATCCCCGCCGTAACTTCCAGTGCTTGTGCGCTACCGCGTGCCGTCCTGCCGTTCCTGCCATCGCTGTTCCAGTTTCTCAGTCAGCGTTTGCTTCGCACGAGCTGTGCCGGCGGGGTGTGGGGTACCGCCGCTGACAGCAGCAGCTGCCTCTTGTATCACCGGAGTGGTTGCGTAAACCAAAGCCGCAACCATCACCACAAAGCCAACCACACCCAACACTGCAAATTGAGTCACCACACCCGCCAAAAGCAGAGCAACACCTAGCACACAGGCCACTACGCCCAGCACGATATTGCGTTTACTCAGACGCCTGACCGGAGCGGAAGTATTAACTAAGTCTGCCTCACTCGCGTAAAAGTTACGCTCCATCTCTGCAAGCAGCCGCCGTTCTTCATCTGACAGTGCCATTTTGTTCCTACTTTCAAGTGCTACGCCTAAAATCTATTATTCCTGACCTAGCTAAACAAATGCTGGCTAAAATATCAGTATGCAGCTTTCTTTGAGTCTCGCCGACCTTGTGCAACAGCGCATTGACGATTTTCTCGATGCCCAAACCGAGCGTTTGGCCCCGCTGGGCCCTGACTGCGACCACCTACTAGCTGCAACCCGAGACTTTCTGCGAGGCGGCAAAAGATTCCGCGCCCAGGCGGTGGCGCTCGGCTTTCAAGCCACTCGCTCGCTGAGCTTCGATGCTCCGCTAAGCGACGACGCCGGGCGCGTCGTGACCGCGGCCGCTGCGCTTGAATTATTTCACGCGGCTGCGCTAATCCACGATGATGTAATTGACCGCTCCGAGACCCGCCGTGGTCGCCCTGCCGCACACATCAGCTTCGCGAACTTGCATCGCGAGCGCGAGTGGGGCACGGATGCCAACCACTTCGGTATCGCCAGCGCGATTCTGCTGGGAGATTTGCTACAAACCTGGGCGGATTCGCTGCTGCAGGAGGCGGTAAACTACTCCACTCCGGCAGCCGGACGCCGCGTGCGAGCCCATTTTGACAGAATGCGTACCGAGGTTGCTTTCGGCCAGTATTTCGACGTACTTGAAGAACAGTATCCGACTTTTGCGGAGACCACCGAACAGCTTGAACGCGCTACCCGAGTGCTGCTGTACAAATCGGCGAAATACAGTGTCGAAGAGCCACTGTTGATTGGAGCAGCGCTCGCCGAGGCAACACCCGAAGTTGAAAAAGCGCTGTCTAACTACGGCATCCCGGTGGGTGTCGCCTTCCAGCTGCGCGATGATTTGATGGGGGTTTTCGGTGACAGCAAAGTTACCGGAAAACCCGCCGGCGGAGACTTAGCAGAGGGCAAGCGCACCGTATTGGTGACGCTCGCGCGAGAACAGCTGAGCGGCTCCGTGCGTGGAGTTTTTGACGATATTTTCGGATCAGGCGAACTTGACCCGGAGCAGTTGGAGATTTTGCGGCGCACCATCGTTGAGACCAAAGCACCACAAAAAGTAGAAGAGATGATTAACAAAAACATCTCGCTCGCCACTAAGCACGCCCGCAACACCGAGATTGCAGGTGGCGCAGTTGAGCAACTAATTGCTCTGGCCGAAAAGATGGCCTACCGCGAAGCCTAAAACCGCCTGCGCAGCTACCGCGCAGCACGCCCAGTAAAGCCGCGCGGGAACAAGCCCAGCGCTACGCGAGCAGCGCCGCAGCCGCCCGCACCGGGGCCTTGTGGTTCTTACGCAGCAGCGCGATCGGGGTATCACCAAGCTGTTCATTTTCGGCGAGCAGCCAGCCGACAGCTTCCTCCTCACTCAGCCCCGCATCCAGCAGCACAATCGCGGTGCCCTTAAGACCCACAACCGGCTCGCCGTCCTGCAAAAACACCTGCGGCACCCGCAGCACTCCGGCAACCCGTGTCGCCAACAGTACTCGTTCCTCTAGGAGACGACGCACTTTACCCGGGGTTAACCCCAAAATTTCCACGAGCTCCGGCACAGTGTAAGTTGCAGCAGTTTCCATAGTTATATGCTGCCAGATGTGGCTGGCAAAAACCAAGGTGCGGACTGATCCACCCCATAAAATTTAAAATAACTCTTTCGCAAATTTTCGCTGCTGCGCCAGGGCGATTTCAGCGAAGAAGCACTAAACTCTATAGAGTGAACTCACCAGGCAGAGACCTTTTTCTGGGGCGCACTTTAGACGGGCGCTACCGAGTCCGCGCGCGCATCGCCCGCGGCGGTATGGGCATGGTGTATCTCGCGGATGATCTGCGTTTAGGCCGCAAAGTTGCGGTAAAAGCAATGCACCCGCACCTGGTTGATGACGAAAATTTTGTGCGCCGGTTTGGCCAGGAAGCAAAGGCTGCGGCGGGGCTTAACGATCAAAACGTGGTCAACGTGTTTGACCAGGGCGAAGAGCTCGGCGTCCCCTACCTGGTAATGGAATATATCCAAGGCGAGACGTTACGCGACGTATTGAAACAACAAAAGCGGCTCACCGCGGCGCAGGCTATAGAAATCAGCGAGGCGGTTTTGAAGGGGCTGGCGGCGGCGCACCGCGCCGGCTATATTCACCGTGATTTGAAACCCGAAAATGTTTTCTTGGCTGACGACGGCCGCATCAAAATCGGTGATTTTGGGCTGGCGCGCACGGCTGACAACCACACCACCACCAGCCAGGGCTTGATGGGCACGGTTGCTTATGTCGCTCCGGAACTGGTCACGCGCGGCGCGGTTGCTGATGCCCGCAGCGACATCTATGCTTTCGGCGTGATGCTATACGAGATGCTGACCGGCACGCAGCCATTCCGTGCAGAGCAGCCTTACCAGGTGGCGATTATGCACACCCAAAAAGATGTGCCGCGGCCGTCAGATATTTCCCGGGAAGCAACACCGGAGCTTGACGAACTGGTCCGGTGGACAACTCTCCGCGACCCCGAAAAGCGCCCAAAAGACGCTGCTGTCGTGCTCGCCCGCCTCCACCAGCTGCTAGACGGCGGCCTCGATGCTGCTACCAAAGTGATGGCTCCGGGCGCGGGCGCGGCGACCACGAAGCTTCCTAGCACCACCGTTTTGCGCGGGGTGGATCACGCCGCCGCAACCACTCACCTCGCAACCACGACGGCGGCCGGGGCCGGTGTTGCCGGCGCGGGCACGCTCGGCGCTTCCGGCCCAGCAGCTGCCGCGGGTTTTAGCGGTGCCGGAGGCGTTGCCGGAGCTGGTTTCGCAGGCGGCAGCGGTGCCGCAGCCGCAGCTACGCCGCACGCAGCCGCGACAGAAACTAATCTTTCTGAAAACGCACTGGATAGAGCCCAGTATGCCGCCACGAAGCGTCACAAGCGAGGGCTTATCGCGGCCGCACTCATCACAGTTTTAACCCTTCTGGTGACGGGCGGAGCCTGGTGGTTTACGCAGGGCCCGGGCGCGCAGGTTGCAGTTCCAGATCTCACCGGCATGAGCCTGGAACAGGCGCAGCTGACACTCAGCGAAGCCGGGCTTGAGCCGCACCCGGAGCAGCGTGACTGCACCAGCCCGGATATTCCGGTGGGCGCGGTGGTGGAGTTTAAGCCTACTGCCGCGACCAGGGTCGAGCACGGCACCACAGTGCAGCTGTGCCTTTCAATCGGGCCAGCACAGCTGCCAGTCCCGGAGCTTGTCGGAGCTGACACTGAGACCGCTAAAACCCGCATCGCCACTGCCGGCTTCAGCTTCGGCAAGATTGTAGCGGAACGCTTTGATGCGGCCGAGCGCGGCACAGTTTTGGCTGCTCTCGACACCGATCACAATGTGCTCGGCGAAACCTATGCTGAGCGTGCGGCCATCAACCTGATCGTTTCTGCCGGGCCGCTGCCCGAGGTTTCCGGGTTGAACGCCGCTGATGTTGCGAGCGCTTTAAGCGCTGCGGGGTTGCGTCTTGACACCGCACTCAACGCGGAAGAGCACAGCGACACTGTACCCGTTGGCAAAGTGATTCGCTTGCAGCAGCAGAGCGAAACCCTGCAGGTGGGTGACGCGGTCGGTTTGGTGGTGTCACAAGGGCCGGAGTTGGTCACCCTGCCTAATCTAGAGGGTTTGCGCATGAATGAAGCCATCGCGCAGCTTGAAGAGCTGGGGCTCGTGGCAGAAACCGGGGTGCCCGGAGTGCTGCGTAACGCGGTGCGGGTCAATAGCATGTCCCCTGCCGCAGGTGAACAGGTGCCCAAAGGCTCCACCGTGAAGCTCGGCTTCGAACTCTAACCCACCGCCAAGAGCCCGCTTCAGGCAGCGACCTGCACCACCTGGTCAGCCGCCTCCAGAAAATCGGTATCATGTGTTGCCGCAATCACGATAGCACCAGCTTGCGCGGCAGCGCGCAGTAAGGCAACAATTTTTGCAGCGTTTTCTGCGTCTAGTGACGCGGTGGGTTCATCCACCAACAGCATCTGTGGTTGCTGCAACATAGCCCTGGCAAATGCAATACGCTGCTGTTGGCCGCCAGAGAGGCGATACAACGGCTCATCTATTTTGTCTGAGAGTTCCACCAGCTCCAAAATCTGCTGTATCGATTCCGCTCGCCGAGCCCGACTGAGTTTTTTCACACCCGGCACCAGCGTCAGATTTTCTCGCACCGTCCACTGCGCGATCAGTCCGAGCTGCTGCAAAATAAACGCAATATTGTGCCGGTACAGTCCCTGTTTCTGCCGCTGATTAAGGTCGTGCAACCTAATCTGCCCCCACAAAATCTCACCTGCATCGATTTCATCCAGCATTCCGATGCAGTTAAGCAGAGTGGTTTTGCCAGAGCCCGACGCTCCGCGCAGCGCGGTTAATTGCCCAGGCTCAGCAACAAAATTCAAATCTCGCCACAGGTGTAAACCACCGAAATTTTTTGTGGCGTTTATAACCTCCACTGCAGCGGTTGCCGGCACCACAAACTCATTTATCTTGATCATCATCATTTCCTCAAATCGTAAACTATTTGCCGCGTTGCTTTTTCATATGCGACTGCGGCGAAAGCACCAATTCCCGCAAATCCGGCGAACATTCCTGTCAGTAACAGATATTCATGGGGTGTGGATCCACCCGCCAAAGTTTTTGCCGCAACTATCACGAACGCTGCAGCCACCGCCAGCACTCCAAAGAGCACCGCCAAATTTTCCACTGTGCGATACCCCAGGAGGTGACGCAGGGTGATTATTTTCCGGTTCTGCAAAACATAGCAAACGCTGTAACACACCACCGCCAGGATTGATACCAATGTCAGCATCACCATCTGCTGATATCCCCTCGTGATTTCCTGTTCGGTTGCTAAAGCCGCGCCCTGGGCTTCCACTTGCGGCGAAGTGACTCGCAGCTCCATCTCTTGCAGCCCTGACTCGTTTATCGCCTGCTGCAGTTTCTCTGCGTCGCCGATAAATAAAAGGTTGCCGGTGGTAACTGCCGAAAGTAGGCTATCACCCGAGAAATAGTTCGTATCCGCAGCCACGATCACTGGGTTTTCAAAGCTGTATGCTCCGACCAGTGTGGTGTGAAAAATAGGCACTTCACCGGTTTCTTGGGGAGATAGCGTGATTGTTGGTGGGGCCACTGTCGCGCTACCTTCCAGCGCTATAAATTCAGCCTCAAACTGTAGCCTGCGGCTAACATAGTCGTGGATTTGCGCACTGTGCGATGCGAACATTTGCGGCACATACACCTTCACTTCACCACTTGTCGTGGTGGCAAGGTGCGGCTGACTCGCTAGCTGCGCATACTCCCCCGCGACCCAAATACAATTTAGCCCAGGAACGATCTGCTCGCATTCTGCATCTGGTTGCGAATAAAGCACCCCGATGTCGTATTTTGTTGCGTTCACCACCAGATTTTTAATGTTTTGAAGCTGCTCGGTAAGCTGCGTTTCGTTCAGATAAGGCACAAATAGAGAGTTGATGTTTTGTTTGCCGTCCCAAATTTTTTGAGCCCGCAAGATAGTACTCTGCGCAGCAATGTGCTGCGCCGTAACGAGGCTGGTGTGAGTCGCTAGTATGCCTGCAAACACAAACGTCACAAGTGCGATGTTACGCAAGGCTCGATATGGCCGACGGTCTTTTAATCTTTCTACTAGGCTGTATCTGCTAGACCACACAATCATTTGCGAGACAATCATCGTGGCAACAATCAGCAGATAAAAAACTAGGCTGAATAAACTCAAATCCAGATACTGTTTCCAAACGTAGGCGCTCCTGTCATAGCCATTGCAAATGACGTTTACTAGCACATAGGCACCGGTTGCTAAACATGCCAACACGAGTGCCGCAAACGCATTGCCGCCCACATCTTTTGCAATGCTTTTAATTTTATTAACGCCAAGAATCTCTCTGCAGGACACAACCTGCATTTGTTTGCTGTAAACAACCGTTGCGCAGAGCATAACTCCCAGCAACGACACCAGCGGCGGAACCGCAAACTTAGGGTTTTGCCACAGCGCTGTTACGAGGTTCAGCTGCGGTAATGCTTCTATAGAAAAGTTTTGCTGCCGCAGCTCAGCAAGAAAATCTTGATAGTTTGCTTTTTCCCCATAGAAAACCCAAATTCCGATGTCCCGCAAAGCTTCCTCGCTCTGCTTTATTGTGAATAAATTATCGCCGTATTTGTAGTCTTGATACTCTTGTGCGCTCGCAGCTTGCCCTGGAGCAAATACAACCTCTACCTCGGTGTAGTCTGCTTGCCGCACAAAATTCTTTTTCGCCCCAACTAAATTATGTTTGGTCGCTAGTGCAGTTACTTCTCCATAACTGTTTTCACCGCTGGCCGTGTCGATGACAGTCACGCTACCGACAGCACCAAACGGGGTATTTTGAGCCAAACTAGTGGACCCAAAATACCCCGTCTGCAGAGCAACAAACAAGCTAAATGCTGTGAACACCCAAAGCACTAGCTGAAATTTGCCACTTCGGAACATCTATAGACCTTCCGTGAATCAATAGACTCGGTAATATGCTTGGTCAGTTTTAAACCAACCAGTGCAGCCATCATATCGCGTAGCGTGTGACCAATGTCCTGGGCCAACATTCGGGCTTCGCGTTAGGCTGCCGTGACAATTCCGAACACTAGACCCATGGCTGCGCGTTGAATGATAATAATTAGACCAAATCGTTGAAGAATCAACTCCGTAATCCCATGTTCCGCCCTCGGCTGGGTAAGTTACTACTGCATTCGCCGCAGCAGCACCCGCGAAGACCAAACCAACGCTGACCAATACGGTTGGAATCATTTTCTTGTTCATAATATTCTCCTCTGAATATCATGTTTATCGGGTAACTTAGAAAATACCCCCCCCTAACATCATGTCAATAAGGAAAATAAAAATTTATATTTTCGTAATATTAGCTTCCGCTGCAGCCAGGGCGTTTATCCGAAAATATATAAGCATTCCCACCTACCGCTGGCGCAGCTCCTCGGCCACCTGGAAGGCAAGCTCCAGTGACTGCATGTGGTTCAGGCGTGGATCGCACAGTGACTCGTAACGCGTTGCGAGCGCCGCTTCGTCAATCTGCGCTGCCCCGCCGAGGCACTCGGTGACATCGTCACCGGTAAGCTCGACGTGAATACCGCCCGGCACAGTGCCAGCCGCGCGATGCGCTTCGAAGAAACCTTTAACCTCGTCCATCACGTCTTCAAAACGGCGGGTCTTATAGCCAGTGGAGCTGGTGATCCCGTTGCCGTGCATCGGGTCAGTAACCCATACCGGGCTAATGCCAGCGGCTTTTACACCCTCCAGCAGTGGCGGCAGCACCTCGCGGATCTTATTCGCCCCCATCCGGGTGATCAGCGTCAAACGGCCTGGTTCCCGCTCCGGGTCGAGTTTCTCAATCAGTGCCAGGGTGTCGGCCACGGTAGTTGTCGGCCCAAGCTTTACCCCAATCGGGTTAGCAACCTGTGACAGGTAATGTACGTGAGCCCCGTTGATATCGCGGGTGCGCTCGCCGATCCACAAAAAGTGTGCCGAAGTATCATACAGTTTGCCGGTGCGACTGTCGATGCGGGTCAGCGGCCGCTCGTAGTCTAGCAGCAGCGCCTCGTGGCCGACAAAGAAATCAGTGCGGCTCATCGCCGAAAAGTCAGCGCCGCAAGCGAGCATAAACTCCACCGCCCGATCGATTTCGCGAGTCAGCGCCCGGTACCGCTCGTTTGCTGGGTTCTCAGCGAAGCCCTTGTTCCACTCATGTACCTTGCGCAGGTCAGCAAAACCACCCTGGGTGAATGCCCGAATTAGGTTCAGGGTTGCGGTGGACACGTTGTAGCCTTGCATTAGGCGGTGCGGATCAGCCGCCCGCGTAGCGGCGGTGAAGTCGTAACCGTTTACGAGATCGCCGCGGTAGGCAGGCAGGGTCTGCCCGTCGCGGGTTTCTACATCGCTGGAGCGTGGCTTCGCGAACTGCCCGGCCATCCGCCCCATTTTCACGACTGGGGTGGAAGCGCCGTAGGTCAGCACCAGTGCCATCTGCAGCACGGTTTTTACCCGGTCTCGAATCTTATCTGCGGTGGCCCCGGCGAAGGTTTCTGCGCAATCACCGCCCTGCAGCAGGAAAGCTTCGCCACGCGCCACGGCAGCAAGTTTTTCTTTAAATTTGTCTGCCTCACCCGCAAACACCAGCGGTGGCTGCGCCGCGAGCTCACCGCGCACCTTGCCAAGCACCACAGCATCAGGCCAGTTTGGCTGCTGTTTCGCTTCCAGCTCCTGGTATTTGTCGAGCTCAGCGTACAGATTCTGCTGTTCAGCCATGTTCTTTAGCCTTCTGGGTCGGGGTTATCACTCTAACCGTCTATTTTACCCAATCGACCCTGTAAAAACACGGGTTATTCCGGCCACACTTGAGTCGCAACCAAACCGTAATTTGGGCACAACCTAACCGCAGTTCAGGCTTTTACCAGCTACGCGCGCTGCTCCTGCTTCGCCTCTTTTTCCAACCGTGCTTTCACCGTTGACGCGTAATTATCCACGTACTGCTGCTGACTGATTTTTTGAATCTCAAACATGATCTCGTCGGTGATGCTGCGCAACACAAAACGATCCGCAGCCATTTCCCGGAACCGCGAAAAATCGAGCGGCTCGCCGATAATGGTGCCGATACGGTGCAGCCGCGGGATCCGCGTTCCAATCGGATTAGCTTTATTGGTATCAACCATAATAGCCGGCACCACAACCGCGCCTGACTCCAGAATCAAGCGTGCAATACCGGTGCGGCCACGATACAGTTTGCCGTCTGGGCTACGGGTGCCTTCAGGGTAAATGCCGAGCACTTTGCCCTCGCCCAAAACCTTCAGTCCCGCCAGCAGCGACGCCTCGCTGGCTTTACCCCCAGAACGGTCAATCGGCAGCTGCCCCACGCCGAGCATAAAGTTACGCACAAACGCGCCCTTTAGGCCTTTGCCAGTGAAGTAGTCGCTTTTTGCGAGGAAGTAGACGCGCCGGTCAATCATCAGCGGCAGGAAGAAAGAGTCAATCACAGAGAGGTGGTTGCCCACAATAATTACCGGCCCCTGCGCAGGGATATTCTCAGCGCCCTCAACCCACGGCCGATAGATGGTTTTTAAGAGCGGCCCCAGCACGATGTGTTTGAGAATCCAGTACAGCAACTCAGCTTCCTTCCGACTTGCTTAACATTACCGCAAATATTCAGCTATTATACGTTTAACCCGATAAAGTGTTTCAGAGAACACATGTCAGCGTACCGTAGGAGCTACAGACTATGAAACAGACAAGCGTCCCGCCAGTGGTGGCTGCAAAACCAGATTACAACGTCACCGATCTGCTTGAGGAGCGTTTTAGCCTCACCCCAGATTTGGCGATTTTTGCGGTTCCTGCCGGTGACGGATGGCGTAATCTGACGGTTGCAGAGTTCCGTGCCGAGGTTATCGCTCTCGCGAAGGGTTTCATCGCGCAGGGTATTGAGCCGGGCGACCGGGTGGGCTTCATGTCCCGCACCCGCTACGAGTGGACTCTCGTCGACTTTGCTCTGTGGTACGCCGGCGCGGTAATGGTGCCAATCTACGAGACCAGCTCGGCTTTGCAGGTGCAGTGGATCCTCGAAGACGCGGGCGCCACAGCCTTCCTGTGCGAGCACTCTGAGCATTTTGCCCGGTTTGCAGAGGTGCATGACACCCTGCCGCTGATCACCAAACACTGGCGGATTGACGCGGGCGCACTTGACACTCTCAAAGCCGCTGGCGCGGAGATCAGCGATGATACTGTGATGCAGCGCCGCCAGCAGGCTACTGGTGAGGATCTCGCCACCCTGATTTACACCTCCGGGTCGTTCGGACGCCCAAAGGGCTGCTTCCTGACCCACTCCAATTTCGTGGAGCTGTCTCGCAACACCTTTGTCAGCCTCACCGAGATTTTCTCGCAGCCGGAGGCTGGCACCATTTTGTTCATTCCACTGGCGCACGTTTTTGCCCGCTTTATTTCGGTGCTGTGCGTCTACGGCGGAGTACGCGTCGGTCATGCAGAGCCAAGCAACCTGCTGCCGGCTTTTGAGTCTTTCCGCCCCACCTTCCTGCTCGCCGTGCCGCGAGTTTTCGAGAAGGTTTACAACGGTGCCGAGCAGAAGGCAGAGGGCGACGGCAAAGGCAAGATTTTCCGTGCCGCAGCCAAAACCGCAGTGCAATACTCTAAGGCTCTCGACAAAGGCAAGGTGCCGCTGCCTCTGATGCTGCGCTTCAAACTTTTCGACAAGCTGGTGTTCTCAAAGCTGCGCTCTCGCCTTGGTGGCCGCGTAAACTACGCAGTTTCCGGCTCCGCGCCGCTGAGCACCTACCTCGGCCACTTCTACCGCGCGCTCGGCATTAAGATTCTTGAGGGCTACGGCCTTACCGAAACTACTGCGCCGCTCAGCGTAAATATGCCGCAGAAGTTCAAGGTTGGAACTGTGGGTCCGGTGTTGCCGGGCACCAGCGTGCGCATCAGCGAAGAAGGCGAAATTTTGGTGAAAGGCGTGGGTGTCTTCAAGGGCTACTGGAAGAATGAGGAGCTCACCAAAGAGGTCTTCACCCCTGACGGCTATTTCCACACTGGCGACCTAGGCGAGCTAGACAGCGACGGCTACATCCGCATCACCGGCCGTAAAAAGGAAATCATTATCACCGCAGGCGGTAAGAATGTGGCACCTGCCGTTTTGGAAGACCCAATCCGGGCAAACACCATTATCGGCTACCCGGTTGTGGTCGGCGAAAAGCGACCGTTTATTGCAGCGCTGATTACTCTCGACCCGGAAATGTTGCCGACCTGGCTGCAGAACAACGGCGAAGATCCGAATATGTCACTCGCCGAAGCAGCTAAAAACCCGAAGGTCATCGCCGAGGTGCAGCGTTCTGTTGATGAGGCTAACGCTTTCGTGTCCCGTGCCGAGTCGATCCGCAAATTCACGATTCTGCCGGTGGAGTTTACCGAGGCTGCGGGGCATCTGACTCCGAAAATGAGCATCAAACGCGCAAACATTTTGAAAGATTTCAGCGCGGAGATTGGCGAAATTTACGGCGACTAAAACCGCTGTTTTGCTCAAGGCTGGGTGGCTAAATCGATACTGTTTAACCACCCAGCCTTTTTGCTGTGCACCAGGCATCCTAACAGTAGGTTAAAACCAGCCGGACTCGCGGATTTGTCGCATCGCGGATTTACGGCTGCCAGGATCCAACCGTTGCAAATACAGTTTGCCTTCCAGATGGTCACACTCGTGCTGCAGCGCCTGCGCCAGCAAACCCGTGCCGTCGAGCACCACTGGTTCACCCGCGAGGTTGATTCCAGTAACCCTCGCGCGTGGATAGCGCGGCACTTGAAACCACAACTCAGGCACTGAGAGGCACCCCTCACCAACCAGCTCAGGCTCGCCAAAAACCTCCAGCTGCGGGTTTAAGACGTAGCTCACCTCGCCGTCGATGTGCAGGCTAAACGCCCGCAGCGTGTTGCCAATTTGCGTTGAGGCGAGTCCCGCGCGGCCCTCAAAAGCAACCGTGTCAAGCAGGTCTTTGACGTGCGCCGCAACGCCCGGCGTAATTTCGGTAATCGTTTCGCATACGGTGCGCAACACCGGATCCCCAAATAACCTAATCTGTCGCACTGTCATGCTGCTCACCTCCGCTTAATTGTTTCTTCAGCCAGCTTACTGATAAATCACACCAATTTTTTCAGCATTGCCACCGCAACCCGCTAAAATTATATGTGTGAAGGTACTAAGCATCAGTTCTCTAAAAGGCGGCGTCGGCAAAACCACTGTGACGCTCGGTTTAGCATCGGCAGCTTTCTCGCGCGGGCTACGCACCCTAGTTGTTGATTTAGACCCGCAGTCAGACGCTTCAACCGGTTTAGATGTTGATCCTAACGGTAAAGCCAACATCGCAGATGTCTTAGGTGATCCGAAGCGCGTCACTGATGCAATTTGCCAGAGCGGCTGGGTTAATCACCACGAGGGAAAGATTGATTTGCTGCTCGGCAGCCCTTCAGCGATTAACTTTGATGGCCCGCACCCTTCGATTCGTGAGATTTGGAAGCTCGAAGAAGCTCTCGCTCACATCGAAAAAGACTATGACCTGGTGCTGATTGACTGCCCACCATCGTTAAATGCCCTCACTCGCACCGCGTGGGCTGCCAGTGACCGGGTGCTGATTGTCACCGAACCTGGGCTTTTCGCTGTTGCTGCGGCGGATCGCGCCCTCCGCGCAATTGATGAACTGCGCGCGGCGGTGAGCGAGCGCCTCAGCCCACTCGGTATTGTGATTAACCGTTCGCGCCCACAGTCTTCCGAGCATCAGTTCCGGATTCGGGAGATGCGGGAGCTGTTTGGAGAACTGGTGCTTGATCCGATCCTTGCAGAGCGCACTTCGATTCAGCAGGCTCAGGGCTCTGCAAAGCCGGTGCATATGTGGCCGGGTGAAGCCTCCCAGCGCACCGCGGCGAAGTTTGATGCGCTGCTCGATCAAGCCGCGAAAGCACTTGAGATTGAAATCGCGCCGGCGCCTGCTGTGCCAGAAGAGTGGCTGGTGGAAACCCTCGACAACGAATAGACTAAAACCGCAATTAACTGCGCAATTTGACACAGTTTAGAGAGGCGGGGGTGTTTATCACCATATAGGTTGATAAACACCCCCGCCTCTCTTTCCCGGCTACAATCGCGCTACCTGACACAAAGCAGCCTGCACAACTAACATTGTTAGGAAATACAGCTGCTGCCCCGTTAGCTTGCACGTCGAGCGCGCTTATGCGCCGCAATCTCATCGATTGGAGCCGGAGCTACCGCAGCTGCGGTGCGATGCTCTTCAAAGTCAACAAGGGTGCTTTCCACCTCATGCAGCACCTTACCAACGGCGATGCCGAACACACCTTGGCCTTTGTTCAAAAGGTCAATAACCTCATCGTTCGAGGAACACAGATACACACCGGCACCATCGCTCATAAGAGTAGTCTGTGCTAAATCATTAACTCCGGCTTCGTGCAGCTGCTCAACCGCGGTGCGAATCTGCTGCAGGCTGATACCCACATCAATGAGGCGCTTAATAAGCTTCAGCACCAAAATGTCGCGGAACCCATAGAGTCGCTGCGATCCGGAACCAGCAGCCGAACGCACCGTTGGTTCCACCAGCCCGGTCCGAGCCCAGTAATCTAGCTGCCGATAGGTAATGCCTGCGGCGTTAGCGGCAATCTTTCCAGTGAAACCACCGTCACGGTTAGGCTGCGGCAAACCGTCTGAAAACAGCATATTGTCTTTTTCTGAGCCCACACCAGTAGTTTTATCTACCACCGCAACCCCTTCTAAATCTAAACTTAAACCTTAACTTTAAGGTTTGCTGTTTACTATCTTGCACCCTGGAGCACCATAGTCGCTACTCAACACGGCGCTTTGGCGATTTCCCTTATCACAAAACGCTAACGAAACGACCTCATTGCACACTCGCCTCCCGGCAGTTTAATTTCCTCGCTGTAGTCGCTGCCGCACTACCCCGGCACGAACCGCTTCCAGCAATTCCGCCATCACTAGTGCTTCTTCGTAGTTCTCTGGGGCTTGCTGTTTACCGGTAACCGCGATAACCGTCTGCTGAATCAACTCGGCTTCTTTTTCGGCAGCCAGACGCACACCACGCAAATGTCGTGGAGTTAGTCCGCGCTGTGCCAACTTAGCCAGCGCCGTCACTTGCAGTGCCGCGTCCGCAGGGAAAACTTCTGCGCTCGGCAACAGCCCCACACTAATCGCAGCAGCTAGCAGCCCCGGTTTAATCCCGGTGGCGCGCAGTAACTCGTCACGAGTCAAAACCTGCCTCGGCGTTAATATACTTGAAAAACTGCGTTGCGCAGTTCCAGGAATAACCGGGTCTTTACCGGCATCAACCTCTTCTAGCACCTCAGAGATTTTTTTCAGCGGCAGATAGTGATCACGCTGCAGGGTGAGAATCAACCGCAGCCGCTCCACATGCTCCTGTTTAAACTTGCGGTAGCCACTGCTGGTTCTCTCAGGAGTAATCAGCCCCTGATCTTCCAAGAACCGCAGCTTTGACGGCGTGAGATCCTGAAATTCACCGCTAAGCTGCTCCAATACCTGACCGATGCTGTATCGCGCGGCCGGCTGTAACTTTTTTACTGCTGCCGCCATCGCTTACACCACCTCAGGCAAATCAAATCTCGAGGCGAAGAAAGTGAATCGGTATTTCCCGATCTGTACCTCCGCGCCATCAGACAACTCTGCTACCGCCTCGATGCGCTCATTGTTGCAGTAAGTGCCGTTTAGAGACCCGAGATCCACAACAGTAAACTTTGTGCCCTCACGCCGGAACTCCGCATGGCGCCGCGACACTGTCACGTCGTCAAGGAAAATATCTACAGCGGGGTGCCGCCCCGCCACAGCCAAATCAGTGTCAAGCAAGAATCGCGCGCCCTCGCTTGGGCCTCGGCGCACCACCAGCAGAGCAGCCCCAGATGGCAATGCTGCAACCGCTTCGGCCTCTGCAATTGTCAAATCGGTTGCGTGCGCGCGAATCATCGCGCTCAGATCAGCCTGAAACTGCTCTGTTGCGCGAACCTCGGTGTTCTGTTCTGCACCAGATGCGTGATTATCGCTCACTTGCCACCTCTTTCACAAAAACTTCTGTTGTCTACGCTACCGCAGTTTAGCTGGAAACGCACATTTAATTTCTCGGCTGCGCGCCGCGCGGCAACGAAGCGCTCTCTTCTGCAGAAAGCTCTGTTCGATACGGGTCAACAACTTCCCTGTTGGCGCTCTGAATCACCGCGTCAAGCTCATCCAATGCCAGACCTGCGCGATCGATTTGTCCAGCACGGTAAGCTGCCCGACCCGCCATATGGGCTGACACCGGCGCGGTCAATGATTGCAAAATAAACACCGGCAAAAGCGCGAACAGAGTCATCAGTGTGCGCTGCTCTAACGCAACCGCGGCAATAATCAGCAGCAGTCCGAAAATTTGTGGCTTGGTTGCGGCGTGCAAACGGGCAAGTGGATCGCGGAACCGCAGCAACCCCACTCCAGCCGACAGCGAGAGCAGTGCAGCACCCAGGACGCAGCACACGACCGCAATCTCGATTAGCAAGTCCCAATTCATACCTGCTCCTTTCGGCCAGCCGCATCCACGGCACCAGCGGCTCCGCTTGCCGCAGAGCCAAGACCACCCGCAAAATTCGCGTCTCCGGAGCCGTCCGCAGCGGCAGGTTTGTCAGCAGACTCTGTCCGAGCTCCCTGCATATCAATCATCCCGGCAATGTTGTTCGCCATCTGCTGTAATTTATCGTTTTGCCCATCAGCTTTGCGGCGCACATACCGTGCCACGGTAATCGTTGCCAAAGCTGCAGTAGCTGAGACCCCAATCATTACCGGAACGGAATTGGTGTGTTTATTAATCACCATTTCTAAGCCCAAAACCAGCACAATAGTGGTTAGCAGCACATCAGACGCGATCATCCGGTCAAGCACGGTAGGCCCCAGCAGCGCACGCAACAGGGCAAGAAAAGCGGCAGCTGCCAGCAGCCCTCCACCACCCCACAGAATTAAGATTTCACTTATCGCCAAGACACTCCTCCAGTTCTGCCCTGGTGCCGATTGCCGCCACCAACAGCCGTTCAATACGCAGCGCGTCCCGGCGCAGCGCCTGCTGCTCTTTCGCAGTTGGTGCGTGCAAAGCGTGCACATAAATCACCGAACCGAAGCGGTCGATATCGGCGATTAGCGACCCCGGAATTAGCGACAGCGTCAGACTTGTCATGGTCAAAATAAAGTCTGAGTGAGTGTGCAGCTGCACCGCAACAACCGCCGGCTGCGCCTTCTTCCACGGGTTAATCGCAAGCCATGCAACCTGCAGCGAACCAAGCATTAGCTCAAACAAGAAGAACAGCAGGTACTTTAACGCCGCAAGGGGATTAAATCGCCCAGCTAGCTCCACCGGAGGCAAAAAGAATATTCGGGTTACCGCGAATGCCACCAGCAGTCCACTCAGAAAACTCAGCGGTGAAATCTCCTGCCACAGCATCATCCACAGTGCTACCAGCCAGATCAGCAGCGGCAACTCGTACAGCCGCAGTGTTCCTTTCAGCTGTTTACTCATGGCGCCTCCTGCGATTTTGTTGGTTCCTGATACCAGGATATTTGTTGGGTTGGATCAACGAGCGCCGCCCCCGCCCCCGTCGCGTAACGCACCAGCGGACCCGCAAAAATCGTCAGCAGCACGCTTACCGCGACCATGCCGATTGTGGCTCCCATCATCAAACGAGGTATTTCCCGCGAGGCCTGCTGCGGCGCCACGTTTGGTGCAGCCACCAGGTTGTCAAGAATTTTTGTCGCTGCTGTTTTACTGTTGATAGCAGCTTTCGGACGCCAGAACGCGATGCTCCATACCCGCACCAGCACGTACAGGGTGAGCAGCGAGGTGAGCGTTCCGATACCAACCACTGCGTAGTGCAGTGGTTGCCCCTCGTGCAGCGCGGCAGTGAATAGCCCGATTTTTCCGAGGAATCCAGAGAACGGCGGAATACCCCCGAGGTTCAGCATCGTGATGAAGGCAAGCACTGCGAGCAGCGGTCGGCTACGCAACAAGCCGCCGAGTTTGTCGAGGCTGGTGGTGCCACCGAAGCGCTCAATCATCCCCACTACCAAGAACATAGCTGTCTGCACAACAATGTGGTGCACTATGTAGTAAACCGTTGCGGTGAAGCCTAGCTCAGTATTGATTGCTACGCCAAACAACAGGTAACCAATGTGACTCACCAGAGTGAAAGAGAGAATACGTTTAATGTCCCGCTGGGAAATTGCGCCGAGAATACCGATTATCAGGGTAAGACCCGCAATCACCATTAGCACACTGTTAATGTCGCTGCTGACGAAAACTAGGGTTTGGGTGCGCAAAATAGCGTAAATACCAACTTTGGTCAGCAACCCCGCAAAAACCGCAGTGACCGGCGCGGGAGCTGTGGGGTAAGAGTCTGGGAGCCAGAACGACAGCGGGAAAATCGCGGCTTTGATGCCAAACGCAATCAGCAACAATAGGTTTAGCACGAGTTGGACGCGTGGATCCAGCTCCGCAATCCTGCCGGCGAGCTGCGCCATACTGACGGTGCCGGTTGCCGCGTAAATCGTCCCGATCGCTGTAAGAAACAGCACAGATGAGACCAGCGACACCACGATATAGGTGACACCAGCGCGGATCCGCTGCTCCGTACCCCCCATGGTGAGTAGCACATAGCTCGCTACCAGCAAGATCTCGAAGGCAACGTAAAGGTTAAACAGGTCATTGGCGACGAAGGCGTCAAAAACACCGGCTCCGAGTACCAAATATGACGGGTAGAAGATTGAGACCGGTGCTTCCTGGTCGCCGTCTGCAAGACCCTGGCCGACACTGAATACCAGCACTGCGAGCAATACCAACGCCGAAACTGTGACCAGCAACGCGGAAAGACTGTCTGCCAATAGCACGATTCCATAAGGCGCTTCCCAACCGCCGACAGCCACCGCGATTGGACCGTGGGCAGCAACGTACACCATGGTGATGGCACCTATTACCGCCACCGCAATCAGCGCACCAAAAGTGATATATCCCTGCAATCGCCGCTTGCCGGCTACAGTCAGGGCGAGGGCCGCACCAAGCAGCGGCACTATCACCAGCAATGGCACAATACTCTGCATCAGCTGCTCGCTCAATACTGCCCCCCTTGCTCTGCCTGTGCTGCGCGTCGCGCCGCAACTCGGTCGTCGACACCGTCACCGTCAGAATCAAAGTCACTAACCTCCGCGTAGAAGTCAGCATCTGTAACTTCTTCTTGGGTAGCGGTGAGCCCTTCTGCCTGTGCCAGCAGGATGTCTTCTGCGTCATCACTAACGTTGTCGTCTTGGGCGTCAGTGTGCCTAAATGACCGATAAATAAGCGCGAGCATAAAGGCGCTAACCGCAAAGGTAATCACAATCGCGGTGAGAATAAATGCTTGCGGCAGTGGATCGCTCATCTCCTCGGGCGCAACGTCATTACCCGCGAGAGGAGCCGCTCCGAATGACCCACTTACGAGAAACAGCAGCAGGTTCGTTGCGTTGCCAACAAGCAGAAAACCGAGCAGGATCCTGGTCAGGCCGCGATCCAGCATCAAAGCGAATCCAATAGCGTACATCACGACCATTGCAATTAGCAGGGCGATGCTGACAATCATACTGCCACCTGCCTTTCTTCTTCACTGTGCACATCGATTTGTGAGCCTAGGCTCCGCAGCACATCAAGCACCAAACCGAATACCACCAGGTAGACGCCAACATCGAAAAGCGTGGAGGTGACAAGCGGCAACTCTCCGAAAAAGCCGAGCTCCAGGTCAACCCAGCTAGAGAACAGCACCGGAGCGTTAAAGAACAGCGGCAGAATCGCGGTAATTGCGGCGAGTGCCATGCCTGCTCCCACAATTTTACCGGCGTCAAACGGCACTGTTGCTCCTAGCTCGGTGCGGCCTCCCACGAGGTAACGGGACACTAGCGCCATCCCAGCGATAAGCCCACCCGCGAAACCACCGCCGGGGCTGTTATGTCCAGCTAGTAGCATGTAAAGTGACAGCACGAGCATCGCGTGAAACATCAACCGCACCACGACCTCGAAAATTATGGAGCGCCGCTCGGGGCTGAGATCGCGGCCAGCGATCATCCAGTAGTTGCGCGTTGCGGGGTCGTTTGGATCAGCTAACCGCCGCAGATGCCTTAGTACGTCCTGTTTCGCTTCTTTCCGCCGCAGTTTCGGCAAGTTGTCGCCGCGTGCAGAGAGGAAAACTAGAGAAGCGATGCCGGTGGCGGCGACCACCACGACAGACAGCTCGCCGAAGGTGTCCCAGCCCCGAATGTCGACCAAGGTGACGTTCACAACGTTGTAGCCGTGGCCCCCGGTGACTGCCATTTCTGGGAACGCTAGGGATACTGGATTAGCGATCCGTGCTCCCATTGCAACCACCGTGACGACTCCGATGACGAGGGCCATCGCTGTGCCGATGAGAAGATTCCGGATCCGAGTTGCGGTTGTGCTTCGCCGTGCCAGGTGCTGCGGCAGACGCCGGATTACCAGCACGAAAGCGATGAGCGTGATTGCTTCAACCAGCATCTGAGTGAGGGCCAGATCTGGTGCGCCGTGCAGACCGTATAGTGTCGCCATCGCAAACCCAGTGAAGCCCACCAAAATAACCGCTTGAAAACGTTTTGCGGCGAAAATCGTAGCGATTGCGGAAACAATCAAAACGATTGCGATAATCAGCTGCAGCGGGGTGCCCCAGGCGACTTCTCCGAGCGGAGCTTGCTGCCACAGTAGCATCCCACCCACGCCACTTATCACGACTAGGAAAATCAGGGAGAGGTAGTAAGGCAGAGAGCCACGCTGAGTCACCGAAGTAACTTGCACAGCGACGAAGTTCAGCGCTCGCATCGCATTGCTGTAGAAGGTGCTGAAAGTGTAACGTTCGTCCAGCTCACGGATACGCGACTCGGTAACACCGGCCAACCACAGGGTGAGCATGGCCATAGCCAAAATTCCAGCGGTGATACCCAGCGCCGGGGTAAAGCCATGCCATAACGCTAGATGCTCAGGTTCAGAGCCTGCCAGCTGCGGTCGCGCCATCTGGTAAAGCGGATCAAGCTGCGCAGATAATACGCCACCGACTAAAGCGAGCAGTGCGAAGATGCTAGGCGCAAATAACATACTCGCAGTGCGTGGGCTGAGGTTTGTGGCGACGCATTTGGATTCATCGCGCTTGGTTTTAAACGCTCCGAGCAGGAATCGAGCGGTGTATGCCGCGGTCAGAATACTACCGATGATAAGCACCCCGAGCGCGCCCAGGTTGACCCCCGTCTGTGGCAAGCGCAGCAGCTCCGTAAGAGCGGCTTCTTTCGCAACGAATCCCACCAACGGCAGCATCCCCAGCATTGACAGGCCTGCTGTTGTCGCGATGATTGCGAGGGGTGGATCCTGCCGGCCAAGCCCTGAAATAAGTCGTAAGTCGCGGGTTCCTGCGCGGTGCTCAATCATACCAACCGTCAGAAACAGCGGCGCCTTTGCAACAGCGTGTGCGAAGAGCAGAGCTGTTGCTGCGGCGTCTGTTGTTGGCTGCCCGACACCGTATAGCATAGTGAGCATGCCCAACTGGCTGACCGTACCGTGGGCGAGAATAAGTTTGAGATCGTATTGCCGAAGTGCCTTAACCGCAGCGATGAGCATCGTTACAGCACCTAAGGCAACCAGTGTCAGGCGATATCCGGGTACCTCTGCAAAGGCTGGCCCCATTTTTGCAATTAGGTAGATTCCAGCTTTCACCATCGCTGCAGCGTGCAGATAGGCGCTTACCGGGGTTGGCGCTGCCATTGCTTGTGGTAGCCAGAAGTGGAATGGGAAGATTGCTGATTTGGAGAGCGCGCCGGCAAGCAAGAGATAGCAGGCTACATTGATAAGTGGCCCGTGCAAGTTACTGGAAACCAAAATAGCGCTGAGGTTCGCTTCGCCGGTGTGCGTTGTGAGCAACAACAAACCGATGAGCATTGCCAAGCCACCGAGGGTGGTAACGATAATTGCTTGCTGCGCGGCTGCACGGCTGGTACGTTTTTTACCGTTGTGCCCGATTAGCAGGAATGACAGCACGGTTGTAGCTTCCCAGAAGAGGAACATCACGAACACGTTGTCTGAGATGACAAGCCCCAGCATAGCTGTTGCAAATGCCAAGAATATCATCCCGAAGCGTGGCACGTTTTCGTCGTCTTGCCGGAAGTAGCTAGCACAGTACATGAGGATCAGCGCACCCGCGAGCGTCACCAACATTGCCAGCAGATTTGAGAACAAATCGATATATACAGAAAAGCTTATGTTAAATTGCGCAATCCATGGGACTTCCCACTGCACTGCACTGTTCGTCGCGGTTTGCGGCAGCAGCCACAAAAACAACAAAAAACTAGCGGCAGGCGCCGCAGCTAGGGCGTAAAAGCCTTTTGCACCGAGTCCACGCAGCAGCGGATACGCTGCAGCCGCTGCGACGCTTAACAGGGCAAAAGAAAGCAAGGTTACTAACATTCAGACACGCTCCGTGCCGATTGTATAAGCCGGCTTTTCAATAGTATCTAACTGCCCTGGCAGTTTTCTGTGCTGTGTTGTTGTTGCCTGTATATGCGTGTATACACACAAAAAAGAAGAGGGGGCTGCTCCATCACAGAGCAACCCCCTCTTTTTTAATTTTTATTGCGGCGGTGTCCTACTCTCCCACACCCTCCCGAGTGCAGTACCATCGGCGCTGTCAGCCTTAGCTTCCGGGTTCGGAATGTGACCGGGCGTTTCCCTGACGCTATAACCACCGCAAACCTATAAACCACCAACAACCAGCCGGTCCACGAAACATGAACTGGTTGCCGTGTTGTGGCCACGCACAAACTTGTACGTTCGAAACCACAAAGCAGACGCGAACATCGTTACACTTACATGACTCTCTATCTCCCACCCGTTAACAGGATCACCTGCCAGGGTTGGGTGTTTACAAGTCTTCGGTCTATTAGTACCAGTCAGCTCCACACATTACTGTGCTTCCACATCTGGCCTATCAACCCCATAGTCTGTAGGGGACCTCACACCAAACAAGTTGGTAAGGAAATCTCATCTTGAGGCCGGCTTCCCGCTTAGATGCCTTCAGCGGTTATCCATCCCGAACGTAGCCAACCAGCCATGCACCTGGCGGTACAACTGGCACACCAGAGGTCCGTCCAACCCGGTCCTCTCGTACTAGGGCCAGATCCTCTCAAATTTCCAACGCACGCAGCGGATAGGGACCGAACTGTCTCACGACGTTCTAAACCCAGCTCGCGTACCGCTTTAATGGGCGAACAGCCCAACCCTTGGGACCAACTCCAGCCCCAGGATGCGACGAGCCGACATCGAGGTGCCAAACCATGCCGTCGATATGGACTCTTGGGCAAGATCAGCCTGTTATCCCCGAGGTACCTTTTATCCGTTGAGCGACAGCGCTTCCACAAGCCACTGCCGGATCACTAGTTCCTACTTTCGTACCTGCTCGACCTGTCAGTCTCACAGTCAAGCTCCCTTGTGCACTTACACTCGCCACCTGATTGCCAACCAGGTTGAGGGAACCTTTGAGCGCCTCCGTTACTTTTTGGGAGGCAACCGCCCCAGTTAAACTACCCACCAGGCACTGTCCCAGAACCCGATCAGGGTCCGTAGTTAGATATCCAGAGTGACCAGAGTGGTATTTCAACAACGACTCCACAATAACTGGCGTTACTGCTTCAAAGTCTCCCACCTATCCTACACAAGCCACACCGAACACCAATACCAAGCTGTAGTAAAGGTCACGGGGTCTTTCCGTCCTGCTGCGCGTAACGAGCATCTTTACTCGTAATGCAATTTCGCCGAGTTCGCGGTGGAGACAGCTGGGAAGTCGTTACGCCATTCGTGCAGGTCGGAACTTACCCGACAAGGAATTTCGCTACCTTAGGATGGTTATAGTTACCACCGCCGTTTACTGGGGCTTAAATTCAAAGCTTCACACCAAAGTGTTAACCTCTCCTCTTAACCTTCCAGCACCGGGCAGGCGTCAGTCCGTATACATCCAATTGCTTGTTAGCACGGACCTGTGTTTTTAGTAAACAGTCGCTTCCCACTGGTCTCTGCGGCCACCACACCCTTTCCCCAGCAAGTGGGTATAAGCGGATGGCCCCCCTTCTCCCTAAGTTACGGGGGCATTTTGCCGAGTTCCTTCACCACGATTATCTCGATCTCCTTAGTATTCTCTACCTGACCACCTGAGTCGGTTTGGGGTACGGGCAACCAGCAACCTCACGCCGATGCTTTTCTCGGCAGCATAGGATCAGTAACTTCACCAAAACGGCTCCCCATCACATCTCACCCAATGTCCCAAACTATTAATAAGGAACAGGCTACATGCTTAGCCCGGGACAACCATCGCCCGGGATTACCTACCTTCCTGCGTCACACCTCACGCTCACGCACCAAAACCGGGTTCGAAAACACACCCAGTAAACAACCCCGAAAGGAAGTAAACCAGGAAAAATTTTCTTAGCACTTAATGGATTGTGTTGAACGGTTACCAGCCGGTACGGGAATATCAACCCGTTGTCCATCGACTACGCCTGTCGGCCTCGCCTTAGGTCCCGACTTACCCAGGGCAGATTAGCTTGACCCTGGAACCCTTGGTCTTCCGGAGGACGGGTTTCTCACCCGTCTTTCGCTACTCATGCCTGCATTCTCACTCGTGTCACATCCACAACTAGATCACTCTGCTGCTTCACTCGTGACACGACGCTCTCCTACCCAACCAACAAACTGAACACAAAATGCTAGTCTAACTGTTGATTGCCATATCTTCGGTGGTGTGCTTGAGCCCCGTTACATTATCGGCGCGGAATCACTTGACCAGTGAGCTATTACGCACTCTTTCAAGGGTGGCTGCTTCTAAGCCAACCTCCTGGTTGTCTAAGCAACTCCACATCCTTTTCCACTTAGCACACGCTTTGGGACCTTAGATGATGATCTGGGTTGTTTCCCTCTCGACTACGAAGATTATCCCCCGCAGTCTCACTGCTACGCTCTCACTTACCGGCATTCGGAGTTTAGCTGACGTCAGTAACCTTGTAGGGCCCATCGGCCATCCAGTAGCTCTACCTCCGGCAAGAAACACATAACGCTGCACCTAAATGCATTTCGGAGAGAACCAGCTATCACGAAGTTTGATTGGCCTTTCACCCCTAACCACAGCTCATCCCCTCAGTTTTCAACCTAAGTGGGTTCGGCCCTCCACACGCTCTTACACGTGCTTCAGCCTGGCCATGGCTAGATCACTTCGCTTCGGGTCTAGGACACGCGACTCAAATCGCCCTATTCAGACTCGCTTTCGCTACGGCTACCCCACACGGGTTAACCTCGCCACATGCCGCTAACTCGCAGGCTCATTCTTCAAAAGGCACGCCATCACCCCTACAAGGAGGCTCTGACGGATTGTAAGCAAACGGTTTCAGGTACTATTTCACTCCCCTCCCGGGGTACTTTTCACCTTTCCCTCACGGTACTAGTCCGCTATCGGTCATCTGGTAGTATTTAGGCTTACCAGGTGGTCCTGGCAGATTCACACGGGATTTCACGGGCCCCGCGCTACTCGGGATACACACCACGCTGCGCACGCATTTCAGATACGGGACTCTCACCCACTCCGGTCACCCCTTCCAAGGTGTTCTCCTATACGCACAACATACGCTGAAAGTCCGGTAGAACAATCAAGCATGTCCCACAACCCCGCACGTGCAACCCCTACCGAGTATCACACACGCACGGTTTAGCCTCATCCAGTTTCGCTCGCCACTACTCCCGGAATCACATGTTGTTTTCTCTTCCTGTGGGTACTGAGATGTTTCACTTCCCCACGTTCCCTCTACCCGCCCTATATATTCAGGCGGGAGTAACAAGCAACCATATAGGCGCCTGCTGGGTTTCCCCATTCGGAAATCCTCGGATATAACGCTCGTTTATCAACTCCCCGAGGCTTATCGCAGATTACTACGTCCTTCTTCGGCTCCAGATGCCAAGGCATCCACCGTTCGCTCTTAAGAACTTGCAAACAAAATCACATCAAAACAAACAAAACAAAAACTGTTTCATTCATCTAGACCATAAGTAAATAAAACAACACAAACAAAACCCTTCAAACCCCAAAAAGGCCCAAAAAAAAATTGCTCGCGTCATTCTAGATGCTCGCGTCCACTGTGTAGTTTCCAACGTACAAACACACCCAACACCAAACCACCAAAAACAGCAGCCCAGCAAAGGAGCGTAAGAAAACCCGAACCAAACCAACAAACCCCAAAAAAGGGCCCACCAGCCAAGCCCTGGTCTCCCAGAACCCCAACAGCATGCACCCGCAACCAAACACACCAACACCAGCCAGCCCTCCAACCACCAAAACAGGCAGCGTACTAACCAGACAGCACAGCACGAAAAGTTTTCTTGCTAAATGTTCCACCCAAACACCAGCCGTAAGACCCACGCTCACGAAACCAGTGCAAAAAATACTCCTTAGAAAGGAGGTGATCCAGCCGCACCTTCCGGTACGGCTACCTTGTTACGACTTAGTCCTAATCACCAGTCCCACCTTCGACAGCTCCCCCCAAAAAATGGTTAGGCCACCGGCTTCGGGTGTTACCGACTTTCATGACTTGACGGGCGGTGTGTACAAGGCCCGGGAACGTATTCACCGCAGCGTTGCTGATCTGCGATTACTAGCGACTCCGACTTCATGGGGTCGAGTTGCAGACCCCAATCCGAACTGAGACCGGCTTTTTGGGATTCGCTCCACCTTACGGTATCGCAGCCCTTTGTACCGGCCATTGTAGCATGCGTGAAGCCCAAGACATAAGGGGCATGATGATTTGACGTCATCCCCACCTTCCTCCGTGTTAACCACGGCAGTATCCCATGAGTCCCCACCCGAAGTGCTGGCAACATAGGACAAGGGTTGCGCTCGTTGCCGGACTTAACCGAACATCTCACGACACGAGCTGACGACAACCATGCACCACCTGTATGAAAGTGTCCAAAGAGTCCTCTATCTCTAGAGTGTTCTTCCATATGTCAAGCCTTGGTAAGGTTCTTCGCGTTGCATCGAATTAATCCGCATGCTCCGCCGCTTGTGCGGGCCCCCGTCAATTCCTTTGAGTTTTAGCCTTGCGGCCGTACTCCCCAGGCGGGGAACTTAATGCGTTAGCGTCGACACAGAAGCCGTGGAACAGCCCCTACATCTAGTTCCCAACGTTTACGGCATGGACTACCAGGGTATCTAATCCTGTTCGCTCCCCATGCTTTCGCTCCTCAGCGTCAGTAGCGGCCCAGAGATCTGCCTTCGCCATCGGTGTTCCTCCTGATATCTGCGCATTCCACCGCTACACCAGGAATTCCAATCTCCCCTACCGCACTCAAGCCTGCCCGTACCCACTGCAAGTCTAAGGTTGAGCCTTAGGATTTCACAGCAGACGCGACAAACCGCCTACGAGCTCTTTACGCCCAATAATTCCGGACAACGCTTGCACCCTACGTATTACCGCGGCTGCTGGCACGTAGTTAGCCGGTGCTTTTTCTGTAGGTACCGTCACTTACGCTTCTTCCCTACTAAAAGAGGTTTACAACCCGAAGGCCGTCATCCCTCACGCGGCGTTGCTGCATCAGGCTTGCGCCCATTGTGCAATATTCCCCACTGCTGCCTCCCGTAGGAGTCTGGGCCGTGTCTCAGTCCCAGTGTGGCCGGTCACCCTCTCAGGCCGGCTACCCGTCGTCGCCATGGTGAGCCACTACCTCACCATCAAGCTGATAGGCCGCGAGTCCATCCCAAACCGAAAAATCTTTCCACCAAACACCATGCGATGAAAGGTAATATCCAGTATTAGACGCCGTTTCCAGCGCTTATCCCAGAGTAAGGGGCAGGTTACTCACGTGTTACTCACCCGTTCGCCACTAATCCACCCAGCAAGCTAGGCTTCATCGTTCGACTTGCATGTGTTAAGCACGCCGCCAGCGTTCGTCCTGAGCCAGGATCAAACTCTCCAACAAAAACAAAACAGCACCACCCAGCCGGAATAAGACCAGGCAGCACCAGAGTTCAATCCAAGCAAACGATTCTGACATCATATCCAGAATTGTCCACCAAAAAAAAGGAATCCAAACCAACCAAAAGGCCAGTTACGAGGATAAAAATAATTTGGCATTTAACAATCAAGTGCACACTATTGAGTTCTCAAAGACCAGACAAGCCCCGTACCCGCACCAACCAAGGCACCTCCGAAACCCGCAGGAAAACTTTAGGGATTTAATTCCATCATAAAATCTAACAAACGTCAAACTTTATTTGAAAACCTGAAGTTTTAGATTGTTGCCCTTTTCCGCGCTTCCGGCGCCGTGCGGCAACAGATACTTACTTTACGCCTAAACAGCATATCGCACAAGTAGTCCGATTTCCCGGGCGTGTCGAAAGAGTTTCCGACCACCCAGACGGCGAACCCGCCGCCATGAGACTCCCAGCTTTAGGCTCTAGGCTCAGTATATGTCTCAGGTATTGCGAGCATTAGGCACCGCAGTGGCAGGATGCATGATAATCGCCACCACAGCGTGCACAACGCACACCACTGCAAGCGATGCTAATGTCACCACCACGGCGACGCAGCAGCAAGCTGCGGGAGGCGGATCCACCACCCCACATACCGCGAACCCATTCGACAGCCTGTATCCTGCAGATTTCCGACTACAGCCACTTGGCAAGGTCACTGCAGCCGCAGCACAGCCCCCAGCGAAAGCCACCGGCCTCACTGACGGCATCACAGATGCGACACATCACACCCTGGTGTTCCGCGCCACCGCAGGCGCAGACACCGCACCGCACAGCACACGAATAAGACACGAGTATTCTCGCCGGCAGGCTTTCAACGCCGATAGCAGCCACTATCTGGCGCAGAACAATCGCGGCGAATGGTATCTCTACGACGCGGTCACTTTTGAAAATCTTGGTCGCATCCCTCAGCTAACCGGTGATGCAGAGCCGTTATGGCATCCGCATGACCCCAACATACTGTGGCACACAGCGCGCAACGGCGGCACATCCTGGATGAGTCTAGACGTCAGCACCGGTGCGGAGCAAAAGCTGCTTGACCTTAGTGAGCTGTCACCGTGGCCGCAAGCCACTGCCTACTGGACAGGTGGAGAGGGATCAGCCAGCGCCGATGGCGGCATTCTCACGCTAATGGCGACAAGCTACGACAGCCAGGCGCAGCGGGTCACTGTGCACGGAGTGCTCACGGTCGATGTCAAACAACAAAAACTTGTGGGCTCTCTTGCTGCTGCCAGTTTCCCCACACCGCATGCAGTGCCGGATCACGTCAGCACCGCTCCCAGCGGTAAATACGCGGTCGTGTCATGGCTTGCAGAGCACGGCGGCACAGTCGCATACAGCACTGATTTTAAAGAGACGCAGCAGCTCACACAAAGCTCCGAACACTCTGATCTCGCGCTGGGGCCAGCGCAGGAAGATTTCTTCGTATACGCCGACTATCAGGCTGGCGCAATCACAGCTCGCAACATCACTTCCGGCGAAAGTTTTAGTATCAGGTCGCTGTATCCGGCACCCGGCGAGGCATATGCGGTGCACATTAGCGGGCAAGCATTTGGGCGCCCTGGCTGGGTGCTGATTTCAACCTACGCAGCGACGCGCGATTACGGCGCAGCAGCCGCACCTGATAATTCACAGGCAGAGTACGGGCGCATCTGGTTAGCTGAGCTGCAAGCGAACGGTCAACAGCTTACGGTAGCAAATACGATGGTGGATCACACCAAAGTACCGGAGACTGAAGCATATTTTGCCGAGCCACAGGCCTCTATTTCACGTGACGGCAGTCGGATTATTTTCGCCAGCAACTACGGCGGCGCGGAAATTAACAGCTACATAATTGGTTTACCCAGCTCGGTGTATTCACGTTAATACTGTTCGAGCTGCTGCGGTTTTAATTGCGATATCCTGTTTATCAGCATTAGAACCCACGCAAACCAGCACACCGCCAAGGTAACGAGAGACGTTGCATCAGGCTGATACCAATGCTTTAACGCCAACAGCAGTGCGGCGATAGCAACACTCGCTGCTATCATCTGGACACTGGCCACCACCAACAACCGCAACATTATGCTTCTAACCGACTGCCCTAAATACATGTAAAAGAACCGCACTCGCAGAAACAATATCTGCCGCAAGTTTTGATTACTGAATAACTGCAGACCTAGCATTAAGCAAAGCACCCCGCTAGCCAGAAAAGCGACCGGCAACAGCGCTTGCAGTACTGCATTTGACAGTGACATGGTTGCGCCTACGCTCCATAGCCATCTGGCTAGCTGCGCTAAGATTGCTGCAATCACTGCTGCAACTGCACAAACCGCTGTTTCTAAAACAAGCAAAAAGAAAATCTTTCTTCTGCTGCAAAGTACGTTAGCTGCGGGAGTTAAAACAGCAGGTTTCATGGGAACACTGCCCAAAACTAACAAAATAATGAGACAGCTCAGCGCAATCACCGCGCCCTGCTGAGCAGCTGTAGCTAGACAAATACTTGCCACAATACCAGCAGCTATCACAACCACCCCAGGAAAAACCTCGCTGAGACCCCATCTCAAACGTCGACCAAACGACCATCCCAGGCTGCGCAGCAAGCTTTGCTGCCGTAAACGCTGTGGCCGCACCGACACGATTACGATGCTCAGCCCCAATAGCAAAATCACAAACAAACTATTACTCACCCAATAGGCGACTTCACTGATTGTACTGGAGGTCCAATTATCTGATCCAGTGACTGTAAAGTTTTGTGTTACCCAACCCAAATCAGCAACTGTTTGATTCTGCAGCGGATCGGTCACTCCGAAAGCATAATCAGGCACATAAATATCGATGCTTTGTGTGCTGCTGCCGCTGACCACCATTGCACCGAACCCTAATGACCTAATTTGGTTCGCCACCAGATCTATCTGTAGCTGTGCTGCTTCGCGGGTTAGATTGTCTAAACCGGCAACTTTTATACGCACAGCAGTAACGTAGTCATCGGGGGTGAATTTCTTAGCTGAATCCAGTGATACTATCACATGAGGAGCGGACACCCCCAGTCCGGTACCTAACCGGTTAGTTTCCAAAACTGCACCATTCTCTAAAGTAATCGCAGCACCGTCATATAACCCAAGAGGCGCCTGCAGTGCCAGTTTTTTTAATGCTTCGCGGTCAAAGACTCCGGCTTCAAACGGTGCTGCGCCGTTTTTCTGCGGCGTTCCTATTTGTAGTTCACGCGGCGTAGTTTCACGGTATTTTGTGGTTTCTCCCGGAATTCTGCCTGTCGGTGAATAATTTGGAAGCTCAAACACCCCCGCGTTGAATCCATGAGGGATCACCCTAAAGGCGGTTTTTTCGTCGTCTTTTGTATATTGCTGCAGTTCTAACCCACTGATTGATACCGCATCATACTTGTTAACTACGGTGTACCCTAAACCTGGAATATCAGTTGTCTCTTGCCCTGGCCAATCTGCTTGTAATTTAAAAACGCTAAAAGGGCGTGCGATTTTTTGTAAATCGACTTCAGTAGATCCTACTTCCAAGAGTGCGGCTGCGCCCTGCTCTTGCAGTTGACTAATACTGATGGTCATTCTTTGTGGCGCCAGAGCGTCTTCATATCTCAGATACGGCACAAGGTCAGAATTTGCACCAAAGAAACCCCATACTGCGGGCGCGTTTTCAAAATCTCGTAATCCCGGATAGTGCAGGAATTCGGGCGGCAAGATATCGCTTTCTGCGGGAATTAGAGAGGCTATTTTCGTAGCGTTAAGACCCTCTAAATCTGTTATTAGCTTTTCAGCCTGCTGCAAAGGTTGCAAAAAGCTGGCTGCTTCTCCCAAAAGGTCCATTTCCGCCTCGGGATCCACGGCTACGATGCTGGTGTGAGAAAGCAGCACCGGATATAAAGCAACATAAAGACCTTGCGGCGTTATAGCACTATCGCTGTACTTGATTGTGCTGCCTGGGTATGATACAACAATTCCGTGTTCTGACGCGGATTGCGGCACAGCTGTTTCACCTAATACACCGTCCCAATTTGCTAAATCTATTTCAACTAGAACATCTGTTGCATAATCTAAACGCCAGCTAACCCCGTCGTGCGATTTACTAGCGATTTCAAAGGTGAGCCCAATACGCTGTGCTGGCTGAAGCACCTCCCACGGAATTATGATGCCCAGCCATTTTTCTGTTCCTATCTGTGAGCCAAGGTATCCTACCGGGGCTACGGTCGCAATTTCCGGAATACTGCGCAACTGCTCGATTTGCCGCTCTGAGAGTGTGGGTGCTACTACTGCGCCGTAATTATTTTCCACCAGCGGCAAACCTAAATCATTGTTTGCAGGGGAAACCTCGGCCACAAAATCAGGATGCGTTACCAGAATGTCATACTCACCACGCCAGTTATTGTCTATGATATCTGCCGCAACGCTCTCTGTAGCCCGCCCCAGTAAGAGCACTGTCGGAAACATCACACCGACTATCAACAAAGCAACATTAAGGAGCCAAAGCTGTTTAGGGAATACGCCCATACCCCCCCTCATCCGCCTTGGAATCTTACCGGTATCTCAATAGCGTGACTGTCGCCGCTGCTTTCAGAATACACCCGAATAAAGAACTTCAAAACTATTTTCCGGTTGCGCAATGGGGCGCATTTTGGGGAGGAGTAGAGTCTATTTGATTACACTTCCCTTGTGTGGGGGGTGTTTTTCTGTGCTGTGTTGTTGTTGCCTGTATATGCGTGTATACACACAAAAAAGAAGAGGGGGCTGCTCCATCACAGAGCAACCCCCTCTTTTTTAATTTTTATTGCGGCGGTGTCCTACTCTCCCACACCCTCCCGAGTGCAGTACCATCGGCGCTGTCAGCCTTAGCTTCCGGGTTCGGAATGTGACCGGGCGTTTCCCTGACGCTATAACCACCGCAAACCTATAAACCACCAACAACCAGCCGGTCCACGAAACATGAACTGGTTGCCGTGTTGTGGCCACGCACAAACTTGTACGTTCGAAACCACAAAGCAGACGCGAACATCGTTACACTTACATGACTCTCTATCTCCCACCCGTTAACAGGATCACCTGCCAGGGTTGGGTGTTTACAAGTCTTCGGTCTATTAGTACCAGTCAGCTCCACACATTACTGTGCTTCCACATCTGGCCTATCAACCCCATAGTCTGTAGGGGACCTCACACCAAACAAGTTGGTAAGGAAATCTCATCTTGAGGCCGGCTTCCCGCTTAGATGCCTTCAGCGGTTATCCATCCCGAACGTAGCCAACCAGCCATGCACCTGGCGGTACAACTGGCACACCAGAGGTCCGTCCAACCCGGTCCTCTCGTACTAGGGCCAGATCCTCTCAAATTTCCAACGCACGCAGCGGATAGGGACCGAACTGTCTCACGACGTTCTAAACCCAGCTCGCGTACCGCTTTAATGGGCGAACAGCCCAACCCTTGGGACCAACTCCAGCCCCAGGATGCGACGAGCCGACATCGAGGTGCCAAACCATGCCGTCGATATGGACTCTTGGGCAAGATCAGCCTGTTATCCCCGAGGTACCTTTTATCCGTTGAGCGACAGCGCTTCCACAAGCCACTGCCGGATCACTAGTTCCTACTTTCGTACCTGCTCGACCTGTCAGTCTCACAGTCAAGCTCCCTTGTGCACTTACACTCGCCACCTGATTGCCAACCAGGTTGAGGGAACCTTTGAGCGCCTCCGTTACTTTTTGGGAGGCAACCGCCCCAGTTAAACTACCCACCAGGCACTGTCCCAGAACCCGATCAGGGTCCGTAGTTAGATATCCAGAGTGACCAGAGTGGTATTTCAACAACGACTCCACAATAACTGGCGTTACTGCTTCAAAGTCTCCCACCTATCCTACACAAGCCACACCGAACACCAATACCAAGCTGTAGTAAAGGTCACGGGGTCTTTCCGTCCTGCTGCGCGTAACGAGCATCTTTACTCGTAATGCAATTTCGCCGAGTTCGCGGTGGAGACAGCTGGGAAGTCGTTACGCCATTCGTGCAGGTCGGAACTTACCCGACAAGGAATTTCGCTACCTTAGGATGGTTATAGTTACCACCGCCGTTTACTGGGGCTTAAATTCAAAGCTTCACACCAAAGTGTTAACCTCTCCTCTTAACCTTCCAGCACCGGGCAGGCGTCAGTCCGTATACATCCAATTGCTTGTTAGCACGGACCTGTGTTTTTAGTAAACAGTCGCTTCCCACTGGTCTCTGCGGCCACCACACCCTTTCCCCAGCAAGTGGGTATAAGCGGATGGCCCCCCTTCTCCCTAAGTTACGGGGGCATTTTGCCGAGTTCCTTCACCACGATTATCTCGATCTCCTTAGTATTCTCTACCTGACCACCTGAGTCGGTTTGGGGTACGGGCAACCAGCAACCTCACGCCGATGCTTTTCTCGGCAGCATAGGATCAGTAACTTCACCAAAACGGCTCCCCATCACATCTCACCCAATGTCCCAAACTATTAATAAGGAACAGGCTACATGCTTAGCCCGGGACAACCATCGCCCGGGATTACCTACCTTCCTGCGTCACACCTCACGCTCACGCACCAAAACCGGGTTCGAAAACACACCCAGTAAACAACCCCGAAAGGAAGTAAACCAGGAAAAATTTTCTTAGCACTTAATGGATTGTGTTGAACGGTTACCAGCCGGTACGGGAATATCAACCCGTTGTCCATCGACTACGCCTGTCGGCCTCGCCTTAGGTCCCGACTTACCCAGGGCAGATTAGCTTGACCCTGGAACCCTTGGTCTTCCGGAGGACGGGTTTCTCACCCGTCTTTCGCTACTCATGCCTGCATTCTCACTCGTGTCACATCCACAACTAGATCACTCTGCTGCTTCACTCGTGACACGACGCTCTCCTACCCAACCAACAAACTGAACACAAAATGCTAGTCTAACTGTTGATTGCCATATCTTCGGTGGTGTGCTTGAGCCCCGTTACATTATCGGCGCGGAATCACTTGACCAGTGAGCTATTACGCACTCTTTCAAGGGTGGCTGCTTCTAAGCCAACCTCCTGGTTGTCTAAGCAACTCCACATCCTTTTCCACTTAGCACACGCTTTGGGACCTTAGATGATGATCTGGGTTGTTTCCCTCTCGACTACGAAGATTATCCCCCGCAGTCTCACTGCTACGCTCTCACTTACCGGCATTCGGAGTTTAGCTGACGTCAGTAACCTTGTAGGGCCCATCGGCCATCCAGTAGCTCTACCTCCGGCAAGAAACACATAACGCTGCACCTAAATGCATTTCGGAGAGAACCAGCTATCACGAAGTTTGATTGGCCTTTCACCCCTAACCACAGCTCATCCCCTCAGTTTTCAACCTAAGTGGGTTCGGCCCTCCACACGCTCTTACACGTGCTTCAGCCTGGCCATGGCTAGATCACTTCGCTTCGGGTCTAGGACACGCGACTCAAATCGCCCTATTCAGACTCGCTTTCGCTACGGCTACCCCACACGGGTTAACCTCGCCACATGCCGCTAACTCGCAGGCTCATTCTTCAAAAGGCACGCCATCACCCCTACAAGGAGGCTCTGACGGATTGTAAGCAAACGGTTTCAGGTACTATTTCACTCCCCTCCCGGGGTACTTTTCACCTTTCCCTCACGGTACTAGTCCGCTATCGGTCATCTGGTAGTATTTAGGCTTACCAGGTGGTCCTGGCAGATTCACACGGGATTTCACGGGCCCCGCGCTACTCGGGATACACACCACGCTGCGCACGCATTTCAGATACGGGACTCTCACCCACTCCGGTCACCCCTTCCAAGGTGTTCTCCTATACGCACAACATACGCTGAAAGTCCGGTAGAACAATCAAGCATGTCCCACAACCCCGCACGTGCAACCCCTACCGAGTATCACACACGCACGGTTTAGCCTCATCCAGTTTCGCTCGCCACTACTCCCGGAATCACATGTTGTTTTCTCTTCCTGTGGGTACTGAGATGTTTCACTTCCCCACGTTCCCTCTACCCGCCCTATATATTCAGGCGGGAGTAACAAGCAACCATATAGGCGCCTGCTGGGTTTCCCCATTCGGAAATCCTCGGATATAACGCTCGTTTATCAACTCCCCGAGGCTTATCGCAGATTACTACGTCCTTCTTCGGCTCCAGATGCCAAGGCATCCACCGTTCGCTCTTAAGAACTTGCAAACAAAATCACATCAAAACAAACAAAACAAAAACTGTTTCATTCATCTAGACCATAAGTAAATAAAACAACACAAACAAAACCCTTCAAACCCCAAAAAGGCCCAAAAAAAAATTGCTCGCGTCATTCTAGATGCTCGCGTCCACTGTGTAGTTTCCAACGTACAAACACACCCAACACCAAACCACCAAAAACAGCAGCCCAGCAAAGGAGCGTAAGAAAACCCGAACCAAACCAACAAACCCCAAAAAAGGGCCCACCAGCCAAGCCCTGGTCTCCCAGAACCCCAACAGCATGCACCCGCAACCAAACACACCAACACCAGCCAGCCCTCCAACCACCAAAACAGGCAGCGTACTAACCAGACAGCACAGCACGAAAAGTTTTCTTGCTAAATGTTCCACCCAAACACCAGCCGTAAGACCCACGCTCACGAAACCAGTGCAAAAAATACTCCTTAGAAAGGAGGTGATCCAGCCGCACCTTCCGGTACGGCTACCTTGTTACGACTTAGTCCTAATCACCAGTCCCACCTTCGACAGCTCCCCCCAAAAAATGGTTAGGCCACCGGCTTCGGGTGTTACCGACTTTCATGACTTGACGGGCGGTGTGTACAAGGCCCGGGAACGTATTCACCGCAGCGTTGCTGATCTGCGATTACTAGCGACTCCGACTTCATGGGGTCGAGTTGCAGACCCCAATCCGAACTGAGACCGGCTTTTTGGGATTCGCTCCACCTTACGGTATCGCAGCCCTTTGTACCGGCCATTGTAGCATGCGTGAAGCCCAAGACATAAGGGGCATGATGATTTGACGTCATCCCCACCTTCCTCCGTGTTAACCACGGCAGTATCCCATGAGTCCCCACCCGAAGTGCTGGCAACATAGGACAAGGGTTGCGCTCGTTGCCGGACTTAACCGAACATCTCACGACACGAGCTGACGACAACCATGCACCACCTGTATGAAAGTGTCCAAAGAGTCCTCTATCTCTAGAGTGTTCTTCCATATGTCAAGCCTTGGTAAGGTTCTTCGCGTTGCATCGAATTAATCCGCATGCTCCGCCGCTTGTGCGGGCCCCCGTCAATTCCTTTGAGTTTTAGCCTTGCGGCCGTACTCCCCAGGCGGGGAACTTAATGCGTTAGCGTCGACACAGAAGCCGTGGAACAGCCCCTACATCTAGTTCCCAACGTTTACGGCATGGACTACCAGGGTATCTAATCCTGTTCGCTCCCCATGCTTTCGCTCCTCAGCGTCAGTAGCGGCCCAGAGATCTGCCTTCGCCATCGGTGTTCCTCCTGATATCTGCGCATTCCACCGCTACACCAGGAATTCCAATCTCCCCTACCGCACTCAAGCCTGCCCGTACCCACTGCAAGTCTAAGGTTGAGCCTTAGGATTTCACAGCAGACGCGACAAACCGCCTACGAGCTCTTTACGCCCAATAATTCCGGACAACGCTTGCACCCTACGTATTACCGCGGCTGCTGGCACGTAGTTAGCCGGTGCTTTTTCTGTAGGTACCGTCACTTACGCTTCTTCCCTACTAAAAGAGGTTTACAACCCGAAGGCCGTCATCCCTCACGCGGCGTTGCTGCATCAGGCTTGCGCCCATTGTGCAATATTCCCCACTGCTGCCTCCCGTAGGAGTCTGGGCCGTGTCTCAGTCCCAGTGTGGCCGGTCACCCTCTCAGGCCGGCTACCCGTCGTCGCCATGGTGAGCCACTACCTCACCATCAAGCTGATAGGCCGCGAGTCCATCCCAAACCGAAAAATCTTTCCACCAAACACCATGCGATGAAAGGTAATATCCAGTATTAGACGCCGTTTCCAGCGCTTATCCCAGAGTAAGGGGCAGGTTACTCACGTGTTACTCACCCGTTCGCCACTAATCCACCCAGCAAGCTAGGCTTCATCGTTCGACTTGCATGTGTTAAGCACGCCGCCAGCGTTCGTCCTGAGCCAGGATCAAACTCTCCAACAAAAACAAAACAGCACCACCCAGCCGGAATAAGACCAGGCAGCACCAGAGTTCAATCCAAGCAAACGATTCTGACATCATATCCAGAATTGTCCACCAAAAAAAAGAATCCAAACCAACCAAAAGGCCAGTTACGAGGATAAAAATAATTTGGCATTTAACAATCAAGTGCACACTATTGAGTTCTCAAAGACCAGACAAGCCCCGTACCCGCACCAACCAAGGCACCTCCGAAACCCGCAGGAAAACCAACACACAAAAACAGCGGCCACCCAAAAACCATGTCCCTGGCGCCGCCCTCCGTCGTGCTGACAAGGAACTACTTTACGCAGTTACCAACACAGACGCAAACCACCAAAACACCCGGGCGTGTCGGGGCAGTGAGCAGCGGCGGCTAGGCAGCTGGCGGCGGGGTGATCCACCACTGCTAAATAACTTTACAGCTGCAATAGGGCAAAATAGATAGCACTATGGGCCGCCCGCCGGCGGTCTGATCCACACCCCCTGCCGCACAATCTGGCATTTAGGGCACAACCCGGATAGAGCAAAAAAAGAATGTCTAAACTGAGCCGCAATTTTACGCGCACGCTAAAACGCCTCCTCGCGAAACTGGTGTGGGGCATCTCCCCCTATCGCCACGTGCACCCGCCAACAGAGCTGCACGGCTCGCGGATTTTTATCGGCGCACCGCACACCTCGAACTGGGATTTCGTGCTGATGCTCGCGGTAGCTTGGGAGCTTGATATCAAAATGCACTGGCTCGGGAAAAAAGAAATGTTTCCAAAGTGGGCTGCTGGCCTGCTAAAGCGCCTCGGCGGCATTCCCGTCGACCGCAAAAACCCTGCAGGGCTGGTGCGGCAAATCATCACCACGGCAAAAACCGAGAAAGATTTTGCGCTGGTAATCACCCCTGAAGGCACCCGCCGCGGCGACGGCTGGAAGAGCGGCTTTTACCGTATCGCGCGGGCTGCAGACATGCCGGTAACGCTCGGCTACATCGACAAAACCACCCGCACCGCAGGACTCGGCAAAACCATCACCCTCACCGGTGACGTAAAAGCAGACATGGACGAAATTCGTGCGTTTTACAAAGACAAGTCGGGTATTCATCCGGAGCGCCGCACCGAGCCCTACCTGCGCGAAGAAACACGGTAGAAGACACTAAACCTACTAGATTCACGCGCCGAACCCAATAGATTCAGCAGAAAGCACACAGGCAGTATGTCAGCAGACAAGACACTCCCATCACCACAAGACTTCAGCTTCACCGAAACCGCGAAACTAGAAGCCGGCAGCGTCTACGGCCAAAAAACCGGCAGACCACTCGGGCGGGCGGGCGTGATCCACACCCCGCACGGCGAAATTCAAACCCCCGCGTTTATTCCGGTAGGCACCAAAGCCACAGTGAAGGGGCTGCTGCCACACACAGTACGCGAACTCGGCGGACAAGCGGTGCTGGCAAACGCCTATCACCTCTTCCTACAGCCTGGCAGCAAGATTTTAGATCAGGCCGGCGGGCTCGGAAAATTTATGAACTGGGACGGGCCGACCTTCACCGATTCCGGTGGATTTCAGGTGATGAGCCTCGGCGCAGGGTTTAAAAAAGTGCTCTCGATGGATGAGGCCGCACACGCCTCCAGCGAAGTAATTGCCAAGAAAAAAGAGCGGCTCGCGAAAGTCGATGAGGATGGTGTCACCTTTAAGTCGTTTCTTAACGGCGCTACTCATCGCTTCACACCCGAGGTGTCGATGCAGGTGCAGCACGAAATCGGCGCCGACATCATTTTTGCCTTCGACGAGCTCACGACGCTGCTGAACACCCGCCCTTACCAAGAGGCTTCGGTGCGGCGCACCGCACGGTGGGCGGTCCGCTGCCTTGATGAGCATGCCCGGCAAACCGCAGCTCGTTTTCACCGCCCCTACCAAGCACTGTTTGGGGTGATTCAAGGTGCCCAGTATGAAGACCTCAGGCGCGGCGCGGCAAGTGAGCTGGCGGCAATGACCGGAGCCCAGCACCCCGAGCAGAGCTTCGACGGTTTTGGCTTGGGCGGCGCGATTGAAAAGCAAAAACTCGGCGAAATCGTGTCGTGGATGACAGATGAACTGCCGGACAATAAACCGCGACACCTGCTCGGTATCTCTGAACCTGATGATCTGATTCTCGGGATTGCCGCCGGCGCCGACACCTTCGACTGTGTGGCTCCAAGCCGGCAGGCGCGCGGCGCAACCATGTACAGTAAACGCGGCAGAATCAACGCCAAAGCCGCAGCACAGCGCACCAAGTTTGAGCCGCTTGACCCGTACTGCGACTGCTACACCTGCCAAAACTACGATGCCGCCTATCTGCATCACCTGTTTAAGGCGAAAGAAATGCTGGGCTCAACCCTCGCGACGATTCACAACGAGCGCTTCATCGTGAAAGCGGTAGATGACGCACGGCAGGCGATTATTGACGGTAACTATCTAGAGTACGCAGAAGACTTTTTGGGCAACTACTACAGCCCCGAATATGCCCGCGAGGTGCTCGCAAAAATCTCCGCCTAAAGCTGCTCCGGTAGCGGTAGCAAAAAAGTCAGCGGCGGCAGCTAGGAAGCAGTGGTAACTAAGTCAGCAACAGCCGCTAGCTTAGCGATAACAAGAGCTCCGGCACCAGCGCAGCACCGCTGCCAGCCGCCACCACCAGCTGTTGCGGCTCGCCGGTGAGCGCTTCGCCAACTGCGTAAATCCCGGGGATGCCGATGTTGCTGAGCTCGGCGGGCTGATCCACACCCCAAGCGGCAAGGCCCTGCGGACACGCTGCTGGCACCCCGAACTGCGCAAGATAAGGCGCCTGCACGGTGGTTAGCGGCAGCACAAAACCCTGCGTTACCGGCAAGACCTCACCTGCGCTGCGTCGCACCCCTTGCATTTGCGCTCGCTCCCCGACAATTTCGACGGCATCGCGTACCACCAGCACCTCCGGGCTGAATCGACGCAACAGTTGCTGTACAACATCAAGCTGCTGCTCAGAGCACTGCGGATGCGGCAATAGCACCACGGGTTGTCCGGTTTTCTCGTAGCCGTCACACACCACGCAGCTGTGCAGCGCGGTGCCATAGTAGGCCCGCAGGTTAGTGATGTCAGGCAACCGCTCCTGAATACCAGTAGCGATTACGATGCGCCTGGCATGATAAATTTGTGGATCACCGCTGCCGCGCACCGGGGCGACCGTGACGGCGAAACCCAAGGCGGCTGCCGGCTCTGGCGGTGTGCCTGCGGAGCTGTCGATAACCGTGCCGGTGGCGGGGGTCACCGCCGTCACCGCCCCCATGACGTACGATGCCGTGGGGTAAGCCAGTACCTCTTCCCGGCCCTGCTGCCTGAGCTGCGCCGGTGCCACACCATCGCGAGTCAAAAACCCGTGCGACTGCAAAGTGGCCGCGTGCCGCGGCCGATTAGCATCAACCAGCAACACCCGCGCGTGCGCACGCACCAGATTTAAGGCACACGAGAGGCCGGCAGGGCCAGCGCCAATCACCACAGCGTCATAAAGCGCTGTGTGTGATTCCGACTCTGACCCTGCAGCAACCATATTTATTGCAGTTTATCCACTGACTGATTCAGTGCCACCGCTAGCTGTCAAGCTGCTGCGCAAAGCGCTCCAAACGCAGCATCGTCTCTGCCTTACCGAGCAATTCCATCGACTCAAACAGCGGCGGTGAGACGCGACGCCCAGACACCGCAACCCGCAACGGGGTAAAAGCAAAACGTGGCTTAATGCCCATACCCTCAACCAAAGTCTGCGACAACGCCTGCTGGATGTTCTCGGTTTGCCACGCAGACACCTGCTGCAGAGCGTCGCGGCTCGCGGCAACCACTTCGCCGGCGTTATCAGCCAGTGCCCGCAATGCATCCTCCTCGTACACCACCTTGTCGGCAGGGATAAACAGGAAGCTCAGCATCCCCACAACCTCACTCAGCACGGTTACCCGGCTCTGCACCAACGGCACAGCAGCACGCAGCGTAGCCCGCTGCTCAGCAGTTGGCTCCAGTGGCAGCGCGTGAGCGGTAATCAGGTAAGGCAGGATGCGCTCTTCGAAATCTTCCGGCGCGAGCATCCGAATATGGTCCGCGTTAATCGAATCGGCTTTCTTCTGGTCAAAACGTGCCGGGTTCGGATTAACATTCTCAACATCGAACGCCGCGGTGAGCTCGTCAACAGTGAACACATCGCGGTCGGGCGCCAAAGACCAGCCCAGCAGCGACAGGTAGTTCAGCAGACCCTCTGGGATGAAACCACGGTCGCGGTGATGCAGCAGATTTGACTCTGGATCACGCTTAGACAGCTTCTTGTTACCCTCACCCATCACATACGGCAGATGCCCGAAGCGCGGAATTTCTTTGCAAATTCCAATCTCAATCAAAGCGTGGTACAGCGCAATCTGGCGCGGGGTGGAGCTCAGCAAGTCTTCGCCGCGCAGCACGTGGGTGATGCCCATCAAAGCATCATCAACAGGATTTACCAGGGTGTAGAGCGGTTTACCGTTTGGCCGTACCACCACAAAGTCAATCGTCGAGCCAGCAGGGAAGGTGATGTCGCCACGCACCAGGTCGGTGAAAGAAAGGTCAACGTCAGGCACCCGGAATCGCAGCGCCGGCTGCCGCCCTTCAGCAAGGAAAGCGGCTTTCTGGTCAGCGGTGAGATCGCGATCGAAGTTGTCGTAGCCGAGCTGCTTCGGGCGACCGTTTGCGATGTTGCGCGCCTCAATCTCCTCCGGAGTTGAGAAGCTCTCGTACAGGTAACCTGCCTCCTGCAGTTTCGCGATAACCTCGGCGTAAATCTCGCCACGCTGTGACTGGCGGTAAGGCTCGTGCGGGCCACCAACATCGATACCCTCGTCCCAGTTCAAGCCGAGCCAGCGCAGGGAGTCTAGAATCTGACCGTAGCTTTCTTCACTGTCGCGCTCAGCATCGGTGTCTTCGATACGGAAAACAAAAGTGCCGCCAGTGTGGCGCGCATAGGCCCAGTTAAAAAGGGCGGTGCGCACCATCCCCACGTGTGGAGTGCCAGTTGGAGACGGGCAAAAACGCACACGGACGTCGCTGCCGGTAGCGGTAGAAAAACGAGGTTCAATCTGTGTAGCCATAACTCGTTCATTTTATCGAAAGCTGCTGGAAATCACACTACAAACGCCAGCGATTGCGCAGTTACGCGACGCGACACTACACCGCGCGCAGCTGCCAGGGCGCCGGATCCACCTGCGCCGCTAACGCTCGTGCCAAACGCACCGCGGGGTTCTGGTGCGTGGTGTGCATAAAAGCAAGACCGATGGTGCGGCGCCGCGGCGGATCAAGCGGCACCGCCTGCGCTTCCGGTGGCAGCAGCCGCATTCCCGCAAGCGCCAGCTGCGGCACCAAGGCCACCGCACCACCAGCGGCAACCATCGCCACCATCGCCGGGATGTTATCTGTTTCCTGCACCACATCGGGCACAAAATCTTCTTCAGCTGCGGCAGTCATCAGATTGCCGCGGCATTTTTCGCAGCCTGCGATCCAGTGGTCCTGGCGGAACCGGCGCAGCTGTGCCGTCTGTTTCGCACCGATACGCGGATCATCGGCGGCAGCAACTAAGCGCAGCTCTTCCTGCCACAGCGGCAAAAACTCTGCGCCCGCGGGCAGCGGCACCGTGTTTTGGTAATCAAAAATCAACGCGCAATCAACTTCCCCGGCGCGCAGCAGCTCTAGTGCTCCGGGAGGCTCCGACTCCCGGTACTGCAGCGTCACGCCCGGAGCCAGCTGTCGCATCACACGCATCATCTCCGGCACCACGGTGGCTGATGCTGATGGGAACCCGACAAGTCGCAGAAAACCGCCCTTATCGTCTCGCAGCGCAGCGATTTTGTCAAAGGCGCTCGCGAACTCCGCCACCACGCGCTCCCCGCTCGCCGCGAGAATTTTTCCGGCCGGAGTCAAACGCACTGTGCGCCCTGCGCGCTCGCTCAGCGGCATTTCGAGCCGTTCCTCCAGCCGCTTAATACGCTGGCTAATCGCGGGTTGACTAATCCCCAGCTGCTCCCCGACGCCGGCGATTGAACCGCAGCACTCCAAAGAGTGCAAAATCCGCAAATCTGTAACATCAATGTTTGGTAAATGCTGCAGCTCAACCATTTGCATCTCCACCTTACTTCACAGCTGTTGCCGCGGCTATCTCCAGCGCAGCCTGCTTATCTGCTTCTGTTGCCACCAGCTGTCCACAGGCACCATCAATTTCTTTGCCGCGCGTGTCTCGCAGGGTGGTGGGGATCCCCGCTGCGTTGATCCGCCGCACAAATTCTGCCATCACCTCCGGCTCTGAGCTGGTCCAAATTGAGCCCGGAGTGGGGTTGAGCGGGATCGGATTCACGTGCACCCAACCCTTACCGCGCTGATTAAGTTTCTCGGCGAGTAAATCAGCACGCCAGGCGTGATCGTTCATGTCTTTAATCAGCGCATACTCAATCGAAACTCGGCGCCCTGTCGCATCAAAATATCCCTTCGCCGCGTCAAGCACCTCATCGACTTTCCATCGGCTATTAACAGGAATCAAATCATCGCGCAGCTCATCATCTGGAGCGTGCAAACTCAACGCAAAAGTAATCGGGAGCTCCTCTTTCGCGAGCTTTCTGATCGCCGGAGCCAGGCCCACTGTCGACACAGTGATACCACGAGCGCTCATCCCCAGCCCTGCCGGAGCCGGCGCAATCATGGTGCGCACCGCCTGCATCACCCGTTTGTAATTCGCGAGCGGCTCACCCATGCCCATAAATACGATGTTAGTGACGCGCTCCGGATCGGTGCCTCCTCCGGCCTGCCGCCCGTGACCGAGGCCGCCCTCGGCGATGATGCGATTGGCCTGCACCACCTGATCCACAATCTCAGCGGTGCTCATGTTGCGGGTTAGACCCGCCTGCCCTGTGGCGCAGAATGGACAGTTCATGCCGCAGCCGCACTCTGAAGACACGCACAGGGTGATGCGGCCCGGGTAACGCATCAGCACCGACTCCACGAGCGCCCCGTCGAACAGGCGCCACAGGAACTTGACGGTCGCGCCGTCGTCTGTGACGAGGCGTTTCACCTCTGTCAAAAGCGGTGGCAGCATTGCGGCAACCAACTCTTCACGGCCCTGCTTCGGCAGATCAGTCATTTTCGCTGGATCACTGGTGTAGTGGGTGAAGTAGTGCGTTGCTAACTGTTTTGCACGAAATGCCGGAAAGCCCAGTTCTTTCAGCTTTGCTCCCCGCTCTTCCGGGGTGAGGTCTGCAAGGTGTTGCGGCGGCTGTTTAACCTTTGGCTCGGCGAACTGCAGAGTTGGGCGACCGTCCGGGTTGGTCAGCTGCTTCCACCCTTCTGTCTGGGGGCGGATCTGCGGGCGTGCGGCTTCCCCCGCGGGGGTTGGGCGCACCCCGGCTGTGCGCCCGCCAGGCTGCCGCGCAGCAGCGGTTTTGGCGGCGGCTTTAGCAGCTGGTTGCCGCTGCGCCATTTTGGCAAGCATCGCTTCCCGCTCTGCCCCGGTTAGCGCAGTGCGGGTGCGCTTTTTAGTCTGGCGCAGCTCGCCCTGGACATATCGCACCCCAGGGGTGTCATGGTTAAGTTTGCTCGGATCCATAATTTTCTACTGTCTCTCAATTCCTCGCCCGCTCGTGGCTTTTACCACTACCGCGCAGCCGTTATGCCGTGGCTGCCACCACCGGGTTTCTTAAAATTCCAATACCGGCAATTTCAACCTCTACGGTGTCGCCCGGGTGCAACCGCCCGACACCCGCCGGAGTGCCGGTGAGAATCACATCTCCCGGCAGCAGCGTCCAGACGCTAGAGGCGTAAGACACAATGCGCGCCAGAGAATGAATCAGGTCTTTAGTGTTACCGTCCTGTTTCACCTCACCATTAACCCGCGTCTGCAGTCGCAGGTTGTCATAGCTGAGGTCAGTTTCGATAACCGGGCCGAGCGGGCAGAAAGTATCAAAGCCTTTGGCTCTTGCCCACTGCCCGTCAGCAATCTGCAAATCCCGGGCGGTCACATCATTTGCGCAGGTGAAACCGTACACGATTTCCAGCGCCCGCTCCTCAGGAACGTCTTTACCGACTGCGCCAATCACGAGCGCCAGCTCTCCCTCGAATTCCACCCGCTCAGAAACCGGCGGAATCACAATCGCGTCTCCTGGGCCGATGACGCTGGTGTTTGGTTTCAGAAACAGCAACGGCTCCGCGGTTTGCCCACCGCCGGTCACGTTTTGCATTTCAGCGATGTGCTCCCGGTAGTTTTTCCCGACCGCAATGACTTTTGAGCGTGGAATAACCGGCGCTAAAACTGTCACCTCCGGGAATTTGAAACGTCTTCCCGTGGTGTCATAATCTCCCAGCATCGGGTCAGAGACCAGCTCGACCAGCTCCAGCTCAGTGCCGTCGGCTGACTCATCAACGATACCGAAGGTAATCGCGTCGGCGGCGCGAAAGCGAACAACCTTCATTAGCGTACCTGCTGTACCCAGTTGCGAGTGTCTGGTAGCAGCCCGAACTGAATGCCGGTGAGCTCTTCGCGCAGCCGCATAGTAACCTCGCCGGTTTGCTGCGGCAACACAATCTCGAAGCCATCAAGCCCGTGCAAACTGCCAATTGGGGCAATTACCGCGGCGGTGCCGCAGGCGAAGGCCTCCTGAATTTCACCGCTGGCAGCGCCGTCTCGCCACTCTGACACGGTGACACGGCGTTCCTCCACGGTGTGCCCCGCTGCACGTAGCAGCTCGATCAGGCTCGACCGGGTGACGCCCTCCAGAATGTTGCCGTTGGTTTCGGGGGTGATGACGGTGCCGTCACGGCGCACCAGAAACAGGTTCATGCCACCGAGCTCGTCGATGCGGTCACTGTCGCTGGCGTCGGTAAACAGCACCTGCTGGCAGCCGTTCGCGTAGGCTTCATCAGTGGCAGCGAGGGAGCCGGCGTAGTTACCCCCGCACTTGGCAAAACCGGTGCCGCCGTGGCCAGCGCGCTTCATCTCAGTTGCGAGCCATAGTTTCACAGGCTTTACACCCTCAGGGAAGTAGTGCCCGACCGGGCTTGCAATCACGATAAAGCGGGCGCGCTGCGCGCTGCGAACCCCGAGGAAAACCTCGTCGGCGATCATAAACGGGCGCAGATACAGGCTGTGCCCGGGGGTGTCTGAAACCCACTCATGATCAATTTTCACAAGCTCAGCGCAGGCCGCCACAAACAGCTCTTCCGGGATTTCCGGTAGCGCAAGCCGCCGTGCGCTCTTGTTAAAGCGCTGCGCGTTACGCTCTGGGCGGAACAGCGCAATTTTCCCGTCAGGGTGACGGTAGGCTTTCAACCCCTCGAAGATTTCCTGCCCGTAGTGCAGCACCGCGTTCGCCGGATCAAGACTGAGCGGGCCGTACGGCAGCACCTCGGGGGTTTGCCACCCGGTCTCTTTCTCCCACACGATGCTCACCATATGGTCGGTGAAGTGCGTGCCAAACCCGGGATTAGCGAGTGCGGAGCTGCGGCGAGCCGGATCCACCTGAGACGCTTGTGTGATTGAAAATTGCATTTTAGTCCTCGCGAAATACGGTGCTGCCAGGAACTGGCGCGACAGAATTTATTACTTGTAATACTACCGCGCCACTCCGACACCCGCTGCGATGAGCGGCGCCTCGGGGAAAACAAAATAGGTGATGCCTTAAACATCACCTATTTAGTGGTGCGGGTGAAGAGACTTGAACTCTCACGCCTTGCGGCACAGGAACCTAAATCCTGCGTGTCTACCAATTCCACCACACCCGCAAAAGCAAGCTTAGACGCTTAGCTACGGTGGCGCAAGTCTGGCGTGTCAGTATTTTTGGTGTGGATCAACCCGCACCGCACAACCCCGCGGTAATTGGAGGGAAACATTTTCCCAGCGCTCTGGTGAAGATGCTCGGCAAAACAACAAATAAACATATTGCAATTTATTTATATGATGCTATGCTTAGAGATGTGACAACCCCAAACAACACAACAGCGCACCCCGATACCGAGGTCGATACCCAGCTGGGCATTCAGAAAACGGCTGCTCTTTTTAAACAGCTCGGCAACGAGGCGCGATTGCGGATCCTGCTGCAACTGTCACAGGCGCCCGCGAGCGTCACGGAGCTGGTCACAAACCTCGGCATCTCGCAACCTCTGGCGTCACAGCATCTGCGCAGCCTGCGCGAGAGTGACCTGGTGGCATCAGAGAAACACGGCAAAGTTGTGATCTACCGCTTGGCGGATGACCACGTTACCCACATTGTCTGCGATGCGCTAGCGCACACCGCGGAAACTCTAGAAAGGAACCCAAAATGACTGAACACGAGACCAGCGAGCACACCGTAGCTGAGCACGAGCACGGCACCGACTGCGGCCACGAGGCCGTGCAGCACGACGACCACGTGGATTACATTCACGACGGCCACCGTCACGCCGAGCACGGTGACCACTACGACGAGCACTAAAAAACTCAAAATAGTGCAACCATCAAACCCGGTGGTTGCGCTATTTTTTATGCCGCTATAGCAGTCGCAGCGCACGGCATCACACTGCGCTTGGCTCATGCCCAGTTGCCATTTAGCGCAGCGCACCGGCCCCCAGCAGCACCCAGTTTCTACCAGCGACCAAGCACAGTGTTCACCACCGCCAGCGCAGCCGCCCCCGCGGAAGATGTGCGCAGCACCTCTGCCCCCAGCAGCCCAACCCGGGCCCCAGCAGCAGCAAGGCTCGCGACCTCGGCAGCGGTTAAGCCACCCTCCGGCCCCACAACCACCACAATGCGTTTAAGCGCAGTCTCCGCCGCAACCGCCTCCCGCACAATTTCTGTGCAGCGTTGCTGTTGCCACGGATGCAGCACCAGCAGCAGCGTGTCAGACTCACCGGCCCAGCTCTCAAGCTGACGCAGCGTGCACGGCGCGGTGACCTCAGGATAGCGAGGCCGCAGCGCCTGCTTCGCCGCCTCCCGCGCAATTTTCGCCCACTTCTGCACGCCTTTTTCTTGCTTCACAGCACCCTGCCACACCGCGACCGAGCGCGCAGCCTGCCACGGTACAATCACGTCTACGCCGAGCTCCGTGCACAACTCCACCGCCCGCTCATCGCGGCCACCCTTCGCAAGCGCCTGCACCAACACCAGCTGCGGCAACTCTTGCGGCAACACCTCCAGATCCCGCACCACCGCACTGAACTCTGGCGTTTTCCCAGCGCACACCGCAGCAATCTCAACCGCGGCCCGCAGCCCTCGCCCGTCGCTCAGCAAAACCTGCTCACCAGATTTCAGCCGTGACACATTAACCGCGTGATGCGCCTCCGCGCCAGCCACCACCACGGTGTCGCCAACAGCAACTCCCTGCGGCAGTTGCTCATGATAGTAAAGGTGCGCCATTTTGCCGCTCGTATTCCCGCTTTTAACCCGCGCTTATGCCCCGAAGAACTTGTTGCGCAGCTTATCGAAGAAACTCTGCTTAAACTGCCCAAAACGCGGCGGCACATTGCCCACCTCAGTAGCAAACTGCTCCAGCAGCTCCCGCTGTTTCCGGCTCAAATTGGTCGGGGTGACAACCTGCACCGCGATCCGCAAATCACCGCGCCGCTCCCCCTGTAGCTCTGTAATGCCGCGGCCGCGCACCGTAATCACATCGCCCGCCTGTGTGCCCTCGGGAATCTCAAGCGCGACATCACCGTCAAGCCCTGGCAGCGTGGTGGCGCAGCCAAAAACCGCATCAGTCATAGTGACCTCTACGGTCGCCAGCAAGTCTTTGCCGTCGCGGCTAAACAGCTTATCGTGCTTCACCGCAAACTCCACAAACAGGTCACCGCTCGGCCCAGCACCCAAGCCGACCTCACCGGCACCGCGCATCTGCAACCGCATGCCATCTTCGATGCCGCTCGGCACCTCCACCTCGATAGTGCGCCGCTCGCGCACCCGACCTTTACCACCGCAATCGTGGCACGGGTTATCAATCACGGTGCCGTAGCTCTGGCAGGCGCTGCACGGATGGTTCGTCACCACAGTGCCAAGAATCGAACGCACCTCGCGACGCACATGACCAGACCCCTGACACATATCGCAGGTGCGCGGTTGTGTCCCAGGCGCGCAACAAGAACCGTTACAGGTAGGGCACACCGCGGCGGTGTTAATGCTGACCTCACGTTTCGCGCCAAAGATAATATCGGCAAGCTCCACTTCGAGGTGGATCAGCGCGTCCTCTCCGCGCTGCACACGACTGCGCGGTTTCCCGGCACCACCAAAACCACCAAAACCACCGAACATGTTGCCCAAGAAGTCACCGAGGTCACCGAACCCCGGCATCGCGCCGTCGCCACCCATGTCATACATCCGGCGCTGCTCTGGATCGCTCAGCACATCATAGGCGTGAGTTACCTCTTTAAACTTTTCTGCGGCCTCCGGGCTGGGATTACGATCCGGGTGCAGCTGCATCGCGAGCTTTCGATACGCTTTTTTAATCTCCTGCTCGCTCGCGTCACGGCTCACGCCCAGTGTCTCGTAATGATCCGCCATTTAAACCTCTTCTGATCTGCGATGAGCGCTTGCAACGGCGCCCTAAATTTTGCTGTGCAGCACCGAAAATCAGCCTTAAACCCGGCATGAATCTCAAGCACTTGCTTTAGAAAGCTCCACAGCTAGTCTAAAGCAATAAGCTTATTAATAACCGTATCAGCGAGCAATCGCCCGCGCAGTGTCGGCACCAGCCGCTTGTCACGCAGCACCGCCTGCGGCTCCACCAGCCCGGCAGCAACCAGTTCCGCAACCCGCTGCCGCTGCTGCACGGTCAGAGCGCTCAGCGGCAGCCCCTCACTGATGCGCGTCTCCAACAGTAGTCGCTCCATGTGCCGCGTCTGCGCGTCTAGCACCTCCCGAGCGTGCCCGGGTGAGTTGCCGGCGGTGATGCGATCTGCGTAGGCGCGCGGATGCTTCACATTCCACCACCGCACCCCGCCAACGTGGCTGTGCGCACCGGGACCAAAGCCCCACCAGTCTGCACCCTGCCAGTAGGCCAGATTGTGCCGCGAACGGTAAGCCTCGCCGCGAGCCCAGTTACTGATTTCGTACCAGGTGTAGCCGGCAGCTGCGAAGGCCTGATCCGCATATTCATACATTTGCGCGTGCAAATCATCGTCAGGTTGCGGGTACTCACCACGACGAATCTGCGCCGCCAGCTTTGTGCCCTCCTCGACTATGAGCGCGTAAGCGGAAATATGGTCGGGCTGATATGACAGCGCCGCCGCGACCGATTGCTGCCACTGCGCAAAAGTTTCGCCGGGCGCGCCGTAGATGAGATCCACGCTGACCTGCAGGCCGAGCTGTTTGGCCCAGGTAACGACCTGCGGCACCCGCTCCGGATTATGGGTGCGGTCAAGAGTACGCAGCGTTTCGGGCACCACACTCTGCATCCCGACGCTGATACGGGTAAAGCCGCCGTCTCGCAGCTCCTGCAAGTATTCGTAGTCGACCGAATCGGGGTTCGCTTCGGTCGTCACCTCGGCTCCCGCTGCAAGACCCCAAGTGTCACGCAGCTTTGCCAGCATTTGCACCAGGTCGGCTGCGGGCAACAGGGTTGGAGTGCCGCCGCCGAAAAACACAGTCGCTAAGTTGCGCCGCGGCAATCCGGCGCGGTCAAGGGCTACAGCCGCGAAATCTATCTCTGCACACACTTCGCCAGCGTATGCGGCGCGGTTCGTGGTGCCGAGCTCGGTTGCGGTGTAGGTGTTGAAATCGCAGTAACCGCATCGCACGCGACAGTAGGGCACGTGCACGTACGCGCAAAACTCCCGCTCGGCTGCGCCCACTAAAACCTGCGGCGGCAGGGAGCCATCGCGCGGCACCGGGTCACCGGGCAGCATCACGCTCGGCACTAGGGTGTCACCGCTTCGTCGGTTGTTGGGATCGTGGCAGTGGTGCGTTTAGCGTATCCGATAATTTGTGGATCCTGCTCTGCCGCGGCAACCCCGATCTCGTGCCGTCCCGTTAGCTGGGTAATGCCCGCCCGCGCCAGCGTCGCGGCATCAACTTCACCGCGGGAGGTGAGCTGCGCGGTAGGACTCAGCGCCCGCAAAATCTGTTCACAAAACGTAGCACCCTGCTGCGCACCGGATTCCCCCAATCCCAGGAAGCGTTTCGCGTGATCGTGCCAAAAGCCGCGCGCAAAAGCCCACACGGAATCGTCTTCACGCAGCTCCACCGCAAGGCTGACCTCACCGGTGTAAGAACCCTCGTCTGCGGTACCCAGCACCAGCACAGCCTGCTGTGCGCCGGTCGCGATCCGCACCACCGTAAAGCTGCGGCGCTGCGCCCCGGTTGCTGTGATTATCTGCTCGCCGGTTGCCAGGTAAGCTTCTCCGTCTGCGCCGTAAATCACTTCCTGCTGCCCCTGCCGCACTGGTGTGGTGCCTTTTTCAGGCAGCTCACACCCCACCGCAAGCAGCGCGTCGCCCGAAAGCAGGGCCGCCTGCGCCGCGACAAAACGCTGCGTCCCACTGCCAAGCTTCGCCGCGTCACAAAACGCGGCCGCGCCGTTTGGCGGAAACTGTAGCAAATCAGGCAGCTGACTCGCGCCAACCTCAGCGTAACTGAGTTTACCGCGGCGGTAGCTGCTGCGACGTGCCGGTGTCATTTATTCTTCTCTTTGCCCTCTATATCACCAGACAACGCCGCGATGAACGCCTCCTGTGGCACTTCTACGCGGCCCACCATCTTCATGCGTTTCTTACCCTCTTTTTGCTTTTCGAGCAGTTTGCGCTTGCGGCTGATGTCACCACCGTAACACTTCGCAAGCACGTCTTTACGAATTGCGCGAATGTTCTCGCGGGCAATGATGCGAGCGCCAATAGCCGCCTGAATCGGCACCTCGAACTGCTGCCGCGGAATCAGTTTACGCAGCCGCTCGGCCATCTTGGTGCCGTAGCCATAAGCGCTGTCGCGGTGCACAATCGCACTGAAGGCATCAACTTTTTCACCCTGCAGCAGAATATCTACCTTCACCAGGTCTGCTGCCTGCTCCCCTGCTGGCTCGTAATCGAGGCTGGCGTAACCCTGGGTGCGGCTCTTGAGCTGGTCAAAGAAGTCAAACACGATTTCTCCGAGCGGAATCTGATAGCGCAGTTCTACCCGGTCAGTGCCGAGGTATTCCATGCCCAGCATAGTGCCGCGGCGTGACTGGCACAGTTCCATAATCGCCCCGACATAGTCTTTTGGCGCCAGAATCGCGGCTTTCACAACCGGCTCATACACCTCGGACACTTTCCCGTCGGGATACTCGCTCGGGTTGGTGACTATAACCTCTTTGCCGTCTTCGCGCACTACCCGGTAAACCACACTCGGGGCAGTGGCGATGAGGTCAAGGTCAAACTCGCGTCGCAGCCGCTCGCTAATAATCTCAAGGTGCAAAAGCCCCAGGAAACCACAGCGGAAACCAAAGCCGAGCGCCACCGAGGTCTCTGGTTCGTACTGCAATGCCGCATCAGACAGCTTCAGCTTATCAAGGGCTTCACGCAGCACCGGATAGTCGCTGCCGTCAATCGGGTACAACCCGGAGAAAACCATTGGCTTCGGGTCGGTGTACCCTGGTAGCGGATCAGTGGCTGCGCCGTGCTTAGTGGTCACGGTATCGCCAACCTTAGACTGCCGCACGTCTTTCACACCAGTAATCAGGTAGCCCACCTCGCCAACAGCAAGTCCCTTAGTTGCCACAGGTTCAGGAGAGGAAACACCGATTTCTAGTGCCTCGTGTTCTGCTCCGGTGGACATCATCTGAATTTTTTCGCGCGGGGTGAGTTTGCCGTCCACCATCCGCACGTAGGTGACAACCCCGCGGTAAGGGTCGTAAACCGAATCGAAAATCATGGCGCGGGCCGGGGCGTCAGCTTGCCCAACAGGTGCCGGTATGCGCTCAACTACCCGGTCAAGCAACGCTTCCACGCCGACGCCGGTCTTCCCTGAAACCGCCAGCACATCAGCGGGGTCACACCCAATCAGCGCGGAAATTTCAGCCGCGCAGCGCTCCGGATCAGCCGCCGGCAAATCAATCTTATTCATAACCGGAATAATTTCCAGGTCGTTTTCCATCGCCAGGTACAGGTTTGCCAGGGTTTGCGCTTCGATGCCTTGCGCCGCGTCAACCAGCAAAATAGCGCCTTCGCAGGCGGCGAGCGAGCGTGAAACCTCGTAGCTGAAGTCAACGTGCCCCGGGGTGTCAATCATGTTCAGTGCGTAGCTGTTGCCGGCAACATCCCAGTGCATGCGCACCGCCTGGGATTTAATGGTGATGCCGCGCTCCCGCTCGATATCCATCCGGTCAAGATATTGAGCGCGCATTTCACGCTCTGGCACGGTGCCAGTAATCTGCAACATCCGGTCAGCAAGCGTGGACTTGCCGTGATCGATATGCGCAATAATGCAGAAATTACGGATCCGGGTTGGATCCGTCTGGGACGGTACTGGTGGATTAACACTACGCGGAGACATACTGTTTCTAATTATGCCATGTCAGACTGCTAAAAAACCCTGCCAGGCGGCAAAAACTGCCCCAAAACCAAAACCGCCCCGCGGGTCACCCCGGGAGCGGTTTTATAAACTTTACGCTTTGCGCAAAAACCAGTCTGTCTGGTTATTTACAGCGCAGCTACCTTCTTAGCAAGCTTTGACTTGCGGTTAGCAGCCTGGTTCTTGTGGATAACGCCCTTAGAAACTGCCTTGTCAAGCTTGCGGCTTGCAACCTGCAGAGCTGCTACTGCTGCGTCTTTATCACCAGCCGCGATTGCCTCGCGGGTCTTGCGAACAAAGGTCTTCAGCTCGCTCTTGTAAGCGCGGTTACGCTCGGTAGCCTTACGGTTGGTGCGGATCCGCTTAATCTGCGACTTAATATTTGCCACGTTTATGTAGTCCTTTTAAAGTTGGTTTACTTTTTACTCGTTCCACGCGGCTAGAGAGGGCGGCCAACGCGGTGGTGTGGTTTGACCACACGCAAGTCAATAAATAACTCTAGCAGAGATTAGGGGCTAAGAGCAATTGCGATTTTGGCCCGAGTCGGGTCATATTTTGGGGTGCCGGCGCTTAGGCCACCTGCGTTAAGTACAGTTTTTTCACAACAGAGATAGCGACAGGCCGCCGCCACTGCCCCAGTTAGGCGCGGCCGCGGCGGGCCACCGTCAAAACCAGCTTTTCGAGCGCGTATTGCGGATCACGCGCGTCACCTTTCAACGCCAAGTCAGTCGTGGCAAGCAACTGCACCGTGCGCGCCAGGTCTACTTCGCGCCATCTTCCTGCGTTCCGCACCGCTTTTTCCGCCAACCACGGGGGCATCCCGAGTTCTTTCGCGAGCTGCGCCGCGCTCTGCCGCCGCCCATGCACTCGCGCCATGTCACGCACCGCCTTACCCAGCGCCCCCAGCACCGGAATCGGCTCCGCACCAGCCAACAGTGCCTGTCTGAGCAGTGTCAAAGCCTGCGCCGCGTTCCCGGCAAGCGCCGCATCCACTACCGCGAAAGCAGTGGTTTCCACTCGCCCCGCGGTGAGCTCCGCAACAGTTTGTGCGGTAATCCGCCCCCCAGCATCACTGGCAAGCTGCGCGATTGTCGCCAGCAGCTCCCCCAAGTCAGCGTTGTAAGCCTGTAACAGCTGCTGCGCCGCAGCGCTATCAAGCTGCGCCCCGATGCGCGCCGCTTCGAGCCGCATCACCTCGAATTTCTCGTTCTGGTTTTTCGGCTCAGCGCAGTCTACCTCTAGCACGCCGGAAACTTCGCGCGCCAACTTCAGCATTTCCTTGCCCCGCACCGGGTCACTGTGCCGCAGCTGCAGGCAGGTAAACTCATCAAGCAGCGGCACGACCCGAGTGAAATCCGCCACAAAATCTGCGCTGGCGCGTTCGCACCCGGTGATTCTGAGCAGCCGTGGCTCTCCAAACAGTGAGGGGCTCGCGAGCGTGAGCAGCTCTCCCGCGGCGAGCTGATCCGCCGCTAAATCATGCACCTCTAAAGCGTCGTGCTGCTGCCGTAGCTGGTCTCGCACCTGCTGGGCGGCGCGCTGTGCTAACGGCTCGGCCTTACCCAGAAGCAATACCACACGCGCCGGCGCGGCCTGACTGTACTTCACCGCTGTGGTTTTATTCGCGGCCATCTAAGCCTCCTTAGCTGCGCCCTGCAGCAGGCTAGTTTTTGCGGTGACCCGACGTAATGCGCCTCCCGCAATATACGCCTCGCCGGCGCCGCGCAGCTGCACCTCGCCGCCGGGCACAAAGTAGCTGTCGCCGCGCTCGGCAGTGACGCGGTGCTCACCCGAGGCAAGCTCAAAACTGCCGGAAACCACCAGCACGCTGAGCGGATCCACTCCCTGCACTGCGCACTCGGAAACCACACGCACCAGCTCAAACGGCGCCGCGTAAATTCCCTCCGGATCGGGGTTGTAGCGGTAGTTGGAGCCGATAACCACCGGAGTGAAAGGGTGGGCGCCACCGTGCTTGAAATTCAGCACCTTCGCCAGCTCGTTCGGGTCGATATGTTTTTCAGTCAGCCCGCCACGCAGCACGTTGTCACTGGAACTCATAATCTCTACCCCGTACCCGCACAAATACGCGTGCGGAGTGCCTGGCGGTAGCCACAGCGCCTGGCCGCTTTTCAGCTGCACTTCGTTAAGCAGCGCCGCAACCAGAATCCCACTGTCTTGCGGATACCCCTTACTGAGGTTTTGCAGCAGTCCCGCTAAACCGTGTAATTTTTTAATCGCTTTAGGTGCTTGCTGAGGCGCGACAGTGGTTACAGCAGCTGCCAGTTTTTGCAGCGATAGCAGCAAATCTTTTTTGAATGCCGCGGTTTCTGCGTCTTCACGTAGTGCCCACAGCACCGCCGTTTTGAGTGATTCGTGCGTCAGTTTTTGACAGAACTTGGTTACCGCCGCTGCCGCGTCTGCGAGGTGTGGATCGACCGCGAGCGCAGTGTCGCACAGCGAGCGCAGCAGCTGACTGCTCTCTTGCGGACTGCGGAATCCACACAGCGCCGCGAAACCGTCGGCGAGAGCCACGATTAGCTCTGGCTTGGAATTGGTGTCACGATAGTTGCGGTGCGGCGCATCAAGCGGAATGTTTGCAGAGTTTTCAGCTGCAAAACCGGCGGTTGCCTGCTGCAGGGTGGGGTGCGCTTGAATCGACAGGGCTTCGCCGACAGCCAGCATTTTCAAGAGGTACGGCATTTTTTTACCGCTCAGCCGCTCTAGGTCTTCCAGAGTCTGCGGCTGCGCGGTGGTAGCGCTTGTCGCGATAATGCTGGGCGCTTTGGGGTGGGCGCCGATCCACAGTTCTGCTTCAGGGCTGTTTTCCGGAGCGTAACCAAGTTTGCTGCTGATTCCGCCGGGAACACCCCAGTGATACTTAAGAACGTTGTTCTTAAGCTGCAATAGGCCGGTCGGATTTTCTAAACTCACCCCTTTACTTTAACCTCTTTCAGCTTTTATTGTGCTGCATTTGCGCTAGTCCATACCGTGGTATTAGTGATTGCAATGCTGCCCTGCGTGTCGGTGCGCAGGTTTTGGGCGCCGGCGGCGATGCCCGCCTGTAACGCTTCGCGAGTAGGGTGCCCGTAACTGTTTCCCGCTCCTGCGCTGTAGATAGCGTATTTTGGGCGGCTGAGCTGCAGCAGTCGCGGGTCTTGATCTCGCGAGCCGTGATGCGCAGCCTTCACGATTTCCGCTTCCAGCGCAGCACCATACTCGGTGAGCAGCATGGCGTGTTGGGCGGCTCCGGTGTCTGCTAGCAGCAGCACTCGCAATTGCCCGAGGTTGCAGTGCAGCACCAGGCTCGCTTCATTAGTGCCTGTCACAACACGGCTTCTGGGCCACAGCACCTGGCAGCTAACCGCAGCTGTTGCAGAAGCGCTTTCCGCAGTGGCTACCGGCGTGTTCTCTGGAGTCGCTGCCGGACTCACAGCCGGGGCCACACTCACCTGCCCGGCTGCGGTGACGGTAATCTCTGTTCCCGCAGTGACCTCGGCAACTGCGTCCTGCTCTAGCCGCCGCAACAGCTTACGTTTAGCACCTCCCGGCTGAGGCGCAATAATCGCGTGCTCGGTGTAGGCTGTGGCGAGATCCACCGCCCCCACATGGTCTTTATCATCGTGCGTTAAAACCATCGCAGCCAGGTGAGTTACCCCGAACTGCTGCAGGCAGCGCTGCAGTTTTTGCTGATTGTCTCCGGTGTCAATCAGCAGCACGCTGGCTGGATGTGCGGGGTTGCGGATCAGCAGGCTGTCGCCCTGCCCGACGTCACACGCTACGACCGCCCAATCTGGCGGAGGCGCGGCTCCGAAAACCCGTGGGGTGAATAGCAGCGCGAGCATCGTCAACGCCGCCGCCACCGGCACGGTTGGTAAATAGCGGCGAGCAGAGCTGCCTGGTTTCCACGCCGCTCCCCAGGCGGCGCGCTTTCTCGCTCTGTTGTGCAGCAGCAGCGCCGCAACCAAGATTTCTAACAGGGCGAGCAGCACCGCACCCGCAACTCCGGGCACCCAGGGCAGCGTTGCGAAGGGCAGTTGTGTCACCGCGGCGGCGATCCGTTCTAGCAACCAGGCGACCGCTTGCAGGGGCAAGGCGATGAGGTTTGCGGCGCCGGGAAGCAACGGTAACAGTAACAGCAGAAGCAGCCCGCCACCGGTTAGCACCGGGGCTAGCGGCGCCGCCGCTAAGTTTGCGGGAACCGCGGCGAGTGTAATTTCGGGGGTGAGCAGAATTAGGATTGGCGCCACCCCGAGTTGCGCTGCCAGCGTGATGCCGAGCGGCAGGGAAATAATTTTTAGCCGCTCGCCGCCCAGTGCCCGGGTCAGCGCCGGTGCCCAGCTGAGAATCGCGGCGGTCGCAAAAACTGACAGTACGAATCCCAGTTGCACCGCCTGCCACGGGTTTAACCACAGCAGCACCAGCACCGCTGTCGCTAAATGCGCGATACCAACGCTGCGCTGTGTCCCGAAGCGACTGCTCAGCATAATTGCCGCCATCACGGCGGCGCGCTGCAGTGATGGATCTGGCCCCACCAATGCCGCGAAGCCGCCCAGCCCGAGAAGCGCGGCGGCGAGCCGCAGCCGCCGCCCGACACCGCACCATTGCAGGGTTTTCATGGCTGCCGCGATTACCAGCGCGCAGTTACCGCCCGACACCGCGGTTAAATGCAGCAACCCTGCTCGTCGCAGCTGTTCAGTGTCTGCCGGATCAAGCAGCTGGGTGTCGCCGAAGGTGAACCCCGGCAACAGTTTCAGCCCCGGTTGCTGCGCCGCAAAGTCAAGCAGCCCCTGTCGCAGTGCCTGCGTGCCGCGGAAAACCGCGGGCCCGGCGACTGTTAAACGCAGCTCAGATACCCGCACGGTGGCCGCGGCAGCGCGCGATACCGGCTCTGGCTGCAGATTGCCGCTGACGGTAATCTCTGCTCCCGGCGTTAATTCGCCAGCTATGTTGTCACCAGCCTGCGCAGCTCCAACCGATTTTTGGCCTGAAAGCTCATGCCCCGCACTCCCTGCAGCTATCTTTACCGGAACATAGTGCAGCCGCACCGTGACCCGAGGCTCTTGCACTGTTTCCGCCTGCAGCACAGCAAAGTTTTCGCCTTTGTGTTGCGGATACCCGCTCACCCGCAGCCGCAATTCGGTGATTTTTGTGCTGCCACGATGTTGCTCCAGAAACTCGCTGCGCGCTTGCAAAGCGGTGGCAAGCTGCGCCCCCACAAGCGCCGCCCCCAGGAGTACAGCCGTTGCAACCGAGGCAAGTTTGCTGGTTTTTGCAAGCCGCGCGATACGGTATCGTTTGCCTTTAACCGGCGCTCCACTAGGCTGCAACAACCATCGCAGCTGCCTGCGTTGTCGCACCCACAAGCACGCCGCGCTGATCCCTGCCGCACCCAGAGCAAAAGTCGCAAACGTCGCGGCACGAGTCACCCAGGCAGCGTCTTGCGCCACAAAATCAGCACCCAGCAGCACGGCAAGACACAGTGCCCAGGCAGTGACAGCTAAGAAAACTAGCCTTCGCAACCCAGGGTTCAGTCGCCGCACCCCCGGGTTCAGCCACCGCAACATTTTAAAAGCATGCATCACAGCTCACAGGGTGACATGCTCTCGCAGCAGCGTCAGGGTTTTCTCCCCGATCCCGCCGACCTCCAGCAGCTGTTCAACGCTCTGAAACCCGCCATGCGCATCACGCCAGGCAACGATATTTGCCGCGGTCACGGCACCGATTTTAGGCAGCTGCTCTAGTTGCTGCACGGTGGCGGTGTTCAAATTGATTTTGCCGGGGCTATTGCCGGTGGTGGATCCACCTCCCGCACCCTCGCCTGCAGCGTCTGCGGCAACCCAGCCTTCCGCAACCTGTGCGGCACTAGGCACCGTAATTTTCTCGCCGTCTACGAGCACTCGCGCGAGATTCAACGCTTCCACCGCGGCTGCTGGCGTGGCGCCACCAGCCTGCTCCAACGCAGCGGTAATTCGACTCCCCGCGGGCAGCGTGTACACCCCGGGCTGGTGCACCTCGCCAACCACGTGCACCACAATCTCAGGCGTGGACGCACTACCTGCGGCAGCGACACCAGCCGCCCCACCATTAGCCGCAGCGGCGCCTTGTTGCTCGGTAAACTCTCCGGGAGCGGCAAACCCGGCGCTTACACCGCCGGAATCTGCTGGCACCGCGGTCCCCTGCCCCTCAGCAGCAGGAGTTGTAAGCTGTGTGGTTGCAACCCACACTCCGAGCGCGATAACCGTGCTCAACAACGCCGCCATCAACACCAGCACGCCCCGCGGCAGCAGCGCTATCCTCTCACGCAGCGTATATGCTGGGCGCAGCAGCGCCGCCGCAGTTTCGGGCGGATAAATTTCCCGCAGCTGTTTAATTTCAGTCTCATCATAAGCGGCAAGTCTGGTTTTTTCTGCGAGCTGCGCCGCCACCGCATCCCAGTCTGGCTCTGGCAAATCGGGCGTGATGCCGTCTGTGGTCGGATACATCTCGGTATGCTGTGACACCGCACCCGCGACTACAGCACCCGGCACCCCTACACCTGACGCAGCTAAACCCGGCAAGGCAGCATCTGCCACACCAGGCAAGGCTGCATCCGCTGCCGACACCTGCTCCGGCGATCGCACCTGCTCCGGCGACCGCACCTGCTCCGGCGACCGCACACCGCGATAATTCTCAAAATGCTGCTTTAAATTCCAGCCGCTTTTATGCTGCTCCGGCAGCAGACTGATCTTACTCATATCGCCAGTCTGCCGCGGATACACAAAAGGGAGGGTGGATCCACCCTCCCCTGTGCATAACTACCAGGTCTCGCGGTTACTCACAGCCCGCCGCAACCACTTCGCGGCGCGCCGCCGCAACCACAACCGCGACCCGCCACGGCACCACAGCGCAGCACCCCGCGGCGCCCCGCCGCTACGCGGCCGGTTTTGACGCGATGCTGATAATCTTCGGCAGGCGCACAATAACCTTCACGATTTCGCGGCCCTCAAGGTTCTGCGCGACCCGCTCCGACGCGAGCGCCGCCGCGGTAGCTTCCTCCTCAGACACGGCAGCGGCGAGCTCCAAGCGGTCGCGCACCTTGCCATCAACCTGCACTACAACGGTCACAGTGTCTTCAACCAGTAAGCTCTCATCAGCCTGTGGCCAGGTAGCCAGTGCGACAGTCGGCTCGTGCCCCAGGTTTGCCCACATATCCTCGGCGCAGTATGGCGCAAACAGGTTCAGCATCAGAGCAATCACCTCAACCGATTCTCGCACCGCCGGATCAGCCGCGCCAGCCCCGCTGTCAATCGCCTTGCGAGTCACGTTTACCTGCTCCATGAGCCGCGCCACAACCACGTTGAACTTAAAGTTTTCAACCAGCTCTGGCACTTCTGCGAGCAGCCGATGAGTGTGACTGCGCAGCTTACTGTCGCCAGCCGCAAAATCAACGCCCGCCGCGCTCGTCACGTCACGGCTCAAACGCCACGCGCGCGCCAAGAACTTCGCAGAGCCCTGCACCGAAATGTCTTTCCAGTCGATATCGTCCTCAGGAGGGCCGGCAAACACCAGCGCCACACGCAAAGCATCTGCGCCGTGCTGCTGCAGCTGCTCCGCAAACTCCACCAGGTTACCCTTTGACTTCGACATTTTCGCGCCGTCAAGCAGCACCATGCCCTGGTTTAGCAGCTCGGTGAACGGCTCATCAAAGTCAATATGTCCCAGGTCGTGCAGCACCTTGGTCACGAACCGCGCGTACAGGAGGTGCAAAATCGCGTGCTCCACGCCACCAACATACTGGTCAACCGGCCCGAAACTGTTAGCAACGGCTGAGTCAAAGGCTTTTTCGCTGTTGTGTGGATCAAAGAACCGCAGGAAATACCAAGAGCTGTCCACAAAGGTGTCCATGGTGTCTGGATCCCGCTGCCACTCGGTACCGTCAGGCATGGTCACGGTCGCCCACGCGGTTGCAGCACCCAGCGGTGAGCTGCCCTTCGGCTTCAAATCAAGACCCGCAGCGTCTGGCAGACGCACCGGCAGCTGGTCTTCCGCAACCGGCTGCATCTGCCCGTCAGGGCCGTGCAGCACCGGAATCGGGGTGCCCCAGTAACGCTGCCGACTGATCAGCCAATCCCGCAACCGGTAAGTGGTTGCGGCGCGGCCAGTGCCCGCCGCCTCCAACTCAGCAATCTGCTGCGCGATCGCGGCATCCTTACGCAGCCCGTTGAGCGCACCAGAGTTAATCATTTCACCGTCACCAACAAGCGCTTCGAAACTCTCAGCAGGGTCTGGCAGCAGCTCTCCGTCAGCGTCCCGCACCGCCAGCACCTGACGAATCGGCAACCCAAACTTCTTCGCAAACTCCATATCTCGTGGATCGTGCCCCGGCACGCTCATAACCATGCCGTGCCCGTAATCCGCAAGCACAAAGTCGCCCGCCCAAATCGGCAGCCGCTCCCCGGTTACTGGGTTTATCGCCCACCGCTCCAGGAACACCCCGGTTTTTTCACGGTCCGCAGCCTGCCGCTCAATCTCGGTTTGCCGCTGTGTCTGCTCCAAATATGCGCTAAACGCCTGCTGCACCTCAGCGCTTGCCCCGGCTGCCAGCTCCGCGGCGAGATCACTATCAGGCGCCACAACCATAAAGGTGACACCGTGCAGGGTATCCGGCCGGGTGGTGAAAACCGTCACTTTTTCGGCGCGGCCCTCAACCTCAAAATCAACCTCAGCACCACGGCTGCGACCAATCCAGTTGCGCTGCATCTGCAGCACCTTCGCCGGCCAGCGCCCCTCCAGCTTGTCGAGATCGTCAAGCAAACGGTCAGCGTATTCTGTGATCTTAAAATACCACTGCGTCAGTTTCTTCTTCACCACGACAGCGCCAGAGCGTTCGCTGGTGCCGTCAGCGAGCACCTGCTCGTTCGCCAGCACGGTCTGATCAACCGGATCCCAGTTCACCCAGCTGTCTTTGCGATACGCCAGGCCGCGCTTAAACATCTGCAGGAAGATCCACTGATTCCAGCGGTAGTATTCCGGGTCGCTGGTGTGCAGCACACGCGACCAGTCAAAACTCGGCGCGTAGGTTTTAAAGCTCGCTTTTTGCTGCGCAATGTTGGCGTAGGTCCACTCTTTCGGATCCACCCCTCGCTTAATTGCCGCGTTCTCAGCTGGCAGCCCGAAGCTGTCCCACCCGATTGGGTGCAGCACTTCGCAGCCCTGGCCGCGCCAGTAACGCGCTAAAACATCTCCCATGCTGAACGCCTCAGCGTGTCCCATGTGCAAATCGCCGGAAGGGTACGGGAACATGTCAAGCACGTATTTGCGCGGCTTGTCGCCGGGCTCGTTCTGCACCTCGAAAGGTTTCAGCTCCTGCCAAACCGGCTGCCACTTATCTTGGATGGCTTGAAAATCATACTCAATTTGCTCGTTCATGTATCCTCTTGCTGCAGCTGCTTCAACTAAAAATTGCAGACCCGCGACAGGTAAGCTTCGCTGCCGCGGATCCACACACGCAATATCTCTATCGTAGCGGGTAATCTGCGCTGTTATTTGCGGAACAGCGCTTTAGACTGGTACGCCGGCTCGCTTGTGACCTCCACCCCGAGATTACGGAACACGGTTTCGTCGACGGTTCCTAAAATTGTGGTAGTGTGCACGTCGCAGCCGCGCAGGTTTTTAATCTCGGCGAGCGCCGCCGCTGCAGCAGGGTCAGTGCCCGCAGAAACGCTCAGCGCAATCAGCACCTCGTCGGTGTGTAACCGCGGGTTTTTCGACCCCAGGTGATCAACTTTCAGGCTTTGAATGGGGCGGATCACCTCGGGTGACAGCAGCAACGCCTCGTCTGGCAGGCCAGCCAGGTGTTTCAGGGCGTTTAACAGCATAGCCGAGCAGGAGCCCAACAGCTCGCTAGTTTTACCGGTGATGATGGTTCCGTCGGCGAGCTCAATCGCGGCTGCCGGAGCGCCCGTGGCGGCCGCAATCTGCTGTGCGGGCTCGATAACCGGGCGAATCTGCGGGGTGATGCCAAGTTTCGTCAGTACCAGGCTGACACGCGCCGACTCTTCCGGCTGTAATTCGAGGCGTTTTTCCTGCACCAGCGCTTTATAGTAGCGTCGCACCACTTCTTGCTCCGCGGCACTGCGGCAGGCGGTGTCATCTTCGATGCACAGCCCCACCATGTTTACGCCCATATCGGTTGGCGACTGATACGGGCAAGACCCGGTGAGTTTTTCGAGCAGGGTTTTTAGCAGCGGGAAAGTTTCGATGTCACGGTTATAATTAACCGCTGACTCGCCGTACGCCTGCAGATGGAACGGATCAATCATATTGACGTCGTCAAGGTCTGCGGTGGCGGCTTCGTAGGCGAGGTTCACCGGGTGGTCAAGCGGCAGATTCCAAATCGGGAAGGTCTCAAACTTCGCGTAGCTGGACGTGATGCCGCGCTTGTGATCGCCGTAAATCTGCGACAGACAGGTTGCGAGTTTCCCAGAGCCGGGGCCAGGAGCGGTGACCACGATGAGATCGCGGGTGGTTGCAACCCAGTCGTTTTGCCCGAATCCGGATTCTGAAACCACCACATCTGTGTCCAGCGGGTATCCCGGAATCACGCGGTGTTCCGCGACGTGCAGCCCAAGGCGCTGCAGCCGCTCTTTAAACTTTTTGGCGGCGCTGTTTCCATCTTCAAACTGGGTGATTACAATGTTCTGCACCAAAAACCCGGCGGCGCGGAACACATCAACTAAGCGCAGCACATCTTCTTCGTAAGTGATGCCTAAATCAGCGCGCACTTTGTTGCGTTGAATGTCTTTGGCGTTAATTGCGATGAGGATCTCTAGCTCATCGGCGAGCTGGTGCAGCATCGCGATTTTGTTGTCGGGGGTGAACCCCGGCAGCACCCGTGAGGCGTGCATATCGTCGAACAGCTTACCGCCCATTTCGAGATAGAGTTTGCCGCCGATTTCTTGGCGCCGCTTCGCGATGTGCTCTGACTGCAGAGCGATGTATTTGTCTCGGTTAAAACCCTGTTTGCGCATCTTGTATCTCTCTTAACCCGATGTGCCTGTTGCGGCTCTGATTCAAGCCGTTTTCCTGGCACTGAACGTATCAATAATACGCACTATTGCGGCGGCGGATCACCCCAAACCGGTATTTTTCTGCTTGTCTTTAAAAGTCACAGTTGACGCTCAAAAAATGGGGCTAAGATTGTTTTCGTATCTCTCTCTTTTTGCTTTCGAGCTAACTTCAAGCTTTCCTTCGCGTCTGGCGCCGGCATTTTTCGGCGCGGGTAAGGCTGAGGGCGGCTAAGCCGCAGCTTAACCGCCCTCTCTCGTCTGCTACCGGTTATTTACTCGCTAACCGGTGGTTTCGGCCGTGCCGCGAATTCTTCGAAGCTAGCGCGCGGGGTCTTGTTGGCTTCGATCCCGACACCGTCGCGGTTCAGGAAGAAGTGGCCGATCCACCCGTTAAACACACGCAGCTTGCGCTCCCAGGTCGGGATTGCGAGGCCGTGGTAGAAGCGGTGCGCGAGCCACGCAAAGTAGCCCTTGAGTTTGAAGTTACCTGACTGGAACACGCCAGTGTTCAGGCCGAGACCTGCTACTGCGCCGGCGTTCTTGTGGTTGTATTCGGTCAGGCCTTCACCACGCAGGCTCGCCACGATGTTTTTCGCGAGCAGCTTGCCTTGGCGGACAGCGTGCTGCGCGTTTGGCACGCAGAAGCCGCCCGGGCCAGGGGTGCTTGAAATGTCTGGGGTCTGTGAGGTGTCGCCTGCTGTCCAGGCACCTGGCACCACAACACCCTCTTCGGTGGTTACCTGCAGGGTTGGGCTGCCGATAACATGGCCGCGTGGTCCAATAGGCAGGTCGGTGCCGCGCAGGAACGGACGTGGCATCACGCCAGCGGTCCACACGATCAAGTCTGATTCGTATTCTTCGCCGGTTGAGAGTTTGATGTTGCCGTCGGTGGCATCCTGCAGCTGGGTGTCGAGGTGAATATTAACGCCGCGACGGGTCTGGTCTTTTACCACCCACTCGGCGAGCTCAGCGCTCACCTCTGGCATGATCCGCCCCATAGCCTCAATCAGGTGGAACTTGGTTTCTGCGAAGTCGATTTCTGGGTAGCGGCTGAGCAGGCGGGTTGCGAAGTCGCGCAGCTCAGAAATGGTTTCGATGCCGGCAAAGCCACCGCCCACAACGGTTACGGTCAGCAAGCGGTCGCGCAGCGCAGAGCCCTTTGGCAGTGATGCTGCACGCTCGAAGTTACCCACGAGGCGGTCACGCACGGCTGCTGCCTCTTCGATGGTTTTCATGCCGATGGCGTTGTCAGCGATGCCCGGAATCGGGAAGGTGCGTGACACAGAGCCAGTGGTGATAACAATCTCGTCGTAGGCAAATTCCTGCTGTGACCCGTCGGCAACCAGCTCGATGGTTGCGGTTTTGGTGGCGTGGTTGATGCCAACCACTTTGCCGCTGATTTCGCGGGTTGATTTCAGGTGTCGGCGGCGTGAAACCACAGCGTGGCGCGGCTCGATTGAACCGGCAGCAACCTCTGGCAGGAATGGCAGATACTGCATGTATGGCAGTGGATCAACAATCGTCACCTCTGCCTCACCTGCGCGCAGGTGCTTCTCCAGTTTCCAAGCGGTGTAGAAACCAGCGTAGCCGCCACCAACAATAAGAATCTGCTTCACGATACTCCTTGAAATCTCCGTGTGCAAAACAGCAATAACACTCCCATCTTACCTGTTTACATGACCTACCGGAAAAGCCATAACATACGTTCTATTTCTGATTGAAAACTATGCTTCACGCTGACAATTAAACAGTTACAAAATTCATCGAAATGCTTGTTGATTTATTACACATTTCCTTTGTATAATTTTTTTTAATCACAGTCTTTCAAAGGAGAATATCATGATTACTACCTTCTCTAAATTAATATCAACACTACTCACTCTTTGTTTGCTCTCTGTCGTCGCAATCAACAGCTTGAGCTCCCCTGGTAAAGCAAACCAAAACATCAATTACAGCGATTCTGAAATTATCACAGCTGTCATTTTTCAAAGAGGTGTTCTATCTGAAGCGATTGACTACGGTGTGAATATTGAGGATTTTCTTAGCGCAGAGCAACTCGAAAGGTACGAAGCATTCGAGAAACACGTGGTAAATACACTTCTCACGCAAGAGTCTGAATCAACATCTGAATCGATAATGAAAATTCGCTCAGGCAACCCTTATGTAGTGGCAGAGGGTATAAAAGCGCTACATTCATCAACACTTGACATCGTAAAAGAAGATTTGAAACATATGTCTATGAACCAAGAAACGTATCCGTCGTGCGGATTTGCCGCCGTTTGCGCAGTTGTTTCTGTCGCCTTTGCAGCTCTCGGCGCAGCTATTTTTGCTGTGGTAGGTAACCTTGTCGTCGGATACAACATCGCTTTCAATCAAAACGGCATTGGCAAAAACACGGAAGACCCTTTTTATGACGACAAGTACTCCCTAAGCGAGAACGAATTTGTAAAAAGATTAACTGAAGCATTGAATTAACCGCCATGCGTGATAACTTAGCGATAGCTTTTTTCTTCTGCACTATCATTGCAACTACCGTATTATCTGCGGTTTTCTTCATCTCGAACAAAGCCCCCTCAAATGTTCTATTCCCTAAGCCCGAATCAAATCCCGCATATCACATCTCCCGCGCCTTTCCGCAAGGATGGGGATTTTTCACTAGGGACGCAAGAGAACCAAGCTTCTCAATAGCTTTCAAAGATAACGAAAACAAGTTCACGCAATGGACTCAAAACCCAACGTTCAGTTCAGCATATCAATTTGGCTTGAACAGAACTCCTCGCTTGATTATTAGTGATACCACCGAAATAGTTTCACAGATGACTGCTAAATCGGCTTGGAAAGATTGCGCATTAACGAAAAACCTAGATTTATGTGTCACAAATGCGACACCAGTGCAAGTAACTATTAACCCCATAGCATTCAAGACAGCCTGCGGAAAACAGTTTTTAATGATAAAACAAGAACCAATTCCTTTCGCCTATAGGTATTTTGACACTCCCAAGCAACAATCAGTTATCCTAGGGGAGCTAACATGCCCCTGATCTCAACCCGACGAAAAATAGCAGATTTCATCATTAACAACTTCGGGTGGCAACCATACAGCAACTTATTTATATCAGCTGGACGGTCACTTCTTGCTCTTAGCACTTTTCTCACGCTTCTTATAAACGATTCGAGTGTACTATTTCATTCAACACAGATAAACGAGAACTATTACGTAAACTGTCATGATGCCACCCGCTTAGGATTATTTTGCCTAATGCAAAACAACCTAGAAGGCGCACGAATAATTTTATTAATCATTACCGTTCCAGCAATTTTTGGATTATTGCCTGCTGTAAGCAGCCTATTGCATCTCTACGCTGCTTTTTCGGTATCAAATAACACCCTTGGGATAGAAGGCGGTGATCAACTAATTGTCAATCTGATTACCCTATTAGCAATCTCGAGCATTTGCGATTATAGATTAACCACATGGTTAACTATTAAACAAAATATCCCTAGACTTCGGTACATTCCAATAAACATTTTATATTGCTTTATTTACATTCAAGTATCATATGTTTATTTCGAAGCAGCAATTGCCAAAGCTGTCAACCCTATCTGGGGCGATGGGACTGCCCTGTGGTATTGGGTGCAAAATGACGGATTCGGTATATCCGCTGATGCCGAGAGATTGTTCCTTAACATACTATCAATGCCGATAGTTTCCGCGATAACAACTTGGGGAACAATTTTATTGGAACTACTTTTTAGCTTCTCAATTTTAGCTGCTAAAAATCAGCTTCTAAGATATACTATGGTCGCTTGTGCTATTAATTTTCATTTTATTATCGCAATAATTATGGGTTTAACCACATTTTTCATTTCCATGACTGGTGCTTTATTGCTAGTCGCCAGTACACCACTTTATCTGAAAATTAAAAACCCACTACAAGAGGAGACTCACCTTGTATAACAACTTTTTATATATCATTGTTATCGGGTTGCTCGCAGTTTTTCCTTTTATCGCTAACCTGCTGGCGTTGAAACTAGGGCAAAACCCTTTTTTTGGTTTGCGCACCGCCCGCACCACTGCTTCTGCAGCAGCTTGGCAACAGGTGCACGCCGCACTGCTGCCCCACAGTCTGCGGTTCGCAGTCGCTGTGGTAGCAACCACACTTTTAACGTTGATTTTGACGGTTAACTTCGCCTGGGCATTTGCGGTTTTCTTATGTGTAATCGCAGTCCTGCTAGTGCTGTACATCATCACCGCACTGCGTGCCGCCGGCAATGACAGCGCCGCAAAGCCAAACCTGGAAGGAAGGAAGTTAGCCGCGGGTGCCATCATCCTCAGCTACCCGCTGCTGGTGGTAATCGTCCGCTACCTGTTAGGCGACAGTGTCGCAGCAACGGTCGCAATCCACTGGAATAGTGCCGGCACAGCTGATGGTTTTGCACAGACCAACACTTTCTTTACCATCGGCTCTCTAATGGTGCTCGCTGCTGCGGTCGCTGGTTGTCTTACGCTACAGTTCCTCAAAAATCAGATTGCTGGCACTGTGCTGCTGGCTTTTGCAGCGTTAATCGCGGGAGCCACCGCTTCTCTCATTATCGCCGTACTGCTCAACGGCAGCAACGGCTATAACCTGATTACCGTGTTACCTTCGTTCTCGGCGCTTTACGCCCTGGCGCCGCTGCTGCCCAACCCATACGGGATTAAATTCAATCTCTCCAAGAGTAAAGAGCGATAGATACCCGCAACCGCTTCTGCAGCCGCCTGGCAGCGGGCATACACGGTTTAACTACAGTCGCGAAGGGTCAAAACCACTTGCAGCCAACGCAATATCGCCGATCGGGTTCACGCCGGGGCCGGCTGCGAGAGCGTGCCCGATGAGGGCGTGCAGGCATTTAACCCGCACCGGCATACCCCCTGCACTGACACCTGCGAGCTCGGGCACCTGGCCGACGCTGTCGCGATCCGCAATATAAGCGTGATGCGCTTTCTCGTACGCGGCGCGCAACTCTTCATCTTCTTGCAGGCGCTGGTTGAGCTCAGTCATGAAGCCCGCGGCTTCGAGGCGTGATGCTGCAGCGACAGCGTCTGGGTGGCAGAGGTAGTAAAAGGTGGGAAACGGGGTGCCGTCTTCCAACCGTGGCGCGGTTGCTACAACTGTTGGCACACCCTGCGCGGTGCGGGCCGCAATCGCCACCACCGAGCGCGCGGGGCGCCCCAGCTGCTCACTCACAACTGCGATGTCAGCCGCGGTAGGCGGGATAAATTTTTTGTCACTCAAGGCTTTACTCTTCCTGCTTCTTTTCTTCCTGCTGCTCTGCCGGCGCTTGCGGCGCCTGCTGCGTTTCCACTGCGGGATCGGCCGCCAACCCGGCAACCACAACTGAGGCTAGCAGGTTGTTTGTCCACTGCTGCTTCGCAGGGGTCAGCTCAGCGCTACTCACGCCCTCACGCACCCGTGGAATCTCGATGTCTTTAATGATTGCCAGTTGCGACTCTCCGGGAAGCACGTAGAACAGCCGGTCGCGAGCCTGGGCTTTGATGAATTCTGGGTCTTGCCAGTTTTCGAGGCTTTTGGTTTGTGCAGCAACCTGCTCTTGGGCGCGCTGCAGTGATTCGCGCATGGTGCGAATTTCTTGCTGCTGCTGCACGTAAACACTCATAGTGTGCGACAGCGTCACCATACCGATGACAAAGACACCGAAAAAGAGCAGGGTGTACCAGCCGAAGCGCAAGCTGCGCGCCCACTCGGCGATATCTTTGCCTAGCTTTTCAGCTTTTGAACTCATTGCGGTGTCCTTGTGAAAGTGCGAAGAGAGCGACGGCAGCGCCGCCGCTCTCTTGCAGGTTATATTTGTTTAATTAAGCGATAAAGCGCGGGAACGCAGCGGTGCCTGCGTACTCTGCTGCCTCGCCCAGCTCCTCTTCGATGCGCAGCAGCTGATTGTATTTCGCAACACGGTCGCTGCGAGCTGGTGCTCCGGTCTTAATTTGGCCGGTCTCGAAAGCAACCGCAAGATCTGCGATTGTGACGTCTTCGGTTTCCCCTGAGCGGTGGCTCATGATGGTTGTGTAGCCGTTGCGCTGTGCCAGCTTGATAGCGTCAGCGGTTTCGGTCAGGGTGCCGATCTGATTTACCTTCACCAGCAGGCTGTTACCTGCGCCTGCCGCGATGCCCTCTGCCAGACGCACCGGGTTAGTTACGAAGAGATCGTCACCAACCAGCTGCACTTTGTCGCCCAGCTCCTCGGTCAACTGCACCCAGCCTTCCCAGTCGTTTTCATCGAGCGGGTCTTCAATAGACACCAGCGGGTAGTTTGCCACCAGCTCTTTATAGTAGGCAGTCATCTCGGCGGCAGTGCGGTCTTTACCCTCGAAGCTGTAAACTCCGTCTTTGCAGAACTCGCTTGATGCCACATCAAGCGCCAGCGCAATGTCGGTGCCCGGGGTGAAACCGGCGCGACGAATCGCCTCCAGAATCAGATCAAGCGCCTGCGCGTTGTTTGCCAGGTCAGGGGCGAAACCACCCTCGTCACCGAGACCGGTGCTGAGGCCTTTCTCGTTCAGCAGTGCTTTCAGTGCGTGGTAAACCTCAACGCCCCAGCGCAGCGCCTCAGAGAAAGTCTCTGCGCCCAGCGGCGCGATCATAAACTCTTGAATGTCAACCCCGGTGTCTGCGTGTGCACCACCGTTGATGATGTTCATCAGCGGCACCGGCAGAGTGCAAGAGGTTGGCCCCCCAACATAGCGGAAAAGCGGCAGGTCAGCGGCAACCGCAGCGGCGTTAGCAACCGCCAGGCTCACCCCAAGAATCGCGTTAGCGCCGAGGTTTTCTTTGTTTTCACTGCCGTCAACCTCGATCAGCGCCTGATCGATAGCGCGCTGATCGTCTGCGTTCATACCCTCAATTGCTGGCCCCAGTACCCGGTGCACAGAATCAACTGCCTTGGTGACGCCCTTGCCCAGGTAGCGTGACTTGTCGCCGTCACGCAGCTCGTAAGCTTCAAACTCCCCGGTTGAAGCACCTGACGGCACAGCAGCCCGGCCCACTGAGCCGTCTGACAGCCCGACTTCAACCTCAACGGTTGGATTACCGCGTGAATCCAGAATCTCACGCGCAATGACCACGTCAATCAATGCCACTATTTGCTCCTTACAGTTGAAAATAGGCCTAATAACTATTTAGATATGCTTTAACGTCTCGGCAGGTGTTAGGAGGCTGCTAATTCCCGGTAATTCAACTCGGCGCTGTCTCGCATTTCCGGCTGCACACTGGCGACAGTTGTAACACCGTCGGCGCGCAACTGCGCAAACAGTGGCTTCATATTCTTTTGTCGCCACACAATCCGCACGGTTTTGCCGGCCGTTAGGAGTTGCTGTTTCAGCGCCAGCAGATCCCGCACCGCACATTCTTTATCGGCGATTAACGCCACGGTGTTATCGGCCGCGGCGTCAGGCAAAGCCACCAGGTCGATGATCCGCTCAAAGCCAATAGAGAAGCCAACCGCCGGCACCGACTCGCTCAAGAAGCGCCCAATCATGCCGTCATACCGCCCGCCACCGCCGACAGAACTACCGGATGCGGGGTGCGCAATCTCAAAAATTGTGCCGGTGTAGTAGCCCATACCGCGTACCAAGGTCGGGTCGAAAGCGATTTTCACGCCGCTCGGCAACCCCGGCAAAACCATCTCGCCGAGCGCCACCAGGTCAGCAACAACCTCCGGCGCGAGATCTGCTGGCAACACCGCCGCAATCCCTGCGGCGCTGAGTTCAATTGCGGTCTGCTGCTCCGTCACAGCCTGCAACAGCGGCCGTAATTTCGCGGCGGGGGCAGCGAACTCTGCGGCGCTCTCTGTCAGCTCCGCGATCACGCCAGCAACCCCGATTTTGTCGAGCTTATCGATTGTTATTAGCACCTGTTCCGCGGCACTCTCAGGGAAACCGCAGTAACCAAGCAGTGCCAGCAACAGCCTTCTATCATTGATGCGGATCACGCAGCCCGCTAGTCCGAGCCGATGCAGCACTGTGCTGGTGGCCGTAATCAGCTCAGCCTCCGCGAGCGGCCCGGCCTCGCCGATAATATCGATGTCTGCCTGCACGAACTGGCGATAGCGGCCTTTTTGCGGGCGTTCGGCACGCCACACCGGGCCGATGTGCACCGCGCGAAACACACTCGGCAGCTGCGCTCGGTTAGTCGCGTAGTAGCGCGCCAGCGGCACGGTGAGATCAAACCGCAGCCCTAAATCACACAGCTCGGCCGCATCACTCGCAGCGGCAAAGTCTGCCGGCTGCAAGGCGCGTTTCAAAATCGAAAACGACAGCTTTTCGTTATCGCCGCCGAGCCCGGCGTGCAGCCTAGCATAATCCTCAATCACAGGGGTTTCAATCTCGTCGAAACCGTGCGCCGCATAGACCTCGCGGATAATCGCTAATACCCGTTCCCGCTTAGCTTTTTGTGCGGGCAGAAAATCGCGCATGCCGCGCGGAGCATTTACCTGTTGAGCCATGCTTCTATTCTGCCAGAACCGGGCCTGACATCGCCGGTTAACCGTCAGCGGTTGCCACGATTACCTGGGCGAGGGTTGCGCGTAGCGCCTGATCAACATCTACGCCTTCTGCGGCGGCGCGCGTCACCAGCTCATATATTTCAGCGCCGTAAGCTGCCGCAGCGCTGTCAATTTCAAGGTTTTGTAGTGCGGCGCGCGGCTCCAACCCGGCACGGTGCTGCCGCTCCACTACCTTTTGGGCTTTCATCAGGCTTGGCAGCGCCGCGGGGATGCCGCGAAACAGCACAGACTGCGGCGCGGCTGCGGCGCTCTCGCCAACTGCGGCGGAGCGAGGGGCGGCAGTTTCACCCGCAGCCACACCCTCCCCCGCAGCCGCGCTGGCTTTTAGCTGCTCCCACATTTGAGTCAGCTCAGCAGCGGTTTTCGGGCCGAGGTCACCGAACACGTGCGGATGCCTGGCCCGCAATTTCGCCGCGAGCCGTTCCCCCACGGCGTTAATGTCAAACCCCGCCTCAGCTTGGCTCGCGAGGGCGCTGTGCAGCAGCACCTGATACAGCACGTCACCGAGCTCTTCCGCCAGTGCCTGTGGCCCCAGCTCGTGATCGACCGCGTCAGCAACCTCGTATGCTTCTTCAAGCAGGTAGCGGATCAGCGAGGCGTGTGTTTGCTCCCGATGCCAGGCGCAGCCATCAGCCGCGACCAGCTGCGCCACCACCTCGGCTGCTTCCGCAACCCCTGAAATCTCCGCCGTCATGCTTGCGCGCCCTGCAGCACTGCCGCCGCAGCCTCCCGCGCCGCGCCTGCATCATTCGCCGCGATCGCGGCCGCGGCCGCACGCTGGCAGGTTGCAAGATCTAGCTGCGCAAGGGCACCGCCCACAATCGGCAGCGCGGTGGCGGTCATCGACAGACTATTGACGCCGAGACCCACAAAAACAGCAGCAAGTAGTGGATCGGCCGCCGCTTCTCCGCACACCCCGACAGGGCGCCCGGCAGCTGCTTCGCCGACAGCCGCGATTGCCCGCAGCACCGCCGGCTGCCACGCAGAGTTCAGGTGAGCGAGCTCGGTTAGCATGCGGTCTGCGGCGAGGGTGTACTGCGCCAGGTCGTTGGTGCCGATACTGACGAAGTCGACGATTTCAAAGATTTCTGCCGCGCTGAGCGCTGCTGCCGGAGTTTCGACCATCACCCCGAGTTTCGCGCCGGCTGCTGGCAGCCCGGAAGCTGTTGCGGCGGCAACAAACTCTGCGGCCTCGGCCGGGGTTGAGATCATCGGCGCCATCACCCACGGTTCGGCCTGATGCTCAGCAGCAGCCGCCGCGATAGCCGCCAGCTGTTGCTCCAAAATTTCTGGGTACTCTGCGTAGATGCGCCAGCCGCGCACCCCGAGCGCCGGGTTTTCTTCGGCGGTATTGGTGACAAACGGCAGGGGTTTATCACTGCCCGCGTCGAGGGTGCGCACCACAACTTTTGCGCCGTCAAAGCCGGCAAAAACCTCGCCGTACGCGGTTTTTTGCTCAGCGAAGGTCGGTGCCGTGGTGCGCCCCAGGAAGCAGAACTCCGTGCGGAACAGCCCGACCCCCTCGGCGCCGCGCTCCACCGCCAGCGGCACATCATTAGCGCCGCCCACGTTGGCGAGCAGCAGCACCCGTTCGCCCGATGCCAGGGCACCGGGATCCTGCAGCGGCTGCAATTCGGTGAGCAGCTGCGGTTCGGTGCGAGCGGTGCGCTGTGCCGCAGCGTCCGGGCGCAGCACAACCTCCGCGCTGCTGCCGTCGAGCAGCACCTGGTCACCGTCTTGCAGCTGCGCATATGCTTGTGGATCAACCACCGCGGCAATGCCGTAGCTGCGGGCCAGAATCGCCGTGTGGCTGGTCGGCCCACCCTCCCCTAAAATCATGCCGAGGCAAGTTTGCGGGTCGAGCTGGGCGGTGTCGGCGGGTGCGAGGTCACGCGCCACGAGAATAAACGGCTGCGGCGACTGCGGCACAACCGGCAGCGGTTGCCCGGTGAGCCCGGCAACCACCCGATCACGCACGCTGCGCACATCGCTGGCGCGCTCCGCAAGCGCACCGCCAGATTTTTCGTAGTCTGTCGCAATCTCAGACGCTACCCGCCACACTGCGGCAGCTGCGTTCAGCCCGTCACCGAGCACCATCTCTTCGCTCGCGGCGCGCAGCGCAGGATCTGCGGCAAACATCGCGGTCGCCTGCAAAATTTCTGCGGTGTGGCCGCTGGCGGCGGCGGCCTGCGCGGTCAGCTGGGTTTGCACCTCGGTGAACGCTGCACCGAGTTTTTGCGCCGCCGCTTCGCGCGCCGCAGTGTCAGCAATTGTGGTTGCTGCGGGCTCACGCAGCGGTTCTCCCATGCGCAGCACCGGGCCGTAGACGCGTCCCGCGCTCACGCCGAGCGGGCGACGGCGCTTGGGCTGTGTGGCTGCTGGAGCACCGGCCGGCTCGCCGGGCATCACCTCGGCCGTGGTTGCAGCCGATGTGGAGGCTGCCGCGAGCAGCGCCGGATCCGCCTCATCAAAACCCTCGGCAATCAGCGCCGCAACCTCTTTCACCGCCTGCGCAGCATCTGCGCCACTTGCGGTGATTGTGACGGTTTCGGCCCCTTTCGTCGCTAACCCGGCAACCGCGAGCGGGCTCAGCGCCGCGGCGACCTTGCCGCGCTGGTTAATGATTTGCACCTGCGCATTAAAACCACCCGCGAGAGCCGCGATTTTACCCGCCGGGCGCGCGTGCAAGCCCAGCGGATTTACCAGCCGCACCTCGGCGGTAGCGCTTGGTTCGGGCGTAGCCGCCGGTGTCACGGCAGCCTCAGCACCGGATTCGGCGGTAGCGTTGTGTTGCGGCACGGCGGCCGGTTCTGCCGCAGGATCTGCAGCTCCCAGCTGGTCTAGTTTTGGCTCCAGCGCGGTGCGTGCCGCTGCGGCAACAGCGGCGAAATCCCCGCCGGTTGCGGCACGGACGGTGGCTGCTAACAGTCCCTCCACGAACGGCGCCGGCACAATCTGCACCTGCACCTCAGGGTCAGGCAAGAACTCCAGCGCCATCTCGGCGGAGAGCACTGCGGAACCGAGATCCACCAACACCACAACGCCGTCGCCCTGATCCACTGTCGCAATCGCCTCGGAAACCGCTACCGCGTCGGTGCCAAAGCCGCCGTCGGGAGTGCCCGCCGCGAGCGCCACCGGCGGTTTCTCGCCCGGGATCATTTCTAACGCCAGCTGCAATGCGGCCTCAGCCAAGGGCAAACTGTGTGATACCGCTACGATTCCGACTGTCATAATGTTAGTTCCTTAAAAATAAAACCACAGGGGTTTAGCGCCAGATTCAGCGCCGAAAAAAGAGGATGGCCGCCACCGGTAAAACCCCAGTGACGGCCACCGCAGTTTATTTCACAGTAGCCGCGAGAGTTTCAAACAGAATCGCGGTTGAGGCAGAACCGGGGTCAAGATGCCCCACGCTGCGCTCCCCGAGATAGCTGGCACGACCCTTCTTCGCGAGCAACGGCACGGTTGCTTCACTCGCCTGCTGCGCTGCCTGCGCGGTAGCAGCGAGGGCCGCCGCGAAATCATCTCCGGCAGCAATCGCAGCCGCGAATGCCTCATGCGCCGGCAGCAGCACATCAACCATGGTTTTATCGCCCAGTTCTGCTTTGCCGCGCGCCACCACACCGTCGATGCCGGCTTTTAGGGCAGCCGCGAAAGCGGCGCCATCAAGCTCCGTGACGTCACCCGCGGTCACTCCGAAACGCAAGAACAGCGTGCCAAACAGCGGACCGCTGGCGCCGCCGACAGTGCTCACCAGGGTCATTCCCACGGTTTTACCGAAGGCCGCGACGCTGCTTGGAGGCTCAGCGGTGAGCTTCTCCAAAGCCGCCTGGGTGCCGCGCGCCATATTGCTGCCGTGGTCGGCGTCGCCAATCTCAGCGTCAAGGTCAGTCAGATACTGGCGTTTTTCGTTAACCACCGCGGTAAAGTTGGTAAACCACGCGGTGAGCGTTGCCAAATCGAGAGTCTGAGTCATTTAGTTACCCCATTTCAGCGCCGGGGTATTAACCGGAGCGTCCCACAGCTTAAGCAGCTCCTCGTCAGCCTGCAGTACAGTCACAGAGCAGCCCGCCATATCAAGCGCGGTGATGTAGTTACCCACCAGGTTGCGGGCAATCTTAATGCCTCTCGCCTCCAAAAGCTGCGCCACCTCACCGTACATCAGGTACAGCTCAATCAACGGGGTGCCACCCAGACCGTTAACCATCACAATAGTGTCACCGTCGAAATCGTAGTCTTCGCAGATTGCTTCAACCATCTGCGCCGCGATTTCCTTCGCGCTTGCCAGCGGCACCCGTGACCGGCCTGGCTCGCCGTGAATACCGACGCCCATCTCCATATCGGTTTCTGGAAGGTCGAAGGTCGGGTGGCCCACAGCTGGAACCGTGCAGCTGGTCAGCGCCACGCCCATAGAACGCCCGCTCGCGATGATCCGCTCAGCCAAAGCCTGCACCTCAGCCAGACTCTGCCCCTGCTCCGCAGCGGCCCCAACCAGCTTCTCTAGCAGTACGGTGAGACCCACGCCGCGGCGACCAGCAGTGTAGAGAGAGTCTTTCACGGCGACGTCATCGTTTACGATAACGCTGGCCACCTCTACCCCAGTCTCGGCGTTAGCGAGCTCTGCCGCCATCTCGAAGTTCATCACGTCGCCGGTGTAGTTTTTGATAATCTGCAGCACCCCAGCGCCGCCGTCAACACCAGTGATCGCAGCCGCAACCTGGTCAGGAGTTGGCGAAGTGAACATCTGCCCCGCAACCGCAGCGTCGAGCATGCCGGTGCCAACATAGCCGCCGTGCAGCGGCTCATGCCCTGAGCCACCGCCAGAAATAATCGCAACCTTGCCCTGCTTCGGCCCTGAAGCGCGGAAAATTACCTGTTTATCGAAATCTACCCGCACCTCCGGATGCGCAGCCGCTACCCCGGCAAGCGCCTCCGCGACGACGCGATCTGGATCATTAATTAGTTTTTTCATTGCGTCTCCTTAGCAATAGTGCAGCGCCCTAAGTGGCTCGCACCTCAATTCTCCCGCGCCTTACCGGCGCTGTGCAACCGCACGCACCAAAACTGTGCAGCTTCTCAGCAAGTGCCAAGCAAACGCAAAAATTAGCGGTTAATCAGCAGCTTTCACGGAGCTTTTGCCAAGCCGCAACTCAGGCTGCGCTCAGGCGCGGCTCGGGAGTGCGGTGGGCGGCACGGGAGCTCGGGCTCAGCTCAGGCGGGGCGGGCGCGCAGACAGCGCCGAGGTCAAGCCAGGCCGCGCCCCGCTTCAGGCTTCACCGACCAGCGCCGCAAAAACTCGCAGCACCCACGCCACCAAGTCACCGTCAAGCGCCTGATCCGCCGCCTTCGCGCCGCGCGCAAACGGGCTACTGCCACGGCCGCCGCCGCTTAGCCCCTCCGGCAGCGGCACCGTCACCACGTGGTGCCGTGGCGCGTCGGCCGTCGCACCCCGCTGCGGCAACGCCCGGTATTCTGCGCCGGGGTAGAGCCTGCGCAACCGCATTTGCCGGGAATCTAGCAGCTCGAGCGGCTCGATCCGCAATTCATTATTAACTAGCAACAGGCGCTGCACACCATGCTCCGCCGCGAGCCGCCGCAACCGGGTGAGCTGCACCAGCTGTGACACGGCTGGCGGCAGTGGGCCATAGCGATCCACCAGCTCTTCAACCACCAGATTGATGCCGTCAGGGGTCGCATTCGGATTCGCCGCCGCCGACAGCTTCTGATACGCCTCCAAGCGCAGCCGCTCACTGTCGAGATAGCTCTCAGGGATCCGCGCGTCGACCGGCAGTTCAATCGTGAGCTCCTTCACCTCCTGCGCCTCGTGCCCCTTAAAAGCATCAACTGCCTCGCCAATCATGCGCAGATACAGGTCAAAACCGACGCCGGAAATATGCCCCGACTGCTCGCCTCCGAGCAGGTTTCCGGCGCCGCGCAGCTCCAGATCTTTGAGCGCCACCTGCATGCCGCTGCCAAGCTCGTTGTGGGTTGCGATGGTCTCCAGGCGCTCATGCGCGTGCTCGGTCAGCATCCGCTCCGGCTCGTACAGGAAATAGGCGTAGGCTCGTTCCCGGCTGCGCCCGACGCGGCCACGCAACTGGTGCAGCTGGCTCAGACCGTATTTGTCGGCACCGTCAACGATAATCGTGTTGGCGTTCGCAATGTCAAGGCCGGTTTCGATAATCGTGGTGCACACCAACACATCATATTTGCGCTCCCAGAAATCAACCACGACCTGCTCCAGCTCACTCTGACTGAGCTTGCCATGCGCCACCGCCACGCGGGCTTCGGGCACACTCTCGGCAATCCGTTTTGCGACACGGTGGATCGAGCTGACCCGGTTGTGCACATAAAACACCTGTCCGTCACGCAACATTTCGCGGTGGATCGCCGCCGCAATCTGTGCATCGTTGCGCTGGCCAACATAGGTGAGAATTGGGTGGCGGTCTTCCGGCGCGGTCTGCAGCTGCGACATTTCGCGGATTCCGGTCACCGCCATTTCGAGAGTGCGGGGAATCGGGGTCGCGCTCATCGACAGCACGTCGACGTTGTGTTTCAAATCTTTCAGGGATTCTTTGTGTTCAACACCAAAGCGCTGCTCCTCGTCGATGATAATCAGCCCGAGGTCTTTATATGCGACGCCCTTGGCGAGCAGCCGATGGGTGCCGATTACCACATCGACCTCGCCGCTTTTCAGCCCGGCAAGAATCTCTTTTGCTTCTTTGTCGGTCTGGAAACGGCTCAGCGCACGCAGCCGCACCGGAAATCCGGCGAAGCGCTCCTGGAAAGTCTCAAAATGCTGTTTCACGAGCAGCGTGGTCGGCACCAAAACCGCCACCTGCTTGTTGTCTTGCACGGCTTTAAACGCGGCACGAACCGCAATCTCGGTTTTACCAAACCCGACATCACCGGAGATTAGGCGATCCATCGGGCGCGGGCTTTCCATATCGCGTTTCACGTCGGCGATTGCCTGCAGTTGATCGACGGTTTCAACGTACGGGAACACCTGCTCCAATTCCAGCTGCCAGGGCGTATCGGGGCTAAACGCAAAGCCCTGAGCGTTCGACCGCGCAGCATAGAGTTTCACAAGCTCAATCGCAATCTGCCGCACCGCGCCGCGGGCTTTCTTCTTCGCGTTCGCCCAGTCACTGCCGCCCATTTTGCTGAGCGTCGGGGCGTCAGCACCAACATAGCGGCTGAGCTGGCCGAGCTGATCGGTTGGCACGTAGAGGGTGTCTGCGGGCATGCCGCGCTTACTTGCGGCATACTCTAGCACCAGGTATTCGCGGGTGGTTTGTTCGCCACGGTTGCCGCCGGGCACTTCCAGCTGTGTCAGCTCCAAGAATTTACCGATGCCGTGGGTGTCGTGCACCACATAGTCGCCGTGTTTCAGCGCCAGCGGATCAACCATTTGGCGGCGGCGCACCGGTTTTGCGGTTGCCAGGTTACGGTCGGAGACGCTGCGGCCGAAGAACTCTGCCTCCGCGATGACCAAAATTTTTGCTTCCGGCAGTTCGAAGCCAGCGCTGAGCTCGCCCTGCACCAGGTAGATTTTGCCGGCGGCGGGAGCGGCTGGCAGCTCGCTGTCTGTCTCCAGCGGCAGCTCGGCTTCGCGCACCAGTTCGGCGGCGCGCTGGGCGGCTCCGGCAGACCCGGCGATTAACACCACGGTGTATCCGGCGGCGGTTTTGGCGGCGGCTAGCTGCAGCAGGTTTGCCGTGGGGTCACCGCCGACGGCCGCGGGCAGCTGCGTCGCGGGAATCTGCACGGTTGCGTCGGAGTCGGTGGCGGCTGCTGGATCCACCGCAAAAGGGCTAATGGTGTGCCAGGTTGTGGGTGCCAGCTGGCGCACCTCGGTGAGCGTGAAAAGCCCGCTGTTTTGGGGGGTGGATCCGCCCGCCGTATCGTCTGCCGCGCCGGCTACTGGTGGCTTTGCGGCGGTCGTTGCGGCGGTGTCAGCGCCATGCTCGCCGTCATGCTCAGCGCCAAGCGCAGCGGCCAGACCGGCGTCACCGCCAGCGGCAGCAACCTCCCAGGCAGCTGCCAGGAACTCAGCGTTTGCCTGTGCCAGGCTTACCGCACGGCTGGTGACTTTTTCCGGCGCCAGAACCACGGTGAAACTGTCTGCCGGCAACAGCTGTGGCAGCGCGAACTGCTGCGGCACCAGCTGCGGCAGCAGACTCTCCATACCTTCACAGCTGATCCCGGCGGCGATTTTGCTGCACATTTCTTGCAGCTTGCCGCTGGTTTTTAACGCCAGCTGCGCCGCTTCGTGCTGCACCTCGGGGGTCAAAAGCAGTTCGCGGGCGGGCCAGATTGCGAGCTCTTGCAGCTCCGCCTGGCTACGCTGGTCGCTGACCGCGAAGCTACGCAGGGTGTCGATCTCGTCGCCGAAGAAGTCGATGCGGGTGGCGCTTTTGTCGCTCGGCACAAAAATGTCTAGGATGCCGCCGCGCACCGCGAATTGGCCGCGTTTGGCGACCATGTCGACGCGCTCATACCCGAGGGCGATAAGTTGCGCCGCGAATTCTGACAGGGCTCCGACGTCGCTGCCGGGCTGCAGCAGCAGCGGCTCAGCGGTGGCTGCGGTTGGCGAGATGGCTTGCAAGACGGCGCGCACAGACGCCACCACAATCATCTCCTGCTGCGGCTGCTTGTGACGCAGCGCTGCGAGGGTGACGAGGCGTTTACCGGTGGTTTCGCGGGAGGGGCTGAGTCGCTCGTGCGGCAGTGTTTCCCACGCCGGCAGTTCCATCACGGTTGCTGCGGGCAGCAGTGTTTGCAGGGAGCGTTTAAGGGTGTTAGCTTCACGGCTGGTAGCGGCGATTAACAGCATGGCGCCGTTAAGCCCCGCAGCCTTTCGCGCCCTATAGAGGGTTGCCAAAAGCGGCGCTTTCAGCCCTTCCGGAGCACTGAAATCGCAGCTGGTTTCGGTGTAGCTCGCGGCGTTAGCGTAGGCGCTGTCGCGCAGCAGCAGTTCGGGCAGCCGCTCAAGTGTCATCGCGCACCGCCTCTGCTATGAAACTCCTGTTGCGCCGCTACCAGCCCCGATTCGACGGTGGTAATTACGGCATCCACCGCATCCCTCACCAGCAGCGGCACCGCTGCAGCTTCCTGTTTACTAAAGCGGCTCAACACGAAGTCTGCCACATCCTGCTGGCCTGGCGGCCTGCCGATGCCGATCCGCACCCGCACAAAATTAGGGGCGCCGAGCGCTTTGGCGATGTCGCGCAGCCCGTTGTGGCCGCCGTGGCCGCCGCCCTGTTTCAGCCGTACTGTGTCGAAAGGAATGTCTAGTTCGTCGTGCAGCACGATGATCCGCTCAGGTGCGATGTCAAAGTATTTTGCTGCTGCCGCCACCGGCCCGCCGCTGGTGTTCATGTAGCTGTTTGGTTTTGCCAGCACCAGCTTGGCGCCGCCAGGCCGTACCCATCCGGAGGCTATCTGATTGTTGCTGCGATGCGAGCTAAAGCTCACGCCGCACTGGCGCGCCAGTTCGTCGACGGCTATTTCGCCGATGTTGTGTCGGGTTGCCTCGTATTTTGACCCGGGGTTGCCGAGCCCAACTACCAACCAGGTGTCGCTCATGTTACTTCCTTGGCAATACTTGCGGACGGTGCCGCTGCGGGCGCTGATAGGGTGCCGCTGCTGCGCTAATGCGCTACTAATTATGTGCTGCGCGCAGGCCCGACGGCCGGGTAGCAACTGCACCGCACAGCTTCAGCGGTTGAAGATTAAAAGAGACAGATAAACGGTAAGAAGCCCACGCCGCCAAACGCAGCGCGGGCTTCTTGAAAGCATGTCGCAGATTACTCGGCTGCTTCTGCAGCTGCCTCTTCTGCTTCCATCTCGGCATCCATCTCAGGGATTGCCACGTGCACTACGAGCTCCTCTGGGTCGCCCGCGAGCTCTACGTCAGCGTCAAGCTTGAGGTCTTTCGCGAGGATCTGGGTGCCCTCGGTGAGGCCCTCAACGTCTACAACGATGTGCTCTGGGATAGCAACAGCTGGCACGGTTACCAGCAGGCTTGCTGCTTCCTGCAGCGCGATGGTGCCGCTGAATGGCTCGCCCTCAACCACAACTGGGATGCTTGCCTCAACCTTTTCACGCTTTGAAACAACCAGCAGGTCTACGTGCTCGATTACCTGACGCACTGGGTCTTTCTGCACGTCTTTAACGAGTGCCAGCTGAGTCTCGCCTGCGATGTCAAGCTCAACCAGAGCGTTAGCGTGACGCACTACCAGGCTCAGCGGATGGGTCTCGATGGTGAGATGCTTTGGCTCGATGCCGTGGCCGTAAAGCACCACCGGGGTCTTGCCAACTGCGCGCAGCTTGCGTGCTACGCCCTTACCGAATGACTCGCGTGCTTCCGCGACGAGCTTAGTTGCGTTGCTCATGTTTTACTCCTTAACGGGCCGGGGCCCAAACTGTGTTTACGCCTTTGGCGAAGTCGAGTTGCCAAAGTTTAGGCCGCCCGCGTCGATAACGGAGTGCTATAAAGCCTCCCTCGCCGAAGTACTCCATGTATTTTACTGGGTTGCCGCCGGCTTTGCAAGCCACTTTTGCCGGGGTGGATCCGCCCGCCGCCGCACACCCGCCCGGTATCCGCTTTAACACTTTCTGCGGTTCTCTGGCGTTGTCCAAATCTGCTTGTTATTCTTAAAGCAGTTAGCTGCGAGGAAAGCGGTGCTTATGATTTCTTTCAACAAAACTCTGGCCGCTCTGGCCGCGGCTTCGCTTTTCGTGATTCCCGCGGTTGCTGCAAACCACTCCACACACGGCGCCATTGGCGCCTACCATGCGCAACACCGCAGCACATTCGGGCAACCCACGAGCCCAGAGTTTAATCACGGCGGCAACCGCTGGTCGCAAAATTTTGAAAAAGGCATAATCACTTTTTCTTTCCGTCACGGTATCGGCGCGCTACAGTCGGGCGCGACACTTGACCGCTACCGGGAGCGTGGCGGTGCAGAGGGGTCGCTGGGTCTGGTAGTCGGCCGTGAATATGACAGTGCTCGCGGCTCGCGCGTGCAGCGGTTTGAACACGGTGTGATTGTGTCCCGAGCCGGCACCGCCTGGGCAGTGGCGCGAGGCATGCACGGCGGCTACGCGACGCAGGGTGGTGAGCGCGGGCCGCTCGGGCTGCCCACCAGCAATGAATATCCTGGCGCTGGCGGGGTGATGCGGCAGAATTTCCAAAACGGCACCCTGTTTTGGAGCGCCAGTATCGGTGCGGTCGGGGTGCGCAACGGGATCCACCTTGCATATTCCACCGCTGGATCAGAACGCAGCCGTTTCGGGCTTCCCACTAGCTGGGAGTATCCGGTCGCCGGCGGCTATGCACAGAATTTTCAGCACGGTCGAATTTTTTGGTCACCTCGCACTAACGCACACCCGGTGATTTTCGGCATGAATCAGTATTACAGCTGGCACGGTTCAGAACGCAGCCAGTATGGCTATCCGACGGCGAGTGAGCAAGCAGTGCCGGGCGGGTTTAAGCAGACTTTCCAAAACGGTGCCCTGTTTTGGGTTGACAGCCGCGGCGCAGTTAGTGGGGTGCGCAACGGGATGTGGGCGCACTACTCGCAGCTGGGTGCGGAGCACAGTGTTTTAGGGCTGCCAACTTCTGACGAATATGCCTATGCAGGCTCTTATGTGCAACATTTTGAACATGGGGTGCTGCTGTGGCATCCGCGCACCGGTGCCGCGTCTGTGACGCATGAGGCGTTTCGGCTGTGGGAGCGTGATCCGCAGCGGTTTGGCCCGGCAACTCAGGACGCTTATGCCACCGATGAAGGACACGTGTTAAACAGTTTTGAACGCGAGAACATTTATGCTGACGGGCAGGGAGTGCATTCCACTGAGATGGTCACCGGGGGCCCAGTTGCGGTGCTGCTCGGTGATTCGCAGCTTGACTGGGATTCCTGGGTAGAGCAGGGCGTGCGTGGTAACGGTTTTGCTACCGTTGAGCGCGCCTATGGCGGTGTTGGTTACGCTGCTGGATCAGGGTGGCTGGGCGACAATATCCCAAGCGCTTACCACAGTGACCGGATTTTGCTACCGCGCGGCCTGGGAGCTGATGATTTGATTGTTTTGACGCTTGGCGGCAATGACGCTTCACAGGGCAGGAGCGATGCGGAGATTATCGCGAACTTTAACCTGCTGGTTAATACTCTGCAGGAGCGCAACCCGGGAGTGCAGATTGTGGTAAACGGGGTAATGAGCCGTGATGATGCTTCGCACGCGCGCCGCCGCGAGATTGATCAGCTGGTCACCTCGCACGCCCGCGCACTCGGCATCCCGGCAATCTCGGTTGCGGGCTGGGGCAGCTCCGCGCAGTATGCAGACTATGTGCACTTAACCCAGCACGGCCACAACCAGATGGGGCAGCTTTACACCCAGAAGCTCCGCGAGGTGCTGGCTGCGCTCTAGCGCCACCTCACCTTTTGGCGCGCGGTTTTGGCACCAGGATTTTGGGCGCACGAACTTTAGTGCGCGGATTTTAGCGCGCGGATTTTAGCGCGCGGATTTTAGCGCGCGAACTTTGGGGTCGGGTGCGGTACGGAGGCCGCACCACGTCGCTGGCGGCACATAGGCTGGCGGCAGCTTTGAGGCGTCTGGTGTGGCAGCCCGCGAACCCGTTTTGAAGGCTTTTATTCTGATAAAATTATGTTTCAAAAGCACGTGTGAAACCGTTGAGGAAGTATTTTGTCAAGCCAAAAATCTAGCCCGGTTAAAAAACTTACGTCTTTCGGGCTGGCTAGCAGTGTAGTCACCGCATCACTCGCCGCAGGCTCCGCTAGCGCTGTAGCGACAACTGCAGAAACCGCTCAGGAACTTTCACCTGTAACTCACACCAACTCCGGCAGCAGCACCCCTACCGAAACGGAAATCACTGCAGCTCGCGAAGATGTTGCTGCCAAAGCAGCAGAGCTTGCCGCGGCTACCACTAAGCGTGACGAAAAATTAGCTGCACAGCAAGCAGCTGCAGCACAGCTAGAAACACTGCAGCAACAAGAGGCAGCGCAGCGAGAAACTGAAAAGCAAGCAGCAAATGCTGCAGCAGCCGACCTGGCTGCCGCACAGCAGGAGGCGACACAGCAGGCAGCCGCGGCTGCGGCGCAGCAAGCACAGCAACAGCAAGCTGCGGTTGCGGCACAGCGCGCCGCGGACGAAGCTAAAACAGCGCACGATAATCACACAGCCTCCCAGCAAGAAGCAGCACAGCAGCGTGACGAAAAAACCTCCGCATACGATGCTGCTCTCACCCCGCAAGATCACCTCCCTGACGGTCGCAAACCAACCGCACCAGAGCTCACTCAGCGCCTTTCCAAGCTCGCCACACAGCGTGAAAATCTACTTTCCCAGCAAGCTCAGGCCAACTCCCGGCACAACCAGTTGCAGGGTGAAATTGCGGCAGCGCAACAGCAAGTAACCAACGCGGAAACCGAGCTAGCGCAAGCCACCCAGGCGCTGGAGCAGGCGCGTGCGGGTGCCGCGACCGCAGCCACCGAGCAGCTTGCGGCAGAGCAGCGTCTGAGCGCTGCGCAGCAACACCTGGCCGAAATCTCAAACACCAACGAGGCTGCAACCACCACCACAGTCCAAGAGCTCACCGCCGCCACCCATGAAGCAGCAGCAGCGGAGCAGCAGCTGACCGCATTAAACGCCGCACTAGCGGAGCAAAACACCCATCTGGAGCAGGCGCAACAGCAGCTAAACAAGCTCACATCGCAGCTAGAGGAAAAAGCCACAGAACTCGCCGCTGCCCGACAGCATGATGTTGACCTGACAGCACAGATTCAGGCGCTCACCGATGAAATTGCCGATTTGGAAACCGCTGAACAAAATATCACCTCACAACTAGAGGCATTACAAGCAGAAATTGCGGCGGAAGAAAACAAACCTGGTGATTCTAGTTTCACAAGAGCCGAGCTGATTGCACCGCTAGCAACCGCAAGCAGCCCGCTGGCACTGTACCGCAACGATAACGGCACCCTCACCCGGGTCACTGAGCTCGCCTCGGTGCCACAAGACCTCAGCGGCTATGTGCTGCATGCAAAAAGCCGTGACGGCAAAGACATCACCCTCGATGTCACTGCCATCACCCACGACACCAGCGGCAGCACCCCAGTTTTTCAAGCTACTGCCAATTTCGCTGCGGCTGGGCTCCGCACAGTAACCGTTGCGGTGCGCGAACAACCCGCCGCCGAACAGGGTGTTTACACCAACTTCAAATCACTTCTTGAAGCGCTGCGGTCAGGAGCCACCCAGTTACGTCTCGGCGCCGATATGCACGCCGATGAGGTTGCTCTTGAGAGTGCGGCTACCGCCTATGTAGAGCGAGAATTCACCGGTGCGCTAGACGGCGGCGGCTTCCAAATCAGTGGCCTGTCACGCCCGCTGTTCGCCTCGCTCGCAGCCGGCAGCTCAGTGCAAAATCTACGGTTAAACAACGTGGATATCGCCACCGCAACACAAAACACTGCGGCACTCGCACAGCGAGCCAACGGCGCCAACCTGTCACAGGTGCACATCACCCGCGGCACTATTCGTGGCGGAGTTAACGTGGGCGGTCTAATCGCTGATGCGACTAACACAACCATCTCTGATAGCACGGTTGTAGCTGACATCCACGCCACCCACGACGCACAGCGTTCCAACACCGGTGGCCTGGTCGGTTCTCTGTCCGGTGGGCGGATGCAGCGGGTAGCTTACCGGGGCGATATCACCGTATCTTTCGCCAATAGCACAGCAAACCGGGTTGGCGGTGTGGTTGGCAGCCTGATTGATGGCGCAAACATGCAAGGGGCTTTCGCGGGAGGCCGGATCCACAACCCGCAATCCTATGGTCAAGTCGGTGGCTTAGTTGGTTCTACCTGGTCAAGCAACCGCCACGGCCGCATTAGCCGCGCAGTGAGTGTCATGCAAGTTACCGGCGGCCACATAGTCAACGGTGACCGCGGGTTTAAAGCGAACCTCAGCCAGGTGTTTACGGTGACTGGAGAGTCAAGTGGCGACACCGACAACAGAGTCGATAACCGCGATATTGACGGAGAATACGCAACCTCGTACTATAACGCGATTATTTTACGAGATGGCACCAGTGCCGCGCCGAATCTGCGCACAATGCCAGAGCGTCAAGAGTTTACTTCCGCCGAGGCGCGGGCAGAACGCTACCAGGCATACCGTAACTACGCGAAACTACTGCCTTATGCTTCGCTCGATGTACTGGTACGAGCTGGCAATATGCTTGCCGATGATGACCCGCTTGTAACCAAAGAGTTACGTGCCGCACTAGCCACTGTACAGGGTCGAGTGTCGATCGATACTGTGCGTGACGCGGCACAGATTGACGGGTTGCTGCTGCATTTTGCGGATCGTACAGTGGATCGCCGCGCCCTGGCACGTGACACCCGTGATGCTAGGGCTGGCCAGTTAACGCACTACTATATGGCGGGTGGTTTACCGTTTACTACGGCACAGTTTGATGCCGCGGATGAGCAGCTAGCACAGCGTTTAGCACAGCAGCTGCAGCAGATTACTTTTGAATCAATTCCGGGCACTGTGACAGTCACGACACCTGCTTGGCAACAACAAGTTGATCGTGCTTACGATAGCGCCGTCAAAGAGGCTGCGAAGAAAGGTGTTGCTGCACCATCTCGCGCTGAGGTGGAACAGCAAGTGCTGGAAGCGCACCAGGGTCGCCTATACTTGCGCGAACCGTTTAAAAAACAGCACAGTGTGTTGGCGGCACAGCTGGCAAAGCTGATTGCGCGTGAGAGTGTGCTAGCGGGCTCTGATTTTGCACGAGCTGAGCTGGAGCGGAAAGTGCTTGATAACCAGCATGCGCTGCTGCTGGGGTTAGCCTATGTTAATAAATGGTATGACGTTGCTTTTGACGTAAACAATCTGCAAGATTTCTTTGTTTTCCGCAGTGACTTTTACGGGGTTGAAAAGAGCCCGCTGGATGCGCTCATTGAGCTGGGCAGCAATTACAATCTCTTGAACCCGCGCCGCAATATTGAAACCTACCGCAGCGCGCTGGGTGCGGCTACCGGAAGGCAGGAACTGGCTGACGCGCTTGATGATTTGCGGCAGCAGTTTACAAAGTACACCTCTTTTGATGACTGGTTTAAAGCAACCACTAAAGTTTATTTGGTTGAGTCCAAGTCGCTTGCCACCCCTGACACTAACGTGCAACTGTCTCAGCGACTGCGTGACGTGAACCAGTACAAATCACATTTGCTGCCGATTCTGACGGTGAGCCCCGACACCGCGTTTATTATGGTGCATATTACGGCAATCGGTTTCGGCTTTTTTGATCGCTATATTGACAAGAAAAAAGTTTCTGAGGCCGACCGCCCTGCTCGCATCGCGCAGCTGAAACAGCAGGTGCACGAGTATGCCCAGAAGTATCGCGAATACTACGATATGTGGTATCGCATCGGTAACGAAACCATGCGTAAAAACCTGGTGAACACAATTCCGGTGTGGGATGGTTTTCACACTTCCAAAGAGTACGGCCCAGATGCTGCTCGCGCGATCGAGGAGCTTTACGGACCTACTGGACGCTGGTTTAAAGGTTACGGTGCACTCGGGTTTTCTTTCCGCGTGGGCACTTTTATGGAAGGCGCTTCGGTGCTCGGTGGTGACGGCAGTATTGTGACCTACACTCACGAAATGGTGCACAATATGGAGCGTTATATTTTCCTCGGTGGTGAGGGCATGCGCACCAATGCGTCGTTTGAGGTTTACCCCAACGACCTGCTGCAAAATCCGTGGACTATCGGTCACGACGGGTGGGCGTTTAACCAGTCGACCTACTTTACTGATAAGGGTCAGGCTTATCTGCACAACCAGAATCCAAACCGGTTCCAAACAATCACCGATTTAAACCAGTACTATAAAGGCTACTTTGATGCCCTGTACCTGCTCGACAACGCCGAAGCCGAGGTGCTATTAGAGCGCAACTCTGCAGAGCACGCCAGCATTCTGATGCGGTTAGGCAACCATGAGGCTAACGGTAACCGTCATTTGAATTCTTATCAGAAGCTGACTGCTGATGAAATCGCAAACATGAATTTGCGCAGCATCAACGATCTGATTGAGAACGAGCTGATGATTCGTCGCGGTCAAAATCAGACGGGTGTTTTGGGCGCAAACGGTTACTGGTCTGTGCCGGTTTTGGAGCCACAGTATGGCACGGCAGAGTCTAATCTCGGTATCACCGGGGAAAGCGCGTTTAAGCGTAACGCTTTTGAACTGCTAGCCGCGAAGGGCTACCATGAGGGGTTTGTGCCTTACACCTCAGATAAATACGGCGCAGCAGCGCGGGCCGCTGGGCAGCCGCACCTGCCAGACACTTTCATTATGCCGAAAATCTTTAACGGCCAGTTTAATTCTTTGAAGGATTACCGTAAACACGCGTATCAGGCTAACAAAGAGCGCGCACAAACCCACTTGAAGCCAATCACGGTGCAGTTTGAGGGCCAGCAGCTGCGATTCACTAACTATCAGGAGATTGTGGATCACTTCCGTGCACTCCTGACCGACGATTTTAATAAGAAGCGTCAAAACAATCGCCGGCAGTCAAGAGTTTACGCTTTTAAGGCTGCGGTGTTTTCTGCGCTGATGCGGCAGACTGACGAGTTTAAGTCTTCAATTTTCACTGACGGTGATGCTGCTTTGACCCCGTGGGTGGCTCCTGTCGAGGTGGCTCCTGAGGCGCCTTATGTGGCGACTTTGGCTCCGCGACCAACCGCGGAGGTTAGCGATCCACGTTTTGCGACCGCAGCACTGCCGGAGCCGCGCGATGAGGAACGCTTAGCGCAGTTGCGTCAGCAACGTGATCAGCTGGATGCCCGCTTGCAGCAGATTACCGATGATATAGCCGCGGTTTCTGAGGCTCGCACCCAGCTGCGGGCTGACAAAGTTGGGGCAGCCGCTGCTCTGGAGCGGTTGCAGCAGGCGCACACTGGGCTTACCCGTGAGCTAGAGCGGGTGACAGCTGAGGTTTCCCGCCGCACTCTCCAGCACCAGCAGCTGCGACAAGATATTACTGCGCAGCAGCGACTGAAGGATACTGCGACTGCCCGGCAGCAGCGTTTGCGTGAGCAGCTGACTGCTTTGCAGACAGAGATTAGTGAAGCTCAGCAAGCAGTGACTGCGGCGCAGCAGGAGTTACGGCAGCACACCACCGCTAATGAGCGGGCACAAAAGCAGCTTGCTGATGTTGCTGACCACACTAGCGCGACAACTGCGACAGTGCAGCAGCAGCGGGAGCAACTAGCTACTTTGCGCACACAACTCATGCATTTGGAGCAGCAGCTTGCCGCGGCTGACCTCGCCATGGCAGAGAATTCCGAACAAACTGCACGGGTTGAGAAATTGCAAGGATTAGCTGCGGCTGCCCAACGGGCGGTGGAGGCTTTTACTGCTGCAGAGCAGGCCACCGAGGCTGCGGCTAAACAACTTGCTATGCGCCGGGAAGCAGCGCAAGCAGCGCTGGAGCAGCTGCGGCAGACAACGCGTGTTGCAGAGCAGTTAGCCTCGCAGCGTGACGTGTTACGCGCTACAACGGTGCCGGCACTTTTGGCTGATGACACTGCTGCGGCGGGGTATCCGCACCTGTTGCAGCTTGTCGCCGATTTGCGCACCCAACAGCAGCAAGCCACCGCGTTAGCTGCGCAGGTCGCGGTGTTGCAGGGTGAGATTGCGGCACGTCGGGAGGCTTTGGCTACTTGCCAGCTGCACGTGACCGAGGCTGAGGCAGCGCTTAAGCAAGCTGAAGCGGAGTTGGCGCGGCTGCTACGCTTGCAGCAGGAAGCCGGCGCAAACCAACAGCTTATCTCTCAGGTGCCGCAGACCGCACCAACCGTTGCACCGCTGCCATACTTCAAAATTCCGGCGGAGTGGCTCCCACAATCACCAAAAAACGCACCAACCGCAGAGGCGCTGCCACACTTCGAGATTCCAGCGGAGTGGTTAGCCGGTGACGCGGCTCAGCCTGGGGCTACCCAGGCTAGCGCTGCTGGCGCGCAGCAGAGCGGGGCGCCTGCCCAGCTTGCCGCTACCGGCAGCACCGCAGCGCAGCTACCGCTGCTAGCAGTGTTTGGACTAGCGCTTGGCGGGCTGTTACTCGGCTCTCGACGCGGGAAAGACTCGGAGGCTTAACCAGAGAGCTCCTGTGCCAGCTGCACCAACAGCGTCTCGGCAGCGAGAGTGATTTCTCTGGCGGCTTCGGGTTCAGCCGCGCGCTCCTGCTGCACCGCAATCAGCTGAATACTTACCGGCAGCCCGTCAGTGGCGCGCCCGTAGGGGACGGCGAGCACGGCGTTTCCCGCGACGTTCCACACCGCGGTGTAGGCGACGTCCGGGGTTGCGGCGAGCATCGCCCCGAGCGCGCTCTTGCCGCGGTTACTGTCGGCGCGGCGCGGGCGGCCCGCGGTTGTTGGGGTTAGCAGCACGTCGTAGGGGCCCAGCTGGGCGGCGAGATCCGCCCCGAAACTGGCGCTGCGCGCCTTCGCCCAGGCGAGCAGTCGTTCAGGTATCAGCCTGCCCACAAATCCGGTGAAGCGGTGCCGGCGTTCAATCATTGCAGGGTTATCAAGCCCCGCTATCTCGTCGGCGATGGCGCGGAAAAACTGCACGATAAAAGGCAGCGTCGGGTCGGGCAGCCGCGCTGCAACCTGCTCCACCGTGTGCCCGCGCTCCGCGAGCCGGGCGGCCGCCGCGAGCACCGCGTCTCGGTGTGACCGCGCCAAGCGCACACCCGGGCTGGTGGGGCGCAGCTGCACCCCGATACGCAGCCGCGGCGGTTCAGGAAGCGGCTGTGCGGCAAGCGGCTGTGACTGCGACTCCGCAGGAAGCGGCAAGGGCTGCGACGCGGCAGCATCTGGCGCGACAGCATCAGACACCGCGGGTGCAGCCACCTCGACGCCTGCCATCACCCGGCACAACAGCAGTGCATCAGCCGCGGTTTTCGCAAGCGGCCCCGCGACCCCGAGCTCATGCCACAGATGCGGATACGGCGCGGTCGGCACACTGCCACGCTCCGGCTTCAAACCGTATAAACCACAGCGATCTGCGGGAATGCGGATCGACCCTCCGCCGTCTCCCCCGATCGCCGCGGGCACAATCCCGGCAGCAACCGCCGCCGCTGATCCGCCCGAGGAGCCACCCGGCGTGCGCCGCAGGTTGTGCGGGTTGCGGGTCACCCCGAAAGCCTCCGACTCGGTTATCGAGAACGCCCCGAAGGCAGGCATCGTGGTTTTGCCGATGATGATTGCACCGGCAGCGAGCAGGCGATCCACAAACAGCGAGTTCGCGGTTTTGGGTGTGGTGTTGGCGCTTGTGCCGAAGCTGGTGACGGTGCCGGCGAGGTCGTTTTCGTCTTTCAGCGCGAGCGGCACTCCGTGCAGCACGCCCCGCTCTACCGCGGGCAGCGCGTCAAGCTGGGCGGCGCGCTCCCGGGCGGCAGTATCCAGCACCACGGTGAAGGCATTCAGCTCCTGCGTCTCGGCAATCCGCCTGAGCGCATACTCCACCCCAGCTGCGGCGCCGCGCTCCGCCACAGCGGCACGCCACCCCGGAATATCAAGCTCACCCCAGTTAGGCATCGCTGCTCCTTCCTCTTGGGTAGTATTTTGCCGGTTCCGCAGACGGCGCGCAAGTGCGGCCACCGGCAAGTACATAAAGGTATGCGAAGGCGCACGCAAGTGCTAAGCCACGGGTGGCAGAGGAAGGCGAAGCGGGCCGCCTGCAAGCGGAAAGTACTCTGCAAGCGAGAGCGCAGCATAGGCGGGCACACCCGCAGGGGCCGGCGCGATAACCTGCACGGTACGGGTGGCGTAGAGCAGGCGGCGCGATCCACACCCCGAAAAGCGTTATGCGAGCGTGTCTGTTCACTAGCGTGAATATACCGCCTCGCCGCAGTAAAGCATATTTTATTTAAGCAAGATTTACATTCATCTGATGTTGGGGTATTGTGAGAGAGCTTAAACATAATCTAATGAAAGGTTTTGCATGTTTTCTCGGCGAAAAAAGCAGTTTGCGGCTGTGCTGCTTGCCTGCTGCACTGCGCTGATGACGCTGACACCAGCGCAAGCATCTGACGAAGTACAATTTAGCCTTGAGACCACGGTTGCGGCCGGTGGCGTATCACGCGATATCGTGCTCGATGACGCGAAGAACCGCGCCTATATTGTGGTGGATCGCGGCGAAGGCACCAACGGCGCTATCACCTGGCTCGACACCACCACTAATCAACCAAGCACCACACTCTGGGAACTCCCTGCTGCTGCGCCAAGCTCACTTGCGCTCAGCCCAGATGCTTCAAAGATTTACGTTGCACACTACCGCAACAGTGCTTTTAGCGTTATCGATACCGCGACTGGCGCCTCCGAAACTTTCAGCGGCATTCCGAAATTTGTTAGCGGTGTCACAGTTGACACCGACACCGGTGCGGTTTACGTTTACGACTCTAAAGGCCTCTATCCGGTAGATGTTGCTACTAAAACTGTGGCACCGCTGATTTCAGTCTCTAATGAGAAATACCCTTCTGTGCGAGATGTGGTCTACGATTCTCAAAATAAAGTATTTTGGATTGCCGAGGCTCGCGCCAAAATACTAACTGCTTTCAGCACTCAAACCAACGCTTGGGTGCAAGATCTCGCACTCCCATTAGCAAGCCAGGTATTTGACGATGTTGAAATCGGCGGCCGCCCGCTGAGCTTGGAGCTTGACACGGAACATCACAAACTATACATTCTGATGCGTGCAACTCTAGCGGATCAGTGGGAGCGGGATCGCATTCTCACCTTTGACACCAAGCTGCGCCTGTTTGTGGGCGAAAACTTCCTCACCGTAGGTAAAAATGTTTACGATCTCAGCGTCAATCCTGCCACCGGTGAGCTCTATACTAGCAACGGCCACGACAACACCGTCAGCATGATTTCCCCTGACACCTGGGACGAGCGCGTCATCATTGACTTCAACCAGGCCGGAGTTACTGCTGGCACCGGTGCGGGAGCTGCAAACACCTGGGGCCTAGCAACTAACGCAGCTGGCACAAGCCTCTACGTTTCACACCCTTTCACAGATACTTCCCGTATTTCAGTGCTCAACCGTTCTGGAGCTGTACCGATTTTCATGGAGCGTCCGCAAACCCCGGGTCAGACCCCGGTTGTTCCAGAAGAAACTGCAGAGCCGTGGAGCGGCCCGGCAGCAGCACCTAACACTGCGGCCGCGGTGTGCGCGGTGAACGTAACTGAGCCGACCCTGAGCTGGGGTGTCAACGACTACACCGCTGCCTGGAAAGTACGCGCACGTGAGGGTGTCACCAAAAACGAGCAGGGCGAATACGTATGGGCTGGTGGATCTGGCTGGTACAACCCGCTCACTGGCGAGGCTCAGCTGAGCTGGGGCTCCGGCTTCCACATTCAACACTACGAAACCCTGGTACCAGAGCTGGTCAGCACCTGGGGTAACCCGCAGCTGACCGTGAAGGCAGATAAAACTGCGACCCTCACCATGGACATTTACTGGGCGGTTGCCGCAGACACCCACTCGGAGGGTTTCAAGCGAGTGCCGGTGGCGACCTTCAAGAGCGTAGATGTGATGGAGAGCAACGGTGAACTGGTCATCTACGGTGAGCCAGAGTGGCAAGATCGACCTTACACCCGGGCCGACGGCTCAGTTGCGGCGTCTTCTTGGCCAGCTGAGTTTATCGACAACTTTGATCCGTCAATGCGGCCGTGGTGGTATGCGAGCGGCGCCGCGGGTGACGCTAACAAGCCACCGAAGGCAATTTTTGTCGGTGGCAAGGTTGCCGATTCGGTGTGCCCTCGCGCCCAGGAGCTCACCGCTACCGTGACGAGCGCCGCCCCGGGTGACGCTGTTACTCTCACCGCGAGTGGTTTTGTCGCGGGCAAAGAGGTAGTTTTCGAGCTGCACTCTGACCCGCTGCCACTGGGCACTGCGGTCGCGAACGATGCGGGCGTTGCAACCCTACAGACCAAGGTGCCAAACGCGGCTCCTGCTGGCGCGCACACCGTGGTCGCAACCCAGGCTGACACCGCGCTCACCGCGAGCCTCGCCTTTACCGTGACGGCTGCTGCTGGTGGATCAGCCGGCGCAGGCTCAAGCGACACCGGCAGCGGAGCGGACGCAGGTGCGGGCACCGGCGCAGCGGCCGGCAACCAGGATGTTCCGGTGCAGCCACAAAATCCTGGCACCGCAAGCCCCGGACAGCAGGCTAAGCTAACCGCTGACGGCGCTAAGCTTGCAACGGCTGACGATAAGCTCGCGGCAACTGGCACAGACAACACCACCTCACAGTTGCTGTTGCTGGCAGTTGTGCTGCTGGCTGGCGCTGTTACGCTCACCGTTAGCCGCAGCAAAACAGCATCTCGCTAGAGCAAACCACTGATTGGGGCTTGGCGCTGTTGCGACCACGCCCCAATCATATATGCGAATATGGCGTTAAACTGAAGCAATGAAATCGAAGTCTATTCTGCTTGTTACAACGAATGTTGATCACTATGAAAGCGTGGTGTCGTAGCTGCGGTGTGTCACGGCTACTGCGGTCTGCTTGAAACCACACTTTCTGACGGCACCCTTTTAGTTGCAGGTAAAAATCTGACTGGATTCTCGTGGACGGAGGAGGTGCTGGCGGGAGTCAGTAAACTGGTGCCGTACAATGTGGAGCAGAGAATGCAAACGCTCGGCGCTAAATATTCTAAAAACTTTTTGCCTTTTGTTCCCTACGTCAAAGTTGACGGCAGGCTAGTAACCGGACAGAATCCGGCTTCAGCACAAGCAACCGCGCATAAAACCATTGAGGTCTCAACTCAACTGTAAGACTGGCAGCACCCAACTGTAAGACTGGCAGCATTTTGTGTTGTGTTGTCAGGCGCATCTGAGCAAAAATCTCTACACTGGATGTGGAAGGAGATTTCATATGTCAAAAAAAGTTAGTGTGCTAATCGGCTCTCTGCGTCGTGGTTCTTTCGCGCGGCAGATTGCTAACAACGTTATCGAGATGTTCCCTGCCGATTACGAGGTTGAGATCGTAGAGATCGGACATCTACCTCTCTATAACTTCGATTACGATGACCCAGAGGTTACCGATGTTGAGCTACCTGCGGAATACACTGAGTTCCGCGAGACCATTAAAGCTTCAGACGGCGTGCTTTTTGTCACCCCGGAGAATAACCGTGTAGTGCCAGCGTGCCTCAAAAATGCGGTTGACATCGGGTCTAAGCCGAACTCTGACGTTGCCTGGAAGAACAAAGTTGCCGGCATTATTAGCCACTCTGTCGGGCGCATGGGCGGTTACTCTTCGCAGAAAACTCTGCGTCTGGCGCTGAGCTACTTCGACATGGTGCTGCCGGGCCAGCCTGAGGTGTTCCTCGGCCAAAGCCCAACCCTGCTTGACGAAAACGGCAAAATCAACAACGAATCAACTGTAGAGTTCCTGCAGAAATACGTTGACAACGTGGTAGCGCTGCTCGAGAAGAACTAACTTCTCACGCAATGCCGGGGAGGAAGCAGCACGCTGTTTCCTCCCCTCAGCTTTCCAAGGCAGGTAAATCGATATGCCGCTACGGCTGGCTGCGCTCAGCTAAACCTAATTTTCTTTCTCTAGGATTTTTACAACGAATACCTCAAATCCAGGAGAGACAATGCACAAAGCCGAAACCGCTAGAAGACGCTCTATGGCAGTTGCGGCCTTTGGCACGGTTGTAGAGTGGTACGACTTCTCCATTTTCTTCTATACATCGCTCTATTTAGCTCAGGCTTTTTACGCTCCCTATGAGGGTTCCTTCCTGCTAGCGCTTGCCACAGGAGCGGTTGGCTTTCTCTTCCGCCCGCTAGGCGCAATGGTTTTCGGGCACTATGGTGACAAAATTGGGCGCCGCGGCGCCCTGGTTATTTCTGCCGGCATCATGGCAATCGCTATGTTCGGAATCGCGCTGCTTCCAACTCATGAAACGCTCGGAGTATGGGCCGCGATTTTAGTGTTGCTGTTGCGCAGTCTCGCCGGTTTTTCCGTCGGCGCCGAATACACCGGGATAACAGTGTTCCTCATGGAGTCAGCGCGTGACGGCAGGCGGGGTTTTGCTGCTAGCTGGGCCGCTGCTAACTCAGAGATTGGAGCGCTGCTGGCGGTCGGGCTTAGCACCTGGCTCGCTTTTGCCCTGCCAGCTGAACAGATGCAAGAGTGGGGTTGGCGCGTCCTGTTTTTGATTGGCGGAGTACTTGCTGCGAGCATGATTCCGCTGCGCAAACTGATGGTTGAGACGGAGTCTTTCACTCGCTCTCACCAGCAGCAAACCGCCCCGCAACATAGACGCTCGCCGCTGCTGTTGGCGTTACGCAAGCAGCCGCGCGCGATTCTGGTGGCGTTTTTGATTTCCACGGTGGGCTCCGCCACCTATTTCTTGAACATCACCTACGTTCCCACCTACCTGGAGGCGGCAACCGAGTTGGCCGCCGGCCAGACTTTACTGTTTGGCACGGTAGCGGCGCTCATAGCAATCGTGGTGACACCATTTATTGGGCTTGCGGCTGACCATTTTGGCAGACGCAAAGTGTTTGCGGTGCTGCTCGCGACTGTGGTTGGTGGATCGCTGCCTGCCTATCTGCTCCTGCAGGGTGTTTCGGGCAGTGCGGTAGTGTTCGGGGTGGCGCTGTTGGCGATTCCAGCTGCTGGCTGGTCGGCGGTGGCAAGCGCGGCAGTGCCCGAGCAGTTTACCGCGGTAGGGCGCTATTCCGGAATGGCAATCGGGTATAACATCGCGGTGGCACTGTTCGGCGGGTTCTCTCCCGTGATTGTGACATGGTTGATGCAGCAGACCGGAAACAATCTCGCACCAGCTTATTACGCTGCTGCGCTGTGCACGCTGGCTGGTATTCCGGCACTGCTCCTAATGCGCAATATGGCTCGTAAAACTCTCGCAGAGGTAGATGCACCACTAAATTAAAGCTGCGCTAAAACGCTTGCTGGTTTTCGGTTTGGTCGGTGAGCAGCTCTGGGCGCACTCGCTTGGTGCGGGCGATGCGCTGCTCATGGCGCCACTCAGCGATCTTTCTGTGATTCCCGCTTAACAATACCTCAGGCACAGCCCGGTCGCGCCACACCGCCGGCTGGGTGTAGCTCGGATACTCCAGCAGCCCGTCTTCGTGCGACTCTTCTACCAGGCTTTCCGGGTTGCCGACCATGCCGGGCAAAAGCCGCGCAATCGCCTCAATCATCGCGATCGTGGCAACCTCACCGCCGTTCAAAACATAGTCGCCGATGCTAATCAGTTTGACACGGGCACGCTGCTCATACTCGTCAAACACTCGCTGGTCGATGCCCTCATAACGCCCGCACCCAAAAATTAGGTGTTTTTCGGTGGCGAGCTCCCGCGCCATTTGCTGGTTAAAAACTTCGCCCGCGGGTGACGGAAAAATCAGCAGTGGCCCGGTCGCCGCGCTCTCGGCGCTGCCCACTGCGCACTCTGCGTCTCCAGTGCTCTCGGCCACGCTTGCGCCGGCGTTTGCCGTGGCTGCGTTACCGCCCACGCAGGGGCTCGCGGCTAGGAGCTGATCCAGCATCACACCCCACGGTTCTGGCTTCATCACCATCCCGGCGCCACCACCAGCGGGAGTGCCGTCTACGGTGCGGTGTTTGTCTGTGGTGACGTCGCGCAAATCATGCACGCCAACTTCAAGCAGGCCACGATTACGCGCTTTGCCCAAGAGTGAGAGACCCAGAACTTCAAAGTACGCAGGAAAAATTGAAACAATATCAATTTTCATGTGAATCACGCCTTATTGTCGCGCGGTAAGTTCGGCGCCGCGGCATTTTCCCCTGCTTGCCCCGCAGCAGAATCGCCCGCCGCGGTGTCCTTAGCGGCAACCACAATTTCAGCTTCCGCATCGTTAAAAAGCCCCGCGGGCGGGGTGACCAGAATGTATCCGGCGACAACATTCACCTCTGGCACAATCTGCTGCACCAGCGGCACCATCACAGTGCCTGTTTTAGTCGCAACCACGAGCAAGTCCTGTGCGGGAAGATGCTCCACCCGCTCCACCGTGCCCAGCACGACACTACCCTCACGCACCTCTAAGCCCACCAGGTCGTGATCGTACCAGGCGTCATCTTCTTGCCCGGCGGCAACCGCGGCTTCATCGATCCACAAAATTGCCCGCACGATGGATTCAGCGACGGTGCGCGTTAAAATCTCTTTGAAAAAGCCTACCGGCCGGCCATTAAACCAGCGCAGCTCCTTCAGGGTTACGGTTTTATTGAACCATGAACTGTCGTGCGGCACCTGCAGATGAAACACTGCCCCAGGCACGAAGCGCAGTTCCGGATTATCAGTGTAGAGCTCTAGTTTAAGGCCGCCTTTGAGCCCGTGCGGTTTGGTCATACGACCAACGCGCAGACCCCCCTGCCCTACTGCGGGACGAGGAGCCTGCGCGCGGTTTTGCTGTGAAGACATCAGTTAGCAGTCTCGTCTGCTATATCTGCGTCGGCGGTGTCGATGATGTCGATCCGCACCCGCTCGCCCTGAGCAAGCGCACCGATTACTGTGCGCAGCGCCTGCACGGTGCGACCACTACGGCCGATAACCCGCCCAAGATCAACGGGGTTTACCCGCACCTCAAGCGTTTCGCCGCGAGAGCCGCTAACAACGTCGATGCGCACATCATCCGGGTTGTCTACAATACCAGACACCAGGTGATGCAATGCTTCTGCCAGGGTTGACTGCGTCATGCTATTTATGCCTCTTCTGCTGGAGTTTCTGCCTCAGCAGCATCTTCCGCAGGAGCTTCAGCAGGTGCCTCCGCAGCTGGCTTCTCAGCCTTTGGCTTGATAACAGACTTCTTAGCCTCGTCAGCTACGAAAGCAGCTTTTGCCTCTACCGGCTTCACAACTGACTCAGTGTTGCCCTCGCCGGTGTGCTTGCCCCAGTCACCGGTGAGCTTCAGCAGCACCTTCACCTGGTCGGTTGGCTGTGCGCCAACGCTCAGCCAGTACTGTGCCCGCTCTGAGTTAATCTCGATGAATGATGGGTTCTCAGTTGGGTGGTACTTACCGATCTCTTCGATAACGCGACCGTCACGCTTGGTGCGTGAGTCAGCGACTACAACACGGTAAAACGGTGCACGGATTTTACCCATGCGCTTGAGGCGAATTTTTACTGCCACTTAATACTCCTTGTTAAGCCCTCTACGGGTCGAACGAGCCTAAAGCTCTTCTCTTGACGAGCCGTTTGACCCGCACATAGCAATTCTGCCACACCTAAACGCTAAAAGCAATTTTTGCTGCGACCAGGGATTTTATGTTTCCGAAAAGAATATTTCAAGGTATTGCAAATTTTATTTCCGTTTCACAGCATAACGCTCTATAGTGGTTTTAACTTCCCAATGCAGGTTGAATGCGCCATCACAGCTGTTCTCCCTGCCAGAGAGAACGGGAGCGCCCATGCGTCTCACATTTGCCAAATCACCCGCCGCAACCCTCGGCATTGAGTGGGAGCTTGCTTTAACTAATAAAGATACTGGCGAGCTCAGCAATTGTGCTCCGGAAATAATCGCTGACCTAAAAAAACTTAGCCCCAGGCAACTTGCTGCCCGTCCAACAGCTGAACTACTGCAAAACACGGTAGAGCTAGTATCATCGCCGCATCAAACTGTGCCTGCCGCAATTGCCGAAATGCAAGAGCTCGCAGCACTCCTAGTGCAGGTTGCGGATGCGCATAACGTAGCCCCTATTGGAGCAGGCGGGCATCCTTTTGCCACCTGGGAGCAGCAGCTTGCAACCGACACTGCCCGCTACCGGGAATTTATGCATAATTATGGCTGGTGGGGCCGGAACATGCTTATTTGGGGGATCCACACACACATTGGAATAGCTGATCAAAACCTTGCTATTCCAACCTTAAATAAGCTTTTAAACTACCAACCCCACTTAATTGCGCTCGCCGCTTCTAGCCCGTTCTGGCTCAGCGATGACACCAGTTACGCTTCTAACCGCACTATGCTCTTTCAGCAGCTACCCAGTGCCGGGCTGCCGCCAGAGATTGCAACCTGGGAAGATTTCGAAGCAGCAATTGCAGATTTACAACGCTACGGCATCATTACTGAAGTGAATGAGGCCCGCTGGGATATTCGGCCCGCACCACAGTGGGGCACACTAGAATTGCGTGCCTGCGACAGCGTTTCTGATTTAGAAACACTCGGTGCTATTTCTGCGCTGTCACAATGTTTAACAGCCGAAGCCGCATCACAAAAGCACACCCCGCCTGAGCAAATGCCCTTGCCACGAATCATCTGCGCCGAAAACAAATGGCGCGCTTCTCGCTACGGATTTGCAGCAGAGATAATCACCAATTCACAGGGTGCAACCGCCCAATTGGGTGCTCACTTAGCAGCTACCTGCGAGAGACTACTTCCCTTCGCTGCAGATTTAGGATGCACTAAGGAGTTGGAGTATGCTCGCAGCCGTGCTCTCAACGGCGCCAACAGCAGCACCGAACAGCTTGCTTGCTACAATAGGCAACTCCAACAGGGCAATGACAAACACGCCGCATTGCAAGAAGTTGTGCGCTTTCTGCAGCGAGATTTCCGGGAATCTGTTAGCCGAGCTTAACCTGCTTCAAAAGCTCTTGCATCTGCTTCATATCTGCTGCCTGATTTGCTGAAGTGCCTCCCATCGCTGCTGCTCCAAATCCTGCACCTGCCGGTTGACTAGCTGCAGCTTGGGAAGCACCCAGTGCACGCTTCGCAGGGTTACCGCTTTTACGTGCACCTTTCTTCTTTCCTTGCTGCGCCTGCTTCTTCCGTCCTCCGTGCATACCTGGCATACCAGCCATCGCACCGTTTGGAATGCCGGGCAACTGCGGCATCCCACCGCGCGCAACAGTACGCATCATCTTAGCTGCCTGCTCAAACTGTTTCACCAGCATATTCACATCGGTCACGGTCATGCCGCTACCCTTCGCGATACGCAGTCGCCGCGACCCGTTCAAAATCTTCGGGTTGGCGCGCTCCGCCGGGGTCATTGACTGAATAATTGCCTCAGTGTGCAAAATCTTGCGCTCGTCAAAGCTGTCGAGCTGCTCTTTCATCTTGCCCATGCCCGGCAGCATACCAATCATCTTCTTGATTGATCCCTGCCCGCGCAATTGCTGCATCTGCTTCAGGAAGTCGTCGAGCGTAAACTCGTCTTTCGCGATTTTTTCGGCTGTTTTGCGCGCTTCTTCCTCATCGAAAACAGCCTGTGCCTGTTCAATCAGGGTAAGCACGTCACCAAGATCGAGGATCCGGCTAGCCATCCGGTCAGGGTGGAAAATCTCGAAATCATCGAGTGTTTCACCGGTTGAGGCAAACAAAATTGGCTTGCCGGTAACACCGCGGATAGACAGCGCCGCGCCGCCGCGCGCATCGCCGTCAAGCTTTGTCAGTACGACACCAGTAAAATCAACGCCTTGCTGGAAGGCCTGCGCAGTTGCAACCGCGTCCTGACCGATCATGGAGTCGATAACAAACAGCACCTCGTCAGGATCGGTGGCGCGACGAATATCAGCCGCCTGCTGCATTAGCTCAGCGTCTACACCGAGGCGACCAGCGGTGTCAATAATCACAAAGTCATAGTGCTTTTCGCGGGCGTGCGCCACACCGGAGGTTGCAACGCGTATCGGATCACCGACGCCGTTGCCTGGCTCCGGCGCGTAGATTGCGACGCCGGCCTGATCCGCCACAACACCCAATTGGGTTACCGCGTTCGGACGCTGCAGATCGCAGGCAACCAACAGCGGCGTGTGGCCCTCTTTTTTAAGCCATTTCGCGAGCTTACCGGCGAGGGTGGTTTTACCCGCACCCTGCAGACCCGCAAGCATAATCACGGTTGGCGGCTGTTTCGCAAACTGCAGCCTGCGCTGCTGTCCGCCGAGCACCTCAATCAGCTCTTCATTAACGATTTTGACAACCTGCTGCGCCGGGTTTAGCGCTGCGTTAACCTCGTCTCCCAGGGCACGCTCCCGCACCTTCGCGGTAAAGTCTTTAACGACCTCTAACGCCACGTCAGCTTCAAGCAGGGCGCGACGAATTTCCCGCACGGTGCCATCAATATCGCTGGCACTCAGTTTACCCTTGGTGCGCAGCTTAGAAAAAGTCTCGAGCAGACGCTCTGATAGTGATCCAAATGTAGCCATAACCCTTTTATTTTAATACCACTGACCTTAAAACGCACTTTTATCTACCCGCCCGGCACCCGTTACTACAAAGCAGGGCGGTGCTCCGAGGAGCACCGCCCTTAGCTGCGGGATTAACCGGTGGTGGTTACTTATTACAGCACCTTTGAGAGGAACGCTTTGGTGCGCTCCCGCTGTGGGTTGCTAAGCACCTCACGGGGGTCGCCGGCTTCCACAACCACACCGCCGTCCATAAAGACGAGGGTGTCTGCTACCTCGCGGGCGAAGCCCATTTCATGGGTTACCACCAGCATGGTCATGCCAGCTTCTGCCAGGCCCTTCATCACGTCGAGCACCTCACCCACGAGCTCTGGATCAAGCGCGCTAGTTGGCTCATCAAAGAGCATCAGCTTTGGTTCCATCGCGAGCGCGCGGGCAATTGCCACACGCTGCTGCTGCCCACCCGAAAGGTGTGCCGGATAGTAGTCGAAGCGTTCAGCCAGACCGACTCGCGCGAGCAAATCCATCGCCTGAGTCTGCAGCGCCGCCTTATCTTTCTTTTTGTGCAGCAACGGCGCAGCCATCACGTTCTCCAGCGCAGTCATGTGCGGGAACAGGTTGAACTTCTGGAACACCATGCCGATGTCGCGGCGCTGATGCGCTGCTTCACGCTCGTTAAGCTCATACAGTTTACCGTTTTCTTCACGGTAGCCGACCAGCTCGCCATCAACGTAGAGACGCCCCGCGTTGATGGTTTCAAGGTGGTTAATGCAGCGCAAGAAGGTGGATTTTCCGGACCCTGAAGGACCCACGAGGCACAGCACCTCGCCCTGTGCAACCTCGAGAGAGATTGACTTCAGCACCTGGTTTGAGCCGTATGATTTAGAAACAGCTTCTGCCTTCACCATTGGTGTTTTAGCTGTGCTCATTGCTTCCCCTCCTGCCGCGGCGGTGTTTGCGAGGCTGCCGCATTGTCAGCTGCAGCCAGCATTGCGTGATCCTCGGCTGTACCAATCACTGAGATGGCGCCGGTTTCCACGGTTGGCTTCTGCACCTGTGGGCGCTCGCCCACACCCTTTGCGAAGTGGCGCTCTAGGTAGTACTGGCCAACCATCAGGATAGAGGTCACCAGCAAGTACCACAGAGAAGCCACAATCAGCAGTGGTACTGGCTTGTAGTTCACCGCTGAAATGTCACGTGCCCGTGAGTAGAGATCGAGGGTGAATGGCACAGCTACCACCAGCGAGGTGGTTTTCAGCATGGAGATCAGTTCGTTGCCAGTTGGAGGAATGATTACGCGCATTGCCTGCGGCAGCACGATGCGTGACATGGTATGCCACCAGCCCAGACCGAGAGCAATCGCAGCCTCGTTCTGACCTTTGTCTACTGACATCAGACCAGCGCGTACGATTTCTGCCATGTAGGCTGCCTCATTGAGCGCCAGACCGATAACCGCGAGCACAAAGTAACTCAAGATATCTTTGGTGGTGATTTCAAACACCGCGTCAGTGAACGGAATACCCAGGGAAATGGTTTTGTAGATAACCGGAACCATACCCCACATAACCAACTGCACATACACCGGGGTGCCACGGAACAGCCACAGAAAAACCCACGCAATAGAGCGCATCACGGGGTTTGGACTCATCCGCATCACGGCCATGGTGATGCCGAGCGCCACGCCAATGATCATGGCATAAACGGTCAGCTGGAGAGTGTAACCGATGCCGGAGAGAATCCGCACATCGAAAATGTATTTCGCGACGACATCCCAGCTGTAGACCGGGCGATTAAATGCCGCGTCGTACAGGAACAGGGCCACCGCGATGAGCACCACCGCAGCGAAAACGGTGCGCCACGGATGGCGGACCGGAATCGCCTTAATCGGCTCTGGCTCCGCATGCACTGCACTATGCGCAGCACCGCCAGCATGTTGTAGATGACTCATAATTTTGCTTCAACCTCGAATTTTTATGAGTTTCCAGCGTTGATGGTCGCTTCTTTCAGCGCACCTGACTCCAGGCCAGCGCTCTTCAGAAGTTTCTCGTATGAGCCGTCATCCATCAGTGACTGCAGGGCTGCCTGCACAGCCTTGCCCACACCGCTGCCCTTCTGGAATGGGAAGCCGTATGGCGCAGCGTCGTAAAGCTTACCGATTGCTACCAGTTCACCCTCAGACTTCGCAATTGCGTCACCGGTAATTGGGGAATCAGCAGCCATCGCGTCAGCACGACCGTCGAGCAGCGCCTGGGTTGCCTCAGCCTGGGTTTCGAACTGCAGAATGTCGATTGCAGCTTTACCGGCATCCTCGCAAGCTTTGCTGCGCGCTGGAAGATCATCGGTGTGCTGGATAGTGCCTGACTGCACAGAAACCTTCATACCGCATGCGTTGTCTGGATCCACGGTTGAACCCTTTGGAGCTGCCCACGCAGTACCAGCCTGCAGGTAGTTCACGAAGTCAACAGTCTTCTGCCGCTCCAGGGTGTCGGTGAATGATGAAGAACCGAGGCTCAGCGCACCCTCTTCAACACGCGGCAGAATTGAGTCGAAGCTCATAATCTCCCACTCCACCTCAAGGCCCAGCTTCGCGCCGATCGCCTCTACCAGATCAACAGACCAGCCAGCAGGCTGACCTGAGGCGTCTTTAAACTCGTTTGGTGGGTACTCAGCGTCGGTACCGACAACCAGCTTGCCAGCTTCTTTTACCTCTGCGGGCAGCAGCGCTACTGCCGCCTCGTCAACACCAGAAACCTCAACGCCAGAACCGCCTGCGGCTCCGTCGTCGTTCACACATCCGGTCAGCGCGAGAGCAGCTACCGCCGCCATTGCTGGGAAGGTAAAGAGATTCTTCTTTTTCATTGGAAACACCAATCCTCTTCGTTTGGTCAGCCTAATGACTGCCGATTGAGCAATCAAACTAAAAATTAGCAGCGTGTCACAGTGATTGCAAGGACCAGGCGCAAATCGTAGTCTCGCCGTAACATTTAGCCTGGCAGGCAGTATCAACCCGCCAAAAAATAAAGCGACTGTTGTACTTTTCCAACAAAAAAAGGAGGGCGCCTAGTTCACCAGCTGCTGCGCAAACACGTGCGGCGTGAAACCAGTAAGGTCGTTAATCTGCTCACCCTGCCCCACAAGTTTCACCGGCAGTTGTGTTTTCTCCTGCACGTTCAGCACAAAGCCGCCCTTTGCCGAGCCATCGAGTTTTGTCAGCACCAGCCCGGTTACGCCGGCGTAATCAATAAACGCCTGTGCCTGCGACAACCCGTTTTGCCCGGTTGTCGCGTCAAGCACCAAAAGCACCTCTGACACTGGGGCCAGCTTCTCAACCACGCGCTTAATCTTGCTGAGCTCGTCCATCAGCCCGCCCTTAGTCTGCAGCCGCCCAGCGGTGTCAATAATGCACACATCATACTGCTCGTTAATTGCGCGCTGCACGGTCTGGTAAGCAACCGCCGCAGGATCCTGCCCCTCACGCTCCGGACGCACAATCGTGGCGCCGCCGCGCTCCGCCCAGGTCGCGAGCTGATCCACCGCCGCAGCCCTAAAGGTGTCAGCTGCGCCCACAATCACCCGCTTCTGGAAAGTGCCGAGATAGTTTGCAAACTTTCCAATAGTGGTGGTTTTACCAACGCCATTAACGCCCACAACCAGCACTACCGCGGGGCGGTCAGCCAGCTTCAAAGTCGCATCAAACTTCGCCAAACGGTCAGCCAGCACATCCCGCAACAGCTGCCGCAGCTCTTTCGCGTCAGTGATGTTGAAGCGCTCCACCTGGTCGCGCAGCTCAGTCAGCACCGCATCAGCAATATCGGGGCCGAAATCGGCAGTGATTAAAGCGGTCTCCAAATCGTCCCAGGTGTCGGCAGTGATCGGCTCACTGCGCTGAAACATATTTGAGAAAGCTTTCGAGAATGACCAGCGCTTTTCAGACATACTCTTAGGATACCCTCAAAACACCGTGTGCTAGCTGGGCAATTTTTGCGGAGGTGGATCCACCCGCCCAAAACATGGCCGCGCCCGCTGCCGGGCGGCATCGTGGTCGCGCTAAACGTCGCTCAGCCGCTGCCCAATCACCGCACTCACGCCGTCGCCACGCATCGAAACCCCGTACAGCGCGTCGGCGATCTCCATAGTGCGTTTTTGGTGCGTAATCACAATCAATTGCGAGTGCTGTCGCAAGTCCTCAAAAGCGTTGAGCAGCCGCCCGAGGTTCGCGTCATCAAGCGCCGCTTCGACCTCATCAAGAATATAAAACGGGCTTGGCCGCGCTTTGAAAATCGCCAGCAGCCAAGCAACCGCCGCTAGCGACCGCTCGCCGCCAGACAGCAGCGACATCCGCTCGACTTTTTTACCCGCCGGCTTCACCGTGATTTCAATGCCGGTTGTGAGCATATCGCCGGGGTTGGTGAGCTCAATTTTCCCGGTGCCGCCAGGGAACAGAATCGGGAACACCACCTCAAACGCCGCCTTGGTGTCGGCAAACGCTGCAGCGAAAATCGTCTCCATTTTAACGTCGAGGTCAGCGACAATCTGCAGCAGATCTTTTTTGGTTTTGGTGAGATCAGCTATCTGTTCATGCAGATAGGTGTGCCGCTGCTCCAGCGCCGCAAATTCCTCCAACGCCAGTGGATTGATACGCCCAAGCTGCGCTAGAGCCCGCTCTGCCGCCTGCAGAATCTGCTCCTGCTCTTGGCGATTATATGGTTTGGTTGGTGGATCCACCTCCCCCGCTTCAGTTCCCCCGCTTGCTGGGGTAGCTGTCGTCTCGACGTCTGGCGCTGCGGCGTGAGCCGTCGCCTCGGGCTCAGCTGCCGCACCTGCGCCCCCGCTGAGATCAGGCACCGGCAGCTCGGGGCCGTATTCGGCGAGCAGCGTCGCCACATCAAGCGACAGCTCATTGTGAGCCCGCTCGGTGAAAGACTTCAAGCCGATGCGCCGCTCGTAGAGCTGCAGCTCCACGCTGTGCGCCTGCTCGGTGAGACCGCTAAGCTCCTGCCGCACGCTGGCAGCTTCAGCCCGCAGCAGAGTCAGTTCCTGGCTGTGCTTGGCGCGCTCCAGCTCCGCTTCCTGCTGGGCCTGGCGGGCGGCGGTGAGATCCGCCGCAACCTGCTTTAACCACTGTGGCAAAACGTCAAGCACCTGCTGCGCGGCGCGGGCTTGCAGGTTGCGCTGCACGGCGCGTGCGGCCCGCTCCTGCTCTGCTTTTTCTGCCGCGTGAAACTGCTCTCGCACCCGACGGTATGCGCCTTCGGCGCTGCGAGCACGTTCCTGGGCGCGCTGCACCGTCATGCGCTGCTCCACTTCCGCGGCCCGTGCTTCTTCGTATGCTGCGGCTAGCTCATCGCGAACGGAATGTTCCACGGTTGGCCGTGGCTGCTTTTCAAACTCCGTCACCGCTGCCGCCGCAGTCGCCACTGCCGCTGCAGCCTCCGCCACTCGATTCTCGCTCTCTGCCACCGCACCCCGAGCGCGCTCCTGCTCGGCTTTCGCAGCTTCCACCTGCGCTGCGGCACGCTGCCATTTCGCAGCGAATTCAGCTCGGGCGCTGTCCGCCTGCCGCAGCTGTCGATACAGTTCCGCGGCACGAGTTTTGGCTTCCTGCACCGCCTGGCGAGCTGCCTCCCAGCGCTGTTTCGCGTCTTGCACCACGGCTGTTGCGGTGTCGAGCTGGGCCGTGACGGTGTCGTATTCCGCCCGCACTTCAAGAAGGGATTTGCTGGTGGCGGATCCACCAACCGCAGTGTGCGGGGTCACAATTTCACCGTGCGACGTGGCAATTGTGAAGTGTTCGAGGTGGCCGGAGAGGGTTGCCGCGAGCCGCTGTGCAGAGGCGAGATCGGGCGCTAAAAACGCGGTGTGCAGCAGCGCCTTGACTCCGGATGCGGCAGTAATCACTGATTCGGCGTGCACCGCGCCAACCGCGACGAGCGCCTCAGCTATCTGCGGTGAAAGCTGCGCTGCGGTCGTGGCGGAGTCTATTTCCGGGGCAGCCGTCGCCAAAACCACTTGCACGCGCCCGAGGTCCGCCTCCGCCGCGTGCTGCAAAACCCGCGTTGCAGCGGCTTCATCTGCAACCAGCAGGGCGTCGCCAAGCAGCAACCCCAGCGCAGCGGTGTGTGTTGCGTCAGCTTCTACCAGCGTCGCGACCTTACCGTGCACGCCCGGGAGCCCCGCGGCGATTACCGCGTCGCCGCCATCGTGCTGCCCCAGCTGCGCCGCAAGCGCGGTGTGTGTTGCCTGTAACGCAACCTGGTCTCGTTCGGCACGGTGCAGGGCTGCCTGCAGCTGGTCCCGCTCTGTTTCGAGCCGGGTTTGCGTCTCGCCGGCAGCGTTATATGCCTGTTCCAGATCGCTCGCTGCTGCGGTGGTGGATCCGCCCGCCTGCTCCGCGGTTTCTAGTTCTTTGAGGGCTGCTTCCGCCTGTTCGAGCCGGCTAGTCGCGGCACTGGCGGCAGTTTCGCGCCGACTGTGTTCGGCCTCGCGCTCTTGCTGTCTACGGATCGCGGCGGCGTGTTCCCCGCCAAGTTTCGTCAGCTGCATTTCGTAGGCGTTAAGCGCTGCGGCGGCAGCGGCGATCTCTTTGTCTACAGCGTCTAACGCTTCGCGTTTGTGCTGCACGGCGATGCTGGCTGCGGCGTGGGCTTCGCGCGCCTCTGGCACTAGCGCTTCGAGACGCTGCAACTCGGCGCTGACGCGATCCACATCGGCCTGCGTCACCCGGTTCGGAATCACGGTTGGTTCGTCTTGCCCCGCCAAGAATTGCAGCCG
>NZ_JACIFD010000006.1 GCF_014197205.1 Canibacter oris
AGGCGACGCGCCTCAAACACTTCAAGGATGCGCTCGCCGGCACTGAAGTCGAGCACGAAGGCGAATGATTCGAGCAGCAGGCTGGGGTGCAGGCTGGTGACGTAGGTGCCGTCACCGCGTTTTACGTCAAGCACTCGCATGGTTGCGAGAGCTTTGATGGCTTCACGCAACGCCGAGCGGGAGATGCCGAAGCGTTCGGCGAGTTCCTGCTCGGGCGGCAAACGATCGCCGGGTGACAGCTCTCCGGCGTGAATCATCGCCTTGATTTTGCTGATTGCCTCGTCTGTGACCGCCATGTTTCGTCTCCCTCAGCCGTGACTGTGCTGTGTTTTGCGGGTGGATCCGCCGCTAGTAGCCGCTACCAGTGTCGGTTGTATTGGTACCCGGGTGTGTCGCATCAGAGGTAGCCGGATCGGCCAGAATGGCTGCCGCCGCGGAAACCCCGAGTCGGGTTGCGCCCGCCGCGATCATTTGCAGTGCTTGCTCACGGGTGCGGATGCCGCCGGAGGCTTTGACCCCGAGCCTAGCCCCAACGGTTTTTGCCATCAACTGCACAGCGTGCACGGTGGCGCCGCCTGCCGGGTGAAATCCGGTTGAGGTTTTCACAAAGTCTGCCCCGGCGCGTTCTGCTGCTTGGCATACTGCAATAATTGCCTCGTCACTGAGCGCAGCGGATTCGATAATGACCTTCAAAACTAGGGGCGCTGGGGCTGCCTGACGCACCGCGAGAATATCGGCGTAAACGCTGTTGTAGTCGCCTGCGACTGCGTCGCCAACGTTAATTACCATATCGATTTCGTCTACGCCACGAGCTGCCAGTTCGGCGGCCTCGGCTGCTTTCACCGCGGAGGTGTGTTTGCCGCTTGGGAAGCCGCACACCGCGGCTAGTTTGAGATTAGCTGGTAGCGTCTGCGGCAACATATTGGGTGAGACGCACACAGCATAGCAGCCAAGCTCCGCCGCCTGCTCTACCAGCTCGGCAACATCTGCCGCGGTGGCTTCGGGTTTGAGCAGGGTGGCGTCGAGAAACTGGGCGAGCATGTGGTTTTGCACGGTGCAACCTCCGGTGGTTAAAAACTGTTATGCGCTCTATTTTACTTTGGTTTTATTGTCGTAGCCGTTTTGCCGATTGCAAAATAATACCCCTGGGGGTATATTTAAGGGTATGTGTAGACCAGTGAAATGCAAACAGTGTAACAAGACCACCTGGGCCGGCTGCGGGCAGCACGTTGCTGCAGTGAAGGCCACGGTGCCGGCAGGGCAGTGGTGCACCTGCGGTGCGAAAGCGGGAAAGGGAAGTGCGGCTGGTGCAGCTGGCGGCGAGAGCGGTGGCTTTGGCGGCTTTTTGAAGAGCCTGTTCGGGCGCTAGAGCGCTGGGAGCTCTCGGCCGTCGCCGTAAACACGCCAGCACCAGAGCACCAGAGTGCACGAGCGCAAGAGCGGGTGCGCACGCGACGGCGTGATCCACCCCCACAAAACAAAATTTGAAGCGAGGAAAAGATGACAACCACGATTATTGTTGGCGGAGTCGCCGGCGGTATGTCAACCGCGGCCCGGCTGCGGCGCCGTGACGAAGACATGGAGATTATTGTTTTCGAGGCGTCCGGTTATGTGTCGTTCGCGAACTGTGGGCTGCCGTACTATGTGGGCGGCGACATCACCGAGCGTGACAGTCTGCTGCTGCAAACCCCCGAGTCGCTGCGCGCCCGCTTTAACATTGACGTGCGGGTGAATCACACCGTAACCGCGATCGACACCGCCGCGCAAACCGTAACCGTGCAGCACGGTGGCCAAACCAGCACCCACCACTATGACCACCTGGTGCTGTCGCCGGGCGCTAAACCACGGCTGCCGGAAATCCCGGGTAAAGAAATGCTGGTGACGCTGCGCACCGTCGAAGATGTAGACGCGATTGTGGCGCGACTGACCCCGCAGGTGCGGCGCGCGGTGATTATCGGCGGCGGGTTTATCGGCGTCGAAATGGCAGAAAACCTGGTGCAGCGCGGGCTCGAGGTCGAGCTAGTGGTGCGTGGGCAGCAGATTTTAACGCAGGCTGACGCTGAAATCGCCGGCGTGATGATGCAGCATCTCAGGCAGCATGGGGTGCGGATCACCACCCAAGCAGAAGTCACCGCCGTGACAGATGCCGCGGTGAAGCTTGCCGACGGGCGCAGCCTGCCAGCGGATTTGGTGATTGCCGCAACCGGCGTGGTGCCGCACACCGAGCTTGCCGCCGCCGCAGGCATTGAACTGGGGCTCGGCGGCGCTATTAAGGTTGACGAAAAAATGCGCACCAGCGCGGCGAACGTGTATGCGCTGGGTGACGCTACCCAGAAAACAGATTTTGTGTCTGACGAGGCGGCGCTGATTCCGCTCGCGCAGACCGCAAACCGGCACGGCAGACTGGTGGCAGATATTATTACCGGGCGTGACACGAAAGCGCTTGCGACCCAGGGCACCGCGATTATCGGGGCGTTTGGGATGGCTCTTGCCAGCACCGGGTGGAGTGAACGGCAGGCGCGCGCGGCAGGGCGTGAAATTCGGGTCGTGCACACCCACTCGCTGTCGCACGCGGGCTACTATCCGGGCGCGCACCAGGTGCATTTGAAACTGGTTGTAGATGCCGCAACAGACGCGATTCTCGGTGCGCAGGCGGTGGGAATGGACGGCGTCGACAAGCGCATCGACGTCATCGCAACCGCGATGCGGGCGGGGCTCACCGCGAGCGACCTGGCGGATCTGGAGCTTGCCTACGCGCCGCAGTTTGGCTCGGCGAAAGACGCGGTAAACATCACCGGCATGGTCGCTGACAACCAGGCGCAGGGTGAGCAGATGGTGCAGTGGCACGAGCTTGCCGGATACACGGGGCAGCTGATCGACGTACGCTCGCCGGGTGAGCATGCGGCCGGCACAATTCCGGGCGCGGTGAGCATGCCGGTTGATACGCTGCGTGAAATTTTGGCGGTGGATCCGGGAGCCGTCGCCGACGGCGCAATCGTGTTTTGCCAGGTGGGCCTGCGCGGTCACGTCGCCACCACCCTGCTGCGCGAGCACGGGATCAGGGTGCGGAACTTGAGCGGCGGTTACCTCACCTGGTCGCACGCCCAGCACGCTGCGTCTGCAGAGCCGGCTGCCGCAGATGCTGCCGCCGCGGAACCGGAGGAAGCATAATGCAGTTGCGCCAGGAGCAGAGCAAAGCGGCGCTAAACCGCCTGAAACGGGCCCGCGGGCAATTGGATGCGGTGATCCGCATGCTAGAAGAAGGTGAGGAGTGCGAGAAAATCGTGACCCAGCTCGCCGCGTGCTCAAAAGCAGTTGATAAGGCGGGGTACCAACTGATCGCCGCGGGGCTCAGACAATGCCTCGCCAGCGGCGAAGACACCGCCGAACTCGAAGAGCGCCTCGAACGCGTGTTCATGAGTTTTAGCTAGTGCAAAAGCACGTTTTATCCTGATGTATTTTAGTTTGGTCAAATCTGCGGAGTAATATACGCAGCTAGTCGAGTCGTTAAGTATCAGAGTTGTGGCCTGTTGCGCTATCAAAGCGGTCGCGATTGGCGAGTACTTGAGGGAGATTAGTTTCTGCCCAGGTGCGAATCATAGTTAAGGGTTCTACAGCGGTAGCTCCCAGAGGTGTTAGCTTATAGTCAACTCGGGGTGGCACGCTGGCGGTAGTGTGTCTTTCTATAAGACCATCCCGCTCCATTGTGCGGAGAGTTTCTGTTAATACTTTTGGAGAGATCCCTTCCACTTTAGTTTTTAGATCTTTAAACCGCACTGCCTTGCCGTTTGCTAGTACCGTCACGATTAGTGGTGTCCACCGATTGGTGAGGTGACGTAATACGGTTCGCGACTGGCATGCCAAAGCTAGAGCGTTTGCCGTTTGAGCAGCTGCAACATTCGGAGTCAAAGCTTCGCCAGAAGATGCCTTCATGTGAATTTCCTTAAAAAATTTAGAAGCGTCCAATAGTTACCTTGAGGTATCTAGTTACTAATTCATACTATAGTGGTGTTCTTTAGAAAACAAACAAAGGAGAAGGACATGAAGATAGCAGTATTGGGAGCAGCTGGCATGATCGGTAAAGAGATTGTTGCTGAGGCGAAGCATCGCGGACATGAAGTCTCTGTTTATACTCGCAGTGGAGGCGATGGCGCTGCAGCACTGAATCTATCAGAAACCAAGTCTGTCAGCGCAGTAATCAGTGACGCAGATGCAACAGTAATTTCAGTGGCGGGTCGTGATAACTACACAGCTCTCCTTGATGCGCACCGAACACTCATTGCTGCAGCTCCAAACGGACGTGTATTGATTGTGGGTGGAGCAGGCTCACTTCTACTAGACGGCGTGCGGCTCGTTGATACTCCGCAGTTTCCGGAAATGTATCGTGAAGAGGCACTAACATTGGCGCAGATGCTAGAGGATTACCGGGCGTCGCAGGGAATAGATTGGACTATTATTACGCCTGCGCCGTTGATTGCACCAGGCACAAGAACTGCAGATTACCGTACCGCGCTAGATAGTCCAGCTGGTGATTTCGTGTCAACTCAGGATTTTGCGGTTGCAGTTGTTGATGAGATTGAGCTTCCGCGACATCAACGAGAGCGTTTTACTGTGGCCTCAAAAGACGCTGCAGCGCGAGACTGAAACTATTTTTGCTGTAACTTGATTACTTTAATTAGCAGCTTAAGATACCCAGAGTAGGTATTATTGTTCTAGATTTCAGGGTTGAAAGGAATCTAGATGCTGCATCAAGTTCCGAACGCAGACTATTATCGCCCGGCGACGCTGCGGGCGCTCGCTGACCGCCAGGTAAAGCGTAAAAGCGAACTCGTAGCCGCGGTTGCGGTAGAGCTCGGGCTGAGCGAGCAGGCGTTGGCAGAGCGGCTGCCGAGCGGTGAGTCCCGGCACCAAAACCGGGTCACCTGGGCACTCTCATCGCTTTTGAAAGCGGGGCTGGTGGCGCGGCCGGCGCGCGGCAGGTACGAGATTACCGGTGACGGGCTGGCGCTTAACGCACGGGGGCTGGAACGCTACAGCGAAACCGACCTGCTGGAGTGGCCTGCCTGGCAGCAGTACTGGGCTGAGGTGCAGCAGCGGCGCGAGGTGGCGCAAAGCCAGAATGACGAGTTTACTCTCGTGGAGGCGAACGCCACTGCCGCACCGCTGCGTAGCCGTCACAGTGCAATGCCGGGTGGTGCCGCGGGCCAGGCCACCGAAGACGCTGCAGAGGTGGATCCGCTGGAGCAAATCTCTGAGCTAGTGGCACTCTATAGCCGCGAGGTGGAGACTGAGCTCAGGCGACGGCTGCAGGAGGCGAGCCCGAGTTTCTTCGAGAAAGCGGTGCTTGATTTGCTGTGGGCGATGGGTTACGGCGGTAAGCACGGGGCGAGGCAGCTGCTGGGGCAGTCGGGCGATGGCGGCATCGACGGCATGATCCGCCAAGATGCGCTGGGGCTGAGCAAAGTGTATGTGCAGGCAAAACGGTACGCCGACGACAACAAGGTGGGCCGGCCCGCGATTCAACAGTTCTTCGGCTCGCTGTCTAGCAGGGGTGCGGATCGGGGCGTGTTCATCACCACCTCAAGTTTTACCGCGGAGGCGCGGCAAGAAGCCGAAGTGTATGAGCGCACAGGAAAGCGGATCATCCTCATCGACGGGCTGAGCCTCACCCGGTTAATGCTTGAATACCAGGTCGGAGTGCAGCCCAAAGCCATTCACACCCTCTACGAAGTAGACGACGACTTCTTTGAGGGGGAGTAGGGTTTTAGAATAAATGGCAAGGTTAAACCTTGGCGGCTGCGGTTTTAAAGCTTTTTTATGGCTTTTCATGATTCAGAGGAATATAGATATTCACAAACTGAGTCGTTCGAATTGGGGGATTAGAGTTTGACAAAGATGATAGGTTGTTGCTCACACCTGTGGGTGGGGCAGTTACAATGTTAGGTATAGATAGCTGCTGCTACTTGTTTCTATAAATATTGCGGACAGTCAGATGAAAGGTGATGGCTATGCCAGAACTCGAATACAGGTTAAAGCCTTTCACGAAATGGACCGGGGGGAAAAGACAGCTTTTACCTTCTCTTCTTGAATTAGTGCCTGAAAAATTTAATCGATACTATGAACCTTTTGTCGGCGGGGGAGCGCTATTTTTTGAATTGGCGCCTCAAGATGCTGTAATCAATGATTTTAACGAGGAGCTTATCCACGCTTATAAGCAAATTAGAGACGATGTAGACAATTTGATTTCGTTGCTCCAGTATCATGAAGCTGAAAATGCAAAATACGAAAAAGCTCATTACTTAGAGGTGCGTGAGGCAGACCGAAATGGCTTAATTTTGCACATGAGTGCTACTGAAAGAGCTGCTCGTCTTCTATATATGTTGCGAGTCAATTTTAATGGCTTGTATAGAGTTAATTCTAATAACCAATTTAATGTTCCATACGGCAAATATAAAAATCCTAAAATAGTTAACCCTGGACTACTAAAAGCTATATCTGCATACTTAAATACCGCATCTGTTAAGATTCTTAACGGAGACTTCGAGGACGCAGTACAAGATGCCCAGCCTGGAGATTTTGTTTATTTTGATCCTCCTTATGCTCCTTTATCTGCAACCAGTGATTTTGTTAATTACACTCATGAAGGCTTTGGGCTCGCAGAGCAGGTGAGGTTGAGGGACTTATTCATTTCACTCTCTGAGAAGGGTGTCAAAGTTATGAGTTCAAACTCCACGGCCGGTATTATTTATGATCTTTATCAGGGCATTGCTGGTGTTGATATTAGAGAGGTGGGAGCTAGCCGGAATATAAATGCGGATTCTAAAGGGCGCGGAAAAATTAATGAAGTGATAATTCGGAATTACACATAGCACGAAAGCAAAAATGCTGGATTTAGAGTATTACTTTAAGCAGCCGCAAGGTTCAGGTTTGATATTGGGAGACGCGTTATCGATTCTTAAATCGTTGGAGCCTGAAAGTGTAGATATGGTTTTTGCTGACCCTCCGTATTTCCTGAGTGGGGGCACATTTTCTAACAGTGGCGGAAAGATGGTCCCTGTCCACAAAGGGGACTGGGACATTGTGGATTCAGTAGAACATAAACATCAATTTAATAGAGAGTGGATAGCGCTAGTAAAGAGAATTTTGAAGCCTAATGGAACCATCTGGATTTCTGGCACCTTACACAATATATATTCTGTGGGTATGGCGCTGGAACAAGAGGGATTTAAAATTTTAAATAACATTACTTGGCAAAAAACAAACCCCCCACCTAACCTGTCGTGTAGGTATTTTACACATTCAACAGAGACAATTTTATGGGCGCGAAAAAGCTCTAAAAACGCCAAACATACCTATAACTATTTAGATATGAAGCAACGCAATGGCGGCAAACAAATGAAAGATGTTTGGCAGGGCCCGTTAACAAAAGCATCTGAAAAGAAACACGGAAAACATCCAACTCAGAAACCAGAATATCTATTGGAACAGATTATTTTGGCCAGTACCAACCCAGGGGATTTTATTTTGGACCCGTTTGTTGGAAGTGGAACAACGTGTTTGGTGGCAAAAAGGCTAGGTAGAAGATACATTGGAATCGATAGGGAAAAAGATTTCCTCAATATAGCGATTAAAAGGTTAGAAGAGGCTGATGCAATCATTTCAAACTATTAATTACTCGGAACTGTCAGCCGACGATAAGTTCCAACTTTTCATGCGCACTCTGGCTACCAGCAACAGAACACCGGAATATTATGTGAACTGGGAAAAAGTAGAGCGTGGTGTTAAAAAATATGAGGTTGGTCTGAACACACTCAACTATTTAGTGGGAAAACAAGATATTTATCGAGAAGCTTTGGAACTTTTTGAGGATCAGCCTAAACTTTTAGAACTTGTCCCAGTGCTTTTAGCAACGCGTGATAAATATCTGGATGTTTTAGAATTAGCGGACAACGACACAATGAATTTTTATAGTCTCGATTTTGAAAACATTGATGTCACAAACGTTAAAGCATATGTTGATTTTTGTGAAAAATCCGGATTGTTGGCGTTTCTATCACGAACAGTAAAAAAATCGTTGGTTGATTATGTTTACGGTGTTGAGGCTGGTCTAGATAGTAATGCACGTAAGAATCGTAGCGGTGCGATGATGGAAGCTATCTTAGAAAAAATAGTTTCAGATATTTCAAACGAACTTGGATTCGAGCATAAGCCACAAGCAACAGCAAAATTCATTCAAGATAAGTGGGGTGTCCATGTTCCAGTGGATAAATCCGAGCGCAGATTTGATGAAGCCGTATATGACCCAAAAACCAGCAGATTATGGTTATTCGAGACAAATTATTACGGAGGAGGGGGCTCCAAGCTGAAGGCTGTTGCAGGAGAGTTTGCAAATCTTAACAATTTCATCGCGTCTTCACCAGACGATGTAACTTTTGTTTGGGTTACTGACGGTAAAGGATGGAACACTGCAAGGCTCCCACTAAATGAGGCATTTGGAAAGATTGATAATATTTACAACCTGGATATGTTGAATCAAGGAGTTCTCAGAAGTTTGTTTGCAAAATTTTAAGTTTTGCTAATATATATGATTTGTAAAATTTTAATTGGTATAGAGTTGGAGGTTGAGGGTTCTAATTCGTAGGCAGTACTTGCTCCCTTTGAGAAAATAGACGACTTTGTACGTACAGTAAGAATCAACGTTAGGGTAAGTGCAACAGAAAATTTCTGTTCAAAATAATCTTAAGTCTTTGGTGTATTGCTTTATCGGTTTGCGCCGATAATGATGCTACGAAACTTGTTTAGAAGTAGTATTTTCGTGCAGATGAGTATTGTTCTCAGCCGGTGTCGTCTGTATACAGCTCCCGATTACACCTTGGTTATTTTTTCTAAGGTTTGGAAATAAGGAGCTCACTTTTGTATAAGTTAGTTACAGGGTTTTACCTTAGGAGCTTCCTAGCGCTTTGTAAGCCTGAAACAAGAGACCTGACCTATTCTCGTTTTGGCGACCTGACTGGGAGTTGCATTCGTCTGTTGTCCGAAGTGCGAATGTGCGAGTGGAATTCTTGGGTTGTGAAATCACTCATTGGGTGAGCTGTTGGCATCATTATTTTTTCTTTTTCGGTTAACCGCATAAGTTCAGCATGGATTCGGTCTAAATCATCAGCAAATCGCGTTGCAGTTTGCCACGAAGGATCTAGTGCGTCTAGTCTATAAATACTTAATATTCCGACTGCTTGCCTTGCTTCATCTAGAATTTCAAAATAGTTCTCGACCTGATTTAGAAAACGTTTTTTCCTTAGTTCTTTTGAGTTTTTATTTGAGAGATAAATATCGAACTGTTTTGTTATATTTGCCGGAAAAAGTAAAAAATCTCGGGCGGTTTTGGCTTTAACTATCATTTCTAATGCATATTCAAGTCGTTTTTGTTTTGTTTTACGCTCTACATGCCTTTGGTTCATGAAGATGGGGATAATGGAACCACCTAAAGCACCGAGTAGTGCGAGGATACTTGGGATAAATATTTCCATGGTCTACGGTCTTCCGGTACGATGACTGTTTATAACAGGGGTTTTATGCCTAAGAGTTTGAACTGTATTGATGTTCACGTCAACTTTGCAAAAATAAAATTATAGTCATTTATTCGAAATAAAGTAGCGTGTTATTTTTTTTTCGTTAGCAGCTGTGATAGGAACCTTCAAGATTTCCAATTGTAAGCCTAAACCACGAATAAATTTAGCTTGACCCATAAGGTTAACTTTACTGAAGAAAGGCAGCCAATCTTTGCCAGTGCGCGTTGAGTCAGTAATAACTGCGAATGTTATTTTATATTTATCTCTATCTGCGGTAGTGATTGTTTCCGGAATGCTGTTTAGGTAGTTGTTTGCAGAATTTGGTGTAAGGGATTGTTGGAAATAGCTTCTGATTCTATTACGATACTGTGCATCATGAAGCAGACATTGTGAGGCAACAACTCCCTGTGCAAAAAGGTGACTCAAAGTTGCGGATTGCGATTTTCGCTTGACGTGAATCATATTTTTGTCTGATAGAGAGTATAAATCGCAAAATTCTACCCCAGAAGGTGCCCCCTCAGGGTAAATTATCTTTTTATCCATCAAAACAATGCTGCCTTTTGAGCTTGAAGCGATTCTGCGATTGTACTCTGCTTCTTTTTCTCCCTTATTGGCGGGAGGCAATGTTAGGTTTGAGTGTGCAATCTCGTTAATTGCACTATTAACTTTTGTTGCTAAAGCTTGGTTGATCTCATACCATTCTCCTTCAAGAAGAGCATATTGTTTGTCTTTATACTGCTTTTCAGAGACCAAACACCGGTACAGAGTCCAGCGTTTTTCCGATACTCCGCTCCTGCTATATGTCACATATACGTTGCGGCTTTTTAGCTTTGAAATGTCTATTTTTTCCCGTGCCTTTTTAGTGAGCTTATTCAGGTATTCTTTCAAATCTAATTCGGTGTATTCGTAAGAACTTGTACCGGTTATTTTAAAATGTTCGATGTCTTCCCAAGCAATCACATCGGGAGGAGCTAAATAGGTCAGGTCGACGTTTATGTTGCGTAAATCGGTTATTAGCTCATTATTGAGCTCTTTAATCAGCTGAGCATCTTTTACTATGGAGAGGTCGTCAATCCAATCGTAATATTTTTTATAGTTGTTGCTGTTAAAAGTTTTCAGTATTTTTTTGCAAAAGGCAAAAAGATTCCTAATCGGAGCGGAATTTTTTCCAGATTTCCAATCTGAGTCATATGTAAACACAAGCGAATCGCCGCCAGCAATGTTGCCTTGAAAGTAGCTATTGTCTGAAGGGCTGCCAGTGACGCCACGTAAGATATCAGTAGCAGAGTCTATGCCGAAACTGTAGATACTTGTTTTTCGAGCGGAGTTTTTGCTGTTGGAGATGACGCCATCCTCATACTCTTTAAAATCAACGCTCTTTAAATCTTGTGGTTTTATTTCACTTAACACCACCTTAAGGCCAAACCGATGCTCAATTTTTGATAAATCCAAAAAGTTCCGACCGTGCCCAAAAGTCAAAGCAAAGAATCGCTTCTTAAATTTAAATAAAAAAAGAGCTGAAGAGCTTTGAACGTTAATATTATCGAGCGCTGGATGACCGCTGAATTGTTTAAGAAAATTAGCCCATTTGGGAGTGTTTCGTATAGGGTTTTCATAGTAAATATACCCATAATCTCCCAGTTTGGTCGTCATTGTTTGTAACTTTTTCTCTGAGTGTAAAGCCTCTTTGAAAGTGTTCACTGATTCGTTGAGCAGGTACATTGTTATACGTTGTTTTGCCATAATTTATTCCTCAATGTAGGTTTAACACGAAGTGTTTGATTAGGAGTAATTTATGTGGTGAAAGGTTAGCCCCACCACTCCTAACCGTCGACGGCGTGGGCAGCTACTTTTATGGCAGTGGCGGGTTGTATTGCCGGGTAGCTATAAACCACCCGAAACTTAGAGGACGAATGAATACTGAGCTCTGGAGCTTGGTAGGATTTATTGAAACAAGCGTGAGCTCCCAGTCGTTGTGGGAGTCGAGGGATTTTAATAAGGATCCTGTCATGACAAAATAATCGCATAGATTGTCCTGCAGCGAAATATATCCTGGCTGCAGTTAGACAATCGTTATTTAAGATCCTGGCAGAATATAAATTATTGTCCTAATGTCCTTTGGGGAGCGTTTCAAGCTTAAAATTGCACTTGAAGCTGATTGTTGGTTTTACGTTCACACGCGCTGCAGCGTGCCTCGGTGATGAAAATATTTAGTTTTCTGAACTGGTCAGGGGGTCTGCTGTAGGTTTTGTTGCCACTTAGCTTGCTTCACGTGTGTGGGGTAAGGAAGGATGTTGATTATGCCGAAGTTGTATTCTCAGCAGTTCAAGGCTGATGCTGTTGCGCTTGTAAATCCGGGGATTGCTCGTCGTCAGGTGTGTGCTGATTGGGGGGGTCACGTTCCTCTTTGCAAAAGTGGATCAATGAGGCTCGCCTGGATGCCTATGGGATGAGCCCCTCCATCGCTACTCAGGTGAATAAGGAAATGAGTGCTGCGTTGCGTCGGATCCGTGAGCTTTAGGAGGAAAACACGGTTTTGCGGGCTGCGGCAGCGTATTTGTCTCAGGAAGTGATCCGCCCAAAAGAATCTTCCCGACCGTACAGAGGCTAATCGCCTCAGGGTAAGCCACGCTCAGTGTTGCGGCTCGGGTGCTGGGGCGCGTCAGGCCTACTGCAAATTGCGTTCCCAGCCATTCAGTGAACGCGAACGTCAAGACCAGCGTCTATTGGTTGAAATTGAGCGTATTCATCGTGATGACCCAGAGTTTGGCTACCGGTTCATCGCCGATGAACTCCATGCCAAAGGGCTGCATGTTTCGGAGCGCAAAGTGTGGAAGCTGTGCTCCCGGGCGGGGATTTTCTCTCAGATCCTGTCTGCTAAGCGCAAGAGTAGGAAGGCCGGCCCTGCCGTTGGTGATGACCTTCTCCAACGTCACTTCCGCGCCGAGCGGCCTAATGTAGGTGCGGGTGGTGGATAATTATCGAGCACTGAACTAGCGCTGGGAAAATACATGTGTGTGCTCAAGGGCTTGTGCTCACGTCGCATCGTAGGTTGGGCTACGGGTGGACGCATGACCTCACGCCTGGCTGTTGATGCTTTAGATGATGTAGCGTGAACGCCGCTATCCTCGTGGGGTCATCGTTCATTCAGATCGGGGCGGGCATTCCGCTCCAGAGGTTTCTAGGCAGCCTTAACGTCTTACGAGGCACTGGGGTCGATGGGAAGAGTTGGTGTCTGCGATGATAACGCAGCGATGGAGTCCTTCTTCGCGCTCCTGCAAAAGAACGTGTTTGACCGTAAATCCTGGGCGAGTCGCTGAGAACTTTCCATGGCTATCACGCATTGGACCAAACGCACTTACCACCGTAAACGCAGACAGCAGGCGTTGGGGAAATTGACACCAATAGAATATGAGGTCATTATGAGACAAGCCGCACCAATCGCGGTCTAAAAACCAGAAGGAAAATTGTCAACCAAACCTACAGCAGACCCTCTCTTTTGCCGGTTCAATCCTAGAACCAAGGAACATGCTTGTTACCAAAATACGCAGCCGGCTCAATATAGTATTGATTATGAGTTTTGATCCCAATGATCCGCTGTTAGCAGATTTTTTAAATCTTTGCGAGCATAAATTGATTCATTTGACGGATGAAGTGATAGAAAATGGAATTCAGCCTTCAAGTATAAGTGGTATTCAAGTTAATATTAGCCACTTTCCACCTCGCCCTGGGTGCGTATATCTGTCCTGTTTCGGAAGTAGCGCTTCTGTTTTAAAAAAAAACATGCTAATAGTGGACGCTGATAAACTTGACCCTAGCCTTTTCAGAGTTGATGAGGACCGCTTCTTTGCCGCTTATACATGGAAGCTAAACTTGTATGAACCTCAACAGGATATTCCTGAGTCGATTATGATGCGAGCAAAAGGGCAAGGGGATTACCTACATCAGAGTCAGATATATGATCCACAGTGGTTTAATGATGTGCAGGAACAGTTAGATACCCCTGAGCAAGTTCTACGTTCGCTTGCAGAAGGTTCATGTGCTTACGCCGGCACTATTCCACAAAGTGCAATTAGTGAAATAATAGAATTAAAACCATCTGATAAGTGGAAATACTTTCAAACTGAAAACTTTCGCACTCGGTCCAAAAACATCTTAAGCAGATATTGATTGGAATAAATCATAGCACCGGACCGCCACTGGTTTGGTTGACTTTTAGCTTGTTTCACGCATGTGGGGTAAGGAAGGATATTAACTACGGCAAAGCTATATTCAGAGCAGTTTAAAGCTGATGCTGTCGCGCTTGCAGAATCAGGAGAATGTCACACGTGCAGGTGTGAGCTGATCTTAAGATTTCACGTTCGTCCTTGTAACAGTGGGTGACTAATTCACGTTTACAAGCTCGCGATATGAGGTTTTCTCGTGATGCAGAAGTAAATAAGGATATGACTGCTGCTATACGCCGGATTCGGGAACTTGAAGAGGAAAACACTATTCTGTGCGCGCAGCAGCTGCTTATTTATCGCAGGAGGCAATCCGCCCAAAAGGATCTTCCCGACCGTGCACAAGCTAATAGCTTCAGGGGCAAGTAAGGCTTAGTGTTGCGGCTCGGGTGTTAGGGTTTCCCGTCATGCATACTATAAATGGTTGTTTTGCCCTATTAGTGAGAGGGAACACCAAAAGGCAGTTCTTTTAGAAGAAATACGGCGTATTCACCGTGATGATCCAGAGTTTGGTTACTTGTTTATTGCCGATGAACTCCGCGCTAAAGGCCTTACTGTTTCCGAGCGTATGGTGTGGAAACTGTGCTTAAATGCCGGGATTTTCCCCAGATTGTTTTCCGCAAGGCAATAAGAAAAGAAAGCGGGAGCTTCCGTTGGCGATGACATTCTTAAGCGTCATTTCCATGCTGACCGCCCTAACAAGGTGTGGGTGGTTGATGTTACCGAACACTGGACTGGCACAGGGAAAGTGTATGTTGTGTGCTTAAGGACTTGTGTTCGCGTCGTATCGTGGGTTGAGCTGCGGGTAGGCGCATGACCTCGCGTCTTGCTGTTGATGCTTTAGATGACGTGATGCGGGAACGCCTATACTCTCAAGGTGTTATTGTTCATTCAGATTGGGGCGGGCAATTGAGTTCAAGGCATTTCCAGGCAGCGTTTAAAAGGTTATGGGGCGGCTGGGCCGATGGGCAGGGTTTGGTGCGTGTGGTGATAACGCAGCGATGGAATTATTCTTCGCGTTGCCATAAAAGAATGTGTTTGATCGTAAATCTTGGGCGAGTCGCCAAGAACTTTCCACAGCGATCACACATTGGACCAAACGCACCTACCACCGCAAACGCAGACAAAGCGCGCTCGGGAAATTGACACCAATATAATATGAGGTCATTATGAAACAAGCCGCACCAATCGCGGCCTAAAACCAGAAGGAAAACTGTCAACCAAACCCACAGCAAACTCCAATGCTTTTTTGAATCGCAAAGGCTTATTTAAGAAAAGGGCATGAATGAGCTTGCACTCCTCCTTGAATGTAAATGCTAGGATCTTTTATGTAGCTTAGATACGTAGTCTTACTAGTCGTGTGATGAATGACTTCTTTTGACTTTTTACGGCGTATTCCTTTAATTCGTCTATTGCCGTTTCTGCTTCTTTTTGGAGCGTTTTAAGCCCAGCGGAAAAATACTTTTGTTTCTTTTTAATCCCCAAAATTATCGTAAGCACACAGACAGTGAGTGTTAATAAAATCACATGCGCCGTGTAGAACCAGTACTGGTCATTTTTATGCGGAGTAAAGTACCAGCTAAATACAGTTACGCCAGCAAGGAGGGAAAAGCCACCTAAAGTGAATAAATACGTTGTGTCAAAAAGAAGCGGGAAAAATCTATGCTTTGGCGAGGTTAGACGTGTAATAGATTTTTCGTGTTGATTAAATATTACGGCAGCCGACAAATAAGCATCTTCCCCTTCATCGCTTGCGAACAGAACAAATGCACAACCGATTGAGAGTTGTATGAGGGGAAAAACTATAAAGTACAGACAAATCTCTGGATGCAAGAACATGCCCGACAAAACTAGAGAAGTGGCAACAAATGCTGTAATTCCAATGTACTTCGAAAGGTGTTTTTCATTAAACCTTCTACTTGTTTCTTCGATATCGGATTTAAGTGCCACTAATTTTAGATTTCGGAAAAGAGCGGTTTGTAAGTTGTTGCTCATAAAACGGCCAGGAACATTACGGTAAACAAATATGTTGACGCAAATTAGACAAAAAATAAAACCCGTGGAAACATAGCGGTTGACTGAAAAATTATATATTAGTCCTACAAGGAGATAGCAAATCAAAGATCCCGAAAAGATTTTTATTATAGATGTTATTATAGGTGTCCTTATGGGTTTATTTGCGAAGTCAATGATGCGCTTTTTTTCTGCGGGTTTAAATTCAAAATTAACTTTGGCTAGTGCCAAGATATGTTTGTGAGCAGAAAGATTTTTTTCTTCAGCTTTCTTCAGGTGAGATTCGTAGTTATTTCTGATATAAGAAACAGCTATAAGCCCGATACACAGAGCAGAAAAGCCAGTGTAGAGGCTGACTATGTTGGGAACTGAAAATAAATCTTTATCTTTGTAGAGTAGGTGACAGATGAAGGATAAAAAGTTTTTCCAACTCAAATCTGTTTGTCCGCGAAAAATGGCAGGCAGTGCGTAAACACAAAAGAGAAATGCAGTGAGTGCAAGACAATAAGAAAGAGCAGAAAGAACGCATTTAAACAACTTATAGAGTGTATTACTCTTAATGTTTAAAATCATTTTGAAATCCAATTAGTAGCCATTAGGTTCAGTGGAAACAACAATACAATGCTGCAATACTGTGCGGGAAAAATCAACACTTTTGGGTTGCAGCAGGGAAATTTTGTTTTTCCTGTGAAAATGTGATATCAGGCGGTGCTAGTGCTAAGGCGTCAGCAAACAGGCCGCACAACACGATAACTACGATCAAAACTGCATAATGAGAGTGCGGGAAAAACAGGCTTCCCGTTGTTTTGAGCATTCTTCCTCACCGAGAAGCCGCATCACATCCTCGTGAGGCTGCCGGGTGTTCCGATTCAGTGCTACATCAACGCGGTGAAAATCACCGCCAGCGGAAAGAGAAAGAGCCGCAACTTTTCACAAATGAGGACTGACGCCGCGGTCTCTTGGGGTTGGTGAGTTTCCTGAACTGTTTCGGGGTTTCTTTATCCGCAAATTTTCGTGGTATGGGGTGATCTGCAACATACCAGGGCTGTGGCGCTTTACGCGCGGGGTTGCGCGCCCAGGCCGGGGCTGGCCAGCCGTCGCGATCCGCAATGTATAAAGCAATAGCGGCGGCCGCGGCATCAAGCCCGGCGTGCCCGGATAAAGCAGATTCATCAGTGTAAACACTGATAGCGTCTTCGAGTGTGCCTCACTGCAAATTGGCGTGATAAAAATCAAGAGACTGGGCAACAAGCAACCGCCACAGCGTGGTGTCAGACTCATTTCTAAGCCGTTCAAAGTCTTCGAATAAAAACGCCAAAGTTTCTGAGGTGCGCTGAAACTTCTCGCCTGTAACCTGCTCGTAAAGCGTGATAGTCATGATTGTTAACCCAAAATCTGAAACCTGATAAGTCACACACTACCGTAAAGAGCATAAAAGTGTGGGGCTGGAATCACACAGCCCCACACCAGATAGCCGTTGAGAGAAATCACTCGGTGAGAAAGTCTCTCGGCTACATATTATGCCCGCAGCCGCCGGGCTAACCTCGGGCGGGGATCCACCTCAGGCATGTTGGCGGGTTCTGGGGCCCAGTGGTCCACGGCGGGCGGCGGCGTAGCGGCGGCATGCGAAGCGCTCGGTGAGTTCGCCGCCGCCTGCAGCGCGGCAGCACTAGGAGTCGCTGGCGCTAGGCGCTGCGGCAGCAGGAGCCTTGGCAGCGGGCGCCTCGGCGGCGTCGGGGGTGCGCAGGGTGCGCAGGGCGACGGTGGTGGCGACCAGGCCGCCCCACACGATAACCACGGTCAGCACCAGCATGATCAAAGCTGCGGGTGTCATTAGCTCTCCTCCGTTCCGGATGTTTCTTCCTCGCCGACGAACCGCACAACGTCCTCGTGCGGGTGCCGGGTGTTCCACTTCAGCGCCGTCATCACCGCGGCAAAAACCGCCACCAGCGCCAGAGTGCCCCAGCCGAAAATCAGCACCTTCGGGTCGTTCGCCGCGTAATCGCCGTAACCCTTACTGACATAGTCGAGCAGCGCCTGCAGCAGGATGATCCCCAACACAATCGGCACCAAAACCCCGACCAGGTATTCCCACACCCGCGGTACCTTAATCGCCGAGGTGGCATTCAAGTGCAGGCGCAACGCCCTGAGCCGCGGCCGCACCACAAACACCAGCACCGTCATTGCCAGCGCGGCACCAACCACTCCCAAGTTATTAATAAACGCGTCAACCACATCAAGCGTGGTGAGCCCCGAGGTGGTCGCGAAGAACACCACCGAAACCACCGCCATCACTGCGCCGATAATCACCGAGGTGCGTTTCGCGCTCCACCCAAACTTATCCTGGAACGCGCCCGACACCACCTGCAGCAGGCTCAGCAGCGATGTGATACCCGCGATCGTCAGCGCCGCAAAAAACAGCACCCCAAACAGCGCGCCGCCAGGCATCAGCGAAATCACGGTCGGGAAAGTCACAAACGACAGAATTGGCCCGGTCAGCCCCTCCATCTCGCCAAGTGGCACACCCTGCTGCGCGCTCATAAACCCAAGCGTCGCAAACACCCCGATGCCCGCCAAAATCTCAAACGAAGAGTTCGCGAAACCCGCCACCAGGCCGGTGCCGGTCAGGTTAAACTTGCGCGGCAGATAAGACGCGTAGGTCAGCATAATGCCGAAGGCGATCGACATCGAGAAGAAAATCTGGCTGAACGCCGCGAGCCACACCTTGCTGTCACCGAGCGCCGTCCAGTCAGGCGTGAAGAACGCGTTCACGCCGGTGAGCGCATCAGGTAAGAAAATTGCGCGGATCACGATGGCCAAAAACAGCACCACCAAGAGCGGTAGGAAGAACTTGTTAGCGGCCTCCACGCCCTTAGAAACCCCGCGGCCCAAAACAAACAGCACTGTCACCCAGATCAAAACCAGGGGAAGCAGCACCGGCACGACCGGGGTGAAAGTCATCAGCGCTGATCCATCAAGCTGCAAATATGACTCCAGGAAGAACCCCAGCGAATCTTCCTGCCACGCCAGGTTAATAGAGAAGAACATGTAGCTCGCCGCCCACGCGATAACCACCACGTAGTAGACGATGATCACGGCAGACACCGCGACCTGCCACCAGCCCAGGAACTCTGCCTTCTTGGCGAGGCGGCGGAAAGTGAGGGGAGCCGATCCACGATATTTATGCCCCAGCGCATAATCGAGCAGCAGAATCGGGATACCGACCGCGAGCAGTGCCAACAGGTACGGCAGCAAAAACGCGCCGCCGCCGTTTTCGTAAGCTACACCCGGGAAACGCCAAATATTGCCGAGACCGATCGCGGAACCGATCGCGGCCATCAGAAAACCGTACTGCCCCGTCCAATGGTCGCGACGCGCGCCCAGCTTGGAGCCAACAGCCTGAGACATTTTTCCTCCTGTAACAGCGCTGTCATAAAGCGCAGCGCGAAAATAAACAAGCGCCCCGTGACAGGTGCCCGCCGGAGCGCGATAGCGCCGGGCTGATCCACCACAACACGGGAGGAGTTAAATAAAAGCGAATTGTGTTCGCGCTGGGAGGGTGCAGGATTGTGTCCCGCAACATCTCAAAATCTTAGCCGATAACCGGAGACCGGCGCCAGCTTTTGCTGCGGGTTATTTTGCGGAGGTTGCTGATTGCTGGCAATCAAGACGGTTTCGAGAGCGAATGCAGCTATATGTTAAAAATTTGCGAAAAATTTAACACGTCGCGGGAACATGTTAAGTTGTTTAACACGTCAGTAAAACATGTTAAAAAAATCGCAAAAATTTAACATGTGGTGTTTTAGGCGGCGTCCCTAGCGCAGCGGCGGGGTTAAGCTGCGCCGCCGGTCTGGTCAATGCTGGTTGCGACCAGCTGCACCTGGATGTCTGCCGGATTGAGTGTGGGCGCGGCGAGGGCAGGCGTTGCGGCTGCTGCGCTGCCAGTTTCGGGCGCTGAGTCGGGCGCGGCGAGCTCGCGGCGCACCGCGGCGGCGAGCTCATCGAGCAGTTGCGGCGCCGGTGAGGTTGCTGCCACCCGCAGACCCGCGGCGACGGTCAGCGATCCACCCGCCACACTCACCTGCGGCAAATGATTGTCAGGCTTGCCGATAAAATCTTTCAGCACTTGGATAGTCTGGCCCACTACTCCTGCCGCGGGCAGCGGGGTTAATGCCACAACTTCGGGATGCTGCTCCAAAATCGCGGTTACCCGGTCGCGCAGCTGCAGTAACTCGGCGTCTGAGAGGTGCATTACCGCGATTCCTCCTCGTCATCTGGTAACACTAAAACATCAGAAATTTCAACGTCGATTGCCGCCACCCGCAGCGTCGTGTGCTGCTCCAGCTGGGCGCACACTGCGGCACGAATTTCGTCAGCGGCTGACAACAGTTTTGTTCCAGCGGCGACAGTGACTCGCAGCGTAATGGTAATTTCGGTGCCAGGCTCGGTAATGTTATCGGGCAGCTCGATACGGGTCACGAAACAACTATCAACGGTGTCACTGGCATCACGAATCAACGCTTTGAGCGCGCCCTCAGTAACCCCTAAATCATGCGCTGGTTCTGCCGAATCGAACGGAATAACACGTCCTGGGCGGGCATCAGCAACAATCATGCTTGTCAACTGGTTCCACCACTCAGGGGTGGTTTCAATCCGGGAAGCAGCCTGCTCGCTAAATTCAGCGGTCAGAGAGCGAAGCCGCCGTAATTGTTGCAGCACATGCGAGGTGTGCGGATCCTTCTCGAACTTGTCGTCGGGAGTCTGGTCCTCCCGATCAAAGTAGTCATTAATGGCGTCGAAATCAGGCAGGTCATCTGCCGTATCAGCGGCATGCTGGTTTGGATGCCTTTGTTGCTGCGTCACTTCCACACCTCCATTCCTGTAACTAGAGCCTGTCTTGAGCGGGCAATAGCGCCACGCACAGTGCTCAGTGGCACCTGCAGCTCCTCCGCTATCTCCTGATATGACAGGCCGCCAATTTCACGCAGTGTCCATGCTTGGCGTTGTAGTTCTGGCAGCTGCGATAGCAGCCCCTCTAAAGCCTGCATTTGACCGCTTATCTCTGCCTGTGCAGCCGGGTCGGTGTGCGCGGCGGCGGCGTGATCCACACCCAACTGATCACCCCGGTGTTTGTGGCTGCGTAGCACGTTAATGGCCTGATGGCTGACGATGCGCATTAGCCATGATTTAGCTTTGCGCGGATCTTCCAAGGTGTCAAGCTTCTGCCACGCCACCAGGAAAGCCTCCTGCACTGCATCGTCTGCGTCAGCGCGCGACCCGGTAATGCGTAGCGCGTAAGAAATCATCATGCCCGTATAGCGTGAGAGCAGTGTTGTGAACGCCTGCGTGTCACCGTCAACAGCCCGCGAAACCAGCGTTTCGTCGGGTAACCGTTGCAGTGTTAGCGGATTAATATCGTGCTCCTTGCAGGTTGGACAGTAGCTTGTACGCCGATTTCGGACTCTGGCTAGGAGAGTATTTAAAACGGCTGCATTGTGGTTTTAATTATGGCGCGGCAGCATGGTTAAAACCTGATAAAACCTGAACAAAAAATTCTTTGAAAAAATTTTTGAAAAATTTTGTGACGTTTTGCTGTCGAGCTGCGACTTAATAGTGACTCACAAGAAGGAAAGAGAAAATTATGGAAAACAACATGAACCACATCAGTGGCGTAGGTGGCAAAACTGTAATCGACGACGGTGTAGTAGCGAAGCTCACCGGTATCGCGATTCGCGAGGTTGCGGGAGTTTATGATCTTGGCGGCGGCGCAGCCCGTATGGCGGGTGCGATTCGCGGCGTAGTTGGCAACACTGACCTGGCGCAGGGTGTATCAGTAGAGGTTGGCGAGCACGAGGTAGCAGCAGATATCTCAGTTGTAGCTGAATACCCAGTAGCGCTGCAGGATCTCAGCGACCGGGTGCGTGCTGCAGCAGCAAACGCAATCACCGAGCTGGTAGGCATGCAGGTGGCAGAGATTAACGTCACCATCAACGATGTGCACGTGCCAAGTGACGATAAAAACGAAGAAGAAGTTTCACGAGTTAACTAATGAATAAGACACTGATGGGCAGCTCAGCAACCGGCATGCTGTTAGGCGCGATTATCGCCTTCAGCCTGCTGCAGCTGGGATTCTGGAAAACTGTGATTATCGTGATCGCAATGGTGCTGGGCGCACTAACAGTGCGGGTGCTTGAAGGTCGGTTAGATCTCCGCGCACTTGTCGATGTGGTTAGGGGACGACGCTCCTCATGATCACCACAGCAGAGATTGCGGGAAATTCCCGCATCACCCCGCGAGCCTTGCAGCGGCTTGTCGCTGCAATCGCGGCAGAGCTGCTGGGAACCAGTATAGATAAGGTGCGCGCTAGCGTCACCGACAGCGCTAGCAAACTGGCCATTGAGGTTAGCGGCCCACTAGCGGTTGCGCCTCTTGGCCAGACTGTAACCCTGCCGTTAACCCAGCGTTTAGAGCTGGTGCGCAGTGAGCTGGCAGCAAAAGTAACAGCCTTGTCTGGGCGGGCAGTAATTACTACCGCACTAGAAATCACAGCAGCTGAAATTAAGAAGGAGGGGAGAGTTAAATGACGACCAACACTAATTCGCAATACAGCAGAATGCTGCGTCGTGAGACACACTCTAGCCGCTCAATTCTAGTTTCAGTGTTTGCGGTGATTTTGCTCCTGACAAGTTTCTGGTTAATCACCGAAGTGGTGCTTTTCTTGTTCGGGAACCCAGGATTACTGGTGCCAGCGCGTACCTTCGCAGCGGTCGCAGCCGACCCTAATACCCTTGCCCCAATGTGGCAACTAGTGTTGGGTGCGATTGCGCTGTTGCTCGGCATAATGTTGCTCCTAGTCGGGATGAAACCCGGTTGGCGGCATCGACACTCGACTGTGCAAAACCCTTGCGCGATTGTGGTTGATGATCGTGCTTTGGCTAGCGGTCTGGCGGCTGCAGCAGCGCGCGAAGCAGGGGTTCCGGTGGATCAGGTGCGGGTAGCGGCAAGTAAACGACAGGTAGTGGTGGATCTGCAACCCACCTCAGGTTTGGTGCCCGATAAGGAAGCGGCACAGGCTGCAATGCATACCGAACTCACGAAACTTGGTTTACAGCCGCAGCTGAAAGCAAAAGTGCGGGTTGCGAAAGAGGGGAAACTGTAATGAACAATACCCCTAGGCTCTTGAACCGCGTTTACCTTATGTTTGCTGGTTTGGTGCTGACGGTTATCGGACTTGCTTATCTTGCTTATCGCTTTATTCCGGCTGTGCAGCCGGAGTGGGCAGAAATTGCCGGGAAGTTGCGGCAACTCAACCAGGAAGCTTATATTGGTGACTTTATGTTGCCAGCGAACTGGATGTGGGCAGTGGTTATTGCCATGCTAGGGCTTGCCGCGGTGTCTGCAATATTAGTTTTGCGGTGGCAAACCGCCGGCCGTGCAACACACTTTGCAAAATTGATGCCTGTCACGGGAAGCGCCGCGACTGCTGGGAGCATCACATTGCACACCAAGGTTGCAGAGCAGCTCCTCAAAGAGCATCTTGAAGATGACGTGAGAGTACTAAATGTTAGTGTTAACGCTCATCGCGTTGGCACCGCAAATGCGCTCAAAGCACGCGTTGATATGCGCCGCGGCGCAGAACTCAGCGCTGTGACAGAAGCTTGCCAGCGGGCAGCCGAGCAGTTTACCGAACTGTTTGGTGCGCAAATTCCGATGGTATTTGAAATCAAAACTGGCGCGCGTGGCGCGCTGACAGGTTCACAGCGAGTGCTGTAACCTCTGATGAAAGGAACAACTCAAAATGGGTTTGAACGACAAAATCAAGAACGCCGCTGAAGACATTGCCGGCAAGGCAAAAGAGGCATTCGGCGCAGCAACCGACAACGAGAAGCTAGAGGCTGAAGGCCAGGCTGATCAGGCAAGCGCCGCTGTAAAAAACAAGATTGAAGACGTTAAAGACGTTTTCAAAAAGTAGCAATCGCTACTAATTCTTAAAGTAGCGTTAGCTAAAAAACATAAGGAGAAATAATGACTATTATTGGTTGGATTCTACTCGGTCTGATTGCCGGCGCAATTGCAAAGGCTATCATGCCAGGCAAGCAGGGCGGCGGCTGGGTCGCTACCCTGGTGCTCGGTGTAGTGGGCGCGCTGGTTGGCGGCTGGCTGGGCAGCATCATCTTCAACGCTGATCTGCAGAACTTCTTCTCACTGCAGACCTGGCTGCTCGCCATCGGTGGTTCACTGGTAGTTCTTGCTATCTGGGGCTTCATCACCGGGCGCAAAGGCAGCTAACCCCTAGTAAAGACCCCCACCCCCTAGAACCCCGCCCCGCAGTCAGCTGCGGGGCGGGGTTCGTCTATCTTGGCTGTTCTTTGTAGCAGCTCTTGCAGCTGTTAATATGGCGAAGCTGATGACACACATGTGCGTGCTTTCCCAGGGCCTGGAATCGTGCTTCAGATGCCCCTCGCCGAATACGTGAAAACCCTCAAATCTGAAAAGACTTGAGGGTTTTCAACTGGCGGAAGGTAAGGGATTCGAACCCTTGAGGCTTTCGCCTGCTGGTTTTCAAGACCAGTTCCTTCGGCCGCTCGGACAACCTTCCACAGACAACAGTAGCAGAGCAAGCTGCGAAAACGCAAACCGAGAACACGCCCGCAGGGTGTTATCGTAGGGCACTAGCGCGGGGCGCTATCTCGGCCGCTAGCGCAGAGCACTAGGGCAGCAGGTCTTGAACCGGCTTGAAGTGCCGTAGCGCCGTAAGCAGGCCACCCTCATCGATGGTGCCGGTCACAAAAGACGCGGTGTCGCGCACCTCGGAGTAGGCCTGACCCATTGCCACCGCCATGCCGCCGCGCTCTTTCGCCCAGCTCAACATCTGCAGGTCGTTCATGCCGTCACCGGCGACGAACACATGCTCACCCGGCACTCCCAGCTCCGCCGCAATCGGCGCCAGGGCGCTCGCCTTGTTAATGCCGTTAGGCGCCGCGTCAAGCCAGGCGGTGTCGCCCACCACATAAGCGGTGTGAGTGTAGCCCAGTAGCTCCATGCGTTCAAAAAACTCCGCAACCGAGTGCGCCGGACTCGTCGCAACAACCCGCGTCGCCTCAACTCGCAGCAGCTCCTCGAAAGACACCTCAAAGCGATTATCGGGCAGGGTTTTACCGGGCATCTCGGCGGTGTAATAAAAATTACCGTCAGCGCCCTCAACCGCAATCGCGGCGCCGGGCAGCTGCTGCCGTACGTTCTCCAGCATCTCGGTCGCGTTAAAAGTGTGCACGCGATAAGGCTGCAGTTTTGCGGTGTGTGGATCACGGCGCATCGTCACTGCGCCGTTGCACGTCACCAGCCAGTCCGGCGTCATCTGCAGCTTCTCAGCAACCCGCACCCCGGCGTCAATCGCCCGCCCCGTGGCAAGCACCACCTCAACGTGTGGTGCGGCATCCAAGCGCTTAAGCGCAGCGCTGAGGTCGGCATCGGCAGATTCGTCATCGTAGATAACCGTGCCGTCGAGATCCAACCCGATCAGAATTTTTGCTGCAGCAGACACCGGCAACACACTTTACGCTTGTGGCCGCAGCACAGTCAGGCCGCCCAGGTAAGGCTGCAGCGCCTCCGGTACTCGCACGCTGCCGTCAGCCTGCTGGTGCGTCTCCAGCAGCGCCACCAGCCAGCGGGTGGTCGCGAGAGTGCCGTTCAGCGTCGCAACCGGCTGCGTCTTGCCGTCATCGCCGCGGAACCGGGTTTTCAAGCGGCGCGCCTGATAGGTTGTGCAGTTTGAGGTGCTGGTCAGTTCCCTGTAAGTGCCCTGGGTTGGCACCCACGCCTCGATATCAAACTTCCGTGCCGCGCTAGAACCTAAATCGCCAGCGGCAACATCAATCACCCGGTAGTGCAGTTCCAGAGCCTGCAGCATCTCCTCCTGCCACGCCACTAACCGGTCGTGTTCTGCCGCGGCGTTGGCCGGATCCGCATACACAAACATCTCCAGCTTGTTGAACTGGTGCACGCGAATAATGCCGCGGGTGTCTTTGCCGTGCGACCCCGCCTCTGAACGATAGCAGGTGGACCAGCCCGCGTAGCGCAGCGGACCCGCGCCAAGGTCAAGAATCTCATCGGCGTGGTAGCCCGCAAGCGCCACCTCACTGGTGCCGGTGAGATACAGATCCTGCTCAGCAAGATGGTAAACCTCGCTCGCGTGCTCACCCAAGAACCCGGTGCCGTGCATAATCTCTGGCTTCACCAGGGTCGGGGTGATCAGCGGCACAAAACCGTTTGCCAGCGCCTTCTGCAGCGCCATGTTCATTAGTGCCAGCTCTAGCTGCGCGCCAACACCGCGCAGGAAGTAGAAGCGGGCACCAGAAACCTTAGTGCCGCGCTGCATATCAATCGCGCCCAGAAGCTCACCCAGCTCCAGGTGATCGCGCGGCTCAAAATCAAACTCCGGCACCGTGCCGTGGGTGCGCAGCGTCACAAAATTCTCTTCGCCGCCCGCCGGCACCTCCGGCAGCACCACGTTCTCAATTTTGGCGGCAGCCTCCTGCGCCTCCTGCTCTAGCGCGGTGGCTTTCGCGGCCGCAGCTTTCACCGCAGCAGCCAGCTCTTTCACCTGCGAGATCAGCGCCGGGCGCTCCTCTTTAGAAGCGGTTTTAACCTGGTCGTTGAAGCGGTTTTGCGCCGCGCGCAGCGACTCAAACTCGTTCTGCGCGGCACGCCAAGCGCTATCAGCCTCGCGGGCAGCGGCAACAATCGCGGAATCATTACCGCGCGCCTTTTGAGACGCATCAAGAATTTCAGGGTTATTGCGGAGCAGCGTAACATCAATCACTGTTCCAGTTTACCGCGCTCGCTGGCTGCCGTGCTGCTTAATTACCCGCAATCAGCCCAGCAACCCACGCTTCGGCGTCGGCAAAAGCCGCATCGGTATGGTTTGGATCAACCTTTGGCTGCACGCGATCCGCTCGCGGATAACTGCCCAAGAAAGTCACCCGGGGGCTGTACTGTTTCACGCCCATCACCGCGTGCCGCAGCCGGGCATCACGAATATGACCCTCCGCGTCAATAAAGAACCGATAGCTGCCCATGTGGTGCCCGATCGGGCGGGAGGCAATCTGCGTCAGATTCACCCCGCGCGCCGCGAACTGCTCCAGCAGGGTCAGCAGCGCGCCGGCTTTTTCCTCTGGTAGGTCAATAATCAAACTGGTTTTATCATGCCCGGTCGGCTGCCCGGCGGGGCGGGGTTTGCCAACCAACACGAAGCGAGTCTGCGCGCCAGGATTATCCACTAGCTCCGAGCCGTGCACTGCGAGCTCAAAATGCTCGGTAATCGTCGGCGGCGCCAAAGCCGCGTCAATAACCGTGCCCTCGGCAAACAAATCAGCCGCTGCCTGCGCATTACTGCTCGCCGGAATATGCTGGTGCTCCGGTAAATGCTGCTCCAACCAGCTGCGGCACTGCGCATAAGCCACCGGGTGTGCCGCAATCGTGGTCACCTCACGCAGCTGCACCTCCGGTCGTGACACCAGCACAAAATCAACCTGCACCAGGTACTCGCCGTAAATCTGCAAATTCCCGAAACTCGCCAGCGCATCCTGCGTCGCAGAAACCCCGCCGTCAATCGAGTTCTCAATCGCAATCATCGCCGCGTCGCTCACACCCGTGGTGACATTGCGCAGTGCCTGACTCACATTCACAACCGGCTGCCACACCTGTCCGGCAGCCTCCGGCACCTGCCGCAGCGCCGCCTCCGTAAACGTCCCAGCAGGCCCCAGATAGCTGTATTTGCGAGGTTTTTCAGCGGTCATAACTCACCCCAAAAGCTCTTGCAGCAGCCGTGCCGCATCGTGTTGCACCTGCTCCAGATGCGCCGCGCCGCGCAGCGACTCGGCGTAAACCTTCATAACTGCCTCGGTGCCAGACGGCCGAATCGCCGCCCAGGCGTTGGCGGTGCGAATCACCAAACCACCAATCGCGGCATTATTGCCGGGAGCGTGCGTCAGCACCTGCGTGATTTCCTCCCCGGCAAGCTCCGCCACGGTGACATCAGCGGCTTGCAGCGCCAGCAGCTTTGCTTTCTGCTCGCTGTTCGCCGGCGCATCCACCCGCCCGTAGGCCGGATCGCCGTGCAGCGCGGTCAGCTCCCGATACCGCTGCAGCGGGGTTTTACCGGTTACCGCAAAAATCTCCGCCGCCAACAGACACAGCGCAATGCCGTCTTTGTCGGTGCTCCACGGCTGCCCGTCAAGGGTTAGCAGGCTTGCGCCTGCGCTCTCCTCGCCGCCAAACACTACGGTGCTGCTGTAAAGCCCCGGCACAAACCACTTGAAGCCTACCGGCACCTCCAGCAGCTCGGCACCGTGAGAGCGTACCACGCGGTCAATAATGCTGCTAGAAACAATGGTTTTGCCAACCTTGAAAGGCTGCTGCCACGCTGGCCGGTGAGTTAGCAGATAGTCAATCGCTACCGCCAAGAAATGGTTTGGGTTCATCAACTCGCCGTCGCACACAATGCCGTGCCGATCCGCATCAGCATCATTCGCAACCACCAGCGGAAACTCGCCGCTGAGCTGCAGCACCGCCTGCATCGCGTTCCGGGAAGACGGATCCATGCGAATCTTGCCGTCCCAGTCAAGGCTCATAAAACTCCACTGCTTATCAACGCCCGGCCCCAAAACTGTGAGATTAAGGCCGTGCTGCGCCGCAATCTCGTGCCAGTAAGCGACCGCCGCGCCGCCGAGTGGGTGTGCTGCAAACCGCACCCCGGCATCGCGAATCGCCTGCATGTTGATAACCTCGTCGAGATCACCCACATAGGAGCGCACATAATCATGCTCGCTGACGCTGCCGGCCCGCGCAGGCAAACTCGCCGCCGCGCCGTCGCGGAGGGTCGCGGCAAGCTGAGCAGCTACGGGGTGTGGATCAGCCACCGCCGCGAGCTCTGGCAGCAGCTCATTGGCGCGGTTTTGAATCCACCCGGTGGCGTCGCTGTCAGCCGGGCCGCCGTGCGGCGGATTGTACTTGATGCCGCCATCCTGCGGCGGGTTGTGGCTCGGGGTGATGATGACGCCGTCAGCCAACTGCGCCTCATCAAACTCCTGCCCGGCAGCAGCCGAGGCACGGCGCAGCTGCTGGTTGTGCTTTAAAATCTCGTGGCTCAGCGCGGGGGTTGGCACATACTCGTCGCCCGCGCTCGCCACCACGTGGAGTCCGCAAACATCGGCCAAAATGCGCTTCGCGGTAGCCAGCGCGTACTCTGACAGGGGGTGGGTGTCGGCGCCCAAAAACAGTGGCCCAGCCCAGCCCTGAGCGGTGCGATACTCCGCCACCGCGATGCAGATGGCGATGATGTGTGCCTCGTTGAAACTGTGGTTAAAAGCAGAGCCGCGATGCCCGGAGGTGCCGAAAGCGACCAGGTGCGCCGGGTTTGCGGTGTCGGGTCGCAGCTCATAGTAGGCGGACTTCAGGGCGGCGAGATCCACCAAATCAGCTGCTGTTGCGATAGTGCCTGCTTTTTCACTCATAATTTCTATTCTCCCAGGAATCGCTTAAAAAGTGGGCAGCTGGAGAAAAATGGTGCCGCAGTGCGCACCCAGAGTTAGCGAAATTCGCACTGTTTGTTCATCTTTGCGCAGTAAGCTCGAAACTAGAAAAGAGGACGTTGTGAAGCAGGGAGATGAGATGCGAGAAAAAGTGAAGTTTTGGTTGACCGACATGGACGGGGTGCTGGTGCATGAACAGCAGCCGATTCCGGGCGCGGCAGAGCTGCTGCAACACTGGCAAGACAGCGGTCAGGAGTATCTGGTGCTCACCAACAACTCGATTTTCACCGCCCGTGATCTCAGCGCGCGTCTCGCGGCGAGCGGCATTAACGTGCCGGAGGAGCGAATCTGGACAAGCGCCCTCGCAACCGCCGCGTTTTTAAAGGCGCAGGCGCCCTCAAGCACCGCTTATGTGATTGGCGAGGCGGGGCTGCTGACCGCGCTGCACGATGCTGGTTTTATTATGACCGAGGCTAATCCCGAGTTTGTGGTGGTGGGCGAAACCCGCAACTACAGTTTTGACGCGCTCACTAAGGCGATTCGCCTGATTAACAACGGTGCGCGCTTCATTTCAACCAACCCTGACGCCACTGGTCCGAGCGCGGAGGGGCCGCTGCCGGCAACCGGCGCGGTGAACGCGCTGATCACGAAGGCGACCGGCAAGGAGCCGTATGTGGTGGGCAAGCCGAACCCGATGATGTTCCGCAGCGCGATGAATAAAATCGGCGCGCACTCCGAGAACACCGCGATGATCGGTGACCGGATGGACACCGACATCGTTGCCGGAATGGAGGCGGGTTTGCACACGATCCTGGTGCGCACCGGCATCTCTGATGACGCCGAAATCGCGCGCTACCCGTTCCGCCCGAATGAGATTTTGGGGTCGGTGGCGGATCTGCTGCCGTCGAAATAGGGCTTACTCGCCCCCGAACTGCGCCGTAGCGTGCGCCGCTGTTTGCGCCGTGGCGCCGGCGGCTAGTCGCCGCCGCGGTTTTGCGCTGCTGTCTGTGCGGCCTCTGGCGCCGCCTCCGCGGGGTCGCGGCGAGCCCGAGTTTGCGCTGCCCGCGCGGCAAGCTCACTCGCTGCCGGGTAAGCAATCTCCTCCAGGCTCAGCCCGTGCGCTGGCATCACCGTAAACTCGCTGCTGCGTTCCGCCGCGTCACGAATCTCCCGCAGCCGCTGCAGCGTGATGCGCCCGGTTGCTACCGCGACGCACGCGCCGATGAGCGCCCGCACCATCGAGTGGCAGAAAGCGTCAGCCTGAATATGCGCGACGCACACCGGGCTTACTGCCGCAATCGCGCTCACGCCCGCGCTCGCTTCTGTGCTTGCGCCCGTATCCGGGGCAGTGCCGCTACGCGGGTCCAGGTCATGCTCCGCACGCCATGAAAATTCGGTGAGATTGCGGATCGTGGTGGCGCCCTCTCGCGCCTTACAAAAGGCTCCAAAATCACGCAGCCCCACCAGCTCTGCGGCTGCCTGCTGCAGCAGCTCAAGCTGCGGGGTGCGCTTTGCGGTGGCGGTGAAACGGCGCGCCAGCGGATCCACCACCGGACCTGCAACCCGATACTCGTAGCGCCGCCACAGCGCTCCGAAACGGGCATCAAACTCGGCGGGCACCTCCGTGATGTCAGCAATCAGAATATCGCTTGCGTTTTGGCGCTGTAGCACCCCGTTCACCCGCCGCGCGCGATTTGCCGGGGTGCTGGTGTCTTTGCACAGTGCCGCGAACTCTGGCACCGTGATATCGCAGTGTGCAACCTGGCCGCGAGCGTGCACCCCCGCGTCGGTGCGCCCACCAACCGTCAGCTGCACCGGATTCGTTGCCGGCCGCCGCAGCACGGTGCTCAGCGCGGTCTCGATTTCTTGCTGCACCGTGCGCAGTCCCGGCTGGGTGGCCCAGCCCTTAAAATCGGTGCCGTCGTATGCGATATCTAATCTGATGCGAATCATAGTCTCGGGTGTTTTGCCTGCTGGTAAGGTTACTGGTTGCTTAGCGTTGGTAGATTACTCAGACCCGGGCCGGTGAGTGCCCCGGGGCGCGGATTTCTGCCGGTTATTGCCATCAAAATTTCTAAGCGCTCTTGCTTCACGAGGCTCCAGAGAGGTGCTGCCATCGACGTTCTCCTATGCGGTGGGGCTGTTGCGGTGGTGTTTCTACTATAGTGGCATTCGCCGCAGCGGGGCCGTGCTTCCCGGATGTCCCGTGCGCACAACCGCCGGCCGCAGGGTGCGCGAAACTGAGAGGAGTGTGAGAGCCAAGCTGTTTCATACCAGCGGCTGATAGCGGCAGCAGTTCACATAAAATATACTGAAAATATGGCTGAAAACATTGCGCAAACTGCGACAAACACCAGGCGGTTGCCGGCACTTGATGTGCTGCGCGGTATCGCGATTTTGGGCACTTTGATGGCAAATATTTGGATCTTTGCCTACGGCGGAGCGGGGCTTGCTGCGATGTCTAAAACTTCGCTGCAGTCGCAGCTTGCGGGGCTTGCGGCAGAGACTGAGGTCGCTGTTTCGCCGCTGCAGCAGGTTGGTAACAGTATCGATTTTGGGCTGTCGCTGCTGACTGATGGGAAATTTATCGGCCTGCTCACGATTATGTTTGGTATCGGGCTGGAGATTCAGCGGCAGTCGGCGCTGCGGCGGGGCGACAAATGGCCAGGGCGTTACCCGTGGCGTGCAGCGCTTTTGATTCTTGATGGTCTGCTCAATTACATTTTTATTTTCGAGTACGACGTGCTGATGGGTTACGGTTTAACCGCGCTCGTGGTGGCGGCTGTGCTCGCGCGCAATCCGAAAACCCAAAAAATCTGGATGATTGTCGGGGTTGCGGTGCATGTGGCGCTGATGGTCGGGGCATTGCTGGCTACCTGGTGGGTGGTAAATTATGGAGCAGAGGATGAAAGCACCGCAATAGCTGCTGATGATCCGGTCTTTACGGATACCGGTTCATATGTGGCGCAGGTGCAAAGCCGGCTGGAGCATTTTTGGTTGGGCCGCGCGGAGATTCCGATTATGTTCTTTATGGGCATAGGGCTGTTTCTTGTCGGGGCGCACCTGTTTCGTGCCGGTATTTTCGAACCGCGCGGGGCTAAACTGCGTAAGTGGGTTTTGCTGGGGGCTTTTGGTCTGGGGTTGCCGCTTGACTGGTATTTGCGGATCGCCCACCCTGAGATTACGGCGAGCTTTACACGTTATGTTACGAGTGCGATTGTGGCGCTCGGGATACTAGCGCTGGTTGCGGGAATTTATGTGCATCGCGCTGCTGCGGGTAAGAGTAGCACGGGGCGGATCGGCACAGCCTTTGCGCTGGTTGGCCGGATGGCTTTAACGAACTATATTCTGCAAAACCTTATCGCGTCAATTATTTTTTATGACTGGGGATTCGGTGTGGCAGCAAAAATTCAGGGCGAAGCATTTGCCTTCTGGGTGCTGGGCTGTTACGTGCTGATTGCGGGGCTGCTGTTGCTCTTCAGCTGGGCCTGGTTGCGGAAGTTCCAGCGCGGCCCGGTGGAGGAGCTGTGGCACCGCTCATACACTGCCATCGGGGAGCGCAGTGAGCGGCATGCGGTGCGGCGTGAGGCGCGGCGCGCAGAGCGGCGAGCGCAACAGCGGTTATAGCCGGCAGCATAAACCTGCTCGTAGCAGCGCGCACCCTACCTTTGTGTTGTGTTTTGTCAAGAAAAATTGACAAAACACAATTGCCTCGGTATTGTGATTTGTAAAGAAATCTTGACGAATCACAGGGGGTATTTATGGATGATAACGATCCGCTCCTGGGTGCGATAGTGCACGCGGATCAGCAGCTGCAGGCTGCAACCAAAGCGCTAGAAGCAGCCGCACAGCAGGCCCGCGAAGCCGGAGCAACATGGCAGCAGATAGGCGCAGCCATGGGCATTTCCAAGCAGGCCGCCGCGCAGCGTTTCGCTCGCTTAAAGCCGCGCGACGAAGCAGGGGCTGCCGCAGTGCTTGAGGCTCGCCTTGCCGCAATCGCTCAACAGTTTTTTGCGGCGCTCGCGTCCGGTGATCCAGCAACCGCACACAGCATGATGACCTACACAACCCGCAGGCTGCTGTCGCAAACCCGGCTCACCACGATGTGGGCCAGCGTTGTTGATGAGTGCGGTGAGTTCGAAGGGGTTAAGCGCACAGCGCTGGAGCAGCACGCGACCAGAGCAGTTTTAACTTTCCGCTTACAGCACGCTGCCGGCGAGCCCGTCGGGCAGTTCAGTTTTAATTCCGCACACAAAATTACAGGATTGGTGGTGTATCTTGACGACTCCGCAGAATTACCGTGGTAGCTGGGGCAGCTCGGCAGTGAGAGGCAGCATCGTAACAGCGGCGGTGTGGCTCAGCTGGATAGTGTTCCTCAGCTTGGCGATGAACAACCTGGTGCATGGATTACTAAGCGGTCTGGCATTTGCGCTCAGCTCGTTTATTATGATGGTGGTTTTCGGGCGGCCGGGCATCTCTTGGCATCCTGGCTTCGCGTTCGCAAGCGTGTTCGCGGCGGCAATACTGCACTTTATGAACCTCTTTGAGCCGTACTTGCTCTCCATCTGGGCACTCGCGTTTTTCGTGTTTGCTGTGATTATGTTTGGTAAGCATAGAAAGCGCCGCAAAGCTGAGGATCTCGGGGTTTAGACCCCGCAGCCGCGGCTACGATTAAGCCCCCGGAAACCTTGATTTTCCGGGGGTTTTTCGCTGAGACCGTGCTGTGTTCAGGCTGGCTTCTCGCATTAGGGCTCACTCGAAGTCGCGAACCTGCGGGCGCTTTGAGCGTGCGCTTCTAGGGTTTTACCCATTGACGTAGGAGCATGCGCGTATTACTATGTATTCAGGAGGTTTGAAATGGCTACAATGACACTTCGCGTGAATGATCAAGACGCCGAGCTGGTGCGCCGATATGCCAACTTTGAAGGTAAAAGTATTTCAGACTTCATCCGTGACGCAATCTTTGAAAAAATCGAGGATGCCCATGATTTGCGCGTTCTTCGCGAAGCAATCGCTGAGGATGACGGCACCCGGTACACCCTTGATGAAGTCGAAGAAATGCTCGGTCTATGAGTGTTTTTCGGGTTAAGTTTTCTAAGAAAGCACTTAAACAGTTAGCAAAGCTAGATAAATTTAACGCACACCTTTTGATTACTTGGATTCGAAAAAATCTTGAGGGAGCGACCGACCCATACGCAATCGGGAAAAGTTTGGTGGGTAGCCGCAGCGGCGAATGGCGATACCGGGTTGGCGATTACCGAATCATTTGTTTCATTGAAAATCAGACTGTCACTATTCATGTTCTTGAAGTCGGTCACAGACGCGAAAACTATGATCGCTAGAACTCAAGACATGTAAGCGGCAATGTTTACTGAATGTTTACTGGCGCCGTTTTTGAGAAAAGCTAAACCCCCGAAAAACCTTGATTTTTCGGGGGTTTTGGCGGAGACGGGGGGATTTGAACCCCCGGTCCGGTTTAACCCGGACCCTTCATTAGCAGTGAAGTCCATTCGGCCGCTCTGGCACGTCTCCTTGCGTCTATAGTTTGAGACGCAACTACTAGACTAGCGCAGAACTTTTAAATACGCAATTTCAAGGAGTGCTTTACAGGTCATAGTAATCCTTGATGTATTCACCAAATCCCGGCGTTGTGAACCGGAGCTCACCGTGCAAAGACTGTTCAACGAGGCCCTTCTTAATGAGACTGTCACGGGTGACGCTAAGCGCTCTGCTGCTGCTTTGCAGTTTTTCGGCAATCATTTTTCTTGGCTTAGAAGGAGACGATATCTGAGCCATAGCTTGCAAGAACTTCAACTCTTTCTTGGTGGTTTGGGATAGCCGGCCATCAAAAAACCCGTCACGGTCTAAGATGAAAGCAGTTTTCGCGCGCAAAATTGTTTCGCAGTCTATCTCTGTGTGGGGGTCAGGGTGTTTTGCTTCAATCCAGGCGTGATAGCCGATTAACTGCAAGAGATAAGGGGATCCAGCGGTTAATTCAGTAGCAATTTTTAAGGCATCGGGGTGCTTGCATACAATAATTTTTTTATACTTTTTTATACTTTGCAGAGAGTATAAATCTTGCTACAGCGCACTAATGATGCATGACGAAGATAACTTGTATCGCGTTAGCGCGCGCTGAAGAGGATGATGCTCCGCGCAAACATCGGGAGTAGGCACTTTAAGCCGGGCTTTGCGCTAGCTGCGACAAGCAGATGCTACTGGGTGCGGCCGCTAGAGCAGGTCACCTCGGCAGCGTTCTGACCCAGAATGTTATTCGGCTCTGGCGCCGCCTCGGCACCAGCAACACCGCCCAACTGCTCGGTGGTTGCAGCCTCACCGGTTGCCGGGGTAGCGCCCTCGGCCTGCTGCTGTGCGCCGGTTGCATCCGCGCTGCCCTCAGCGCCCTCGGCGCCGGCAGCACCGGCCTCCGCCGCACCCTCTTGCCCGGCAACAACCGCCGCCGCGCCCACCGCGTTCGCGTGCACCGGCTCGTCATTCAGCAGCCGCGTCATCAACAAATCACCGTTATAGCGATCCGGAATCAAACGGTTGCGATCATACGGGTGCTCCAGCGTCGGATACTGCAGGAAATTAACGTTTTGCAGATCCAAATCTTTCACGGTTGAAGCAAACGACTGCATGAACTGCACCGAAGCCATATCCTGCGACAGAATCATGTTCTCCACAGCGGCCTTCGCCAAACCGTAAACCTTGCCCGGATCGCTCAGCGTCTGCGCGCTCTTAATCTTGCGCAGCATCGCAGACATGAAAACCTGCTGGTTGCTGATGCGGCTCTGATCGCCGCCGTCGCCAACCCCGTAGCGGGTGCGCAAGAACTGCAGCGCGGTAACACCCACCAGGGTGACGTCGCCCGCCGGCAAATCAAGATCTGTGTTGGGGTCATAAATCGGCTGTGTCAAACACACATCAACGCCGCCAATCGCGTTTGACATGTTAATCACACCGTCAAAGGTGATAATGCCAGCGTGCGGGATGCTCGCACCCGTCAGATTTTCAACTGTGCGCACCACACAACCGAGCCCGTTTTGCAGCGTCGAATTAAACTGCTGCTCGCCTTGCGCCGGGTAGAAATCAGGCTCGCCATTAGGGCCCGGGCAGCTCGGCACATCAACAACCATATCCCGGGGGAAACTCACCACAGTCGCCTGCTTGTGATCTGCAGAAATGCGCAGCATCAGGGTCACGTCGTTAAGCTCGCCCTCTTCGCCGTCATTGAGAGACTGGCCCTGGCGGGTGTCAGACCCCACCAGCAAAATATTGATATCGCCAACAATCTGATTGGCGTTGGCCTTCTCATTTTCGTCGCGCGGCGCGGTGCCGATATTTACCGAGGTGACGTTATTGGTGAGATCAAGCAGCGCGTAAGCCGCGATAGAGATGCCGCTGAGCACCGCAACCGTGAACATCGCCACCAGGGTCTTTACGAAATTAGCCAGCGCACTGGAACGACGCAGCTTGCCATGGCGAACCGTGGTTTTGCGCCCGGCAGCTTTCGCAGCACGTTGAGCCATAAATTCCTCCTGTTGCGGCACGATAGCGGCGAGTAAAACCCACCGAATGACACCTGTGCGGCCACCCGCGGGCAGCGCCGTCATAAAATCGTTACTTAAATTATAAAATACCGCTCCCAGCTGAGTACAGCTTGGTGTGCTGGGGCGCGGCACCGTGCAGGGCGCGGCTGTGCGGGGGTGGGGCGGACTGATCCACACCACAAAAAATCAGGATAGCGGGGGTGTGGATCCGCCACCGGGCGCCGGCTAAACCGGTGTGAGGCGGCACAACTAGTAAAATTAGGCTCTGAGAAAGCAGGATTTATGAATCAGCGCACAGAACCCATCACGATTGACACCGCGGCTATCAGCCTGCCGCATCCGCCGCTGCGCACCGGAACCGGCACCGCGCACGGGAAATCGATTCTGATTGGGGAGCACTCGGTGGTTTACGGGGCGCCGGCGATTGCGTTTCCGCTGCACGATTTGGAAGTGCGGGTGACGCTCACCGTCAGCGACAAACCGGTGATTAAGAGCGCTGTGTATAACGGACCAGTGGCAACTGCGCCGAACCGGTTGCGGCCGCCGTTGACGGCGCTGCGCGAGGCCGCGAAATGGTTTGAGCTTGACGCGAGCAAGATTTCGCTGGAGATTGACAGCCCGATTCCGGTGGAGCGCGGGCTGGGATCGTCGGCCGCGGTGTCAACCGCGATTGTGCGGGCAGCGGCGGCGCTGTCGGGCAAAGAGCTCACCGAGCTAGAGCGTTTTAACCTGGTGCAGCACGCGGAGCGTGTCGCGCACGGCACCTCTTCCGGGCTAGATGCGCACGCGGTTGCGGCGCTGACTCCGCTGCTGTTTCGCGCCGGGGTGCCGAAACCCTTGCGCACCAAAACCGAGGTCACTGTGGTGATAGCCGACACCGGCACCCCCGGGAAAACCTCGATGGCGGTAGGCGGGGTGCGGGCGATGCGCGAAAACGACACGCAGCTGATTGACTCCCTCATCGCGCAGCTGGCGGAGCTGACCGCGGCGGCAGAAACCGCGCTCGGCGCCGGTGAGCTGGCGGAGCTCGGCCACGTTTTGAGTCAGGCGCACCGGGTGCTGCATGAGCTGGGGGTGACCTCGGGGGAGCTGAATCGGCTGGTTTACGCTGCCGAGAAAGCCGGAGCTTTAGGCGCTAAAATGACTGGAGGCGGGCTCGGAGGCTGTGTGATTGCGCTGGCGCACGATCAGGCAGATGCCACTCGGATAGCCGCCGCCCTCGCCGCAGCAGGCGCCACCCACACCTGGGTTTCGACCCTCGCTGCAACCGAATAGGAGCACACCGATGACACACGACTGGGCAGCACAGACACCGCGCTTCACCGCGAAGGCGCACCCGAATATTGCGCTCGTGAAATACTGGGGCAAGCGCGACGAAAAATTGATTCTGCCGGTCGCGGGCAGCATGTCGATGACGCTCGACACGGTTGCGACCACCACCACGGTTATTAAGGGTGGATCAGCTGACGCCTTCTATCTCGGCGGTGAGCTAGTGGCGGGCAAGGCTGCCGCGCAGGTCAGCGACTTTTTAGATTTGGTGCGGCGGCTCGCTGGCAGCGACGAGCACGCAACCGTGATTTCTCACAATGATGCGCCGACTGCGGCGGGTCTGGCATCTTCGGCGAGCGGTTTCGCGGCGCTGGCAACCGCGGCTGCCGCCGCTTACGGGCTGGAGCTTAACACCCGGGAGCTGAGCATTTTGGCACGGCAGGGCTCAGGCAGTGCCTCCCGCTCAGTGATTGACAAGTTTGCGGTGTGGCACGCCGGCACCGACAGCGAAACCTCTTACGCAGAAGAGCTGAGTGCTCCGGATATGCGGATGATTATCTGCGAGATCAACGCTGGCCCGAAACTGGTTTCTAGCCGGCTCGGGATGCAGCTGACCCGTGACACCTCGCCGTTCTGGAGCAGTTGGGCAAGCAGCACCGAGGAGATTCTGCAGGAGATGCTTGCAGCCTGTGCCGCTGACGATTTCACCAAGGTCGGCGAGATTACAGAGACGCACGCCTACCGGATGCACGCGCTGATTCAGTCAAGCCGCCCAGTGGTGCGGTATCTAGCGCCGGCATCTTACGCCGCGTTTGACCGGATTGCTGAGCTGCGACGGCAGGGTGTGGAGGCTTACGGCACCGCTGATGCCGGCCCAAACGTGGTGGCGATTGCGCGCCCGGAAGACGCTGCTGCGGTGGCGAACGCGCTGCGGGAGTTCGGCAAAATTACAATCGCGGCTCCGGGCCCGGGCTCACATCTGATCACTGAGGCGTTGCCGTTGCCTGTAGGCTTCGAGGGTTAAGCGGCGTGCCGGCTAACTCGCGAGGAGCGGTGCGAGTTTTTGCCCCCGGGAAGCTCTATCTCGCGGGTGAATATGCGGTCACCGAGCCCGGTGGTGGGGCGATTATTGTGGCGGTGAATCGCGGCATCACGGTGACGGTTGCGCCGCTTCCCGCAGCTGCTGGCAGCAGCACCGTGACAGATGCGGTTTATGGCGCGCAGCCGTGCCCGTGGCAGCTGTGCGGCGACCGAGTGGTGATTGCGGACCATGAGTATGACTATGTAGCGGCGGCGCTGACGGTGATGCACGAGGCGCGGGCTGCGACTCCGGGATCGCATGCGGCGCAGGATCCGGCGCGGGAGCTGGCGGCGGCGGAGCTGCCGCAAGACCCGCAACACTGCGCAATAGCAATCAGCAGCAATCTGCAGGCGGCAAACGGCGAAAAATACGGGCTCGGATCATCCGGCGCGGTGGTTGCCGCGGTGGTGCGCGCCCTCACCGACTTCTATCAGCTCGGATACTCCCAGGAGCAGCAGTATCGCCTGGCCTTGCTGGCAAGCTGCACAATTTCCACGGCCGGCTCTGGCGGCGATATTGCGGCGAGCATTTTTGGCGGGTGGATCCGCTACCACGCCCCCGACCGCGCGGCGCTAGCGGCGATCCACCGCAAGCAAGGCTTACAGGCGGCGCTCACCAGTGAGCTGTGGGAGTTTGGCGGGGTGACCCCGCTGCGACCAGTTCCGGGGGTGGAGCTGGTTGTGGGGTGGACCGGCGCGCCGGTGCTCACCGACGAGATGCTTGAGAAAGCTGCCCGGGTGCGGCAGACACCGCTGTGGCCGGAGTTCGTGGCGCGCAGTAACGCCTGTGTGGCGCGCTTTGCTGCGGAGCTGGAGGCGGCGGGGGTGACTGGTGCTGGGGCTAGTGCTGCCAGTGCGACCGACGTTGTGGCGGGTGAGGCTGGTGCTGCGGATGTAGCAGTTGTGGCGGAGCTTGCTGCGGCGGTAGAGTGCGCCGGGGGTGCGCTGCGGCAGCTGAGTGCCGCTGGTGGATTCACCATCGAAACCGTGCGGCTGCGGGCGCTCAGAGAAACCGCTGCGGCGGCCGGCGCAGCCAGCAAGAGCAGCGGCGCTGGCGGCGGAGATTGCGGGTTTGCTCTGGTCACGAACGCGGCGCAGCGAGAGCGCATCCTCGCCGGCTGGGAGCGCGCTCAAATTAAACACTTAGACTTAGAAGTGTATAACCACGAGCAGCAGTGATTCACTGGGGTCACAGCGTCGGAAAATACCGCAGAGAGGGGAGCCGCAGGTGGAAAACGTCACAAACGTTTCGCTCGCGCAAAATCGTAAGGATGATCACATCCGGTTTGCGATTGAGCAGCAGGGCAGCGCCCAGACACACCGGGATTTTGACGACGTGGAGTTTCTGCATCACGCCCTCGGCGGAGTCAATCTTGAGCAGGTGCGGTTGCAAACCATGGTGGCTGACATTGAGTGGCAGCACCCGCTCTATATCAACGCGATGACTGGCGGCACCGCCGCCGCACTGCAGATTAACAGCGCTTTAGCGCGAGCTGCTGCCGCAACCGGAACCGCGCTCGCTGCCGGCTCTCTCGGGGTCGCGCTCGATCAGCCTGAAACCGCGGTGAGCTTTAAAGTGCTGCGCGAGCTGAACCCCGAGGGTTTTGTGTTTGCGAACATTGGGGCCGGCCGCAGTGTCAGCGACGCGCTTCGCGCGGTCGAGTTGTTACAGGCAAACGCCTTGCAGATCCACATCAATACCGTGCAGGAAACCGTGATGCCGGAGGGCGATCGGGATTTTGGGGAGTGGATCGACAACCTCGCGAACCTCGCCAGCGCCCTGGAGCGCGACGGGGTGCCGCTGGTAGTGAAAGAGGTGGGGTTTGGGCTGAGCCGCAAAACCCTCAAGCTGCTCAGCGAAATTGGGGTCAAGATTGCCGACGTCAGCGGCAAGGGCGGCACCAACTTCGCGCAGATTGAGGCTGAGCGACGCAGTGACAGCTACCACTATTTGAACAGCTTTGGGCAGTCGGCGGTGGTGAGTTTGCTGGACGCGCCGGAGTTTCCGGAGCTGCTGGCATCTGGCGGCGTGAAATCACCGCTGGACGCGGTTAAACTGCTCGCGCTCGGGGCGCGTGCGGTGGGGGTTGCGGGCGCGTTTTTGCCAGCGGCGGCAACCGGAGACCACGAAAAAGTTGTGGAGCAACTAAAATGGTGGGTATCCCGTATGCGTGAGTTGTATGCGCTGCTGGGTGCCGCAAACACCTCGCAGCTCACCAGCACCGATGTGCTGTTGCGCGGCCGGGTGCGTGAATACTGCCAGCTGCGAGCGATTGATCCGGCCGGCTATGCACGGCGGTCAGAGAGCTAGCGTCTGCGGGCGCACAGCGCGGCTGACACCGTATCGTTGCAGGAAATTGTAAGAGGAGAAACATGGGCGCTTTCGAGCTGACCACCCCGATTCCGACCAGCTGGGTCGGGCCGCTGCGGATTTCCGGCAACGTCTTAAACGGTGAAGTGGAGGTGCCGCTGGCAACCTACGAGACTCCGCTGTGGCCGAGTGTGGGCCGCGGCGCGAGCATCTCGCGTGAAATTCCGGAGGGCATTAGGGTGACGCTAACTGGGGAGCGGATGACGCGATCCACCATGTTTACCGCGCCTAACGCTGCTGTCGCGTTTGAAGCTGGCAAGGTGATTCAGGAGCGGTTTGTGGATCTCGCCGCCGTGGTTGCGGGGCAGAGCCGGTTCGCGAAGCTGCTGGAGATTCACCCCGAGGTTGTTGGCAATATGCTGTTCACTCGGTTTGCGTTTAGCACCGGCGATGCTTCAGGGCACAATATGGCAACTGCCGCTGCTGAAAACCTGATGAGTGAGATTTTGAGCTGGGATTTAGGGCTGAGTTACGGCTCTATTTCTGGCAACTACTGCACCGATAAAAAACCGTCAGCGGTGAACGGTATTTTGGGTCGCGGCAAGAGCGCGGTTGCGGAAATTTTCTTGCCGGAGGAGGTTGTTGTCAGGAGGCTGCGTTCCACCTCGGCGGCGATTGTGGCGCTGTGCACCGGAAAAAACCTGGTTGGATCAACAATTGCGGGTTCATTACGTTCTGCGAATGCGCACTATGCGAATATGCTGCTCGGGGTATATTTGGCTACCGGGCAGGACGCAGCAAACATTGTGGAGGGCTCCCAGGGCATCACTTTTGCCGAAGCGCGGCCAGACGGACTTTATTTCTCATGCACTATTCCACATTTGATTGTGGGCACAGTTGGCAACGGTAAACACCTGCCCCACGTGGGAGAAAATCTGGCGCGGATGGGGTGCGCGGAGCCTGGCGAACCCGGCGATAACGCCCGCCGTCTCGCCGCTATTACCGCGGCAACTGTGCTGTGCGGCGAACTCAGCCTGCTCGCGGCGCAAACCAATCCCGGGGAGCTGATGGCAACCCACGTCGCGATTGAGCGGCGGGGCACTAACACCCGCAACTATGAGAACCCGCCCCAGGAGGCGGCAGCTGCAGGAGGTGGTAACAGCTAATGAAGCTCGGAATTATTGATATGGAAATGGCGACAACCCATTTCCAAGTAAAACTCGACACCCTGGCTGCGGCGCTTAATGTAGACCCCAACAAATACCGGTATGGGCTGCGGCAAGAGGCCTTCTCAATGCCAGCACTTGACGAAGATCCGGTAACCCTGGCTGCGACCGCCGCTAACCGCCTGTTGCAGCGCACCGGTCGTGAGGGGATTCGCACCATGATTGTGGCAACCGAAACCGGCATCGACCAGTCAAAAGCGCTGGGGTTGTTTGTGCAGACCCTGCTGGAACTGTCGAGCAACATGCGAATTATCGAAACCAAGCAGGCGTGCTATTCGGCAACCGCATCGCTGCAGATGGCGCTCGGTATCGTGGCGCGTAAGCCTGAGGAGCGAGTGCTGGTGATTGCCAGCGATGTGGCGCGCTACGCGGTTGACACCCCGGGTGAGCCGACCCAGGGAGCTGGTGCGGTGGCGATGCTGGTAGGGGCGGATCCGCAACTGCTGGAGATTGAGCCAGCCTCGGGCGTGTGGTCTGCGCACATTGACGACTTTTGGCGCCCGAATGACTCTTCGACACCCATGGTTGACGGAGCCCGGTCGCTAGATGCTTACCTCGGGGCCTTCACCGGTGCTTGGGAAGATTATTTGGCGCAGGGCGGCAGCCCAATTGAGGAAATAGACTATTTTGTGCACCATCAGCCTTTTACCAAAATGGCGATCAAGGGGCATCGGCGGTTAGTAGAGCACACGGGCGCTGCGATTGACGAGCAACGGGTGGAGCCGAGCCTTAGCTACACGCCGCAGCTTGGCAACACCTACACTGCTTCGCTTTATATGGGGCTGCTGTCACTGTTGCACAGTGACCTCGATCTCACCGGGAAGCGGATCGGGCTTTACAGCTACGGTTCTGGCGCAGCCGGCGAATTTTTCACCATGGTGCCGCAGCCGGGCTACCAAAAGCTGCTGCACCCAGAGATTATTGCGGCCGCTATCGCTGACCGGGAAGAGCTCAGCTTCGCAGAGTATCGCCGGCTGCACGCGGCGCACGAGCGCGGCAGCAAACAGGATTACACTAACCCGCGGGTCACGGGCGCGCCTTACCGGTTTGCGGGAGTGCGCGACGGGGCACGCTACTATCAGCACAACGAGCCGCAGGCGGCAACAGGGGCATTTTCGGTGCTGCGCTGATCGGTGATGTAGGGTTTTCTCGGTGCTGCGCTAGCCAGAGATATTGAAGTGAGGGAAATTCTCAATTAGACTGGCAGCATACTCCAGTTAGTTTTAACGGGGGAGGAAAACTATGACACTCAGTGCTGCGCTTGAGAAACACTTCGCAAAGGTGGCGCAAAAACGTGCGCTTAAAGGATTATTTGCCCCGCAAGTGCTTGTAAAAACCTCTGCTGGGGAGTATCGCAGTGGCGCTCAAGAATTACCTTTTCACGCTGCTTCCGTCGGCAAACTCGCTACCGCCGCGCTCGTCATGCAGGATGTGGAGGCTGGCAGATATGAGTTGAGCACCTCAGTGTCTGCTTTGCTTCCTGCTGCTGAGCTGTATGGTTTGTTTGCGAACGACACCGCCACGGTGGAGCAGCTATTGGGGCACACTGCGGGAGTGCAAGACTATTTTGCTTGGCGGGGTATTAGGGGTGGGGCGTTCACCAAACAGGTTGTGAAACACCCGGAACATCATTGGTTGCCGGCAGAACTGCTTGATTACACTAGGAAACAGCAGCAACCGATTAGCGAACCAGGTGAAAAATTTCGATATTCAGATACCGGTTTTGTGTTGCTCGGCAGAATCCTGGAGGAACAAAACGAAGCAACGTTTACCAGTTTGCTCAGACAGCGGATTTTCGAGCCCGCGGGCATGGGCGATACGGTGCTGTGGCTGCGTGAACAGGGGCCGACTAAAATAGCGCCAGCTTTCTTAGGGAGCGTAGACGTGAGCGGTTTCGAGTCGCTTTCTTGTGATTGGGCAGGCGGAGGTATCGTCACTACGCTGGATGACGCCGCGCAGCTGATAATAGCGTTGCGCGAAGGTATTTTGTTGAGGCCGGATAGTTGGAACATAATGTGTACGCCGCGCAATAAGCTGCGTGGCGGAATCTATTACGGGCTTGGCGCGATGCAGCTGCGTTTTGCAGAGTTTTCACCTTTTTTGCGTGGTCTGCCGCGACCGGTTGGGCACGCCGGTGTCTTCGGAGTACACGCATTTAGTTACCCTGATTCCGGAGCCGTGGTGGTGCTGAACTTCGGCGGCACCAAAGCAATGCCCGCCAGCTTCAGATCGCACATTAAGATAGCGCTGGCGCTGCGTAACACGCAAAAGTGAGAAGGGTCTGCTGTTGGTTTTGGTTACAGTGAACCTTTCACCAAAACTCATACTACACTCCCGGTCATCACGGTCTCAAACTCAATAGGAGTTAACCGTAACAACCGGTCCTGTCTACGTCTGCGATGATACGTGCGTTCGATCCACATAAAAACAGCCTGCTGTAACTGTCGCCTGGTATCCCAAACCCTGCGATTAAACGCGTTTTTCTGTAACAAAGCGAAAAAAGATTCCATAGCAGCATTATCACCACAAGCACCCACCTGCCCCATAGAACCTTTAAGACCAGTAACTCTTAGCAAGTTTAAAAACTTACTTGACCGGAACTGGCTATCACGATCTGAATGCACCACACACCCAGCAACATCACCACGTAACACTAACGCTGCAGATAACGCTCTTACCGCAAGCTGGCTGCTCATATGCGAATCCATTGCGTATCCAACAATCATGTTAGAAAACACATCCTTTACCGCACACAAATACAGTTTCCCTTCCCGGGTAGGATGCTCTGTGATATCTGTTAACCACACCTGGTTAGGTTTCTTGCTTGTAAATTCACGCTGTACTAAATCATCATGGATTACTGGCTGTGATTTACCGGATTTACGTTTCTGTTTCACAATCACTGACTTTAGCCCTGCTTCATGACATAGTTTCCACGCTGTCCGCTCTCCCATCGCGTATCCACGCCGCGCAGCTTCATCACGCAACAAACCGATACCCAAACTCCGGGTCATCAGCGTGTGCTTCACACAGTACTTGTTTACGACGTTCACGCACTTTTTGACTCACCGGAGGTTCAGGATCGCGCAACCAACGATAGTACGGTTGTCGTGCTAGTTTTAACACACGGCATGTGACAGTAACAGGGATCCCGCTGGCAGCTAGCTCTTTTACCAGCGGGTAGTACCTTTTCCCGGTAAATTAGCTTGGGATAAAAACGCTGCAGCACGACGTAGAATCTCAACCTCGTACTCTAACTGTTTCTTTTCCCGTTTAAGACGCGCTATTTCCTCTTTCTCACTACCAGTAACACCAGGCTTGATCCCTGTGTCCACACGGTAACGTCGCAGCCAGGTCTCCAAAGTAGGCACAGCAACACCAAAACCAGCAGCTACCTGGGTTAAAGTAACCCCCTCGGATCTGTTCAACGCTGCTTGGATAACCTCGTTACGAAACTCTTCCGGATACGCTCTTGGCATAACAATTCCTCTGCTGGTTCAACACTCATCAAACCATATACCCAGATTGTAACCAAAACCAACAGCAGACCCCTGTATTTATTTAATTAGTTTAGAAAAAGCTTCGCAGGATCTTTGTATTAACAGTGAAATAACTGATTATTTGTTGTGTTGTTGCGATATTTTATCGGTAACTTTTCTAACTTATAAAATAGCTATAAAGATGTAGCAGATATTGATTAGAGCGATTGGAAAAGGTATCCATTTGCGTATTTCACTATCAGCTAAAGCGATAATTATTATGACTGCAAGCGCTCCTGACGATAAGGATAAAACCAGGTATGTTTTATAGACAGGCAAAACTTTAGTAAAGACGACTGGCCATATCTTTGGATTATTAATTTCTTCCCCTAACCAAGTATCAAATTGATGTCTTGGCCCGACAAGACTTGCACGCTTAATTGTGGCGTATAGAATGATTGATGCTGCCATAAAGAAAACAATCGATAAAATATCACCCGGCATTTCGCCTCCTGAATTTCAAAGTTAGCTAAATTCGGCTTTCTTCTTTGAGCATACGACAACAATTGCAGGGCAGGCTTTTTGGTGCTTAAATTTTAAATTGACGGTTGTTTTACGGCGTTAAAATTTAGTTTTGTGTATATCGCAAAGAAAATATGTTCCGAAAACATCATTATTAGGGATTTTCTTAGGAGCTAAACTGGATCAAAAAGGCGTACAAAGCAACGCTTCTCTAGATATGCTGAGCAGGTTTTTACCCGGAGTTCTGCTGTGTTTAGCCGGCGGTGCAGGGGCGGTGCTAGCCGTTAAAATATTGCCGGCATGGCACCCGACATTTGCGGCGGTGAGCCCGCTATTGCTAGCTATCCTGCTCGGGGTACTAGTTGGGAACACGGTGAAGCTCCCCGCCAGTGCGCAGCCGGGGCTGCAGTTTAGCGCTAAAAAAGTGCTGCGCTTTGGGATTGTGCTGCTGGGGCTGCAAATCTCGGTTGCCCAGATTTTAGATTTGGGTTGGGCTCCGGCGCTGCTGGCATTGCTCGCGGTGGTCTCCGGTTTTACTTGCGCCCTGCTTTTGGGTGCCGCACTCGGTCTCTCCCTGCCGCAACGCTTGCTGATTGGCGCCGGTTTTGGCATCTGCGGCGCGGCAGCGGTTGCGGCGGTTGACGGGGTGCTTGACGACGACAAAGAAGAGCACGAAACCGCGACCGCCTTGGGGTTGGTTGTGCTGTTTGGGACGCTGATGATTTTCTTGCTGCCTTTGGCGGCAAGGCTTGCGGGGCTTAGCGACTGGGAAACCGGAGTGTGGGCGGGTGCGAGCGTGCACGAGGTGGCGCAGGTGGTGGCAATTGGTGGATCACTCTCAGCCGCAGCGCTCAGCGCAGCGGTAGTTGTGAAACTATCTCGGGTGTTGCTGCTCGCGCCGGTGATGGCTACGATTAGCGTGTGGCGGCGTCACAACAACGCCAAAAGCGGCGGAAAATTACCGCCAATTATGCCGCTGTTCGTGTTTCTGTTTATCGTGATGGTTGCGGTGCGCAGCCTGGCGCCGTTGCCAGCGGAGTTACTGGCGGCGGTGAACCTGGTACAAACCGTGCTGTTAGCAGTTGCAATGTTTGCGCTCGGTCTGGGTGTGCGCTTCAGCGTTTTCAAACGTGGCAGCTGGCGGCCTTTTGTTGTCGCTTTAGTGACGACACTGGTAATTGCTGTGGTCACATACGGTGGCCTGGTGCTATTAATTGATTAGCTTGCAGATGCGCGGGTGGATCTGCCTCGCGCCGGAGACTATGCGCCAGGGTCGAGATTCTGCTGCTGCAGAAGCTGCGCGAGGCGACGCGACTTTCGTGGCAGGCGACGGCGATGCAGTAAAAGCCTAAGCACCCAAACAGCGGGTTTGCGCACCGGAGGGTAAACAAGCTTTAAAGTGTCAAAAGCGGTTGGTTTGTATAGTACCCCGCGCTCTTGTGTGAAAGCCTTAAAAGACCATTTGCCATGATAGCTGCCTTGGCCGCTTTCCCCGACACCGCCGAACGGAAGATAGGGGGTGGCGCTGTGCAAAACTGCGGCGTTAATAGCGAAGCCACCCGAAAAAATCGCTTCCCTAAATTTTGCAGCTAAGCGTTTAGAGCTGGTGAAAATGTACGCAGCCAGTGGTTTTTCCCGCTCGTTAATAGCTGCCGCGGCGGCCCTCCAGCTAGTGATTGGCAATACGGGTAAAATCGGGCCGAAAATTTCTTCCCGCATTGCCGGGTGTTGTTGGCTGACACCAAACAAAATAGTTGGCGCTACGAAACGGTTTTGTGGATCCGCCTCACCACCGTGCAGGAGCCGAGCATCAGCATCAGGTTGCTGCATACTCGCCAGTCTCGTTGCGTGTTTCACGGTTATGATACGGCCGTAAGATTTTGAGCTGCGCGGATTTGGGTATGCGTTTTTCACCGCTTTAACCAGCAGCCGAGAGAACTTTTTTGCGACTTTTTCGTGCACATAAACATAATCAGGAGCTGTGCATGTTTGCCCCGCATTTAAAAATTTTGCCCACACCAGCCTTTTTGCGGCGACCTTGAGATCGGCGTCGTGATGCACATACACCGGAGATTTACCGCCTAGTTCGAGCTCCACCGGAATGAGTTTTTCAGCGCATTCGGCAGCAATAATTTTCCCGACTCTGGTAGAACCCGTGAAGAAAACCTTGTCTGGTTTGGCAGAGATTAATTCGGTTACCGTTTGTGCATCTCCTGTAACAACTTGCACCGCACTCGAATCTAAATATTGCGGCACCAGCCGGGCGACAACATCAGCCGTGTGCGATGCTAACTCACTCGGCTTCAGAATCACGCAGTTTCCGCCTGCTAAGGCTCCCACCAAAGGAGAGAACAGCAGTTGTAACGGGTAATTCCAAGGTGCAATTATCAGCACTGTGCCGAGCGGATCATGATAGACCCTGCTTTGTGCCGGCTGTAGCGCGAGCGGCGAACGTACTTTTTGCGGCCGCAGCCAACCTGCGAGATTTTTATAGGTGTGACTTATTTCCGCCAGCGTTTGCCCGATTTCAGTGCTCCAAACTTCAACTGCGGGCTTGCCCAGATCAGCCGCTAAAGCTTTTTCAAAAGCTTTGCGGTTTTCTAACAGCAGCCGTTGCAGCGCGGCGAGCTGCGCTTTGCGCCATGCCAAATTTCTAGTTTTGCCACTGGCAAAGGTATTTTTCAAATTAGCAACTATTAGCGAACCGGTCACACTTAGACAATACTGGGTGCAAGTTGAGATGTCACTAAAAGTTTTCTCGCAGACGTCATAACTTGCGGTAACCATAGAGCGGCTGTCAGCTAAGCTTTGTAAGCTATTGCCATGACTTTGACGCAGCAGGCTCCTGATGCCACCGCGACCGATATGGCGACGGTGGAGCGTTTGGCTGCGCGCTTTGGTAAATACCGGGAGCGGTGGCAGGCCTGGCTGCAGCAGCATCCGGTGCTGCGTTTTATCTATCGTACACTATTGATTACGGTTGCTACGGCGGTGATTATTGCCGGTATTCTGATGCTGGTTTTGCCAGGGCCGGGGTGGCTCACGATTTTCTTGGGGCTTGCGATTTTAGGTTCTGAGTTTGCCTGGGCACGCCGCTTGTTGGCGTGGCTGCGCCTGCAGCTGAACGCGATGCTTTACCGCTGGAAGCAGTACCGCGCGCAGCGTCGCGCCGCGAAACAGCGTCCTGCCGCGAAATAGGGTTGCGTCACGAAGCAGGGTGGTGGCCGCATCTGGCACAATAGTACCTAGCGTCGCGCCTAGCGCAGCCGCAGCCTAAGCGCAGTTACCGATGAGGCGGACATCCGGGTGACTGTCGAAGCGGTAGCCGCTGCCGCGCACGGTGCGAATGATGTCTTGGTAGGCGCCGAGTTTTACCCGCAGCCGGCGAATATGCACGTCAATGGTGCGGGCGTTTGGTGCGGCCTCGGCTGCGCAGCCTTGCCAGAAATGCGCGAGGATGTCTTCCCGGGTCACGGTCTGTCCCTCTCGCTCTACAAAAAACTGCAGCAGTTCAAACTCTCGCACCGTCAAAGGCGCGGCAACATCGTCAAGCAGCACCCGGCTGCGACTGAGGTCGACGGTGACCCCACGAGCCACGCGCTTGACGAGATCACTGCGTTTTGCGCGGGCGGTGGGCTCGCCCAAAGCTAGCCGGGTCACGTCAATATCGCGGCCCCCAACAGCCGCCGGAGCAACCGCGAGGGTGGCGTGGCTCTGCGACTCGGGAGTCAGCTCGCTGAGCTTCGCTTTCAGCCCCGCAATAACCTCGCTGAGTGACGTGCCCGCCGCCGCCAACTGCTCCTCGGTGACGCCGACGTAGAGCGCGAAGCCCCGCACCGCGCCGGAGAGAGTCTGCGGAGCGCTAGATGCTGTGAGAACTGGTGCGTTAAGAACTGCTGCCTGTGACATGATGATAATCCTTGTGTGCCTAAAAAGCAGGTTTCCCTGCGAGCGCAGCTGCATCAAAATTTGGTGGAGTGCGGATCAGCCCGCCACCCCGGGGTGCGCCTTAAGAGGCGATGAACTTGCAAAGGTTTAAACAGTCTGCGCGAAACGTTGATGATTGCTGAACCGGAAATCGGTTAGCGTGAGAAAAACCAGGCTGAGCTGGTGTGGCTGCGACCGCCGAAATGGCTTTGCTACCGAATAGCTTTTTGTGCCAGATGGCTGTTACTGCCGAACGCGAAGCAACTTGTTAGGCGCACATTCGCATGCGCATCTCACTACGGCGGCACATCATCATGCCGATAACTCCAGAGTTCACCCCGTTAACGATGATCTGGTTAGTGAGAATATTAGACATGCTTGTTATTCTAATATGACAAACAGGGGTTGTGTCAAGCTTTACGCGTGTCACGCAGTCAAAATTGGTTTTGCTGCGTCATTGTGTGACGTTAACCGCAATTAGTTTTAAGTGTATGACGCAGCACGCCGTGCTGTCGTTTAAAAGTTAGTGCGCGGTGCCGTAAAGCCGGTCGCCGGCGTCACCGAGACCCGGCACAATAAATGCCTGCTCGTTCAGCCCCTCGTCAAGCGCGCCGAGCACGAGCCGTACTTTGCGGTCGCGTGCCGCCTGACGAATCACTTCAACGCCCTCCGGGGTGCCGAGCACGCAGATTGCGGTGACGTCGTCTGCGCCACGCGCGAACAGGAAATCAATTGCGGCCGCGAGTGATCCACCCGTTGCCAGCATCGGATCAAGCACGAAGCACTGCCGCCCCGAGAGGTCTTTCGGGAGCCGCTCCGCGTAGGTGGTGGGCTCTAGCGTCTCTTCGTCGCGAGCCATGCCTAAGAACCCCACCTCAGCGGTTGGCACCAGGCGCATCATGCCCTCCAGCATGCCAAGGCCGGCGCGGAGAATCGGCACCACCAGGGGGCGCGGTTCGCTCAGCGCAACACCGGTGGTGGTCGCAACCGGTGTTTCAACGGTGCGCGGGGTGACTCGCACCTCGCGGGTGGCTTCGTAGGCGAGCAGCGTCATCAGCTCTTCGATAAGCTGCTTAAAAATCGGCTGCGGCGTGTTTTTGTCGCGCAGCACGCTGAGCTTGTGAGTGATGAGAGGATGATCCGCTACAAATACCTGCATAGTTACCTAGTTTAGCGCAGCACCCTGGAAGTGGTGGCGGATCATCCCGCCCCGCAGCGCCTCACCTTTTCGCTGCGAAGAACCGCTGCAGTTCGGCCGCGCACTCGGTGGCACACACACCGCCGGTAACCTCCGGCACAGGGTGCGGCAGATACCCGTCGCGCAGCACGTCATAAACACTGCCGGCGGCACCGGCTTTATCGTCCCACGCGCCGAAAACCACTTTGCCAACCCGGCTCGCTAAAATCGCCCCGGCGCACATCACGCAGGGCTCCAGCGTCACCGCCAGGGTGCAGTCGCTCAGCACCCGGTCTTGGCGGGCCAGAGCCGCCGCGTTGAGGGCTACGATTTCGGCGTGGCCGGCGTAGTCGCCGGTGGTCGCCCGGGTGTTAGTGCCGACCCCGATAACCTCACCGGCGGCATCGAAAACCACCGCCGCAACCGGCACTTCGGAGGCTGATCCACCCCGCAAGTGTGCGAGCGCAGCACGCACCTGGGCTTCTTCAACAGCGGTATAGAAAGTCACGGTAAATAGGCGCAGTGGCGCGCGGTTTAGTCGTAGCTGAGGGTGACGATGGTGGAGGTGGAGGCGGTGAGGGTGTCGTCAAAGTAGACGTCCGGGGTCACAAAAATGTGTTTAGCTGCTGGTAGCAGACGGTTGATGCGGCGCTCTGCCACGGTTAGAGCAGCCGACACCTGGCGCATCTCAAGCTCTGCAGGGAGCGAGACTTTGGCGCCGACCACCAGAGTTTCACCATCGATATGGAACAGGGTGACGCGGACGACGCGATCAATGTTGGTGATTTGCAGCAGCTCAGCTTCAAGCTGCTGTAGCAGCTCGTTGTCGCTCGGCTGCGCGCCCGCCGGACTAGTTGAGGTCATGTGCCGCTCCTCCTAGTGAGAGTTTCTGGAGTCTACAATGGCACAGCTACCTTAGAATGAGCTTATGACTAACACCACCGCGACCGCAGCTGCCACCTCAGACATTGCGCTTCCCGCGCACATCGCCTTCCTCGGGCTGGGCTCGATGGCCGGCGCGATTATGCAGGGGCTGCTGGCCACCCGTGATGCCGCCGCGCCGCCGCTGAAGTGCACCACAAAATCAGCCGCGTCCGCCGCTCAATATGAAGCGGTTGCGGGGATCAGCGTCACGAGTGTAGAGCAGCACAGCGAGGCAAACCGTGACGCGGTGCGGCAGGCGGAGCTCGTGGTGCTCGGGGTGAAGCCGTGGGGGATTGTAGAAACTCTTACTGAAATCGCCGCTGAGCTGCGGCCGGGAGCGGTGGTGGTGAGCGTTGCCGCGGGCGTGCCGCTTGCGAAAATGCGGGAGGCGCTGCGGCAACGGCCGGATGTGCGGCTGGTGCGCGCGATGCCGAACACTCCGGCGCTTATCGGCAAGGGGGTCACCGGGATTGCGGTGGAACATTTGCCAGCCGCGGTGGCGAGCGGGCAGGGTGCGGATCCGGGGGCGCAGGCTGCCGCGGTGGCGACCGCGCTGTTTAGCGCCGTTGGCGAAGTGGTGGTGGTGCCAGAAACTCAGATTGACGCGCTGAGCACAGTGTCTGGGTCAGGGCCGGCCTACCTGTTTTGGTTTGTGGAGCAGCTGACGGCTGCCGCGGAGCGTCTCGGCTTCGAGCCCGAGACCGCGACGGTGCTGGCGCAAAACACTGTGATTGGCGCCGCCCAGTTGCTAGAGCAGGGCAGCAAAACCGCGGCGGAACAGCGTGCCGCAGTGACCAGCCCGAACGGCACCACCGAGCGGGCTTTGCAGGCCTTTAATGCGGCTGACCCGGAGGCGATGTTCGACCGCGCCTTGGCGGCGGCGTTGCAGCGAGCGGCTGAAATCGCTGCAGCCTAGCGCCCCGGCTGGGTGCCGCGCGTGGGGTTAGCCGAGCGTTGCGAAGCGCTCCACGTCGCTCGTGGTGCCAGACACGATAATCTTGTCGCCGGCGTTTACCACGGTGTCGGCGGTTGCATAAGTGAACGGCAGATACGGTGATTTCACACCCACCACGGTAACCCGGTAACGGGTGCGCACCGCGCTGCTCGCCAGCGAGAAACCCTGAATCACGCGCGGCGGATACATTTTCGCCATCACGAAGTCATCATCGAACTTGATGAAGTCAAGCATCGAACCGTTAACCAGGTGCGCCACCCGCTCGCCCGCCTCGCGCTCCGGGTAAATGACGTGATGCACGCCGATGCGCTCCAAGATTTTGCCGTGAGAGGCAGAAATCGCCTTCGCCCAAATCTGCGGCACCCCGAGATCCACCAGGTTCGCGGCAACCAGCACCGAAGCCTCAATAGACGAACCAACCGCGACCACCGCGACCTGAAATTCGCCGGCACCAATCTGGGTTAGCGCCTCTAACGAGCGGGCATCGGCCTGCACCACATGGGTGACGCGATCCGCCCATTTCTGCACCAGCGAAGCGTCAGTGTCGACCGCCAAAACCTCGCAGTCGAGATTGTCGAGCTGGCCGGCACACGCCGCGCCAAAACGACCTAAACCAATCACCAAAACCGGTGAATCATGCTGAATATCAACCAACGATCGGCCTTTCCTCAGGGAATCTAAACATGTGGCTGCGTTTGGTCGCAGCGATGGCGGAAGCGAGCGTCACGGTGCCGACACGGCCGGCCCAAATCGTGATTGCGAGCACCGCCTTGGCAGGGCCATTGAGTTCTGCGGAGAGACCCGTAGAGAGGCCACAGGTCGCAAATCCGCTGATCACCTCGAAAGCGACACGATCTAGCGGATAGCCCGAAATGTGCGTGATAGTGATGGTCGACACCGCCACCACGGTGGCGCCCCAGATCACCACCGAAACCGCGACGCGGAGAGTCTCGGAGGGGATGCGGCGGCCGAAAGCCTGCGCGTCAGTGTAGCCGCGCGCCTCCGCCCACGCCGCCAAAAACAACACCGCCAGCGTGGTCACTTTAATGCCGCCCGCGGTGGAGGCTGATCCACCACCAACAAACATCAGCATGTCAAGCACCAGGTGGGTGGAGCCGTGCATCAGGTGTGGATCAACCACACTGAAGCCACCCGAACGGGTCATAACCGAGGTGTAGAACGAGTGCAGCGCCGTCTCCCAAAAATTTTGCGAGCCGAAAGTTGCAGAGTTGTTAGCCTCAAGCGTGGCGATTGCGATCCACCCGCAAATAATTAGAATCAGCGTGGTGGTGAGGGTTAGCTTCGCGTGCAGCCCGATGCTGCGGGTCGCCGATTTTTTGTGCGCGGTGCGCAGGTAACGCCACAGCGCAAAAATCACCGGGAAACCGATGGATCCCAAGAACACCCCGAGCGCCATTGTGCCGAGCATGAAACCGTTGCCCTGAAACGACGCGAGACCGTCGGCCATCGGCACAAAACCGGTGTTGGTGAAGGTGGTGATCGCGAGGTAGCCGCTGTACCACAGCGCGTGCGGCACATCGTAGCCGGAGAGCAGCAGCTGCGGGAAAAACAGCGCCATCAGCGCGGTTTCAATAATCAGGGTGCTGGCGATAATCGCGAACAGCAGACCACGCATGTCGCCGAGGCTGGTGCCGCGGCTGGCATGCGAATCAGCGTTGTAGTCGTGTTGCAGCGCGCCGCCGTCGCTCTTGGCGAGCAGACGTTGACGCAAACCCAGTTTGCGAGTCACGGTGAGACCCAGAATCGCCGCGAGCGAGAGCACCCCGATGCCGCCGATTTGGGCGCCGAGCAGAATTATGACGTCGCCGAAAACCGACCAGTGTGTGGCGCTGTCAACAACCGTCAGGCCGGTGACGCAGATTGCCGAAACCGCGGTGAAAAAAGCGTCGATAACCGGGGTGGCTTTGCCATCGGCGGCGGCGATGGGGAGCGATAAAAGCAGCGTCCAGACCCCGATTAGCAGGGTAAAAACCACGATTGCGAAGCGCGCCGGAACCGTGCGGAAGGCGTGCCTCACCGCCTGCCCTCGCGACAGGTTAGTGCCGGTCGAGGTAGGTCGTGATCCGCTAGCTAGAAAGCGCGCCACGCAGCTCCGATCTGAATGCAAAATATGGGTTTATAAGGGCGGTCACCGCGGCAGCCAAACAGTCGTCGCAGCTGACCGAAAGCTGCCGGTGTGGCAGCACGCAGCCAATTTTACGCTCGTAGCAGTTAACACGCCAGTTAAAAGCTGTAGGCTTAATGGTATGTCTGACATCTTTAACGTGATTGCTGATGCTACGCGGCGCGATATCTTAGTGACCCTGCTGGAGGCAAAAGAGACCCGCAAAGATGGGGAATTGAGGGTTTCAGACCTGGTAGAGGAGCTGCAGATCAGTCAGCCCACAGTTTCAAAACACCTCAAAGTGCTCCGCGACGCTGCGGTTGTGACGGTGCGCGAAGAGGGCGCAGCCAGGTATTACAAACTCGATGTGGAGCCCCTGCAAGAGGTCGAAGATTTCGTGCTGAGCTTCCTGATTACCGACGCTGATGCAGAAATTACCGTGGAGTATATTTCTGAAAACGGCGAAAACCTGGGTGACCTGGAGTCGCAGAGTGTGCTGCCGGAGCCGGTGTCGCAGGCCGCCGCAGAGGTTGGTCGTGCTGCGGCGCTCGCCGCGAAACCGGTGAAAGAGCTGGTTGCGCGGTTTAGGCTGCGCGGCTAGGCGGCTCGGGTGACAGCTGTGGGTGCCGTGGCGCGGCCGGTGATTCTTGACACCGATCCGGGGATTGATGACGCGGTGGCGCTGATGCTTGCCGCGGTCAGCCCCGAAATTGAACTGCTCGGCATCACCACGGTTGCGGGCAATGTCGGGGTTGAGGTGACAACCCGTAACGCTTTAGCGCTGTGCCAGCTGCTGGATTTGCAGTGTCCCGTGGGCAAAGGAGCGTGGCGCTCGCTCGCGGCACACGGGTCGCGCGATGCGGCGCATATTCACGGCGCAGACGGTTTAGGCGGGTGGCGTATCGCGGATCCGCCAGCGACTGCTCAGCCAGAGGCCGCACTGGGGCTGCTCAGTAGGTTATTGCGCAGCGCTGCCGCTGCGGGGCAGCGGGCGACGATTGTGGCGGTGGGGCCGCTCACGAATATTGCGCAGCTGCTGGTCGCGGACGCTGCCGCGAGTGATTTAATCGCGGAGATTGTGGTGATGGGCGGCGGTGACGGGGAGCGCCTCGGTAATGTGACCCCGCGCGCAGAGTTTAATATTTACACTGACCCGGAGGCTGCCGCGATTGTGTTTAACAGCGGGGTGCCGGTGACTATGGTAGGGCTTAACGTCACGGAGTTGGCAACCCTGGGAGCTGCGCATTTGCCGCAATTGTTGGCGCACGGCGGGCCGGTCGCGGAAGGTGTGCAGGTAATGCTCGGGGCCTATAAAGACACTCCCGAAGAGGCGGGGCTCACCGCGCAGCATGATTCTTTGGCGCTCACTGCGGTGCTCAGGCCGGAGCTTTTGACGCTGCGCCCGGCTCAGGTGCGAGTGCACGTGATGCCCGGGGAACGCCGCGGCGAGACCGAGGTGAGCTATGTTGCAGGTGTCGATGCTGCTGGTGCTGCTGGCGCAGCTTCTGCGGATGCTGCCGACACAGCCGCTGCTGCTGCTGCTGGCGCTGGCGCTGCTGCCGGCGTTGGTGCTGCGGGGCAGCCCGGGCGGGTGCGGGTGGCGACCGCGGTTGATGTGCCGCGGTTTCGGGAGTTTATGGCTGAGCGGCTGTTTGCAGCCGCGCAGCGGGCCGCCCGCATGTAGCCTGTATTGGCTTAACTCAGCTTTTCAGAGTAAACTATAAAAATTGTGGGCTGTGAAATCAGCTCAGGTATACCAAAAACCTTCTAGACATGAGGTGAACACCATGGGTTCAGTTATTAAGAAGCGTCGCAAGCGCATGTCAAAGAAGAAGCACCGCAAGTTGCTTCGTAAGACACGTCACCAGCGTCGTAACAAGAAGTAAAAAAGTAAAGCGTCGAGAGTTTTCTCGGCGCTTTACTTTTTTGTGCAGCTGGGCGGTGGTGCGGGCTGCCCCGCCGGGCGCTTTCGCAGCTTGTTTTCATGTCGGGTAGGGCACACTAGAAGGGTACCTACTGGCGATATCGACAGGATGACATGGCAAGCGAAGTAGTTGAACTCACCCTCGTGGGGAAACCTGATTGTCACCTTTGTGACGATGCAAAAGAGGTGATTGAGCGCGTGCGCAAAGCAGCCGCGAGCAATGAAATCGGGTTGCAGTATGTCGAGGTTAACATTCTTGAAAACAACCAGATGGCTGAAAAATACGGCGAAGAAATTCCTGTCGTGTTGCTTAACGGCAGCCCCTACGCTTCCTTCCACATTTATGAAGACAAGCTCGCCTACGCGATCTTGCACGAGCGTGACCGGATGCGCGCCAAAGCCCGCCGCTGGTGGCGCCGCCGTAAATAGCGCGAGGTAATTTAACGCCTCGCAGCGCGTGTATAATTGCTCTCCGAGGTAAAAAATGAGTTCTGATAACGACGCGGTAAAATTCAGAATTACCGCTCCGGGATACAGCTACGCAAAATGGCGTTTTGTGGTCCCGATGCTGATTAACGCTGTCGCTGCTGCGACGCTAATTATGGTGCCCACCGCTGTGGGTGCGATTATTTCAGAGTTCGCAGCGGGCAACGTCACCGCTGCGCTGCGCCTACTGATGTTTATTGTCCTGTCTTTGTTGCTGCAGGTCACCAACGAAAAAACCACGTTCGCGATTATCATGCGGCTGCAGTTCGAGGTGATTCGCGACTGGCGTAACTATATTTTCCAGCTGATCAAAAAAACTCCGAAGCAGGTTGACCCCGGCGAGGTCATCTCTGTTGTGGTGAAAGACAGCAAGAGCATTGCGATGCTGCTGTTCTCCTTCCCGGATGCTGCCGGCTCAGTGGTGGTAGCGGTTGTCGGCACTGTTCAACTGTGGCTCATCAGCCCCGCGCTCGCGGTCACCGCGCTCAGCGGCATTATTTTGGCGGGTGTGGCGCTGTCACTAATCTCGAAGCTGCTAGAAAAACGCGGCACCGTGCGCCGCCAACGCACCGGCGAAAACGCTGCCCGAGCCACCGATATTGCAACCAGTCTGCGCACTATTGCGGGCCTTGGCGCCGGCGCGGAGATGCGCCGTCGGCACCGTGATGCTGCCCATAACCTGCGTAACGCGAACGTCGCATACGCCCGGGTCGCGATGCTCACAACCGGGGCGCGGCTGACCCTCGTCGGCATTACGACTTTGCTCGCGGTGGGCATGGCGCTCACCGGCAACCTGGTAGACGGAGTGTGGCGCACCAACGTGGAGCCGAGCCAGCTGGTCGCCGTCGCCGGTACTGTGGCGTTGATGGTCGGCCCGATCTGGACCTTCGAAATGATGTTGGTCGGCTATCGGGAAACACGCGTCGCACTGCGACGCATCAAAACCCTTGAGCAAAAACAGTACGAAAAGCCTGCCGCCCTGGCAGAGCTGACGGTGCCAGCCGAGATTCTCGCCGGGCAGCAGCTGGTGTATGTGGATCCACGCTCCGCAGGTTTAAGCGCCCAAGAGTACGCCGAATCTCTCGCCGCAAAAATGCGGGAGCAGCAGCGTGGGCGGGTGCTGTTAAGTCAGTCAAACCCCACTATTTTTGCGGGATCGCTGCGCTCCCACCTGACCTGCGACGAACTTGCGGTGAGCGACGCTGACCTCACCTGGATGCTGGAGCTCACCGACTCGCTAGAAATCGCGCACCGTCTCGGCGGGGCAGACCCGGCAGAGTATTTCGCGGCCGAAATCAGCTCCGAGGGCGCGAACCTCTCGGGCGGGCAGCGGCAGCGCCTGGCGTTGGCGCGGGCCCTGCTGCAGCCGGCGGCGGTGCTGATCTGCGCCGAACCGCTGAACTCGGTCGACGAGCCGAGCCAGAAATACATTTTTGATCGGCTCGAACAGGAGTTGGGCTCACATCGGCTGCTGCAACACCTGCGGCAGGTGATTGTGGTGAGCACCACCTCGCAGGTGCAAAACCGCGTCGCCGCGGCGCAAGCGGCAGCGACCGCGCCCGGTACCGCTACCACGACTGCCACCGCAACCACGCCCGGTGCAACAACCACAGCTGCCACCGCAGCAGCGGCGCACACCACGAAGGAGGCAAAGTAATGACCGAAAAAACTCTGCCTCTGGCGAGCACTAAAACCACCTGGGCGAAGCTCGGCAAATTAGCGCTGCGCAACCGCCTCAGCCTCATCGTGGTCGCCTTCGCCTTCGTGATCTCTGCGTTCGCGGCGCTGGTTACCCCCATCATGATCGGTAAATTGGTGGATCAAGCCGCCGCCGGCGAGCTCACCGGATTCCCGTGGCTGGCGCTCGGGGTGATTCTCGCCGCGATCGTGGTGCGCGCAATCACGTCGATGCTGTGGCAGTATCAGGGCAATAAGATTGGTAGCAGCATCAACCGCGACCTTGGTGTTGAGGTGATGGCCGCCTCGCTTGATTTGAACGCGCAAACTATTGAGGATGCCGGCAGCGGCGACCTGGTGACCCGCGCCACCAACGATCTTGACGCGGTTAACGACAACGTGCTGCGTTTCTTCCCGATCGTGATTTTCTCTCTGGTCTACCTCGTGGTGATGTTCTTCACGATTGTGACGCTCAGCCCGGTGGCTGCGGTGCCGCTGATTATCACGGTAATTGGGGTGCCGGTGCTGCTGTGGCAGATCCTCCCGCGCATCTCTAAACGGGTGGTGGAAGTGACCCGCGAAACCGCGGCGCTGTCAACCAAGGTCACCGAAAATGTGCGGGGCCTGAGCACTATCAAAGAGCTCGATATTCTCGATGCCCGCGAGGAAGTGTTGGCGGCGCAAAACCGGCGGCTGTTTGCGCTAGAACGGCAGATGGTGCGGCTGCGCACAACCCTGTGGGGCAGCATTGTGCTGGTCGCTGACCTGCCGCTTATCGTGTCGCTGCTGTGGGGTTTTTACACCGTAAATCAGGGGTGGACAACCTGGGGCGTGGTCGCCACCGTTGCCATCACCCTGTTTAACCTGCGCTGGGTTATCGACGAGTTCGCGTGGTGCCTCGATAAGATTCGTGAAGGCTCGGTGATGCTGAGCCGGGTGTGCGGGGTTATTGAGCTCGCTGAAAAACAGCGCGCAACCCGCGAGCAGGCGCAGCAACAGCTGCAGGCGACAGGCGGCAATGATACCGCGGTTGCGGCGCAGAACGTGGTTTACGGTTACGATGTAGAGCGCCCGGTGATGAAAGACATTAACCTTAAGCTGCAGCCGGGGGAGTCGCTCGCCCTGGTGGGGCGCTCCGGGTCGGGTAAAACCACCCTGGCGCGGCTCATCGCGGGTTCCCTGACCGCTGACCAGGGCACCGTGACGGTGCTCGGTAAAGCTGTCGGTGCGGGGCTCTTCCCAACTGAAAAAGCAGCTGATGGCAGACCGCGGCTCTTGATTTGCACCCAGGAAGCACACCAATTTGTGGGCACCCTGGCAGACAATCTCACGGTGGTTGCGCCTGATGCGACCCCGGAGGCGATGCGCGCGGCGCTGGCAACCGTGGGAGCTACCTGGGCTGACGAGCTGCCGCAAGGGCTTGACACCGTGCTCGGAGACGGCGGCACCACTCTGACGCGCGATCAGGTGCAGCAGCTGTCGCTGGCGCGGATTGCGTTGGCGGATCCGCACATCATAATTCTTGATGAATCCACAACCCAACTGGAGCTGCTCGACGCGGCAGAATCAGTACGGGGGCTGATGGCCGGGCGCACCGTGATCGTGATTAGCCACGACGCGCGGATCGCGGGGCTGGCGCAGCGCGCGGTGCTGCTGGAGGAGGGCGAAATTGTTGCCACCGGCACGCCGGAGGAGATTTTCGCCCGCGCCTGAGTGTGCGGCTGAGCCGAGCCCCGCGGTGGCGCAAGGTGTACGGCTGAGCCGAGCCCCGCGACGGCGCGCCTACAGTGCGCGGCGGCTGGCGGCCAGTCGTGTGCGGAGCGCGGTTTCGGCAGCAGGGCTTTAGGCGGCGGCCAAAACCTCGTAGCACGCGGCTAAGCGGTCAAACCACCAGCGGCGGCGAGCCGGATCCACCGCATATTCACGCAGCAAAGCAGCATCCGGCTGCGCCGCAACCACCGGCAACTGCCCCGCAACCGGCAGCAGTGGCTCGCGTGTCACATCAGCCTGCAACAGTGCCGCAGTGCCCAACCCGCACGCACCGCCAAACAGGTGCGGTGGCAACGCCGCGGCAAGCTGCACCCCGGCGGCGATGCCCACACTGGTGTCGAGTGCGCTGGAAACCACCGCCGGCAAGCCCGCCGCCGCAACCAGCTGCAACGCCCGCGCCGCACCGCCCAAAGGCGCCGCCTTCACAACCAGCAAATCCGCAGCATTCGCCCGCGCCACCGCGAGCGGATCAGACGCCTTGCGGATACTCTCATCCGCCGCCACCCGCACCGCGAGCCCTGCCGCCTGAAGCTGCGCCCGCAGCTCAGCCAGCTCCGCAACCGTGGCGCAGGGCTGCTCCAAATAGTCGAGATGATACGGCGCCAATTCGCGCGCCGCAGCAAGCGCGGTGTGCACATCCCAGCCGCCGTTCGCGTCCAAGCGCAACAGCGGCGGTGGCAGGTCGCGCCGCGCAAAATCAGCGTGCACCGCGCGCACCCGCGCCACGTCATCACGGAGCGTCTGGCCGCGCTCCGCAACCTTCAGCTTCACCGTAGTGCAGCCCGGAAACCGCTGCAACACAGCCCTGACGTCAGCCGGATCCACCGCAGGAACGCTGGCGTTCACCGGCACCGCATCGCGATAGATTGCGGGCTGAGCGCCCCAACCGTGGTTGATGGCAGCGGCGAGCCACTGTGCCGCTTCAGCCGGCTGATACTCCAAAAACGGCGCGAATTCGCTCCACCCGGACGGCCCGTGAAACAGCATCGCCTCCCGGTGCGTGACTCCGCGGAACCGGGTGTTTAGCGGCAGCGCCACCACGTGCGCGGCAGCTTGCAGCGTCGCCAGGTCAGGCAGCGGGGTGCTGAGCAGCGGTGGCAGGGAAAAAGCAGCTGAGTGCGGATCCACCAGCACCATCCTTTCTTCCCGGGTGCAAAACTGCAACAAAGCATAACAGGTACACTTAAAGCATGGCAGAAAAAGCGGAAAATCAGGTTTCGGAGCTGTTCGACGCGAGCCAGTGGCGCCCCGCCGCCGGCAGCGAGCACTACACTGACATCACGGCGCACCTCAGCCTAGATGGCAAGATTGCGCGCATCGCGTTTAACCGGCCCGAAGTGCGTAACGCTTTTCGGCCGCAAACCGTTGATGAGCTTTACGACGCGCTAGAACGGGTGCGGGTGGATCCGGCCGTCGGTGTGGTGCTTCTCACCGGTAATGGGCCGAGCCCGAAAGACGGCGGCTGGGCGTTTTGCTCTGGCGGCGATCAGCGTATCCGCGGGCGCGACGGCTACAAATACGCGGAGGCGGAAACCGAGGTGACACCGCGCGAGCAGGCGCGTGCCGGGCGGCTGCATATTCTTGAGGTGCAGCGGCTGATTCGTTTCATGCCGAAGGTGGTTATCGCGCTGGTGCCGGGGTGGGCCGCGGGTGGCGGGCACTCCCTTAACGTGGTGTGCGACCTTACGATCGCGAGCCGCGAACACGCCCTGTTTAAGCAAACCGACGCTGATGTGGGATCGTTTGATGCGGGCTACGGCAGCGCCTATTTTGCGCGACAAATCGGGCAAAAATTTGCGCGGGAGGTGTTCTTCCTGGCGGAAACCTATGATGCGGAGCGCGCCTATCAGATGGGCGTGGTAAACCGGGTGGTGCCGCACGCCGAGCTGGAACAGACTGGTATCGCGTGGGCGCGCACAATTCTCGGCAAGTCGCCGACCGCGATTCGGATGCTGAAGTACGCGTTTAACGCCGTTGATGACGGCATTGTCGGGCAGCAGCTGTTTGCCGGCGAAGCCACTCGCCTGGCTTACGGCACCGACGAAGCGGTTGAGGGGCGCGATAGCTTCCTCGAAAAGCGCGACCCTGACTGGTCAGCCTTCCCGTATCACTTTTAGGTTTGGCGATGAAGAAAGTCTTACAAATCCCCACCGCAGATATTGCGCTGCTGTATGGCGCGCTGCAGGATGCGTTGGCGGATCGCGCGGTGCTGGTGCCGCTCTCCCAAGGAGCCGCGCCGTTAAGTGCCGCCGAGCTTGCCCAGCTGCGCCCGGAAACCGCGGTGATTATTCGCACCTCAGGCTCTAGCGGCTACCCGAAAGCGGTGGAGCTCAGCAGCGCCGCACTGCTCGCGAACGCCGCCGCCGCGCACGAGGCACTCGGCGGAGCCGGGCAGTGGCTGGTTGCCCTGCCGCTGGAGTATATGGGCGGTCTCGGGCAGGTGGTGCGTAGTATTCACAGCGGCATTAAGCCGGAGTTCGCGCTTGACGTCGATGCGGCGACACTGCTGCAGCGGGCCGCCGCAATGCCGCACGAGAGACGGTATCTGGCGGTGGTGCCGGTGCAGTTGCAGCGGCTGCTGCGGTTAGCCGCCGCTGATCTGGCCGCGCGCGAAACCCTCGCGGGGCTGGCGGCGGTGCTGGTTGGTGGCGGGCCTGTTGCGGTGGCGGATCGGCAGCTCGCCTGGGAGCTCGGCGTGAACCTGGTGCGCACCTACGGCTCCACCGAAACCGCTGGCGGCTGCGTCTATGACGGGGTGGAAATCGGCGACACGCTGATCCGCGTGCGCGATGGCGAAGTGCAGCTTGCCGGCAGCAACCTCGCACTCGGCTATTTGGGTGACCCGGAGGCGACAGCTGCGGCTTTTATCACTGATACTGCGGGTACACGGTGGTATCGCACCGGTGACAGCGGTAATTTGCTGGGCGGGATGCTGGAGATTACGGGCCGGCGCGACAGAGTTTTTATTTCCGGGGGCGTGAATGTGGCGCTGGATCGCCTCACCGCGGTGTGCGAAAAAATGTTGCCCGGCAGCGAGGTTGCGGCGGTTGCCGTGGCTGATACGCAGTGGGGTGAGCGGGCAGTGCTGCTGCAAGCGGCCGAAGCGGGCAGCCCCGAAAATAGTATGCAGCTTACGGAGTTAAACGCTGCGATTGCTGCTGAGCTGGGGCCCGCCGCGAAACTGCTGCGGATTTATACAGTCTCAGCGTTGCCACGTCTGAGCAATGGCAAAATAGACTGGGTAATCGCAACGCAGCTCGCATCACAGTTGCTGCGCGAGGAGCAAGTTGGCGCGGAGGGAGCCCAAAATGCGCACGAATGATTTATTTTTTAACGCCCGCTGGGAAAAACACGAGGATAGAATTCGGGAGAACGCTAAAAAAGCCATGTTTGCAGACAGCGACGCATACCGCCGCCCAACACTCAGGGAGTGGATCGCCGGCGCGCGCCTGCGCACCCTGCCGTTGGCGTTCGCCCCGGTGATTGCCGGCGCGGGCATCGCTGACGCGGTGCAAAGCTTTAGTCTCACCCTGACGCTGTTGGCGCTCGTGGTGGCGGTGCTGCTGCAGATTGGCGTGAATTACGCTAACGACTACTCTGACGGGATTCGCGGCACCGACGAGTTTCGGGTGGGGCCGGCGCGGCTGACCGGCTCAGGCGAGGTGAATCCGCGACTGGTTTTGCGAGCGGCGCTGAGCTGTTTCTTGGGTGCGGCGGTTGCCGGCTTAATCGCGGTGGTGCTGAGCGGGAAATGGTGGTTTTTAGCGCTCGGCGTAGTGGCGATTATTGCCGCCTGGTTTTACACCGGCGGTAAAAAACCCTACGGGTATATGGCGCTCGGCGAAGTTTTTGTGTTTATTTTCTTTGGGCTGGTGGCAACCGCTGGCACGTATTATTTGCAGTCTGACATCGTGGTGCAGGAAATCTGGTGGGCGGCCGCGGCAGTCGGGTTGTTTGCGGTGGCGGTGCTGATTGCTAACAACACCCGTGATATCGCAACCGATAAGCTCGCCGGTAAGCGCACGCTTGCGGTGCTGCTGGGCGATCGTGCAAGCCGGGTTCTGTATGTTTTGTGCGTGCTGCTGCCGTTCGCGGTGCCTGCAGTTTACGGGCTGTTTTACAGCGGCCTAGTGCTGGTTTTCTTTGCGCTGTTTTTGGTGATTCCGAGCTGCATTATTATGCTCACTGGGAAAACCCCGAAGGAGCTGATTCTGGTGTTGCAGCTGACCAGCTTCGCGGCGCTGCTGTACGCGGTGCTGCTGGCGCTCGGTTTCGCCGGCTAAACCCGGTCGCTGCTCGGCTGGGTTGCCGGCTGCGCTGGGAGCTGAGCCGCAGTTTGCGCGGCGGGGTGTGCGGCTTCTGCAGCTGCAGTGTGTGCCGCTTCGCCAGACGCAGGCGCCGCCTCGGCGGAGCGCGCAGCCTCCGCTGCGTCGATTAGCTCATCCTCTGCGGCGGCTTCATCCTGGTGGCCCTTTGCGCGCCAGTGGGCGACCCCAGCGGCAGCCTGCTGGCGCAGTTTTGACAGCAAAAGCACGGACAGCGCAACCGCAATAACTCCGGCGGTGACGGCGGCAAAAACCACGCCCCAGGTCAGACCGTTACGCTGCTCGGCCGGCAGCAGCAACATAATGCCGATGAACGGCACCGTGAAGAACAGCAGACGTAAAACGGTGTACAGAACCCATGCTTTTTTAAAACTCACAGCCTTATTGTAGACTAGAAAACCTCTGTAACGCCGGTGCGCGAGTGGGGGTAAAATTAATAACCATGGTGCGCATATATATTCTCCTCGCGATTGTCGCGGTGGCATTTAGTATTTACACCCTGGTCACCGCGATTATGACCCCGCGAGACAGTGTGCGCACGCTGCCGAAACACATTTGGTTGCCGATTATTGTGCTGCTGCCGGTGCTGGGCAGTGTGCTGTGGTTTATTTTTGGGCGCCCGAAAGCAGCAGCAGGCCAGGCGAGTGGTAATGCCTATGACACCGCGCCGGGCGGTTCCGCGGCAACAGTAAATGAAGAGCTGAAGGCGCAGCGTGTTTCGGCCTCTGACGACAAAATTTCCGAGCTCGAACGGCGGCTGCAGGAGCTTGACGCTGAGGCTGCTGCTGCCGAGCATCGGGCAGCTGGGGTGGATCCGGCGGCGCAGCAAAACCATACCGGGCAGCCGGCCTCGCAGCCGCAGCAAGCAGATCCGGCTGAAAACCAAACCGCAGCCGGAAACCAAACCCCGGCGACAACCAACGCGCCAGAAGATCCCGCCGACACTGCAGAAGGCCGCCCTCTGTGAGTACTTTATATTGCGCCGCAACCATCACCGCAACCCGGCTCTTTGCGCGGCTGACACAGCTGGGGCTCACCGATGTGGTGGTGTGCCCCGGGTCTCGCTCCCAGGCCTTAGCGCTGCGGGCGGCGGCGCTCGAAGCCAGCGGCCTGATCAGGTTACACGTTGCGATTGATGAGCGTAGCGCAGCCTTTTACGCGCTCGGCATCGGCAAAGAAACCGGCCGCCCCGCGGTGGTGATTGTAACCAGCGGCAGCGCTGTGGGAAACCTGCTGCCAGCGGTAATGGAAGCCCACGCCGGAAGAGTGCCGCTGCTGCTTTTAACTGCTGATCGACCTGCTCGGCTGCATCGCCGCCGCAGCAGCCAAACGATTTTACAAACCGGAATATTCACACCGTTTTTGCGTGCCGAACAGGCTTTTGAGGTGCCGGGGTTGGCTGATCCACACACCGCACCGTACCCAGATTTCGACGCGCTAACCGATGCGCTGTGGGCTGCTGCCTGCGGCGGCGAAGGGCAGGAAGCGCCCGGCCCTGTGCAGCTAAATTTGGGGCTGCAGGAGCCGCTCGCTGCCGAGCTACCTGAAACAGTCACTGCAGCGATCACCGCCGCCGCTCAAACTATGCCGGTTGCGGCAGCAACTTCGTTTGAGCAGCTTGCGGGCTCCTCCTTCGAAACCTCCGTGCTGCCGGCCGCGCCGCAGCTTTACAGCTACACTCTCGACAGCACGAAGCGCACCGTGATTATTGCCGGATCCGGAGCTACAGCCGCCGCCGAAGCCTTTGCGCACGCCGCGCACCTACCGCTGCTGCCCGAGGTTGTGAGCGGGGTGCGTTACGGCCGCGAAGCGATTGCCTGCTACCAGCGGCTGCTGCAAGACGCCGAAACCATTGAGATGATTGAGCGCGTGGTGATTTTCGGCCACCCCACCCTGACCCGCGAGGTTGCGCGCCTGGTAGAGCTGACGGACAAAGAAATCATCGTGGTTGATCCGCACCTCGGAGAGCACTACGGGCCGCCGCACGCGGTGCAAACCCGCGAAATTCACCTCGCAGCAGACTACGACACGCAAGCGCAGCACACCTGGTTAGGAATGTGGATCCGCGCCGCCCGAGTGCTCGCCGCAGAGGTCTCTACGGTGCACGAGCCAGACACCGCACTAGCCCGTGAAAACGGCTATAAAGAGCGCAGTGCGTACGCCCGGCAGGAGCTCGCTGCGAAGCGCGAAAAAATCACCCGAGAGTTGCTGGTTGACAGTGTCTGGCGCGCCACCTGGCCGCACGACCGCCTGGTTGTTGCCGCCTCCCGGCTGGTGCGAGTGTTAGATCGGGTGGCGCAGCCGCGGCCCGTGCAGATTCACGCGAATCGCGGGGTTGCGGGAATTGACGGCACCGTCGCCACCGCGCGGGGAATCGCCGCTGCCTCGCAAGGCAGCGAGAGCCCGGCGGCAGCTGCCGGGGTGACCCGGGTGCTGCTGGGGGATCTGGCGCTGCTGCACGACGCCGGCTCGCTGGCGCTAACCCCTGGTGAGCCGCTGCCGCGGTTGCAGCTTTTCGTTGCAAACGACTGTGGCGGCACGATTTTTAACGGCCTGGAGGTGCGTGAGGTTGCTGCCGACGCGGCTTTCGCGCGGGTAATGACAACCCCCCACAGCGCTGATTTCGCGGCTCTCGCCGCGGCTTACGGCTGGGAGTATCACCTGCTGCAGACTCGTGGAGAGCTAGAAGATTTCCTTACCGGCCCGGTTACCGGCCCGGCGCTTATTGAGGTGCCGTTCACGGCCTAACCCCGCTTGTGCAGTGTGCGCTGCCCCGTGCTGCACCCCGGCTTGCGCAGCGCCCGCTGCCCTCGTGCCGCACCCCGGTGCTGCGCTATTTATGGCGCAAACGCCGCCACAATCGGCGCAAACTTCGCAACTGTTTCCGCGTACTCCGTGGTGATCTCGCTGCCCGCTACCAACCCCCCGCCGGCGGTTGCGGTCACAGTCCGAGTCGCGGCGCTGCTCGCGGCGGAATTTGCGCTGCCATTTGCGGTGGTGGATCCATCCTCCCGCATTATAGCCTCCGGGTCACCAGGCAGCGGCGACACCTGGGCACACCTGAGCGCCAGCGCCCACTCGCCATCACCGGCGGCGCTGATCCACCCTACCGCACCCGCGTAGCGGCCCCGATCAAAACTCTCAACCCGCTGCAACAGCGGCACTGCAGCGGTCGTTGGGGTGCCGGCAACCGCGGCGGTCGGGTGCATTGCCGCAACCAAATCAAGACAGGAAATTTCACCAGAAATTTTCGCGTTAATATCGGTGGCACGATGCCACACGTTCGGCAGCCCAATCACGAGTGGTTTCGTGTTGGTGTCAAGTTCGGTCACCAACGGAGTCAGGGCATCAATTACGCTTGCCGCAGCAAACTCGTGCTCTGCAGTGATCTGTGCCGAATGCAGCAGCGAATCACCGGCTGCAGCGTCAGCAGTGGCGTCAGTGGTGTCGCGGGGTGCGGTGCCTGCAAGCACTCTGGTGCGGACGCTTCCCTGAATAGTGCGGGCGAGAGTCTCCGGCGAGGCTCCAAGGAAGCCGTCAATCGCGAAAACCGCGCACTCGCTGTACTGCTGCGCGAGCCGGGAAAGTGGGATGCGCAAATCAGCAGTTACCGAAATCTCGGCGCTAATCTGTCGCGAGAGCACCGCTTTTTGGACGTTGCCTGCCGTGATTTCCTGCAGCAGCGTGGCCGCTGCGGTGCGGTATTCCTGCTGTTGTGCGGTGGTGCCGACAGGGCGCAAATCGCAGCCCCGCCAAGTTGCGAAGTCAAGCGCGGTTGCAGTGAGTGGCGGCAGCGGTTGCGGAATCTGCCCGGCGGCGGAGCGCTGCACCGTGGTAATAAAAAACTCGTCATGGTGGCGCTGCACAATAATCTCCGGCACCACCAGCAGCGAGATGCTGCTACTGTCGTCGCCATAAGCGATAGTGCCGAAAGCCACCAGGCCGCTGCCAGGCACCTGTACCTCGTCACTAATTTGAGCCGCCGCCACCAGCTGTTCCCACTGGGTTTGCAACTGGGTGAAGCGTTCCGGGCCAGCGGCTTGCAAAGTGACCGCTGCGCCGATTCCAACCGCGGCAGCGTGTGATTGCACCCACACCAGAGGATTGTGTGGATCAGCGTAGCGCAACAGTTGAGCGACGGTTTGCGTCTGCTCAGACGCCGGCAAGCGGCGGCTAGTCACAACTAAAGGAACAGCACTCACCCGTCTAGCTTACCGCTTGTGTGATAGTTCTGCGGTGCTTGCCAGGAAATCCGGGTAGCATAGAGAGCGTGAATCGCCCTAACGTTGAAACGAAAAAAGCCGCAGATGTGTCAGGCATGTTTGACACGGTTGCCGAGAAATACGATTTTACGAACGATCTGCTGTCGCTGGGTATTGATCGCCTGTGGCGGATCGCCGCTGTTAACGCGGTAGCGCCGCAGCCAGGGCAGCAAATTCTAGACCTTGCCGCCGGCACCGGCACCTCCAGCGCAGCTCTCGCAAAGCGCGGCGCGGCGGTTACCGCAGCAGACTTCTCTGAGGGGATGCTCGCTGTGGGTCGTAAGCGCCACGCCGATAACCCGCTTTTGGAGTTCGTGTGGGCAGACGCCACCGAGCTGCCGTTTGATGACAACACCTTCGACGCCGCAACCATCTCTTTCGGGCTGCGCAACGTGCAAGATGTTGCTGCTGCTCTCAGCGAAATGGTGCGGGTGGTAAAACCAGGCGGGCGCGTCGTGGTGTGCGAGTTCTCAACCCCCATCGCGCCGTTGCGGGCACCCTACAACTTCTATAGCTCTCGGTTACTACCGTGCATCGCCGGCAAAATCACCGGCAATAAAGCAGCTTACGAGTACCTCAACCAATCGATTGAGAGCTGGCCAAGCCAGGAGTTGCTCGCTGTAAAACTGCAGCAGGCAGGCTTGGAGCGGGTGCGATACCGCAACCTCTCCGGCGGTATCGCGGCGCTGCATCGCGGCTTCGTCCCCGCAAAGGCTGCGCAGAAAGCAGAATAAACAATGACTGAAAAGATTACAATCGCAACCGCAACCCAAGCGTTGCCGGGTAAACTTTTTCAATCCGTTGCGGAGAAACGCAAAGTTAAAGAGCTAGAAGCGCAGCTCGCCGAGGTGGAGCAGGGGCTGCTTGAGCAAACACGCTTCGCTTCACCGGTCGCGGATGCCGCTGCACGCTACCTCGCCGAAGCCGGCGGGAAGCGGATCCGCCCTCTGCTAACTCTGCTGACCAGCCAGCTAGGTGACGGCGTTAATGACCGGGTGCGTACTGTTGCGCAGGCGATTGAGCTCACCCACCTGGCGTCGCTGTATCACGATGATGTGATGGATGAGGCTGGCACCCGGCGCGGGGTTCCCACCGCGCACGTGAGCTGGTCAAACTCGGTGGCTATCCTTGCCGGAGATTTGCTGTTTGCACGAGCCTCCAGCCTGGTTGCCGGCATGGGTGAAGAAGCGATTCTGCTGCAGGCTGAGACATTTGAGCGACTGTGCTTGGGGCAGTTGCACGAAACTGTTGGGCCGCAGCCAGAAGACGATGAAGAAGCCTTCTACCTGCAGGTGCTCGCAGATAAAACGGGCGCGCTGATTTCATGCGCTGCTCGCATGGGCGTGCTGGTTAGCGGAGCGCCGCGGGAATACCTCGACCCGGTAACCGAGTACGGTGAGGCTATTGGCCTGGCTTTCCAACTGGTTGACGATGTGATTGATTTGTCTCCGGCGAAACAAGACACGGGCAAACGTGCCGGTACCGACCTGCGCGCCGGAGTTGTCACCTTGCCACTGTTGCTGCTGAAGCAGCGCGCCGCAACAGATGCAGCCGCCGCAGATTTGCTGCGCCGCATCGATGAGGGTGTTGCAGCGGTTGCCGCCGGCGCCGCCCCCGAGGTAATGGATGCCGAGGTTGCCGAGCTGTATCAGCACGAAGTCACCGCAGCAACCGCGGAGCGTGCCCGGCAGATTGCCACTGCCGCCACCACTGCGCTGGCTCCGCTGCCGCAGGGTGCGGTAAAAACTGCCCTGGTGCGGTTGGCGGAAACCATCGTCGATCGCGTCGGATAGTGCACGGCACGTGACAGTGCGCGGCATGATATTCGCTACAAGTTTGTGATAGAGAAGCAACGCCCGCGATACCCCGCGGCAGCAAAGGATAAACACTCAGCATGACTGCAAAAGAACAAATGCGTTTGGCGATTGTGGGCGCCGGGCCGGCTGGTATTTACGCCGCTGACATCCTGTTAAAAACCGAGCGTGATTTTGATGTTGCAGTTGATTTGTTTGAGCATCTGCCGGCACCGTACGGCCTGGTGCGTTATGGGGTGGCGCCAGATCATCCACGCATTAAGGGCATTGTGAACGCGCTGCGCGAGGTGTTAGACGCTGGAAATATTCGCTTCTTCGGCAATGTGCACTTTGGGCGCGACATTACCCTCGCCGATTTGCAACAGCACTATCACGCGGTGATTTTCGCCACCGGGGCGGTGACTGACGCGCCACTGGTAATCCCCGGTATTGCCGCCCCAGAATCATACGGCGCGGCAGACTTTGTGAGCTGGTTTGACGGCCACCCCGACGTGCCCCGCAGCTGGCCGCTGCAGGCGCGCGAGGTCGGGGTTATCGGCAACGGTAACGTGGCGCTAGACATCTCGCGCATACTGATTAAGCATGCTGAAGATCTGCTGCCGACAGAGATTCCCGACAACGTGTATCAAGGGCTGCAGCAAAACCCTATCGAAACACTGCACGTCTTCGGTCGTCGGGGCCCGCTGCAGGTTAAATTCACTCCGCTGGAGCTGCGCGAGCTCGGCGAAGTGCGTGACGTTGACATGGTTTTGAATCCGGCAGACTTCGAGCTCACCGACGACCACCTGGAAAGCCTGAAGAACAGCAATAAACAGGTGCTGGTGATGAGCCGCATCTTCGGGCAGTGGCTGCAAACACAGCAGCAGCGGGAAGCTGGTGAGCTGCCGCGCGCATCGCGACGCCTGGTGTTCCACTTCTGGTCAAAGCCGGTTGCAATTGAAACCGATGCTGCAGGGCACGTCACCGGCATTAAAATTGAGCGCACTCGCCCTGACGGCACTGGCGGAGTTATCGACACCGGAGAGTTTACGGTAGTGCCTGTGGGTGCCGTGTATCGCGCGGTGGGCTACTTCGGATCTGCGCTGGAGCAGGTGCCGTTTGACGAGCTGCGCGGTGTGATTCCGAACAACGCTGGCCGGGTTGTTACGGCTCCTGGCAGCGACGAGCAAGTGCCTGGCATGTATGCAACGGGGTGGATCAAGCGCGGCCCGGTGGGGCTTATCGGGGCCACCAAATCAGACGCGCGTGAAACCCTCGAGGGGCTGCTGGCAGACTGGCAAGAAGGCAAAGTGTGGCAGCCGCAGCGACCCGAACCAGAGGCCATCGAACAGCTGCTGACTGCTCGCGGCGTGCAGTACACCGACATCACCGGGTGGCACCAGCTGGACGCGCACGAAATCAGTCTCGGGGAAGCTGCGGGGCGAGAACGCATCAAGGTTGTGCCGCGCGCAGAAATGCTAGACATCAGCCGCGCAGACTAGCGCTCGCGTGGTGGGCCGCAGCGTGTGCCTAACATGCTGCTCGTTCATGGTGCCGTGCGTTGACACTTAACCGCGCCGTCTAGCGCCGTGCCCGCCTAGCATCGCGCCCGCGACACGTGCCAGCACGAACCTAGTTATCGCGCAAAAACAGCCCGATAGTCTCAAAGTGGTGGGTGTGCGGGAACATATCCAGTCCGCGCAGCTCCACCAGTGTGTAACCGCCCGTCTGCAACAGTTGGGTGTCTCGCGCGAACGCAACCGGGTCGCAGGCAACGTAAATCAGGTTTGCTGGCTGTAGCTCAAGCAGCTGCGCCACGGTTTTGACGCCAAGGCCAGAGCGGGGTGGATCAGCCACCACAGTGGCGCGCCGCAGCTTTTCACGGGTAAGCGCAGAACCGCGCAGCAGATCCGCAAGATAATCCTCGGTGCGCGCAGTTAGCGCTTGGGCGCCGGTGAACTCTGAGAGGTTTTCCGCCGCTAAATCAGTAGCAGACTCTACCGCCTCAATGCTGGCAATCCGGGCACGCTCCCCGGCAGTATCCAGAAACGCGGCCGCCAGCAACCCCACCCCGCCATACAGGTCGAGGTTATTGGCGCTCGGGTCAAGCCGCTCCCCAAGCGCGGCGGTGGCTCCCGCAACCTCCGCGTAAAGCCGCTCTGCAGCGCCGGTGTGGACCTGCCAGAACCCGCCGGCGCGCACCTGAAACTCGCTGTCAAACACGGTCTCATACACAACATCATCAGCGCCCACCGGAGCTGCCTCACCGTGATAGGTGAGCAGCATGCGAGCATCCGCGCTGTTTGGGGCAATCAAATCAACTGCCGCGACATCCGGCATGCTCTCCCCGAGCGGTGCGAGCGGCAGCAGCTCCGGCACCGCCAAAGGCAAATCGGTGACCGGCACCACGCGATGGCTGCGCGCCGCGTAGGGGCCAACCACCCCGGTTTCGCGATCCACCTGCAACCGCACCCGGGTGCGCCAGCCGAGGCCGCCTGCATCATCGTCTCCCGCCAGCGGCAGCACCTCAAACTCTGGCATTTCGCTCGCCGCAATTTTGCCCTGGCGCTGCAGCGCGTCAGTAAGCACCCGGGTTTTCAGCTCCCGCTGGGCCGCAAGCTCAATGTGGCCGAACTCGGCGCCGCCGGCACGCCACTTGGGTTTACGGTCAATGCTCGCCGCATGCCAGATGTGCGGCACTCGCTCCGGCGCGGCCTGCAACACCTCGGTTGTCACCGCTCGCGCAAAATTCTTTTTAACCTCGGTTAGCTCCGCGCGCACCGTTTCGCCCGGCATGGTATCGTGCACAAAAATAACGCGCCCCTCGTGACGGGCGATAGCCACACCGCCGTGCGCGATGCCTGTCACCTCCAGGGTAATTTCGGTGCCGGTTTCAAGTGCTGCTGCGGAGTTAGTCATGGTATCTATTGTCGCAGGTTTTAGCGCCTGCGGTGCGAGCGGGTTGCGGTGCGGGCCCGACCTGAGCGCTAAAACTGCCACCACGGCGCCAAGGCAACTAGACTGGCAGTATGAGACTCGTGTTAGCTTCCACCTCCGCCGCTCGCCTAGCTGTTTTGCAGGGAGCAGGAATCACCCCTGCCGCGCGCTTCGCCCCGACAGTAGACGAGGAGGCCGCGCTTGCCGCTCATCAGGTCACACAAAACCGGGTGCTATCCGCCGCTGAAACTGTGCAGTTTCTTGCGCGTATCAAAGCCGAGAGCGTGATTGCGGCGCACGGCGCCGCGGCAGACGGTCTGGTGTTGGGAGGCGACAGTATGTTTTTGTTAGACGGCGAGATTCTCGGTAAGCCGCACCTGCCGGAGATCGCGATGAACCGCGCCCGCGCGCACCGGGGTAAAACCGGGGTGCTGTATTCCGGGCACTGGCTGGCGGAGTGCCAAAATGGCGAGATTGTGAACAGTGCCGGCCTGGTAGACACTGCCACGGTGCGCCTTAACGCAGATGTCACCGACGCTGAGCTGGCGGCTTATATTGCGACCGGGGAGCCGCTGGAGCTCGCCGGCGGCTTTGCGATTGACGGGCTTGCCGGGGCGTTCATCGACAGAATCGAGGGCACCCCAAGCTGCGTCATGGGCCTGTCGCTGCCGGCGCTGCGAGCCCTGATGCAACAGCTGGGTCACGAATATGTTGCGCTCTGGGGTGAGAACGGCGAAAATAGCAGGTAACTGCTTCACAATGACGAGGGGATAGCATGACAGATTACACAGACCGGCATGGCAACGCGCACGCTTTCGGAGACACCGCAGAGCAGCGTCAGGTGCGCGAAAACGATCGCGGATACGTTTTCCACTCCTGGTCAGCGCAGGCGCAGATTGATCCACTGCCAATTGCTAAGGGCGAAGGTGTGCGGTTTTGGGACTATGACGGCAACGAGTATCTAGACTTTTCCTCCCAGCTGGTGAATCTTAACCTTGGGCATCAGCATCCGGAGTTGGTGCGGGCGGTGCAGCAGCAGGCGGGGCGGTTGGCGACAATTCAGCCGGCTGTCGCCAATGATGTGCGCGGTGAGCTTGCGAAACTGATTGTGGAAAACAGTTTTGCGGGGGCGCGCAGTGTGTTCTTCACCAACGGTGGTGCGGAGGCAAACGAGTACGCGGTGCGGCTGGCGCGGCACCACACCGGGCGGCAGAAAGTGCTGTCCCGCTACCGCAGCTACCACGGTTCCACCGCCACCGCGATCAGCCTCACGGGGGAGCCGCGCCGTTGGGCGAACGGAGTGCTTGATGCGAACGTGATGCACTTCTTTGGGCCGTACCCTTACCGCTCAGAGTTCCACGCCACCACTCCAGAGGAAGAAACCGCGCGGGCGTTAGCGCACCTGGAGCACACCATCGAGCTGGAGGGACCGCAGACTATCGCCGCGGTGGTGTTGGAAACCGTAACCGGCACCAACGGGATTCTGGTACCAACCCCGGGCTACCTTGAGGGTGTGCGCGCACTCACAAAGCGGCACGGCATTATGCTGATCTGCGACGAAGTGATGGTTGGGTTCGGCCGTACCGGTAGCATGTTTGCTTTCCAACAGTTTGACATTACCCCTGATCTGGTGACCTTCGCCAAGGGTGTGAACTCCGGTTACGTGCCTCTCGGCGGAGTGATTATTTCAGAAGAAGTCCACAACTCTTTCGCTGACAAGCCGTTCCCGGGCGGGCTGACTTACTCCGGGCATCCGCTGGCCTGCGCCGCTGGCGTTGCCACTTTTGAGGTGTTTGAAAGCACGGGGCTCCTCGCGCACGTGCGAGATCTCGGGGAGCGGGTGCTGGCACCGCGGCTAGCGGAGCTGGCAGCAAAACACCCGGCTGTCGGTGAGGTGCGCGGCCGCGGGCTGTTTTGGGCTTTGGAGCTGGTGGTGGATCGCGCAACTCGCGAGCCGCTTGTCCCGTTTAACGCGAGCGGTGCGGCTGCTGCCCCGATGAGCCGCGTTGTTGCTGCATGTAAAGAGGCGGGGCTGTGGCCGTTTGCCGCCGGTAATCGCTTGCAGATTGCGCCGCCGCTGATTATTTCTGAGGCTGATCTGTTGCGCGGGTTGGAAATTATCGACGCGGCGCTAGATGTGGCAGATGCTGAGGCGGAGGCGCTGCGCGCACAGTAAACCCTACAGCATAAGCTAGCGGGGGCACCGAATGAAATTCGGTGCCCCCGCTGTGTTGCAAGCTGCGTGCCGCTGCTGTTTAAGCGCCAAGCAGTTTCTGAATGCGCTGCACACCCTCAAGCAGTGCCTCATCGCCCAGCGCGTAGCTGAAGCGGAGGTAACCGCTTGGGCCGAATGCTTCGCCCGGAACCGCTGCCACTTCAGCTTCTTCGAGGATGATCTCTGCGAGCTCCACAGAGGTGTTTGCGATCCTGCCGTTGATTTCTTTACCCAGCGCTTCGCTGACGTCAACATATGCGTAGAAAGCGCCGTCAGGCATCGGGCAGTTAAAGCCCGGCACCTTGTTGAGCTCGGCAACAATCAGCTTGCGGCGGCGGTTAAACGCCTCACGCATTTCCAGGATTGGTTCTTGCGGGCCGGTGAGGGCCGCAATCGCTGCACGCTGTGCAATGTTGTTAATGTTGCTCGCTAGGTGTGACTGCAGGTTCGAGCAGCCCTTCATCACGTCCTGCGGGCCGATGATCCACCCTACGCGCCAACCGGTCATCGCAAAAGTCTTAGCAACACCGTTTACCAGCAGGGTCTGCTCTGCTAGTTCTGGCACTGCCGCAACGATAGAAGTAGCGGTGACCCCGTCGTAAGTAAGGTTCTGGTAAATCTCATCGGTGATAACCCAGATGCCGTTATCGTATGCCCAGCGGCCGATAGCAGCAGTCTCTTCCGGAGTGTAAACCGCGCCTGTAGGGTTTGAAGGAGACACGAAAACCAGCACCTTGGTGCGCTCGGTGCGCGCCGCCTCAAGCTGCTCGACGGTGACCTTGTAGTTTTGGTCAGCACCGGCAAAAACTGGAACTGTAACGCCGTCAGCCAGGGCGATTGCCTCTGGGTAGGTTGTCCAGTATGGCCCAGGCAAAATTACCTCGTCGCCCGGATCACACAGAATCTGGAACGCCTCGTAAACCGCCTGCTTGCCGCCGTTGGTCACAATAATCTGCGCCGGGTCGACGGTGATACCGGAGTCTTTTGCGGTTTTTTCGGCGATGGCAGCGCGCAGCTCTGGCAGACCGTTAGCTGCGGTGTAGCGGAAGTTAGCTGGATCATCAAGCGCAGCGCGAGCCGCATCAACGATGTGTGGCGGCGTTGGGAAATCTGGTTCGCCCGCAGCGTAGCTGATGACTGGCCGGCCTTCTGCTTTGAGAGCCTTAGCTTTCGCATCTACTTTGAGGGTTGCTGACTCTGCGATTGCAGAGATTTTTTTAGAGAGTCTAGTTTTAGTGTTCACCCTTTTATCTTACGACTTTCGGACGTAATTTTGAGATTAAATTCGACAAGTTGCTCGCAATGCCGTAAACTTTCACGAGTAGCTAATAATTTTGGTGCTGCAAACGTTCAGGAAAGGACGCTACAGTACTAAAAGAAGCTATCTAGGGCGGTGGCACAATTGGTAGCGCAACGGTCTCCAAAACCGTCGGTTGCAGGTTCGAGTCCTGTCCGCCCTGCCAGTTACTTAAACTAGTTGCTAGAAAGGAAGATGCGTGAGCAGCACAGATATCGAGCAGGCCCACACTCCCGCAAAAAAGCGCGGTGAGAAGAAGCCTAACTTCGTGTTGCGCATCATTCTTTTTATCAAGCAGGTTATCGCCGAGCTGAAAAAGGTAAACACTCCAACCTGGAAACAGCTGCGGAACTACTTCTTCGTGGTACTCGGCTTCGTGATTGTGATGATGGTTTTTGTCACCCTGCTTGACCAGCTGTTCGGGTTCTTAACACTGTTTGTATTCGGCACTGCCGTTTAGGCATCTGCTAAAAATCAAGGGCAAGGCTGATTAATATGACTAACAATTCAATTGAGGAAAGCCTGGAGGGCGCTCTCGATGCACTGGCAGCAGGCGACACCACTGCCGCTGCGCCGCAGGTAGAAGAAGTAGATCCTTACAAAGAAATGCGTCGCGAGCTGCGTCGCAAGCCAGGCAAGTGGTACGTCATCCATAGTTATGCCGGTTATGAGCGTAAGGTTAAAGAAAACCTGTGGAACCGCCGTGAAACCATGGGCGCCGTAGATGACATATACGAAATTCAGGTGCCGATGGAAGACGTCATGGAGGTCAAAAACGGCCAGCGTAAAATGGTTACCAGGGTGCGTATTCCGGGCTACGTTATGGTGCGCATGAACCTTAATGAGGATACCTGGTCAATTGTGCGTCACACTCCTGGCGTCACTGGCTTCGTGGGTAACGCCAACAACCCGGTGCCACTGCGGTTTAACGAGGCATTTGAAATGCTGAAAACAACCTTCGAGATGGAAGCTGAAAACAAGTCTAGCGCTGCTGCTCGCGCAGCCGCAGCAGGCAATGTGGAAATCGACTTCGAGATTGGCGAAACCGTTACCATCAAAGACGGTTCTTTCAACGGTCTTCCTGGCACCATCAGTGAAATCAACTCTGCAAGCGGAAAACTCACCGTGCTGGTGAGCCTGTTCGAGCGTGAGACTCCTGTTGAGCTCACTTTCGGGCAGGTCGCAAAAATGATCTAATCAGTCGGCTGCTATGTCATATCGGTTGCCGCAGCTTAAGTACGCTGCACGCACTGATATTGGCAGTTATCGGCAGGTAAATGAAGATGCTATGCTGTGCGCCGGCCCGGTATTCTTGGTCGCGGACGGTGTCGGTGGGCATGATGCCGGTGAAATCGCAGCCGCCGCTGCAATCGATGCCTTCACACATCTGACGCAGCACCCTTATGTCTCGCTTGACGCGGTAGGTGCTGCGTATGCGCGCGCTCGCGCTGCGGTAAATCGCATCTCCGGCACTACCGAACAGGGTGCCGGCACCACCCTCACCGGGATTTTCCTAACCCGACAGGAGCAGGGCTTCGCCTGGCTTATCATTAACGTTGGCGATAGTCGAGTTTACCGTTTTCGTGACGGCAAACTGCAGCAGATTACGGTAGATCATACGCTTCGCAACGAGATGCTCGCCAGCGGGGTGGCGCTCAATGATCCACGCTTGCCCGCGGGTAACGTGATCACTCGGGCGCTTGGTAGTGGCGCAGATACTCTCGATACCTGGCTGCTGCCGTTGACCGCGGGTGAACGTCTGCTGGTGTGCAGCGATGGCCTCACGGACACGCTCTCAGATGCAGAAATAGCCGCTGGGCTGGCCCTCGCGGTCACCGAGACCAGCGCCAACTATTTGCTTGATACGGCACTCGAGAAGCTGCCGCGCGATAACGTCACGCTGTTGCTGGTTGACGTGCTTGATGCTGGACAGCACCAGCAGCTGCAACCTGGCGTGGCCACCGCCGAGAAATTTATTGATGATTGTGACACAGCTGATCTCACTGCGACGGTACAGCAGACAGCAGAGTACGGCAAAGGTTTGTAGCACAGCTACAGAATTTTTAGGTAATTCCAGGTTGTAGCTGGATCCACCATATTATAGATATAGCAATTTAAGATGTCCTAGCGATGACCCGCTGCACCACGGTGGGGTCGCACCTCAAAGGCGAACCAGGAGAAGTTCATGACAGTTGAGACCCTCGTCGCAAATGCTCACAAGGCATATCGCAGCTGGTCCCGTGCACCGCGTGAAACTCGTGCGTTAGCGCTCGAAGCAATTGCTGATGGCCTAGTTGCCAACAGCGAAAAGCTCGTGGCGATTGCGCGGGAGGAGACTAATTTGCGGTTGGATCGGCTCACCGCAGAGCTGCACCGCACCAGTTTCCAGCTGCGACTCTTTGCAGAGGTGCTGCGAGATGGCGTCTATCTTGACGTGCGTATCGACGAAAAAAACCCTGACTGGGCGACTGGGCCGCGGCCGGATCTGCGACGCACCAACCAGGCGCTGGGGCCGGTGGTGATTTTTGCGGCAAGCAACTTCCCGTTTGCCTTTAGCGTTGCCGGCGGTGATACCGCGTCTGCTATTGCCGCGGGCTGCGCGGTGATTTTGAAAGCGCACAACGGGCACCCGGAACTGTCACGGGAGACTGCCGCAGTGGTGACTTCCGCGCTGCACAACGTGGGAGCGCCGGAGCACCTTTTCCAACTGATTGAAAGCCGTGCCGATGGCATTGCAGTGTTGCAGGCGCCGGAGATCAAAGCCGGTGCTTTTACCGGGTCGATTCCTGCGGGGCGAGCTTTGTTTGATATTGCAACCTCACGCCCAGAGCCGATTCCGTTCTTCGGTGAGCTCGGTAGCTTGAACCCGGTTTTCGTGACCAAGCAGGCAGCGCTACACCGGGAAAATCAGATTGCGCTGGAGTACCTCAGTAACATCACTCTGGGATCAGGGCAATTCTGCACCAAGCCGGGCATTATTGTGGTGCCGCGAGATTCCGGGCTGTCACAGGCGATTGCGACTGCTGCGCTGCCGGAGGGGCAAAAACTTTTGAATGAGCGCATCCACCAGGGTTATGTTGATACCCTGCAGGAGCTGCAGCAGCACACTGCAATCGAGCTTTTGGCCCAGGGTGATGAACCATACGACACCGCTCCGGGGCCAACGGTTTTGAGTACCACGGCCACTGCGATTCTTGACAACTATGAAGAAATTTGTCGCGAGTGTTTCGGCCCCACCGGGCTGGTTGTGACGTACGAAGACGAAGCTGAGATGCTGGCTTTTGCTCGCATCCTCGACGGGCAGCTTACCGCCACAATCTGTGGCGAAGAAAACGACGAAATTGTAGCGCCACTGCTTGACGAGCTTCGCGAAAAAGCTGGCCGAGTGCTCTGGAATCAGTGGTCTCCGGGGGCGGCAGTTACCTATGCGCAGCAGCACGGTGGGCCATATCCCGCAACCACCGCGGTGAGCTCCACCGCAATCGGTACCGCCGCGATTTATCGGTTCTTGCGCCCGGTCGCTTATCAAGGCTTCCCACAACAATTTTTGCCGGAAGAGCTACGTGACAAGCCGCAAACCCCGCTGTTACGCCGCGTCAACGGTGTGGTTGGCGGCGTCGAAAATCAACACAGCAAGTACAAGCCGCTGTAGGCACGCGCTGGCGGCGCCAGCTCGGGTGGCGCCGCAGTGCTGAGCTGTGCAGGATGCCTGTGCGCTCCGGGTCTGGCCCGCACAGGGATACAGCTCTTCGGGTGCCGAGCTGCCACGGCCTATAGTGCGCCGTGGCAGCCGCACAGCTAGAATGGAATGCGGAGGTTTAACTAAGGTGGCGAACAATTCACACAGTGCAGAAACCGCGGCTACGGCAGCGGGTCGCGCAGGCAAAATCAGAGTCGGCGTGATCGGTGGGGGGCAGCTGGCGCGGATGATGATACCGCCAGCAACCCACCTCGGCTTAGAAATCAGTGTGCTTGCAGAAGCCCCTGGGATGAGCGCTGCCCGGGCCGCAGACGCGGTCGGTGACTGTCGTGATGCTGCAACCGTGATGCAGTTCGCCGAAACCGTAGACGTCATCACCTTTGACCACGAACACGTGCCGCAAGAAGTGCTGGCGCAGTTGCTTGCCACCGGAGTGCAGGTGCACCCGCAACCACACTCACTGCAGTACGCGCAAGACAAAATCTTGATGCGACAAAAACTCAGCGAAATCGGGGTGCCGGTGCCAACCTGGGCCACGGTGCAAAACCCGGCAGAGCTCGACGCTTTCTTGGCGCAGGTGGGTGGTAAAGCGGTTGTGAAAACCGCGCGTGGTGGCTACGACGGTAAAGGGGTGCGGGTAGTCACGGCTGCAGCTGAGGCCGCAGATTGGTTTGCGGCACTGGAGGCTGATCCAGTTAGCGATGCGCTGCTGGCAGAAGAACTGGTGCCGTTTGAGCGGGAGCTGTCACAGCTGGTAGCGCGTCGCCCCAGCGGGGAAGTAGCCCTGTGGCCGGTTGTTGAAACCGTGCAGCAAGACGGAGTGTGCGCCGAGGTTATTGCCCCGGCTCCGGCAGTGGCAACCACCGCGGCAAAACTACAGGAAGCCGCGGCCGCTATCGGGCGCCAGATCGCCACCGGCCTGGAAGTTACCGGAGTGATGGCGGTGGAAATGTTTGAAACCCTAGACGGTCGCTTGCTCGTCAACGAACTCGCGATGCGCCCGCACAACTCCGGACACTTCTCAATCGAGGGCAGTATCACCAGCCAGTTCGAACAGCATCTGCGGGCCGTCACCGACCTGCCGCTGGGCAGCACCGCCATGACCCGCCCCGCAGCGGTTATGATCAATGTTTTGGGCGGCCCGGCAGAAGGCCCGATGCCGGTGCGCTACAATCGTGCATTGGCGGCGCATCCGGCGGCGAAGTTCCACAGCTACGGTAAGGATTCACGACCGGGGCGTAAGGTTGGACACGTCACCGTTATCGGCGACGACACCGCCCAGGTTTTGCAAGCTGCTCGTGCAGCCGCGGCCGAGATGGAAAACGGTTAGGCGGATCCGCCACCGACCGAACCGCCGCGCACAGCACGGGATTTAACTTTCCAACCACGCAGGTAATAAAAGGCACTATGACAGGCAGCTGCGTAGCCAGCTAGAAGGAGCAGAAATGACCGAGCAACAGCCAGTTGTTGGCGTGATTATGGGCTCAGACTCTGATTATCGCGTGATGGCGGATGCAGTGCAGATGCTCAGAGAATTTAAAATTGCACACGAGGTGCAGGTTGTGAGTGCTCATCGCACCCCGGATGCGATGTTTGACTATGCGAAATCAGCGGTCTCAAGGGGGCTGAAGGTGATTATTGCCGGAGCAGGGGGAGCAGCACACCTGCCGGGAATGGTCGCCTCAATGACAACCTTGCCTGTTATTGGAGTTCCGGTGCCGCTGCACACACTTGACGGCATGGACTCACTGCTGTCAATCGTGCAAATGCCCGGCGGGATTCCGGTCGCTACAGTGTCGATAGGCGGAGCAAAAAACGCGGGTATTTTAGCTGCTAGAATAGTCGGAGCTTTTAATCCTGATGTGCAACAAAAACTTGCTGCTTATGCTAGTGAGCTTACTGCACAGGTCGAAGCTAAGAACGCGGCGCTACAGCAACAAGTTGCCGCTGAGCTTTAACTGCTGCATTAGATGTGCTGTTGTTGCGCGCAGCACTGTTTGGCAGTGAGTGCTTGTTCGTAGTTTAGATTATTTTTCGAGTTACAAGGTGACGAGGATATGGTAGAAAAACCAAGTTTTAAGAGAGTGAGACGCCTTGCTGCAGTGATGGCAACAGCGGGAGCGTTGGCCTTTACAGTGCTGACCCCGGCTGAGGCGGCCGCATCCTCTGATTTTAATCCTGGGCGCATTATTGAGGATGAGCTGTTTTATGATGGCCAAGCGATGTCTGCGCAACAGGTACAAAACTTTTTGAATCAGCAGGTGCCGCATGGCACACCGCGTAGTTTACGTAATTACAGCCAAGCTACCACGGGTAAGCTGCCTGATGCCTACTGCCCTGGCGGGTACCTTGGTGCGGGTTCAGAGACTGCAGCAGAGATTATCGCGAAGGTTGGGCGCGGCTGCGGTATTAGCCAAAAAGCACTGTTAGTGATGCTGCAGAAAGAGCAGAGTCTCATCACTACAGTATCTCCTAATGATTACGCTTATCAGCGTGCGATGGGGTACGCTTGCCCTGACACTGGACCAAATTTTGGGGCAAACTGTGACGCTAGTTATTTTGGGTTCCAAAATCAGGTCTGGCATGCAGCGCGGCAGTTGAAACGCTACCGCGACAGCGGACAGTTTACCTGGTTCCCTGTTGGAGGGTACGCTAATGTGCAGCATCACCCAAACCCGAGCTGCGGTACACAGCGAATTCGCATCGAAAACCATGCCACCGCAGGGCTTTACTACTACACCCCGTACGTGCCAAATAGTTCAGTGCTTGCTGGACGCCCCGACAACTGTGCAGCATACGGTAACTATAATTTCAATAAGCTTTATAAAAAATGGTTCGGAGACGCTGTCAACATTAGTGTGGATCAGAGTTTTAGGGATCTCTACAACAGCAATCCTGGGCATTATGGGAAACCAGTCAGCGGCGCGGTGACAGTAACTGGTGGAGTTATTGAGCAACGCTTTGAGCATGCCACACTTTTTGCTGCTCCAGGGCAGCAGATTGCAGCGGTGCGCGGCGGTATCCGCAACTACTATGATTTGCAGGGCGGATCAAGCAGTCGGTTCGGGGTGCCGCGGGGTAATGAATATGCTGAAAACGGAACTTACCGACAGCATTTCAGTAATGCCCATGCAATCTGGACTCCGCACACTGGAACCGCTTTCCTGGTTAATGGCTTCAAAGAGGCATATCTGAATCAGAAAAATAACCTGCCGACGTTGCTCGGGGCTCCTTATGGTGTCGAGGAGAAAGTTGCGAATGGTGTGCAGCAACGCACGCAGCGTGGCTATATGTTCTGGTCACCATTGACAGCAGTGACCTGGACACGCAACGGGTTTGCAGCGGAGCACAAGCGTTTGGGCGGTGCCGCAGGGCAGCTTGGTTTCCCGTTAAATATGGAACATCAAGTTGGCAATCATATTGTGCAGCACTTTGAATACGGCACCGCATATTACACTCCTCGTACTGGGGCTTACGCTGTCGCTGGCGATATCCACGACATGTACCAGTACCAGGGCGGCCCTAACAGTACAATTGGGCTGCCTACAGGAATCGAATCTGCGGTGCGTGGCGGCACTAAACAAGAGTTTGAGAACGCTACTATCTACCGCACCACAGATGGCACTGTGGGAGTTGTAAAGAACGGTATTCGTGCTTACTTTGATCGTCTCGGAGGCCCAAATGGCAAGCTCGGGCTGCCGCTTGGTGTCGAAATTGTTTCGGGTGATAGAGTGATTCAGCACTTCGAGAACGGCAATGTATACTGGTCACCACGTAATACGGTAGCCGTTTACGGGGCATTCCATGGTGAGCTGATGGCTGATGAAGAGTTGGCTTATCAGAAGTATGGTTACCCACTCGCTGAAGAACAGCGCATCGCCGGCGGTTGGGCACAAGAGTTCCAACAGGCTACAGCCTACTGGTCACCTGCTAGCGGGGCCGGTTTCCTAAAGGGTGCTTTCCGCTACGAATATAATCGGCTAGGCGGTACTAACAGTTGGCTGGGCTTCCCAGTCGGTGCTGAAGTGCAAACCGGTGAAGGGTATCGTCAAGATTTCCAACACGGAACTGCATATTGGACACCACAGCACGGGATTATTTACGTGAAGGGCGCGATCCGCGGTGCACATAAAGAAAACGGTGCGGAAACTGGTAGTTTCGGCTGGCCACTGAGCGCAGAAATTAATGAAAACGGGGGCTGGAGCCAAGAGTTTGAAAATGGCACAGTCACTTGGGCTCCTGGTATCGGTATCGGATTCGTGCAGGGCGACTTTAGAGATTTTTATCTTGAAGCAGGAGGCAGCGGTAGCTGGTTGGGGCACCCTCGCGGGTACGAGATTCGCAGCGCACACGGTACCAGACAAGAATTCCGCCATGCAACCTTGTTTAAGCAACGCAGCGGAGAGATTGTGTTCGTAAAAGGCGCTATTAGATCTGAGTTCTTGAGAACGGGAGCGGAGAATGGCCGTTTCGGTTACCCAATCTCTTCAGAGGAGAGCCTCGGGAGCGATACTTATCGGCAAGAATTCCAGAAGGTTGTGGTTACTTGGACTCCTGCTGCAGGATTAGAGGTGCAGCCGAAATAATCATTCAGTTGTGATTTAGCGTTATTCCCCGTCGGTAGTAAAAATACTGCTTTAGCTTGCTAGAGACAGGTACCGGCGGGGAATATTCCTTTCTCTCAACCGTTCATAGTAACTTAAGTAGGCCGCCGCAGCACGTCCGTTTGTAGCTGTATTAGATTGCTGCGTGAATTTCCCACAGAGTGAGAGCGGTAGTGTCCCAGCTATAAACTTTGCTGCGATCTTGAGCCAAAATTTTAAGCCGCTCTAACACAGGATTTGCTGCTTCACTCAGAAAAATTAACTCAAGCTGTTCTTGCAGTGATTCTGCGCTATTAAAAACTGCCCCTGCATCTACTGCAATTTCTGCCGCGGCGGGAATTTCCGCGTGCAAAATAGGTACACCGTTGGCAATTGCGCCATAGGCCTCGTACGCCATGGTTAGCCCGTAATGGGGCAATACTAATAAATCTGCGCCACCCAGAATTGCCCCGTAATCTGATAGCGCTGTAGTTTGAATACGAATTACGCGAGAGGTTTCTTCCTGCGCGATTGCGCCGCTACTCTCGGGTGTAGCTGCATCAGCGGTGATGATTACTAGCGGCGGTAACTTTGTATTGGCAGCCACAGCTTCGGTCAGCCAGGCCAAGCGGTCAGGGTCACAGGGCTCTGTAGTTACCATGTAACGCTGTGGTAAGAGCAGTTCTTCACGACGTGCAGCGGCCTCGGCGCTGGCGATGTATTCTTGCGGTGCTGCATTGCTTACAACTCTGACATTGACCGCCCCAAATTCTGCCTGTAGTCGGGATGCCACATCGAAATTTGGAGCAATTAAAACATCTGCGTGTTTCACAGCGCGTTTTAACAAATTTTTTTGGAGTTTAACCTGCTGGGGGCTAAAGCAACAATCCTGGTCTAGATATGCAAGGTGCGGGACCCCTACTGTGACTTGCGTTCCGGTCTCACGTTTTTGCAGGGGTCGTAGAGGAACTAATGGGGTTTGCGCATGGAGCATTTCCCCGTCAAGTGGTCGTGCTGCGGTGTTAGTATGCCACAGCAGCCCTAACATGTTTGCTGGCAGCGGAATTTGTGCGGTGCTAATGCGAGGGTTTCTTGGTAAGTTAAGCTCGACGTGCTGAGGAAGCAACACGCGCACTGCGCACGCCCGCGGTGCGGTGCGTGCCAAAGCAGCGGTCAGGTCACGCAGCGCGGCAGCGTTCGCTGCGTGATCGTAGTCGGCAAAGGTTTCGCCGATGAGGTTAATAACTGCCATTTAAGAACTTAGCCCCTTGAAAAAGTTATGAATATTAATCATTTTAATAGGCAAACAACTGTCGAAGCTCAATGTAGGCTATAAAGTATGCGAGTTATATTGACCGGCGGAGCCGGATACATTGGTAGTCATACAGCGGTTTTGTTGGCCGAACGCGGCCATGACATCGTCATCATCGATGATTTCTCTAACTCTCACCCGAAAGCAGTGGAGCGTATTCAGGAAATCACCGGCACAGACATTGAGCTAATAGAAGCAGATTTGGCATCTAGCAAACAGGCACGCGATGCTTTTGCCGCCGCACACGATAAGGCGCCGGTGGACGCGGTTATCCACTTTGCCGGCTTGAAAGCTGTCGGTGAGTCGGTGGCGCAGCCAACCCGTTACTACCGGGTTAACATTAACTCTACCCTCAACGTGCTAGACGAAATGCGCACCCTCGGGATTAACCGCTTCGTGTTCTCAAGCTCGGCAACTGTTTACGGTGATCCGCAGTACCTGCCGCTTGACGAAAAGCACCCGACCGGGGTTGGCGTCACCAATCCTTACGGCTGGACCAAAGCCATGATTGAGCAGATGGTACGCGACGCGGTCGTTCCGCACCCAGAGCTGGCTGCTGTGCTGCTGCGTTACTTCAACCCGGTGGGGGCGCACCCATCAGGTAAAATCGGCGAGGATCCAAGCGGTATCCCAAACAACCTGATGCCTTTCGTAGCGCAGGTTGCGGTTGGCAAGCGCGAGCAGCTCGGGGTTTTCGGCAACAGCTACAACACCATTGACGGCACCGGGGTGCGCGACTATATTCATGTGATGGATCTCGCCGCCGGCCACATTGCTGCTCTTGAGCAGGCGACGCAGGGGGTTACCGCCTACAACCTCGGCTCCGGTGTGGGTTCCAGCGTGTTGCAGGTTGTTGCCGCCTTTGAAGAGGCAAGTGGGCAACGGATCGCCTACGAAGTTTTGCCAGCGCGCGCGGGTGATGTGGCGGAACTGGTGGCTGATCCACACAAAGCAAATTCGGAGCTACACTGGGAGACTGAGCTGAGCCTGCAGCAGGCCTGCGCAGACACCTGGAAGTGGCAATCGCAAAACCCTAACGGCTTCAACGGTTAACCTGAGACAGCACCGAAAGAGCGGTGCTGTGACCGGTATAAGATAGAGGGCGAAATGGATTTGCAACGTCAGATGAGCTTACCTCTGAGGTACCCGGATGAAACCGATCCGCGTTTTATGACCAAGCGGGCGCGGTGGTTCGTGGTGCTCGGGTTTTTGCTGCCTGGCAGCGTGCAAATCCTGGCTGGTAAGAAGGCACTCGGGCGATTTGCAATGGTTGCCACTTGGCTGTTGCTCGCGGGCGTTGCGGCGTTCGGCGTGGGGTTATGGCAGTTTCGGGTGCAAACCCTGAATCTGTTGGGACAGCAGTGGTTTTTGACCGCGCTGCAGGTGGTGCTCGGCTGCTATCTGTTGATGTGGCTGATTCTCGGTTTTGATACCATGCGGCTACTGCGTTTGACCCGGGTGCGCGGCAACTGGCGAGCACCGCTGGCTTTTGTAACGGTGCTGCTGACAGTGTTGCCGGTGGCGGCGGGGCTGTGGGGTATAAACCTACTGCAGACCAGTAAGCAGGTGGTGTCGGAGGTTTTTGCGGAGCGTCCGGCTGTGTCTCCCGACGAAAACGGTCGATACAATATTTTGCTGCTCGGCACCGATGCGGGAGCTGATCGTGAGGGTGTGCGCCCAGACAGCATCACCCTGGTGAGTATCGATGCCGCAACCGGCAAGTCGGTTTTCGTGGGCTTGCCACGGGAGCTCAACGAGCCACAGTTTAAACCAAGCAGTCCGCTGTACGCCATTTACCCGGAGGGCTTCGGTGCAATCGACGGCTGCAACACTGGCAGGTGCTGGCTGAACAGTCTGTTTAGCGAGGGTGAGATTTTCTTGCCGGAGCTGTATCCGGACGCGACAGCGCACGGCTCAACCCCGGGTATTGAGGCTACTAAAGACGGGGTGGCGGGATCCACCGGCCTTGACATTCATTTCTACGTGCTGCTGAATATGGAGGGCTTCCAGGAGCTGATTGACGCCCTCGGCGGGGTGGAAATTAACGTCACCGAGCCGCTGCCAATTGGCGGTGACGAGTTTGGCAACGGTGTGGAAGGCTATGTGGAGCCCGGGCTGCGACGACTCAGCGGATATGAGGCGCTGTGGTACGCGCGCTCACGCTATGGCTCTGAGCGTGGCGACTATGATCGCATGGAACGCCAGCGGGAGCTGCAGGCTGCGATTTTGGCACAGATGGATCCGCGCAACGTGCTGCTACGCTTCGAGGCGATTCTGCAGAGCGGCACCCACGTCGCAGAAACCGATGTGCCGAACAACATGATCGGCACCCTCACTGATTTGGCCCTGCGCGCAAAACAGCATGAGCCGGTGCGTGTGGAATTGAGCCCGCCAGAAATTATCACTGAAGCACCAGACTATGACCGGATTCACGAGATGGTGCGGGAAGCTATTGTGCAGGCCTCGGGAAGCGATGAAAATGGGCAGTAGTGAGCAGACAGCGATGACATTTTTGCAACCGCAGGGAGATTTGCAGCGGCTGCGCGTGGCGGCAGTTGTGGTGTCGTACAATCGCCGCGACCTACTGCAGGAAACCCTGCAAGCGTTACTGGCGCAAACTGTGCGCCCCGACGCGGTGATTGTGGTCGATAACGGCAGCACTGACGACGCAGCGGCCGTGGCTGCGCACAATTTGGAACAGCTGGGGGCAGCTGGCCAGCTCATTAAGCTGCAGCACAACACTGGTGGCGCCGGTGGTTTTGCAGTTGGCATTGCGGCCGCTATCAACACCGAGCTGGAGGGATTTGCGCCCGACTGGGTGTGGGTTATGGACGACGACACGGTGCCGCATCCTACCGCGCTGGAAACCGCACTGCACGCCCACCGCGAGTACGCGGCAACCGGTCCTGATTCGCTCGCTGTTATCGGCTCCCGGGTGGTCTGGACCAACGGCCAGGAGCATCCTATGAACACCCCGAAACAGAAAATCGGGGTTACAAGCTCGGAAGTGGCGCGTAGCGAAGTAGTGGGTGCCACCGCTATTCGCTCCATCTCTTTCGTGTCAGCCTTGCTGCGAACTTCGCGCATCCAGGAGGTAGGCTTGCCTGTTGCCGCCTATTTTCTGTGGAACGACGACTTTGAATACTCCGCACGCCTGCTGCACGGGGCACATGGCATCTATGTGCCGCACAGCGTGGTGACTCACAAAACCAAAGCGCTTGGCTCCAGCGATCATGACCCGGGAGAGCGTTTCCGGTATGAGGTACGCAACAAAATATGGTTGTTTAAACACTCTCGGGCGTTGAAACCATGGGAGCGTGCCGCTTACCGTGCCGCGACCGCGCGTCGCTGGGTTCGCACTTTCAAGCGTAGCAGTGCCCCGGTGGTACTAGCTCGCGCCTGCGAGCAGGGGCTTAAAGAAGCTTACCGGGCCGCCCCGCTGCCAAACAGCATGGTGCTGCAGGGCGCTGGGGTACCGCAAGATGTCGCCACCGTAATTGCGGCGCTGGATCCCGCTACCGCGAGCAAACACGGCAGGTGGCGGCGATGAGCGCGGCGGTTACCATTACAAACACCCAAACCGCGCCTTTTTCGCTGCTGCTGCCGGTCTACGCCGGCGATACCGCGGCGCAGCTGAGCGCTGCACTGGAAAGCTGTCTGGTGCAGCAAACACTTAAACCCGCGGAGATTATCGTGGTGCAAGATGGTCCGGTGCCGCCAGCAATCACCGCTGTACTAGAGCAGTGGCGGGCGAGCCTGTCGCCGGTGCCGCTGCGAGTGTTGCAAATAGCGCAAAATAAAGGACTCGCTAACGCCCTTAACTACGGTCTGCAACACTGTGGCTATGAGGTTGTGGCGCGGATGGACGCCGACGACATCAGCCTTCCGGAGCGCTTCGCCAAACAGTGGCAGCGTTTTAATGATGGGCAGCTGGACGTGCTCGGCACAGCGATGGAGGAGTTTGCTGACGACAGCTTGCAAACGGTGAGCTTGCGGATGGCTCCGGCGGGTGCAGCGCGGATTCGCCAACACGCTATTACCCACAGTCCGTTTAATCACCCAACCGTGATGTACCGCAAAGCAACAGTGCTGGAGCACGGCGGCTATCGGGAAATGGGTAGCATGGAGGACTACTGGCTGTTTGTGCGGTTGATTGCAGCTGGCGCAAAGGTTGATAATCTGCGCGAACCGTTGCTGCGCTACCGCGCAGGCAGGGGGGTTTACCGTCGCCGTGGGGGGATGGAAACCGCTGCAACTGAGCTGCGGTTGCAACGGGAAATGCTGCGTATCGGGTTTATTACTCCGGCACAGTTCATACGCAACTGCGTCATGAAAACCGTGTATCGGTTGCTGCCGGTACGGATAAAACAGGTGCTGTTTAAGCGTTTTATCGCGCCTGGGCTGCCGGGAGACAAAAAGTAATGACGAAGAAATTCAGTGCGGCGGCGGTTGCTGACACAGTGGAGTTGCTACAGGATTTGATTCGCGCCGCCTGCGTTAACGACGGGAGTTTGCAGGGCGCACAGGAAATCCGCAGCGCGAAAATCATCGCTGAGTTTTTGCGTGGCTGCGGCGCGAGCATCAAAATTGTAGAGGCGGCACCGGGCCGCGCCTCGATTATCGCCAGGGTGCCTGGCAGTGACCCGGCTGCGCCAGTGGTGGGGCTGCTGGGCCACCTCGACGTGGTTCCGGTGGAGCGCGCATACTGGGATCGCGACCCCTTCAGCGGTGAGCTGATAGACGGCGAAGTGTGGGGGCGTGGCGCCGTAGACATGCTGTTTTTAACCGCGGCTTTCGCAGCCCAGTTCCGAGAGGTGGCGCGCGCCGCAGCCGCCGGGAACCCGCCGCGCGGCGACCTGATTCTGCTGGCAGTAGCCGACGAGGAGGCCGGCGGCGAGCACGGCGTGAAATGGCTGTTTGAAACCCAGGCAGAGCTTGCCGAAATCACCGAGGTAATCGGAGAATCCGGCGGGATGCGGTTCGGCGAGCACGTCGCCATCGAGGTCGGGGAGAAGGGATCTGCCGGCCGCCGTATCACCTTCACCGGTAATCCGGCACACGCTTCGATTCCGTACGCGGGCGACGGCGCGATTGACGTCGCTGCACAGGCGCTGCAGTTGCTGCAGCAGGCACCAGCGCAGCTGCACCTCGGGGACACCTGGGAGGCGTTTGTGCGGGCGCGGGTGGCTGATCCACAGTTGCAAAAACAATTGCTGGATGCTGCAACTTTACCCGTCGCGTTGCCGCAGTTGGGTGCTATTGCGGGCTATGCACATGCGGTGAGCCGCACCACAATCGCAGTCACTAAGTTCCACGCCGGTACCGCACACAACGTGATACCCGGTACGGCGCAGCTGACCTTAGATATTCGCACGTTGCCGGGCGTTGATGATGCTGCGGTGGATCAGCTGCTGCACACCGCCCTGGCGCCGCTTAAGGGACAGTACGAGATTAAACACCTGCTTGGGTGGGAAGCGACGAAATCAAGTGCCGCAACCGAGCTGTTTGCGGTGTTGTGTGATGCGGTACGGGAGTTTACCGGTGCCGCGGTGCTACCGCTGGTCGCCGCTGGCGGCTCAGACTGTCGTTTCTTCCGGCAGCGTGGCATTCCGGCTTACGGTTTCGCGCTGTTTAGTTCACAGTGGAGCTATGAGCAGTACCGGGCGCGAATTCATGCGCATAATGAGCGCATCGACGTGGAATCGATAGCGTTGACACTGCAGGGTCTCACTTATGTGCTGCAGCGTCGGCTCACATGCTGACGTTGGTGTCAACGTACTTACATGTTTAAGCGCCGGATCACACTAAGCCGTGGGCTATTTTTAGCGGGGGGCGTTGAGGTGCTCAACAGCCTCGTCAATAGGGCCATCAAAGGCCACCTTGCCGTGATCGAGCACAATACCGCGCTCGCATAGCATTTTGACCTGATCAGCGGCGTGGCTCACAATAAACATGGTTTTGCCCTGCTCCTGCAATTCAAAGATTTTATTGTGGCATTTTTCGCGGAACTGGGCATCACCAACCGACAGGATTTCATCAACCAACAGAATATCCATTTCGGTGTGAATAGCCACCGCAAACCCCAGCCGTGAGTACATTCCAGAACTATAGAATTTCACTTCGGTGTCGATAAACTCACCAATTTCGCTGAATTCTAGAATCGAATCGAAACGCTCGTCAACCTCTTCTTTGCTCATCCCGAGAATCGCCGCGTTAAGGTAAACATTGGCCCTGCCGGTGAGGTCGGGGTGGAAGCCTGCGCCAACTTCGAGCAGGCCGGCGACACGGCCACGAGTGCGAATCCACCCGCTATCGGGACGCATTACCCCCGAGAGCAGCTTCAGCGTGGTTGATTTACCGGAGCCGTTGCGCCCCAGCATCGCCAGGGTTTGGCCCTGCGGCACTTGGAAAGATACGTTGTTAAGAGCGTGGAACCGCGTTGACAGCTCTTTACGGCGAAACGCGGCGATAACGGTCTCTTTAAGCGAGTGTGTGTGCTTAATATCGAAGCTTTTGGTCACCTCGTTGACAATTATCGCGGGTCGCGGATCAAAACCTGGTTTCGGCAGCTCCAGCGGATTTTCGATGTTGGAATTAGAGTCGCTGTGCAAAAGACGCCTCCAGTTTTCTAAAGGTGAGCTGCCCGATAAGCAGCGTGGTAAACGCAATCGCAAAGGCGATGAGCGTATACATTCCGAAGTTTTCAGGGCGGGCAGATTCTGGAGTCAGCGGTGCCCAGAATGCGTCGTGGAACAGCTCCACCGCCACTGTCAAAGGGTTAGACATATACAGGTGGTAGAACCAGCTCGGAGCCGCATCCCGCACCATTTCAAAGCTGTAAAGCACCGGGCTCGCCCAGGTGGCAAACATCAAAAGCAGATCTACAAAGTTTTTTGCATCCCGGTAGAGCGCGTTAATGCTGCCAAAGAACATTCCGAGGCCGAGCGCAAACGACAGCGTCAAAACCAGCGCCCCGATGAACGCCAAAACGGCGCCCCAGCTGAAAACCCAGCCGCTAAACAGGGTAATGGCGAACAGCAACAGCACCTGCGGGAAGAAGTGAATAATCGCAACCGCGCAGGCAGACACCGGAAACAGCTCGCGCGGCAAGAAAATCTTGCTCACGAGAGAGCCATTATCGAGCACCGAGGTGGTGGTGTTGTTCATAATCTCGCTGAACAGGTTAACCATCACAATGCCCGTGAAGAGATAAATGTGGAACCAGTCGATGCCGCGATGCACGCCCAAAATAAGACCAATTACCAGGTAGTACATTAGGAACTGGGCACCCGGCTTAATGTATGACCAGATCCACCCCAGCACCGAGCCGTAATATCTGGTGGCAACGCCCTTATTGGTGAGCAGCTGCAGCAGATAGCGGTGCGTGAACACATCGATTAGACCGCGACTCTTGCCCGGCGTTGAATAATCCGGGTCGTTGCGGTATTTAGCCAGTGAGTTCGTTGTCACAGTCTTAGTCTACTTACTGTTTGGTGGGTGGATCGCTGCCGCGCTTAAATTACGCGATCTACGCGCGGGTTAAAACGCACGCCCTCCCACAGTTTGCGGTACATCTTGCGGCGCAGCCGGGGCTTTACGCCGCCGCGGCGCATCCCCACCACAACCTGCAGTGCGAACTGGATGAAGTGCAGCAGCGAGCGGTGGTGCAGCTGGAACGACGCCTGGTTCCGCACCCCGTAGGCGAATTTCCAGGCGTTCTTGCTGTCAATCATGCCCCAGTTAACACCCTTGTTTTCACCCATGTCGTGCACGGTGACGCTGTCGAGCACCTGCACGCCAGGGCAGTTGCGGGTAAGTCGCATGGTGTACTCGGCGTCGTCAAACCAGATGAAGTATTCCTTGTATGGCAGGCCATGCTTTTCAATAGCCCAGCGTGGCACCAGCACCGACACGAAGGAGCAGCTGCTGACCATTACGGAGTTTTGCCCCTTCACCAGGAGCCGACCCCAATCCCAGGTTGGCACCGGATTGTTCATCTCACAGATGGAGCCGTCGGTGAACTGCACCACGGAGCATGCAAAAGGCACCTCGTCACCGAGCTCCGCTACGGCAGCGTCAAAGCCGGCAGTCAGTTTTTCGAGGGCGTCTGGCGCGGGGTAGCCGTCGTCGTCCATGATCCACACAAAATCTGCGCCCAGTTCATAGCCGCGCCGCATCCCGGCAGAGAAGCCACCAGCACCACCGGAGTTTTTCGCCAGGGACACCACTTCGAGCTGAATTTTGGTGTCGAGCTGCGCCAGATACTTGTCAGTGCCGTCGGTAGAAGCGTTATCAACAACGACCAAAACACTCGGCGGCATGGTTTGGGCCTCTAGTGAGGCGATAACTTTCCGGAGCTTCTCAAGGCGGTTAAAGGTAACTACAACTGCTGCTACATTTGCCATTTTTCAAAGGTCTCTTTCGTCCATGAGTGAGCTGTTGGTAGTTTTTTAAACTCGGTGATTCGCGCTTGCTGCTCTTGCCAGGCTTGCTCACGGGCCTGTTCGTCAAGCGCGAGTTTAATAATAACTTTAGCGGCTTGGTTGATAAAACTTGGGCCGGGGCGCGGCACTAGCAGCTCACCCTGCACAATTGTTTCTTGTGATCCGACATCAGCGGAGAGTACTGGCACTCCAGCTGCGGCAGCCTCGAAGGTTGTGAGGGTTATGCCCTCGTTAATTGAGGTAATAGTTAGCAGGTCAGTTTCCTGCAGCGTTTCAGTCACGGTTTTTTCAGAAAAACGCTGCTCCACAATGCCGCGCAGCTTGAAGCGATCAATGTAGCTTTCGACGATGTCGCGCATCTCGCCATCACCGTACAGAATCGCGTGGATCTCAACCCCCTGCTTTTGCCCCAGCTTCTTGACTTTATTGACGAGTCGGAGGAAGATATCTGGGCGCTTCTGCCGCGACAAACGGCCAATAAAAGAAATAGTAAATGGACGTGACAGGTTGCGTGGCTTGAATTTGCTGTCTCCCTCAGCTGTCAGCTCTGCCAGTGGAGCGAGTGCTATTTTTTTAGTGTCAACCTGCTGGTTACGAGTTAGCCATTTAAGCAGTGCTGGAGAGATAACGTGGTGCACGTCAATGTAGTCATCAAAATGACTGGAAATACCGGGGTAGCCACCGCCAAGATATTCTACGATGTGCAAAGAATCGATGATTGGTAACTGCGGGTTCTGCTGTTTCAACCACGGCAGCATGTGATATAGCCAATGGCAGTGGTGCAGCATAACTCCGACGATGTTAAAGTTTTCGAGCAAGGCATGACCGAGCCGCACATCAAGCGGCTGATGGTGGTGGGAGAAGCTCATCGTGATTACAACGCAGTCTTTAAGCTCCGGCAGAGTCAACCACGGATGCACCGAGTTTTGGTCTGTGACTACAATCGGCAGCAGCCCGCTCTCTTTCGCGATAGCGATAGACTCAATCGCCCACCGTTCCGCACCGCCGGTTTGCAGCCAGTGCAACCCAAACAGTACAGCTTTCTGGGTGCTCCCGGCGAGGTTCAACTGTGGCAGATGTGGCCAGGTGTTCTTGAAATGCTCGGGATGCTGCGCTGCCTTTTCGAGGTCGTAGCGCACAATGTATTTGGAGGAGTCTTGTTCCCGCTTCGTCATAATTGCTTCGCGGGCGATATCTAAGAGTTCCGGGCTCTCCTTCTCAAGTACACGGTAGGCACGGTGTTTTGCGGAGAGGCGCCCCACCGGCTGAGTTGTAGCGGGAGTCGCGGCAGGGTGCGCGAGGCGGATCCACCTCACTACCGGACGCTCTGGCGCTGTGCGCTGCACAGAGCCGTGTGCCAGGCTCCGCCCGGTCACGGTGACGGTGACACCGCAGTCTTGCACGCTTTCACCCAGGACCGTGGTGCGGTCAGTGAGCGCCGGCATTTGCTGAATGTCGCCAACCCCGATGCGCAGTTCTAGCACCGATTGTGGGTTTTGGAGCGCGTGATAGTTTGCCGCCGCAAGCAGCTGTGCACGTTGCAAATCGGTGAAGTCTGCTAGCAGCTCAACTTGCGCTGGGGCAAACTCTACCAAGGGTGAAGAAAAAGCAAAGGTCATTTAGGATACTTCTTACGATTCTGAAGGCGCCGCCACCGCTGCGGATGCCGCGACAGCAGAGAACTGATGCTTAATTTTAGCAATCGAAGTTTAGAGAACAATCAGCTTAAGCTGCGAAAGGGTGGATCTGCTCGCCTGATTTTCGGTGCCGATTGGATAAGCTTAAAGCACTGTATCAAATATCGGGAGTTACTTGGTGTTACAAATCATTCTGGGGTTTTTAGCGAGTCTGGTTGTGCTGTTCGTGCCGGGCTTGCTGTTGGGTTTTGCGATCGGGCTGAAGCGGCTGTGGCTGTTTGCGCTGGCCCCGCTGATTTCTCTCACGATACTCTCCGGCGCTGCCGTGGTTTTGCCGTTTGTGGGGCTGACCTGGAGCCCGCTGGGGATTCTGGCGTTTACCGCGGTTTTCGGGCTGCTTGTAACGGTGATTTTCCGCTTCGCGCTGCGGGCACGGTTCACATTTGACACGGTTGTGTGGCGCGGCACCGCACCGGCGCTGCTGTTAGCAACCGTGATTTTGATGACGCAGTTCGCGCTCGCGGTTGGCCCGTTTTCGGGTATCTCGCAAACCTTCGATAACGTATTTCACCTCAACGCAATTAAACACGTCACCGTCAGTGGTCAGGCATCGCCATTAACAATCGGTGGCTTTACCTCTCCTGATACGGCACCATCGTTTTATCCTGGGATGTGGCATGCGGGGGTGCAATTGGTGCAGCAGCTTAGCGGCAGCACTATCCCGGTGGCAATTAACGTCTTTAATATGGCTTTGATGGCCACGGTGTGGCCGCTTGGTGTGCTGGTGCTGGCCCGGGGCTTTACCGGGGCTTCGAGGTTAGGAGTGTGGGTAGCCGCGCTGCTGGCGGTGTCGTTCCCAGCCTTCCCGCTGTTTATGCTGCAGTACGGGGTTTTGTACCCGTACTTTATGGGGCTGACGCTGTTACCAGCGGTTTTGGCATTGGTGCTAAATCTGCTGGGAGTAACACTGCAACAGCGCATTACAACGGTTTTGCCGCAGCTAGTGCTGTTGGCTGGGGTGCTGCCGGGGTTGATGATGGCACACCCGCAAGCAATGATGGGGGTTTTGGCTTTGACTGTGCCGGCAGCCGTTGTTGCGACTTTCGCGGGCTTCACTAAGTTAAGCGCGGCGAAGCGTGCTGTGCGCCTGGTGTTGCTAGCGGGATTTGGGGCCGGGGGCTATTTCCTGCTGTGGAAGCTGCGCCCTACCAACCCCTGGGAGCCGCGTATGAGTATGGGCGAAGCCTTGCAACAAACCTTGCTGCTGCAGCTGTGGGGTTATGGTGTGCCGGTGCTTTTGGCGGCGGTGACAATCTTCGGCGTTATCCGCGCTTTTGTGCCGCCGTATCAGCGCACTAAGTTCGCTGCGGTCGGTATTTGGGCGGTGGGGGCCAGCTTATTCTTGGTGAGTGCTGGTGTGCCGTATCGGCTGTTTCGGATTCCGGTGCAGGTTTGGTACAGTGATGCGCCGCGCCTGGCATCGCTTTTCGTGATTGCGCTGCTGCCTATTCTGGCTTTAACTATTACCGTGATACTGGAGAAGCTGGCGGCAAAGTTCCCGCTGCTGCCTTTTGCAAAAGCACTGTTTCTGGCTGTTTTCTTCATCGCTTCAATCAGCCTTGCAGGGTTCGGTCAGATGTTTGCAGACACTCGCGGCACCTACGCTATGGATGCTGAATCTCCGCTTTTGAGCAGCGACGAAGCAGCGTTGTTGGAGGAAGTTGACGAGATTGTGCCGGCGGAGGATGTTGTGGTCGGCAGCCCTTGGACCGGTGCTTCGCTGTCTTACGCTTTTGCCGAGCGGGAGGCGCTGTTGCCGCACATGTTTATGGGGGAGTTTTCCCCGGAGCGTTCGCTGGTGACAGAGCATCTTGATGAAGCAGCATTCGGTAACGAGATTTGTGCTGCGGTGCAAGAGCTGCGCTCTTACTGGGTGCTTGATTTTGGTCCGCGCGAGGTGCACGGGGCAGAGCATATTTACCCGGGGTTTGACACCTTCCCAGCAGATAAATTCGAGCTGGTCAAGCAGGTCGGCGAAGCTAAACTTTACCGGGTGACAGCCTGTAACTAGGCCGTGCGCGGATTACCTCTTATAGAATGGAAATTATGGATCTTGTAGTAGTTGGTTCTGGGCTGTTCGGTCTTACAATTGCCGAGCGTGCCGCAACCGAGCTGAATAAAAAAGTTGTAATCATTGAGCGGCGCAGCCACATCGGCGGTAATGCCTACTCTGAGAACGAGGCAGAAACCGGGATTGAGGTGCACCGCTACGGCGCTCACCTGTTTCACACTTCAAACGAGCAGGTGTGGGAGTATGTGAACAAGTTCACCAAGTTCACCAACTACCAGCACCGTGTTTACAGCAATTTTAAGGGTGAGGTTTACCCGCTGCCGATTAACCTTGGCACTATTAACCAGTTTTTCCGGGCTGCGCACTCTCCCGAGTCAGCTAAAGCGCTGATTGCAGAGCAGGCCAGCGAGTTTGACACCAAAGAGGCTAAAAACCTGGAAGAGAAGGGTATTTCCCTGATTGGGCGCCCGCTGTTTGAGGCGTTTATCCGCGACTACACCGCGAAGCAGTGGCAGACCCCGATCACCGAGCTGCCGGGGAGCATCATCAGCCGCCTGCCGGTGCGCTACAACTACGATAATCGCTACTTCAACGACACCTATGAGGGGCTACCCGTAGACGGTTACACCGCATGGTTGGAGCGGATGGCGGATCATCCGAACATTGAGGTGCGTCTCAACACTGATTTCTTTGATGAGTCACAGCCGCTCAACAAAAAGGCCCTCGTGGGTAAAGTGTCGATTGTCTACACCGGTCCAGTTGATCGCTACTTCGACTACGCAGAGGGCGAGTTGGCGTGGCGCACCCTTGACTTTGAAGAAGAAGTTGTGAACGTCGGGGACTATCAGGGCACCAGCGTGATGAACTATGCTGATGCAGATGTGCCGTATACTCGGATTCACGAGTTCCGCCATTTCCATCCGGAGCGTGATTGGTATCCAAAAGATAAGACCGTTATCATGCGCGAATATTCCCGCTTCGCGACCAAAGACGACGAGCCTTACTACCCGGTTAACACCCCGGAAGATCGCGAAATGCTGCTGAAGTACCGCGAGCGTGCGGCTCAGGAACCGGAGGTCTTCTTCGGTGGCCGTTTGGGCACCTATCAGTATCTTGATATGCACATGGCGATTGGTTCTGCGCTATCAATGTTCCGCAACGAACTGGTTGACGTGCTGTCAAAATAGCCAGCAACAGTAAAGCGGTGGGGGAGAGGTTTCCCCCACCGCTTTTGTTTTAACGCAGCTAGCTGGCAGCAGCTACCGCTTCCTGTTGCCGCAGCAACAGTCCATAAAACAGGTTCACTATAATTATGAGCGCTGCGAGCGCTGCAAAAACCCACGGCAGCGTTTGTGTTGTTGCGGTGAGTGCTCCGGTGTCTGCGGCAGTAACAGCCTCCCCAAAGGAATAGAAGAAGCCTACCGTGGCCCCCGCTGCAACGAGCCAAAAGCTCAACAACAAGATTTTTTGTGAGCTGCTGTAGTAGCGGCTGCGCAGCAACCAGATGCCGCAAACCACAAATAGCACCAGGCTGCTTACTATGCTCAGCGGCAATACAAACGACAGCAGCAAACACAAAACCGGGGCGACAGCAAACACTATTCTTTCCAGCGTTGTTTGTCGCATCTTAACCACCCGCCTGACGTCGCCGTGATATTAGCAATGGGATAAATAATCTATGCATCTCTGCTCCTTTGGTTTCAGGCTTTTGACCATCAGTTGTCTAGAGCACAATGCAGCCTGATGAAGCTAGCACTGTATTTATATAGAATACCCCCCAGAGAAATTAAAAAACTAGGGAGTGAAAGTCGTTATTGTTTCGTTAACGACGGGGTGCCTGCTAGCGCTGCTTGTGCCCCGGTGGGTTGCAGTGTTTTATCTTGTCACCGGTTTGCAGCATTGTATCCGTGTCACCACTGGAAATCCTGCGCTGCCAGCTGCGCCGCAACAGCGTTACGCAGCGTGCGGGAGTAAGTTTTGGTGATGTGGTTTTCATCTAAGAAAACATGAATGTTGCCGATAACCGGTACGCAATCCCCGGCAGGGCAGATCTGTTCATTGAAATCCAGCGGGTAAACCTTAGCTATCGACAGCATTTCTGTGTCGATTCTGGTGTTCGCAAACTGTGAAGTCACGGTTTCCGAACACTCTGCAACGGTGCGGGTTTCATGGCAGGTTGTTGGTGAAAGCTGAAGCCTTGCGTGGTCGCGTAACGCAATCACGCTAATTCCAGCAGCTGTGAGTTGCTTGACTATTTGTTGCGTCTCGGGGCTGCTTTGTTCGAATGGTGATTCAGCAAAGTCTATGAATGAGGTTTGTATAACTACAGCATCGGGGCGCGTTTTTAACAAATATTCAAGTGTCTCAGCGCTGCGATCACGGCAAAACGCATCGTCGTTGAATCCCGGTGCGCAGCCGCCGATAAGCACAGCGGTTGCTTTCCAACCTTGCTCAGTCGCAACCTCGTCAATGCCGCTACTGAGCTGCTCTAGGCGAGAATTGCCCCAGTAGACAATGTGTTTCGAGCGATCAGTTTTACTCTGCCAACGCGCAGAACAAAAATCTGTCAGGTTTGCGGGAACTTCAAAAAAGTCGCTGCAAGGGTGAGGAAGTGTCCACCATTCTGTGCTTAAGTCACTTGCCGCGGGTGTTACCGCAACAGCCGTCTCGGCGTTCTCGTCCCTGCTGTATTCTGAATCAAAAATCAAAGCTCCCGGATGCGCTGGGGAAATCTGGGCAGCGAGACGGAGCCGCTCTTGTTGCTGCGCCAAAAACAGTGCCTGGGTGCCGAGCAGAGTCGCCAGCGTTACGGCAACCCAGGCAGTAATCGTAGCCGGGGCTGCCCAACCTTTGAGACTGTTCAAAGAAAGTTTACGGAAGGGATCATCCACCAGTTTGGTCAATACCCAAGCTAAAACAACACTGACCGCAAAGATGACTAATCCAGCGCGTAGCGACGCCGTGGGGCGATCAAAGTAGGTCATAACGACTACCAGCAGCGGCCAGTGCACCAAGTAAAAAGCGTAGCTGATATCTCCGAAGAACTGGAACACCCGAGACTCTAGCAGCGGGTTAGAGCCAGCAGCAATTACGAGCGTGGCTGCGGCAAGCGGCCACAGCGCGATCCACCCTGGAAAAGAAGCTGCCACATCAAGCAGCGCCCCCATGCTGACCAACACTGTGACTCCGAGCAGAGAAACAGCGGAGCGCAGCCGTTGCTGCCCCGCGGTGAGCACCGCTCGCACCTTTGTCAGTGGGAACAACAATGCCACGATGGTTCCGAGACCGAACTCCCAAGCCCGTGCAAATGTGTCGAAGTAGGCGATTTCCTGCTGCAGGGCAGTGGAGTAAACTGACCAGCTAAAAGATGCAGCGGTTACCAGGCCGAACACTATAAAGGTGAGGGTTTTAGCGCGTGCTCGCAGCCGTTTAGAAGTGGTCGTTGCAGATGTGGTGAGCCGCAACAGCAGCCCCACCAGCAAGAATAGCAGCGGCCATACGATAAAAATTTGGCTCTGGATCGCGAGTGACCAAAAATGCTGGTACGGAGAGGCGCTGGTGCGGTCTAGCGCATAGTAGTCGGTGCTCTGACTGATGAGCCACCAGTTTTCAGCCTGCAAAACCGCAAAGATGCCGTCTTGTAGCGCCGGCATGTGAGTGCCACTTGGCAGTAGCAGGTAAACAGCTAAGAAAGTCAGCAGAATCACAGTGAACGCCGGAGGCAGCAGTCGTTTGAAAGCGACCAGCCAGTATTTTGGGGCGTGCGGAAGCTGACGTTCGTGCAGCTGTCGCATAAATCCACCGGTTAAGAAATATGCCGAGAGAAATAGAAAAACATCTACTCCGCCCGAGACTTTGCCGACAAAAACGTGATAAACAACCACCAGTAGCACAGCTAAGCCGCGCAGCCCATGAAGATCCAGGCGGCGCGCGGGGGAAGCTGTGGTTTTTGATTCTGACATAAAATTTAACTTAGACAGTTCTGCGAAAACAACTACTGAGCCTAAAGTAACAGAGAATAATTCTAGTATTTACTGGGTTTGCCGTAAAATCGGGACTTTCTGCCAAGATTTTGCGAGCGGTTCGGAAACTTTCGACGGTAGCTCATAGTCGATGCGTACTTTGACCGCGAAAATCGTGAGCAGCAGCCAGCCCCATTCTACAAGCAGACGGCTTTCCGTCAACGACTGCACCAGCAGCGCCACAAACACCAGCAGCGGGAAAACCGCGCTGGTCGCATAAGGCAGGGGAGCTCCGACACCGCGGCGGGGTTGATCCACCGCCCGGCACCATAAGCGTTGCAGCGTCATCAGTAGCAGCATCAGGAAAATAGCGACACCGACCCAGCCAAGCTGGAAGCGGACATCCATGAGGGCGCTGTGTGCGTGCATCACCTGCAGACCGTTTTTTGTGTCGAGCGATTTGAACGGCTCCGCCCAGGGTGCCCAGTGGCTCACCCAACCCCAACCGAAGAACGGCTTTTCGTTCGCGAGAGTTGCTACTTTTGCCCAAATTTCAGTGCGACCAGTGAGGGTGCGGCTCTTGCCAAGGGCCGTGACCATCCACTCCCTGTTAACCGAGATGAATGTCAAGGTTGCAGCAAACAGCAGAAAACCGACAATATAGACCGGGCGGCGCTTGTCTCCAACGAGCCGCGCCCACTTCACAAAGAACGCGGTGACGCCGACCACTACCAGCGCAAGTCGGATCGTCGCAGACTGCGTGAGTAGCAGCACTGTGACCGCGACGGCAATCCAGAACCAGCCTTTAACTGGGCGTACCAGGCCACCGCGTAGCTGCACCGCGAAAACAATTAAACCAAACAGTGCAAAACCGCCCAGCAGTGCTGCGTTAGCGACGATGCCCTGAATCGGGCCTCCGTCTGGTAGCTGATTGTGGCTCCAATAAAGCAAAACGGAGGGGCGGTGCGGGTTGTTGACGGTGATAAAGTTTTGCAGCACCGGTTCTTGAATAATGAAGGTTACCACCAGCTCAAAAACCAGCGACAGCCCCAGAATGTAGCGTAGTGCTGTGGCGAAGGTGCGCAGCAGCTCGTGCCAGGTGAGTACGGTGGCGAGGATCACACCAAACGCGGTTGTTAGCAACTGTGCCGCAACGCCGAGCGCTGTTTCCAAGCGATAGGCAGACCAGAAAATGCTCAGTGCGCACAGCAGTAAAAACAGCAGCAGCGGTTTTGGCATGCGGTGCCATGTGAAGCGAGGATTGCGATAGCGCTTAAAAAGCACCCCGCCCCAGACCAGCAGCGCCGCTCCAATGACCAGAAAACCGTGCCAGTTCACCACGTTTCTGACGGCTATCGAGCCGAGCATGTAGATGAAACACAGCACTGCGTAAGCGCTGATGGCGAGTCTCGTTTTAGCTGGTGCGGTTTGAGCGGTCATAAGAGTTCTCAGCGGTGACGGTTAGAGCCCGGAGTAAGCGTGCAGGCCTTTGAAATAAACGTTTACGATTGCGAAATTAAAGATAACCGCACAGTAGCTGGCAACGGATAGCCAAGCGGAGCGGGTGCCGCGCCAGCCACGGGTGGCGCGGGCGTGAATAAAACCAGCGTAAAGCACCCAGATGACAAAGGTCCAGACCTCTTTGACATCCCAGCCCCAGTAGCGACTCCAGGCTTGTTCTGCCCAGATAGCGCCGGCAATGAGGGTGAATGTCCAGAATACGAAACCGATAATCGCGACACGATACGAGAAGCTTTCGAGCTGGTCGGCGTTTGGAATGCCGCGCAGCAGTTTCAGGGCGCGAGCAGCCCGCGGATTCTTGGTGGTTGCGCGCCAGTTTTGCAGCAATTGTAGGGTTGAAAAGCCGAATGACAGGGTTAGGAAGCCTACTGCAAGAATCGCCACAATAATGTGGATCACCAACCAGTAAGAGTTAAGCGCAACCTCCAGGGGTGCGACTTCTACGTAGTAGTTAACGCGGGTGACGCCCAAAAACAACTCAACCAGGCCGGTCACGAGGGAGCCAAGATATCGCAGTTCGATGAAGAACTGGGTGCCGAGGAACACCAGCACTGCTGCAAGAGTTGCGCTCAGCGCAAACTCATACATGTTCGCCCAGGGAACTCGGCCGGCACCGACTCCACGCAAAATAGTTGCTGCCAGGTGTAGCAGCGCCGCAATCACGGTGAGAGAGTAGCCGATTTTGCCGTAGCGGGTGACGGCAGTTGTGGCTGTGCGGGAATCAGCCCGGCTCACCATGTCGAAAACATAGAAAACAAACGCCAGAGCGTAAATCACCATCGCCGCGGCCAGCGACTGCAGCGAGTATGTTTCGAGCGCGACCAGAGTATCACTGTTTAACAAAAGATGCACTTAATAAGTCTATAGCCTGCGCAGTGAAAATATGCAGCCAGTAGTATACAGCGTTATCAAAATGCTGCCGAGTGCGTCCGTCGCATGTTTGCGGGCGGTTTTGGTGGTGCACAGCCTTTGCATAGTGATCCCAGATGCGCCAGATTTTAGAAACGCATAATCAGGCTAGGTTTACTGAATGTTTACTGGCGGTGCTTTGTGGGTAAAAGAATACCCCGGTTTTCATTGATTTTCCGGGGCTTTTGGAGCCGCCTGCGGGACTCGAACCCGCAACCTTCGCTTTACAAGAGCACTGCGCTACCGATTGCGCCAAGGCGGCGTGTGCTTTAACCATGGCGGTTAGCACTTAGATAAGTATAGCTAATGCCCAGCTGAAAATAAAATCAACTGGGCATTAGCTTCGGCATTTGGTTGCCGTGCTTGACAGCTAGTTTGAAGAGTTGGAGGTGCTGGTTCCCTGTAGTTTCTTGAGAATGAACTGCTCCAGGTCACCATCGCGCGGTTGGTACCACTGTTCGCCGTTAACAAGAACGGTTGGAGTTGAAACCAGAGTCTGTGGCTTTTCTGGATCCTGCAGCTCTCCAGTCTGCGGCACAGCTACCAGCGCAGTACCTTTTTCGATGCCGAGAATCTCAGTCTGCAGTACCTGCTTTGTGACGCGATCTAAAAATGGCGCGAATGGCAGGTTCGCGGCGCAGCTCTTAAGCTCTTCAGTCTGTGCTACACCCGCAGCGTAAGCGTGATCCAGTAGCTCCTGAGTGGTGAGACCGGTGGTGCCCTCAGCAGGCTGCACCTCGAAAAGTTTCTTGAACAGGCTGTAGGCCTGATCTGGCTGCTGCTCTACCACGCAGGCGAACAGGTTAGCGGCACGGGTTGAATACTTGGTGCCGGCAGACTGCGGATCTAGGAAGTTCACCGGCTGAATTTCCAGCTCGATGTCGCCCGCTCCGGTGTACTGCTCTAGCATGTTGCCGTAGGTTTGCTCAAAATTGTTGCAAGCAGGGCACATGAAGTCAACGAAAACGCGCACGTGCTGCGGCTTTTTGCTTGCGTCGTAGGCTGTTGGCTGGAAGTCAGCGCCCTCTTCAAGCTTTGCAGTTTCCGCAACCTTCAAATCTTTGCTAAACACCACACCGCCGGATGCCATATTCGCTGGGAATACCGCGGGACCAGCAGGGCGCAGCGTGTTGGTGATAACAATAGCTGCGATTGCCAGTAACGCAAGCACGGCTACCACAACACCACCCTGCATCAGCAGCCGGTTGCGCTTCTCACGCTGCTGCTGCGCCTGGCGCGCCACACGTGCCTGCTCCCGCGCCTGGGCGCGGCGTTCGTTTTTAGTTTGACGCTCAGTTCCCTGAGAATTCATATGTTTTTCCTTTGTTGTTCGTAAAAGTTGCCACGAGAGCAACTGGTACTGCAGCTACCGCCTGCGCAAGTAGCTGTTGAAGGTCTTATTTTTTCTTGGTGTGCTTCTCCGTTTTCGCGCTGCCGTCTTCTGTCGGAGCGGTGTAGCTGAGCTGTGAGTCGTCGACCTGAGAGGTTTCGTCGAGCCCGCCACCGCTGAGCAGCGGATGCTCAGCCGCGTCCGGCGTGCCCGGTTGCGCTGGCTGTACTTGCACTTCAAGGTTGTGGATCATGCCAAGTGACTCTTCTTTGATCTGGTCCATCATGGTGAGGAATAACTCGTAGCCCTCTCGCTGGTATTCCACAAGCGGATCACGCTGCGCCATCGCGCGCAGACCGATGCCTTCCTTGAGATACTCCATCTCGTATAGATGATCACGCCAGTGGCGGTCAATTGTCGCCAGCACGACGCGGCGTTCAAGCTCCCGCATTGCAGGAGAGCCAAGTTGCTCTTCTCGTACAGCGTAGGCGTGCTCCGCATCGCTCATGATTTCGCTCAGCAGATAATCTTTGCCGTGTTTTTCGAGACGTCCGTTAGCTTCGCTCACAACCTCATCAACGGTGATTCCGATTGGGTAGAGCTGCTTCAAATCGTTCCACATTGCGTCGAGATCCCAGCCGCCGTTGGAATCCGCGTGGGAGTCAATAATCGCACTAATGGTGTCGCTGCGGAACTGCGCAATGCGATCAGAAATCTCGCCACCGTCAAGAATTTCACTGCGGTCACCATAAATCGCCTCGCGTTGCCGACTCAGCACATCGTCATATTTCAACACATTCTTGCGAATTTCCGCGTTACGAGCCTCCACTTGAGTCTGCGCTGACTGGATAGCACGGCTGACCAGTTTGCTTTCCAACTGGGTGTCGTCAGGGATGCCCGGACGGTTCATCAGCGCCTGCGCAGCTCCCTGCTTAAACAGGCGCATCAAGTTATCGGTCAGTGACAGATAGAAGCGGCTCTCGCCTGGGTCACCCTGGCGTCCGGAGCGACCACGCAGCTGATTATCGATGCGGCGCGACTCGTGCCGCTCAGTGCCTAGCACATACAGGCCACCGGTTGTCACAACCTTTTCAGCTTCGGCTGCAACCGCTGCTTTCACAGCTGCGAACACGCCCGGCCATGCTGCCTCATACTCTTCGGGGTTTTCATCGGCCGACAGGCCACGTGAAGCCATCTCCTGCACAGCTAAAAATTCTGCGTTACCGCCGAGCATGATGTCGGTGCCGCGGCCAGCCATATTGGTTGCCACAGTAACCGCGCCCAGGCGCCCAGCTTGCGCTACAATCGCAGCTTCGCGGCCGTGGTTCTTGGCGTTCAAAACTTCGTGGCGCACGCCCTGTTTCGCTAGCAGCCGAGACAGGTACTCGCTCTTTTCGACGCTGGTGGTGCCAACCAGCACTGGCTGCCCTTTCTCATGGCGCTCCACAATATCTTTCACAACGGCATCGAACTTCACCTGCTCATTCTTGTAAACGAGATCAGGCTGGTCGATCCGCTGCATTGGCTTATTGGTTGGAATCGGCACGACACCGAGCTTGTAGGTGCTCATGAACTCGGCAGCTTCAGTTTCTGCGGTGCCGGTCATGCCGCTGAGTTTATCGTAGAGGCGGAAGTAATTCTGCAGGGTAACGGTTGCCAGCATCTGATTTTCGGCTTTAACCTGCACCCCCTCTTTCGCTTCGATTGCCTGGTGCAGGCCCTCATTGTAGCGGCGTCCCGCGAGAATACGGCCGGTGTGCTCATCAACAATCATCACTTCACCGTTGAGCACCACATAGTCTTTATCGCGGGTGAACAGCGCGTTAGCTTTAATCGCGTTGTTGAGGAAGGAAATTAGTGGGGTGTTTACTGATTCGTACAGATTGGTGATGCCGAGGTAATCTTCAACCTTTTCAATACCGCTTTCGAGCACACCGATGGTGCGTTTCTTCTCGTCAACCTCGTAGTCGACTCCGGGTTTGAGGGTTTTCGCAACCTTTGCGAAGTCAGTAAACCAGCGGTTAGCTTCACCCGATGCCGGGCCGGAAATAATCAACGGGGTACGTGCCTCGTCGATGAGGATAGAGTCGACCTCGTCGATAATCGCAAAGAAGTGCCCGCGCTGCACCCGCTCGGCAGCAGTGGCTGCCATATTGTCACGCAGGTAATCAAAACCGAATTCGTTGTTGGTGCCGTAAGTGATGTCGGCCTCATACTGTTTGCGACGCTCAGCCGGTGATTGCTGCGACAGAATGCACCCGGTGGTCATGCCCAGGGCGCGGAAAACACGACCCATCAGGTCACTCTGATATTCCGCGAGGAAGTCGTTGACAGTCACGATGTGCACGCCCTTACCGGCGAGTGCATTAAGGTAGGCTGGCAGGGTTGCCACAAGGGTTTTACCCTCACCGGTCTTCATCTCGGAGATATTGCCGAGGTGGAGGTTTGCGCCACCCATAATCTGTACCGGGTACGGGGTGAGACCGATGGTGCGGCTAGCGGCTTCGCGCACCGCTGCAAACGCCTCCGGGAGCAGGTCATCCAGAGTTTCGCCGGCAGCCAGCCGCTCCCGGAACTCTGCGGTTTCACCGCGCAGCTCTTCATCACTGAGCTCAGCGAAAGTATCGCGGAGGTTCTCCACCTGTTCCGCGATTTTCTCGAGCTTTTTCAGGGTGCGGCCTTCGCCAATCCGCAGCAACTTCTCAATAACTTTTGCCACTTTTGTGCTCCAATTTGTGGATCAATCTATACCTGTGCCCAAAGACACTCGCCTAAAGACACTCTAACTTCAAGCCTACCAACTTTCAGCGCCTTGCTTCCTGTGAAACAAGGCGCTGAAAAACGGTAGTTGGCTTAGAATTTATGCGCTATGCTTCCTCGGTGAGCGAAATTACGCCGTAGTTCCAGCCTTTGCGGCGGTAAACCACGCTCGGCTGGTTGTTGGCTTCGTCGATGAAGAGGAAGAAATCGTGCCCGACCAGCTCCATCCTGTCAACTGCGGCATCGGCAGACATAACCTCGGCAGGGAAACTCTTGTGCCGAATCACAACCGGGGTGTAGTCAGATTCTGCCTCCGGGTTTACGGCGGCATCGGCGGCGTCGCTCGCCGTGGCACCGGTGAGCAACTCGACATCTGCCGGGGTGACATCAAGGGTGTCGAAGCCGTGGGCTGCAACGGTGCCCAGGCTGGGCTTGCCGCGCTTATGATCAGCGCGCCGCTTATCTTTGTGTCGGCGAATCCGCTCCAGTAGTCGGCCGTAAGCGATATCGAAGGCGCTGAATTTATCTGTGGCGGTTGCCTCCGCCCGAATTACCGGGCCCACCCCGGTCACGGTCAGCTCTACATGGTCGCCGTACACTGGGCTCTTATCGCTGGTGCGAGAAACTCGCGCTTCAAAGAGCAGTGCCTTCGGTAAGAGAGTGGAGATTTTCTCGATTTTTGCCGCAACATAATTTTCGAATCGATCGGTGATAGTCACGCTGCGACCGTGGATCTTAACTTCCATGTTAGCCTCCTCTGTATGCAACAAGGCGGGCAGCGGGTTCGCGTGCCCCGCCTTAATAACAGGCTACTCCTAAGTGCCGCAAACACCAAGAGAAAAGCCACAAAATTTTACTGAGAAAGCGGTGTTAAACAGCTCGGTTTTGCCGGGGGTGGATTATCCCGCCGTAACGCAACACACAGTGTCACCGCGGCAGCCACCGTAAACCCTGCCTGGTGCAGTGTCTGCTGCGCCGCCAGGAGGGAAGCTCCGGTGGTGCACACATCGTCAACTAGGATAATCTGTTTACCGCGCAGGCGCGGCGTATCTCTGCCGCGTAGCGTGAGCAGGGCCGCGTTCGCGCGGCGCGCTGCAGCGCTAAGCCCTACCTGGCCTTGCCTACCGGCAGTGGCGCGCAGCGCTGGCACGAGACGGGCGGGATTAAGCCCGGCGCGTTGTAGCAGCAGGGTGAGGTGATCATAGCCGCGCTGCCGCACCCGGCTGGTGCGGGAAGGCAACGGAACCACCACGAACTCTGCTTTGCGCGGAGCCTGGCGGGTAAGCTCCTGCAGCGCAGTCACGAGGGTGCGACGCAGCGGCGGGGCTAGCAGTGCAGCGTGCTGCGGGGTGTCACCGTGTTTAAAATGCACCAACAGCTTTTGCGGTGCTCCGCTGTAAACAGCTGCGCTGTAGACTCTGAGCGGTGGCCCGGCGGGGGTTGGAAGCAGGGTGCGCAGCGGGGCGGCGGGCAGCGCGTGCAGTCGGCGTTTGCAGCCAGCGCACAGGCTTAAACCGTGACGCCCGCAGCAGCAGCACTGCGCCGGCAACACGAAGCTACGGCACTGCGACAATAGCTGCAGGGCTACGGCTAGGTATGACATCTTGAGGGTGCTCATGTCTTAAAGTATCGGATCCCGGTCGTGCGCGATGGCAGCGGGTCCGCAAAGCGGTGCAAAACACGGTTTTCCACAGCGCGGCGGCTCTTAATTGGGGGCGGCGGAGCGCAATGAGGTGGCGGCGCCGCAGAATCCTAGTTGTTTTTGATAAGCAGGTTGACGTCGCTGAAAATTTGTTCCCACCGCGAATTGCCCTGTGGCCGATAAACTTTGCCGTCGCCGCCTAACACCCGTAGGCTGTTTGTACGCCACGTGCCAGAGATTGCGGTGCCGCCGGGCACGATGCCGCGATCCACCCCAAATAATCCGACACCGCCGACGGTAACCTTACTGCTGCCACCAGCGCTGCTGCTGAGGATCGCGATGCGAGAGCTGTCGAGCCAGGCCAAATCAATAGGTGCCCCGGCGCTGTGTGCCACCAATTGAAAACTGCTGCCGAGACCGAGCGGCAGCCCCAGCGCGTCACGGCGCACTTCGGTAACCATGACCTGGGTGCCAACACTGGTTGTGAGCATCACGGCCAGCTTCGAACCATCAGGCGAGAGTCGGATGCCGTGCACGGTTGCGGGCGCAAAACTCGGCATTGCAAACTCGAAAGTTTTATTGCTCGCATTGGACACTTGTAATAGTGCTTGATCAGCAGCGGTGGCTGACCACACGAATCCCCAGCGGTCAATGGTTGGCGGTCGCAGTTGTGGACGAGTGTCAATAAGGTGGGTGCCGCCGGAGTTTACCAGATGCACCCCGTCACGGTTCAATACTGCCGCGGCTGCGGCGCTGTTTTGAATAGAGATTTCCAGTGGATCAAGCTGCACCAACTGTGCGCTCAAAGGGTGCACGGTTTTAATGCCAGAATTATTGTAAGACAGCACCTCTTGCCCGGACAGCATAAAATGCGCGGCGTGCTCGCTCGCCAGCTCCGGCCGGGAAACTCCCCCGGTTAGCAGGGTTCCGGTGGGGGTTACCAGCTTGTAAGTGTTGATGGCGTCAAAGGCGCTGAGTGTCCCGGCTAGCTGCAGCCGAATTAAATCTAATTGCCCCTCGGAGTAAGGTTCCGCGCTGTCATTGATTTCAATAATTGCTTCGCCGCCCTTTACCGTGACATTGCTGGTAAGCTCGGTTCTTTCATTAAAAGCTGAGTGCAGAGACTCGCGGTAGGGCTGCTGGGGGCCGCCAAAAAGTTGTTTAATAGCGGTTGAAAGCTGTGTTGTGTCGCGGGCAAACCAGCGCTGCTCCTCGACGGTTTCACCGGTTGCCGTGAGAAAGGTCAGCGGATGCGGCTCCCAAATTGCGGTGAAGGTGGTGCGATCAAGCACGATGCCGCTTGGGGCAGAGCTGATGCGCCACTGGTCGTCAACCTGAACGAACTCGAAAAGCAGTTCTTTCGGGTCGTTACGCGGATTTTCGAGCCGCAAAAACCCCTGCTCGTTAACGGTCGCGGTCGGCACCACCGTGATTTTGCCGCGCGCCATAGTGCCGCCAGCTGCGGCGTCTGCCGCGCTACTGGAAAGCTCCGTGTAGCTGCGCTGGTTTCATCTATTAGCACAGTCGCTCGGGGATCCCAATGCGCTGCATAAGCTGGAGCAAGGTATTCGCGTGCCACCGCAAAATTGTCTTCGGCGGAAGCTGCCGCCGCCAAAAAACCACGCGCAATTTCCTCGGGAGAAGCGTCCGGCAAAGGACTGGCGGGGTTAAACTGCAGCGATTTTTCGGCTTGCTCTAGATTCGAGAGTCCCACCATAACCTCGCTGCTGCGCGGCACAGCTTGACATCCTGCCAGTACCAAAACACTCAGTATGACAGCCAGGAAACGAGAAATCTGTCGCGACATTACCGCCCCTTTCGCAGCAGCCAGCGGCGGGGCCGATCCACCCACCCCGTTGTTAAAGTATCACCCGCTTGCTCTTCGGGCTGCAGCGGCAACGGCGACAGGAAGCTGTCATCCTGCTCGCGGCGTGGCAACGTGAGACGGAAATTACTGCCTTGCTGGGGCTCGGACCACACTTCGATGCGGCCACCGTGCACTGCGGCATCTTCCTGCGCGATTGCGAGACCCAGACCGGTGCCGCCGAGTGTGCGTTTGCGGGCCGGGTCAGCGCGCCAAAACCTATCAAACACCCGCTGTGTCTGTTCTTTAGTCATGCCGATGCCGTGATCGCGCACGGTGACTGCGAGGGCTGTGGAGTTAGAGTCGATGGTGACCACGATTGGGCGGCCTTCTCCGTGCTCAATGGCGTTGCCGATGAGGTTTGACAGGATGCGGCGGATCCGGCGCGCGTCAACATCAAGCGAGGTGTAACCGCCGAGCGGCCGAACCTCAATGACACTGCGTGACAACGGCTGCAGCTGCGCCACAATGTTGTGGGTTAAGTCGACAATGTTGGTGGGTTCGGTTTCAAGTTGGATGCGGCCTGCGTCATAGCGGGAAATCTCTAGCAGGTCACCTAGCAGCCCTTCGAAACGGTCGATTTGATCGCTCAACACCTTCGCGGCGCGCTGCTGCGATTCGGGGTCAGAGCTTGCGGTGAGCACGTCGCTGGCGAGTTTAATCGTGGTTAATGGGGTGCGCAGCTCGTGCGACACGTCAGATACGAAGCGCTGTTGCATGGTGGAGAGATGATCGAGCTCGTCAATACGCGCTTTTAGGGTGTCGGCCATTTCGTTGAAGTTGTCTGCCAGCTCATCAAAGTGGGAATCGTTTTGGTGACTCATGCGTGCGGCGAGGTTACCGTCAGCGAGCTCCCGACTCACCCGCGCTGTGTGCCGCACTGGTTGCGCAATGCGGGCGGTCGCAAACCAGGCGGTGAAAGCGATGAAAATCAGCAGCACAAAACCGGTGGCGATGAGAATGCGAGAGATTAACTGCAGGGAGTTTTCTGTCTCGTCAAACGAGTAATAGATGAAGAGATTGTAGGTACCAACGCCGCTCGGGAAGTTGAGGCTAGTGCCGACAATCATACCCGGGGTGGTGGTGTCTGAAAAGTTAGGGTTGGTTATCTCACTGTACTGCCACACCTGCGGGTGTGAGCCGCTGTTGAGCTTGTCACTTAGCGCGGGGCTTACAGTTTCTTGCACCCCGGGACCTGTTACGAAATCTAGCGGTGCTTCGAGCGACTGCTGCTGTCCCGGTGCACGGCGTACGTAAATCAGCTGGCTGGAACTGGTATCTCTGATGGTGCCGCGCACAGCCAGCATCAAGTTAGAGAAGCTGCCGCGATCGCTGACCTCGGCGCGATCAATTTGCTGCTGTGCAGATACCGTGGTGCGGGCACTGTCGTTTAGAGCGGCCTGCACCCGGCTCTGTACAAGATTCTCGCCGACGGAGCTGATGATGACGCCGCCGGTGATGGTGGTCATCACCATGGTTGCCAACACAATCATGGTGATGGTGCGTAGACTGAGGGAATGCTGCCAACGGCGGCGAAAATTTCCGAGCAATGGGTCACTAAAGCGATACCAGCGCAGTTGCAGCTTGCGCATCCGCAAATAGAGCGGATTACGGCCGGTGCCAGAGGCTGCTGCTGTGTGATCCATAAGCAAAATTTATGGTTTAGTTAAACGGGTCGCCGGCACGGTAGCCGACACCGCGCACGGTAATCACGATTTGTGGATTGTCTGGATCAGCCTCCACCTTGGAGCGCAGTCGCTGCACGTGAACATTTACGAGTCGGGTGTCAGCCTTGTACTGGTAGCCCCAGACCTTTTCGAGCAAAGCTTCCCGGCTGAAAGCCTGCTGCGGGTTGCTTGCAAGCAGTGCCAGCAGGTTAAACTCCAGCGGGGTGAGGTTAATAATCTCATCGCCGCGGCGCACATCGTGCCGGTTGGTGTCGATCCGCAAATCTCCAATCTGCAGCACGTCACGCGACTGTACCAGCGGCTGCCGCAGCCGTGCCCGAACCCGCGCCTTCAGTTCCACCGGGTTGAAAGGCTTCACCACGTAGTCGTCGGCGCCCGCTTCGAGGCCCCGCACCACGTCTTCGGTGTCGGTGCGGGCGGTGAGCATGATAATCGGCACGCCGCTGCCGGCGCGCAGACGCTTACACACGTCAACCCCGTCTAGCCCCGGAAGCATGCCGTCAAGCAGCACTAAATCTGGATTGTGGGTGGCGAACAGTCGTAGCGCGGTTTCGCCGTCTGCCGCATGCACGGTGTTGTAGCCCTCAGACTCCAGCACCATACACAGCATCGCCGCGAGATCTGAGTCGTCATCGACAACTAGGATGTGGGCATTCATCGTGACTCCAATCTGTGTGCGCTGCTAGTCGGTGAAGAGCAACAGCTGGTCTTTTTGGGTGCTGCTCCCAACAACCGGGTAAGCGGCGGTGCCGTCGTTATTGAAAATTGTAATACCTGCGTGGATCGGGCCGCTAGCCGTGAGCTGCGCCAGGGCAGGTGCGGCGGTGATGGTGTGCTGTGATCCCGCAGCAACCGTAATCTTTTGCGGCCGTCCGTCGCGTGGTGTTAGCTGCACCTCTGCCGGTGTCGGCCCCGGATTTACGAGATGCAGGTGGCCGCCTTGCACCACCGCAATTGCGGCGCTGGTGAGCTCGGGAGCTGGCGCATACCATGCCATATCGGTTTTGCCGGAGGTGAGTGTGGTGCCACCGGCACCGCCGACAACCGGCACCTGACTGGTGACCTCAAGCGCGGCTCCGGCTGGCCAGTCTAAGAGCTCGACGTTTGCAACTTTCCCGGCTTCCAGCGTTACCGTGGTGATGTGCTTGCGGCCGTTATCACCGAGTGCGTGAATTTCTGCGGTTCCGGAGTTGTCAGGCGCAAACAGGAAGAGTTCGTTACGGCTGTTGCTGCTGGCATCAGAGCCACGCTGCGTCGCCGTGGTGCGCAGCCCCGGGAACAGCAGAGTGGTGCTAGGAGCCGCTTGTGCGGCTACCAGATCCACCCCGAAAGTGCGAATATCGTGCACCTCGCTGATACCGAGCTGTGCCGTCACTGCGCCGCCGTGGGACTGTACGTGCAGCGCTAGTTCGCCCACTTCCGGTGCGAGCCCGTTTACGGAGATTGTACGCACCTGGCCCGGAGGCACAACCGCGCCGGTGGTTTTGCCGCCCTGCACTTTACCGTTTGCAGCGTAAGCTGTGACCTGCACGGTCGCGGTTTTTGTGCCTGGGTTTGCGAGCGACAGCGTGACTGATGAGCCGAGCACAGTCTTACCAGCAACAATCCATTGCTCGGTGCTCGGTGCGGCGCAGTTAACCGCAACATAGCCGGCGGCGTTATCTGCTGCTAGAGTCTGGCTGCCGGCGGCTGCTAGCTGGACATCGGCGGAGGCGGTGAAAGCGGTTCCAGCACCCGCGGCATCACCAGCCTCGCGGCGCAGCTGTGCCGCTTCTCCCGCGTAGCTTTGTAACTGCAGCGCACCCTGTGGGATGGCGAGGCTAGGGTTGCTTAGGTCTGCACCTAAAAGCGGCAGAGCTCCGGTACAGGCAACCGTGTGATTGGAGCTACTGACAATGTCTACAGGTAGTGGATCGGCGGTCAGCAGCGGGTACTGCGGCTGGGCAATGGTTGCGACAAAAATTCCCGCTGCTGCCGTCGCTGTGACAACAAACCCCACCGAAGAGCGGGTTGCGACTCGCTTAAATTTTCGGTTACTGGTCATTTCGGGTCTCCTGCTGCTGCTCGTGGTATTCCCCGTGTTCCGACTCCTGAGCTGGCGATTCCAGTTGCGGCTCCTGCGCTGTTACCGCCTCAGAGTGCTGTTGGTGTTCCTGCTGTTTTTGGAGCAGCTTTGCGGTGCGTTTCTGTAGCCGTCTCCGCCTTGCGGCGCGTTGCTTTTTTTCGGTGCGCTTATGCAAGATATCGGCCGCAGTGGTGTCAATAACATGCATTTGTGCTGCATCCCGCCGCAGTCGCTTGCGCCGCGGAGGCTGCTCCGCCACAGCGCCGGTTGGTAGCGCCAACAGAATGACGCCGCCCAAAACAATTACCTGCGCCAGCCAAACCATGCTAGCAGTCAGTGGCAGTTCGGCGAGGTGCACAAATGGGTCCCGGCTTTCCGCGGCTTCACGTTCCTGTGAGAGCGCTTCTTGGGCTGCTTGAATCGCCTCTTGATCAACTGCGGAGGCACGCCATACATGTCCGGCCGCAGTAACACCCGCGGTTTCCAGCGCGCCCTGCTCCTCTAGTAGCCTCTGCAGTTCAGCTCGGGTCACATCATCGCCTGCGCTATCCAGTAGTACATAACTGATCCCGACCTGCGCCAGAGTTTCAGACACGGTTGTGCTACCCGGGCTGAAAAGCGCCTGCACAACTGCCGCTGTTTGTATATCCCGCGGAGTGCGATCTACGGTGAAGCTGGCGGTGCGCAGCTCATCAAGCGTGGTTCCGGATCCGGTAATAATTTGGGTGCGGATCGCGTCCGGCGCAAGCGCGGTAATCTTCAGAGTTTGGAGATTCTGGTTTTCATTACCCGCCGCTGCAATCAACGAAGGCACCTGCACACTGTGGTGTCGGGCCTCGCTGCGGCCGGTGGCAAGATTAAGCAGCAGTGGGGAAACCGCTAGCGCACAGCTTAGGAGGGTCGCCACAACAGCTGTGGTGTTGAGACGGTGCAGCTTGGAGGTGCCGCAGGCTGCGAGGGTAATCAGCGCAATCCAGTACAGCGCCAAGCCGGAACCGGCCCACAGATTGACGCTTTCGTTGCCGGCAACGGTGAGAGCAGTGTGCGAGCTGAAGAAGGCCGTGACCATGCCGCCTCCGCCGAGCAACGCCGCGTGAATTACTAGCTGTGGCCGAGCGGTGAAAGCCCCCAGCAGTGCGAGCAGGGCCAGTGGTAAGAAGAACAAACCAATCAACAGGGTAGGTGAAACTGTGAGTCCGAGGGTGTTAAACCAGGAACCCCAGCCGTCAAGGTCAAAGCTCGGGAAGCCCAGCAGCAGCTGGCGCAGGTTTGCCGGCTGGTATGCAGAGGTGATCCCCGGGTCGCGCAGCAGCGCCCAAAAGTCACGGTGCACGAAGGCGTGCGCTGCGACTGGGAAGAAGAGCGCTGCGGGGGCAATCGCGGTGCTGAGAATGCGGGTGAGCTGTCGTGGATGGGTGGCGCAGCCAACTACCAGCAAAAGCACACCAAACGGGATGAGCACCGGAGCTGCGGCTAGTGCCGTAGCAGCCAGCAGCGAGCAAGTGCCAGCCCACGCCCAGCTTTCGTGCGCACGGGTGGCTGCAAGCAGCAGCCACGGCAATACTACGGTTAGCACCACGGTTTGGATGCGAGCATAATCTATGGAGCCCAGCAGCACCGGGCTGAGTGACCAGGCAAAAGCGGTGAATGCTCGCGCTATCGGAGACACTGTGAATTGGGCACCCCACATCCAACCGCCCAGGGTCGCCAGCGGAATCGCGAGTGCGAGGAAGATAACCAGCGCCAAAGACGGGTCAAAGAAGGTTGCTGACCCCAGCACAGCCAGTACCCAGGTAAATGGATCAGCTGGCACGCCTTCTGCGATGCGCGTGTTTGCCCACAGTTGCTGGAAGCTGCTCAAGCGCGCGCTGCTGCCGCCGGTGAGTGCCTCCTGGCCGTAGAGCCACCAGGTCAGAGCGACACTGGCGAGCACGCTGATAAGCAGCGTGGTGAGCCCTCCAGTGGTGATAAAGTGCAGCTCTTTGCGAGCTCGGCCTTGCGCCGCGAGAATTGCTTCTTTGTCGATGAGTTTTGCGGTGCGCACAGCTTTAGCTTCAGTGCGCAGGGGGCGAATGGCGCCCCAGCCGGTAAGATTGCTACGTTTGACGCGGCGGCGCGAACGCAGTAACGCTCCGGGGCGACAGAATACCACCAGCGCAGCCCACAGTTCGCCGAGCATATTCCCGGGTTGCTCTCTAAGCAGTGCCCATCCCATGCGGAACAGGCCCAGCAGGGGTAGTAGCAGCCACATGAAGAAGGCAGCGATTGCTGGGGCATAGCTAATCCGTCGATGCAAATGTGAGATTCTTGCCTGGGTATGATTTTTACGCATCACACCGTGTTTGCGGGTTAGCGCCGGGCCAGCGATGCCTGTCATAGCAACCCGTACGCGGGCGCGCGGGGCAACCACGACTCGATGCCCGCTAAGTCTCGCCCTGACGCACAAATCAAGCGCATCATCGTACACCGGCAACGCCGGATCAAACCCCTCTAGCTCACGCCATGTGGTGCGCCGCACCAACATTCCGGTGGGACCGACGCCGAGCGCATCCTGCAGATGATCATACTGCTGCTGATCAAGCTCTTGGCGGCGCAGCAGCCAGCGGTCGCCAGATACGGTTAAGCCCTGGCCGAGCTCAACAATTCTTTCAGGCTGATCCCAGTCGATTAGTTTCGGGCCAGCAATCACTACTGACGGGGCGCGCAGCACGCTGCTGAGCAGAGCCCGCAGTGCTTTTGGTTCCGGTGCGGAATCTTCGGTGAGTAGCCATAGCCATTCATCGACGGCGACCGTTGGTGCAGCCGCAGCTGCGACAGTGCCGTGCAGTGCTAGAAATTCCGGATCAGCGGTGAACTCTGGTAGTTCTTGTGCGAGAGGCACGAGCTTTTCGGCAAAGCTCACGGCTCCGCCGAAACTGACTTTTGTGCCGGTGGCAATGACCTGGGTGGCGCCAAAGGCTTGAAACTTCGCGGCAACCTCTTCGTTTTTGCCGTTAACTACGCCGATAATTCGGTCAGCTTGCACGGTTTGAGCGGCCAATGCCTCTAGGGTGGCATCGAGCCAGTCTCCGCTGTGAGCGACAATTACTGCTGTTACTGTAGTGCGCATACTGCTTTACACAATACGCGCGAAGGGTGACAATTTTGCTCTGCCGCGCCGGATATCAGCCAGCTTGACGGCGCAGTTTGCGACGCTCGCGCTCTGACAGGCCGCCCCAGATGCCGAAGCGCTCGTCGTTTTCCAGTGCGTATTCGAGGCACTGGGCGCGTACCTCGCACTGTTCACAAATGCGTTTCGCTTCTCTGGTGGAGCCGCCTTTTTCGGGGAAAAATGCTTCCGGATCAGTCTCCGCGCAGAGAGCACGTGCTTGCCAAGAGAGAGCCGCGTCGTCGCGTGCTACTCCGGGCACACCGAGGAGCATCGGGTCAACAAACCAATCTCCCGGAACAGAGCTTCCTGTTTGACTGTGCATGTGTGCGCCTTCCAAAACCTACAGCGAAAGATTTTTATCAATCGCTAGACATAATTACACCGGTGTAATTAAGTTACGTCAAGTCAGAAGCCTGAAACTTTAAACCCAGACTTGAAGGTATTGCGGTTTTGCGGCGTGTCGCACGGCGGTTTGGGAGTTCAGGTGCAAGTGTTTTGCCGTTGCGGGGTGGGGTGGATCAGCGCGGCGCGATCCACCCCACATAAATAAGCGAGTTAAAGCAGCTCTTCGCCGCCGTTATTGCGCACCCGCTGCACTAGATTCTTCACATCTTGCGCATGTTCTTTATTAGTAACGAGCAGTACATCTGGGGTGTCAACGATAACCACATCATCCAAGCCGACGACTGTTACCAGGCGACCGGGCTGCGGCACGACTATGCCACTGGAGGCCTCGGAGAGCACCTGTGCGCGTTTGCCGCCGAGTACTGCGAGCTCGCCGACGCGGCCACGGGTCAAGAGATTCGCAACGCTGGCGAAGTCTCCCACGTCGTCCCAAGAAAAGTGGGCCGCAACGCACACCATTTTGCCAGCTGCGGCGGCTGGTTCGGCGACGCTGTAGTCGATGGCGATTGCTTTGAGATCTGGCCATAGGTTATCGCGTAGTTGGCTGCCGGCCGGAGTATGCCACTGCGCTGCGAGCTGACGCAGTGACGCTACAAGCTCGGGCTCCGTGAGCTCCATCTGCTGCAGCAAAACATCGGCGCGGGAGATGAACATCCCGGCGTTCCACAGTGCGTTGCCGGCTTGCAGATACTCTGCGGCACGTTCTTTGTGCGGCTTTTCAACAAACTCTTTCACGTCGTAAACGTCAAAGTGCGCCAGGTCTCCGCGGGCAGCTCCCGCTTTAATATAGCCAAAGCCTGTTGCCGGGTGGGTGGGGCGGATCCCGATGGTCACGATATTACCGGCCGCTGCGGCGGTGACCGCGGTTGCAACCGCGCGCTCGAACAGCACTTGCTCGCGGATGACGTGATCCGCGGCGAAGGAGCCGATGATGGCGTCCGGATCGCGCTGCAGGATCAGTGCTGCTGCGAGTCCGATTGCCGCGGAGGAGTCTTTGGGGCTGGGCTCGGCGAT
>NZ_JACIFD010000007.1 GCF_014197205.1 Canibacter oris
ATAACGACCTGGCTAAGGGCTTCGCGCGTGAAGATAAAGCGCTGCAGGAATTGATTTGTAGCGAGCAGTTTAGTGCATCAATCTATGCTTTTGACCTGGTGCAAAAGCGCGCTAAAAACCCTGCCGGCGCTCCCCCAGCGGAGCTGGCACTGCCGGTGCGCAAGGTTGGTGTTATTGGCGCCGGGCTAATGGCGAGCCAGTTTGCGCTGCTGTTTGCTCGCAAGTTGCGGGTGCCAGTGCTCATCACCGATCTCAGCCAGGAGCGGGTTGATAAAGGTATCGCATACATTCACGGCGAAATCGATAAACTGCAGGCGAAGGGTCGACTGGATGCCGATGCCGCGAACCAGATTAAAGCACTGGTGCAGGGCACAGTAGACAAACAAGATTACGCTGACTGCGACTGGGTTATCGAAGCGGTGTTTGAGTCTCTTGAGGTGAAACAGACCGTTTTCAAAGAGATTGAGCCGCTTATTTCGCCAGAGGCAATTATCGCCACCAACACCTCGTCACTGTCTGTTGCTGAGATTGGCAGCGTACTGGAGCGTCCGGAGCGTCTGATTGGTTTCCACTTCTTCAACCCGGTAGCGGTTATGCCGCTGATTGAGGTTGTGAAGGTAGAATCCACCAGCGAAGCAGCGCTGGCAACCGCAATGGTCATCGCCAAGAAGCTGGGCAAGAGCGCGGTAATCACCGCTGATCGTCCGGGCTTTGTGGTGAATCGCTTGCTTGCAAAGGTTATGGGTGAGCCAGCCCGGGCGCTTGACAGCGGCACAGATTTGGGTGTGATTGAGCGCGCGCTTGACCCGATTGGCTTGCCGATGGGGCCGTTTGAGCTGATTGACCTGGTTGGCTGGAAAGTCGCTGCCCATGTGCAAGACACCATGACCGGAGCTTTCCCGGAGCGGTTCTACGCCACCGAGAGCCTGCACAAGCTTGCCGAGGTCGAAGCTCCGCTGGAGAAGAACAAAGCTGGCAAGCCAACTGGTTTGAGCCGCGCCGGAGAAAAAGCAATCACTGTCGGTAAAGCTCCGGTTGCCGGGACCGAAATCCTGACTCGGGTTGAAGATGAGCTGGCTCGCGAAATCGATATCATGCTGCAGGAAAAAGTTGTTGCTGCGGCAGAAGACATCGATTTGTGCTTGATTCTCGGCGCCGGATTCCCTTTCCAGGCCGGCGGAATTACGAAATACCTCGACCGTGTCGGCGCGTCACAGCGTGCTAACGGTAAACTATTTCATGAGTAAATAAATATTACGCTTAGCGGCTGACCAGAACTGCCCGCTGCAGCTATCTAGCTGTATGCACTGTGTTCTGGTCAGCCGCTTTGTTATTTGAGGGGAAAAATTGAGCTATCTATTTACGTCGGAGTCAGTCGCTGCGGGTCATCCTGACAAAGTCTGTGACCAAATCAGCGACGCACTGCTTGATGAGCTGCTGCAGCACGACCCAGAGAGCCGGGTCGCTATTGAGACTGTTGCCAGCGGCTCTCAGATTCATGTGGTTGGTGAAATGCGCAGCACGCACGAGCTCTCCCCTGTCCGGGTGCAGGAGTTGGTGCGGCAAAAGCTCGCCGCAATTGGTTACACTCCGGCGAGCTACGGCCTAGATTTTAATGATGCAGCTAGCGTCAGCATTAACGTTGCGATTAGCCAGCAGTCCCCTGACATTGCCCAGGGTGTTGATAACTCGTTAGAGGTGCGCAGCGGCCAGGCAGCCGACGCTTATGATCGGCTGGGGGCTGGCGATCAGGGTATTATTTTCGGATACGCCAGCAATGAGCTTGCTGGGGCACCAGCACACCGGGATAGTTTTATGCCGGCGGCGATCCACCTCGCGCATCAGCTCTCCCGCGGTTACTCGGATTTGCAAAAGCAGCGGCAGCAAGACCTCGGTCCGGACGCGAAAACCCAGGTGACACTGCGCTACGCGAGGCCTGGCCAGCCCCTTGAAGTGGATACTGTGCTGATTTCGGCGCAGCACGCTGAACACCTGCACAGCGAGGAGCTTGCGGCGCTTCTGCACAGCGAGGTAATTAACCCGACGCTGGCGAGCTCCGGGCTTGATGCTTCGCAAACCCGGTTGATTATTAACCCGTCTGGTCGTTTTATCATCGGCGGCCCTGTCGGCGATGCGGGGCTCACCGGCCGCAAAATTGTGGTCGATACCTACGGCGGTTACGCGCCACACGGCGGCGGCGCTTTCAGCGGTAAAGATCCTTCTAAGGTGGATCGCTCCGCCGCATACGCTGCCCGCTGGGTTGCAAAAAACCTGGTGGCTAATGGCTTGGCGCAGCACGCAACTGTGCAAATTGCTTATGCGATTGGCGCAGCGCACCCGGTATCGGTGTGCGTGCTGAGCGATAATCCGCAGCAGGATGAGAAGCTGGAAAAGGTGGTGCGCGAGCGTTTCGATTTGCGTCCGGCGGCGATTATTGACCGGTTGCAGCTGCAGCGTTTTAACGCTTATCAGCAGACCGCTGCTTTTGGGCATTTTGGGCGTACTGATATTGCACTGCCGTGGGAGCAGGTTATTACTCTCTAGCTGCGGCGCGGACGTAAAAAGAGCGGCTGGCATTTCGCCAGCCGCTCTTTTAGTTAGCCGCTTGGGCTAGTTGGCGTGCAGTGTAGTTACACAAGTGACCGCAGCACGTACTGCAGAATACCGCCGTTGCGGTAGTAGTCTGCTTCGCCCGGGGTGTCGATACGCACTACTGCGTCAAACTCAGTAACCTTGCCTGACTCGTGCTGTGCGGTAACCTTCACGGTCTCCGGGGTGACGCCCTCGTTGAGCGCGGTCACACCGGTGATGCTGAAGGTTTCGGTGCCGTCAAGGCCGAGGCTATCAGCGTTTTCGCCCGCTGGGAATTGCAGCGGCAGCACACCCATACCGATGAGGTTAGAGCGGTGGATACGCTCATAAGACTCGGTGATTACAGCTTTTACGCCGAGCAGCGCGGTGCCTTTTGCAGCCCAGTCGCGGGATGAACCTGAGCCATACTCTTTGCCGCCGAGCACAACCAGCGGCACACCTGCTGCCTTGTAGTTCATTGCGGCATCGTAAACCGCAGCCTGCTCGCCACCGTTGGTAAAGTCACGGGTGAAGCCGCCCTCGACACCGTCAAGCAGCTGGTTCTTGATGCGGATGTTCGCGAAGGTGCCGCGGATCATCACCTCGTGGTTGCCGCGCCGTGAGCCATAGCTGTTGAAGTCCTTCGGAGCTACACCGTTTTCGGTGAGGTAACGCCCCGCAGGGGTGTCTGCGCGGAATGAGCCTGCTGGTGAAATGTGGTCGGTGGTGACAGAGTCACCAAGCTTCAGCAGCACCCGGGCCCCGGTGATGTCGGTTACTGGATCCGGGGTGAGCTTCATGCCCTCGAAGTAAGGTGGTTTGCGCACGTAGGTGGAATCTGCATCCCACGCAAAGGTGTCGCCCTGCGGGGTTTCCAGGTTCTGCCAGCGCTCGTCACCGTCAAAGATAGTGTCGTACTTAGAGCGGAACATCTCAGTGTCGATTGACTCGTCGATGATCTGCTGTACTTCCTGTGGGTCTGGCCAGATATCCTGCAGGAAGACGTCGTTGCCGTCTTGATCCTGGCCGAGCGGCTGGGTGGCGAAATCAAAGTCCATTGAGCCTGCTAGTGCGTAGGCAATAACCAGCGGCGGTGAAGCCAGGTAGTTCATCTTGACGTCAGGGTTAATGCGGCCCTCGAAGTTACGGTTGCCTGATAGCACCGCGGTCACAGCGAGGTCATTTTCCTGAATTGCCTCTGAAATTTTTGGATCAAGCGGGCCGGAGTTGCCGATGCAGGTGGCGCAGCCATAGCCGACAACATAGAAGTTAATAGCTTCCAAGTCTTGCAGCAGACCTGACTTCTCGTAGTAGTCAGTAACAACCTTTGAGCCCGGAGCCAGTGAGGTTTTCACCCATGGTTTACTGGTTAGGCCCTTGCGCACTGCATTGCGCGCCAGTACACCAGCGGCAACCATCACAGACGGGTTTGAGGTGTTGGTGCAGCTGGTGATAGAAGCGATTGAAACCGCGCCGTGATCAAGTTCAAAGGCACCACGGTCAGTGGTGACAGTCACCGGGTTAGTGGCGCGCTGTTCGCCCGCGGCTGGAGCGCCGGCGTAGTTTGGTAGATCCGCCGCAAACTGCTGCTGCGCCTTGCTCAGCTCAATGCGATCCTGTGGACGCTTCGGGCCTGCGATTGACGGCACAACGGTTGCGAGATCCAGCTCAAGGTACTCGCTAAACACTGGCTCGACCGCAGGATTGTGCCACAGTTGCTGCTGCTTTGAGTAGGCCTCAACCAGCGCGATCTGCTCCTCTGAGCGCCCGGTCAGGCGGAGGTAATCAAGGGTGACATCGTCGATTGGGAAGATTGCGGCGGTTGAGCCGAACTCAGGGCTCATGTTGCCGATGGTTGCACGGTTCGCCAGTGGCACCGCGGAAACGCCCTCACCGTAGAACTCCACGAACTTGCCAACTACGCCGTGCTGACGCAGCATCTCGGTGATTGTCAGCACCACGTCGGTTGCGGTGGCGCCTGCTGGGATTTTACCTGAGAGTTTGAAGCCAACAACGCGAGGAATCAGCATAGATACTGGCTGACCGAGCATCGCAGCCTCAGCCTCGATGCCGCCTACACCCCAGCCGAGCACGCCAAGGCCGTTAACCATGGTGGTGTGGCTGTCGGTGCCCACGCAAGTGTCTGGGTATGCGCGCAGCACGCCGTTAACCTCACGGGTCATGGTGATGCGTGCCAGGTTTTCGATGTTTACCTGGTGTACGATGCCCATGCCAGGTGGCACAACCTTGAAGTCGTCAAACGCGGTCTGACCCCAACGCAGGAACTGGTATCGCTCCCCGTTGCGCTGGTACTCGATGTCCATATTGCGTTCAATAGCGTTGGCGGTGCCGAAAACATCAATCTGTACGGAGTGGTCAATAACCATCTCAGCCGGAGCTAGCGGGTTGATTTTCTTAGGATCGCCGCCGAGCTCAGCAACAGCTTCACGCATGGTTGCAAGGTCTACCACGCAAGGCACGCCGGTGAAGTCCTGCATGATAACGCGAGCCGGGGTGAACTGTATCTCTACGTTTGGCTGCGCTGATGGATCCCAGTTGCCAAGAGCTTCGATGTGCGCTGCGGTGATATTTGCCCCGTCTTCGGTGCGTAGCAGGTTCTCAAGCAACACCTTCAGGCTGAATGGCAGTTTTTCTGCGCCTGGAACCTTGTCGATGCGGTAAATCTCGTATTCTGTGCCCGCAACCGCAAGGGTGTCTTTGGCATCGAAGCTATTGACTGTGCTCACAATGCTCTCCTTCTCCGGAAGTAGTGAAATGTTTTGATGTCAAGATAAATTTTACACCAGTTGGTGCGTCTTTTAAGTAGTCTACTCCCGCGTGTTTCCGCGGCAAAATCGTGTATTCATCAGATGAAAGAGAGGGTTGTCTGGCAAGTGGATTATTTGTTTTTGACAGTCAGTGCAGCCAAACTTCTGGGACCGGCAAGGTGATCTTAAGCGCACAAAAAGCACAAGCGTGCGCCCAGATAATCTGAGCACACGCTTGGAATAGAAAAACGGACTGCACCGTCGGAGCGGCAGCCTGCTGAGACGGTTTAAACCCTATGCGGTCGGGGCTTGCCCAACGTTTGCCGGCATCTGCAGTGGTAGCAACTCACTCGGCGGCAGCGGTGCATCGCCGCGCACCACGACTAGCTCGCGGAAAACAGATTCAATACCGCTGGCGCGAGCCGGATCCACCGCCCCAGCACCAACCAGCACCCCGCGCAGCATCCATCGCGGACCGTCGACGCCGAAGAACCGCACCGCCGCAACCTGCTCAGCGTTAGGTGGTGACTGCATCAAAACCTCGGTGCCGAAAACACTCTCCTGCTCTGTAACCTGTGCGCCCTGCTCCTTGAGCGAAGCCATAATCTGCTCTCGCGCCTCGTGCCACAGCCCGGTTGATTTCGGCGCTGAAAATGCCTGCACCTGCAGCGTAGAGCCTTCATAGTCAAGCGAAATTGCGATGATGCGCTTGCTTGCTTCATCAACATCAAGACGCACCTTCAAACCTTCGCGCGGCGCGACTTTGATGCTGCCCATGTCGATATACGGGCGAATTGCAGGCACCTCAGTGACATCAAACGGGCCCTTGGCGGCACGATCTTGCGGGGCAGCTTTAGCGTTTGGCGCGTCGCTGGCTGCGGTGGTTGCAGCTGGTGCGGTCTCTGCTGCTGTAGCGGTTTCGGCTGCTGCCTCCCCGGTTTCTTTTTTGCGCTTAAAAATCATGATTCTCCGATTTGCAATGGTTGTGAGCCGCGTGAGAGGCTCCTGAAGTGCTGCGGTTATGCGACTCCGGTGGATCCGAATCCGCCGGCGCCGCGGTCGCTGTCGTCTAGCGATGCAACCTGTTTAAAGCTCACCGCCGGCACTCGCATAATCACGAGCTGGGCGATGCGGTCGCCGGGTTCGATGGTGAACGCGGTTTCCGGGTCGTGGTTAATTAGCGGCACAAAAATTTCGCCGCGGTAGCCCGAATCAACAACGCCGGGAGCGTTTAGCACTGTGACTCCGTGCTTTGCGGCGAGCCCGCTGCGCGGCATCACAAACAGTGCGGTGTGCGGCGGCAGCTGCACCCTGACGCCGGTTGGTACCAGTGCCCGCTGCCCCGGCTCCAGCACAATGTGTGCGGTTGAGCGCAGGTCGGCTCCGGCGTCCCCCGGCATCGCGTACTCAGGCAACTGCTCAGCCTGAATTAAGACCTCAACTACATCAGTCATAGTCTTTAGTTTACGGAACTTTCCTGAGCGGCGCACTGGCAAGTAATAACAGTGTCGGAATCTCGACGGCCTGCGACCTATTAAAGTTTCATGGAGTGTGTTCACATCGGTAGCTGGTGGCTGCTTTACACTCACGATAAAACTCGCCAAATCCCTGTGTGGCGCTCAGCATATCTGCAGCCCAGAGCAAGATAATTAAGGGGTGAGTGTAGCTACCGAAAATGTAACCTATTCTGAACGTCTGTGGCCGAGCGGCTGGCTTTACATTATTTTGCTATTGCTTGTTCCCAGCACGATGCTGCTGTTTATGCCGCTTAACAGCACCCTCGGAGTGGTGCTCGCGCCGATTGTCTACGTCGTATTCGCGGCAATTTTTACTCTTGCCAGCCCCCGGGTTGCGGTTGCCGGCGGTGAATTTATTGCGGGTCACGCTAATATTCCGACTTCCTATATTGGCGATGTCGAGATTCTTGACAGTGATGAGCTGACCTTGGCAATAGGAATTCAAGCCGATGCACGTGCTTACCTGTTGGTGCGGGGGTGGATCCACCAGGCCGTAAAAGTCGCCAACACTGATCCGACCGATCCGGCACCTTTTTGGATTGTGACCACCCGCCACCCGGAAAAATTGCGTGCTGCGCTGCTGGCTGCACGCTAGGAAGCGCAACAGTAAAGCGGGGCTACCGTTCCGGTAACCCCGCTTTTTTGTAGCCTTATTGCTGCGCTTAGAGCGCACACTCCGCGCACACCGGCCCCAAATCACCTTCGTGATCATACTGCGAGTGGTGGCGCACCAGGAAGCAGTTGGTGCAGGTAAACTCATCTTCCTGCTGCGGCAGCACAACCACATCAAGCTCTACGTTTGAAAGATCCGCGCCAGCGAGCTCGAAGCCAGGGTTGTCAGCGTCTTCAGCATCCATCTGCGCCGCGCCAGACTCCGGACCGCGGTCTTTTAACGCTTCAATTGATTCTGCCTCGTCTTCAACGCTTTTTCGTGGGGCATCATAGTCAGTAGCCAAGTTACTCACCTTAGGGGTCAGATTAATCTATGTCTTTGCCGCAAATTATTACGCAAATAATTTATGATTGCAAATTGCAACACGCGGCGATACAAAATTCTAGAAAACTGCGCGCCGCTCATTATATGCGCAGAGATTCGTGCCAAGCTATAGAGAAATAGCGCTATTTATTTCAAGGATCGCCATGACCGAGTTAACCTTCGCAAGTCGCACCGCAACAGCATTGACGCTTCTGGATGATGACGGCAACGAGTACCTGCTGCCGGTCGATAATACCCTGCTGCACGAGGTGCGTGCTGCGCTGCAGCAACAGTCCGGCGCCTCACAGGTGCGGCCAGCTGAGATTCAGCGGCTGCTGCGGCGCGGGCTGTCAGTTCCTGAGGTTGCAGCCGAGACCGGATACCAGCAGGAGGATGTGGAGCGTTTCGCTCCCCCGGTTGAGCGCGAGCTGAGCTACATCCTCGACCGGGCGTTCGCGGTTCCGGTGCGGACCACCGGCGGGCAATTAGAAACCGGCGAGAAGTTCGGCGAAACCATCGCGGCGCGTCTGGTTTCATTGGGTGCCAATGAGGTTAAGTGGCGCGCCTGCCAGGACGCGAAGCGGCGCTGGCGGATTACGGTTGACTACAGTGTCTATGGTGAGCAGTTGACAGCTGTCTGGGGCTTTGACAGCGCTAAAAAACAGCTCACCGCAGCAAACGAGAGCGCAGCAGAGCTGTCAAAGCAGCAGGTCGCAGACCCACTGATCCCAAGTAAGCCGCGGGCGGTCAGTTCAACTGCTGCTGCGCCGGCGCAGCAGCAAGAGCCTGAAAAGGTCGCCACAGTGACTGAGTTCCCTGACTTTGGCGGCGCGGTAATCGCGCCCGAAGATGAATATGATTTTGAGTTTGGTGAGCCGTTGGAGACCTCCAACCTTGATGAAACCGCAAATCTGCTGGAGGCCTTGCGCCAGCGGCGCGGTGAACGCGAGCGTGAAATTTACACCGGGGCTGAGCAGGCGGCGGATCTCGCAGCCCCGCTGTGGCAGGAGGAGTCCGAATCTGTGGCGGCGGCGCAGCCAGACGTGGCCGAGTCTGCAGGCACCGCGGTTGATGCAGAACAACAGTACGACACCTCTGCGTATGAGCGCCTCAGCGACGGGGTTAACCTGAAAAAACCACATCCGGAACCCGCTGAAACAGTTGCGGAAAAGCCGAAGAAGCGTGGCCGTACCGCGATTCCAAGCTGGGATGAAATTCTGTTTGGCACGCGCCCAGACGACAACTAATAAAGGTGCTCGCCCGCAAACAGCAGCGGGATGCCCAGTTCGTCATCATCGAGACCGCCGTGAAAGCCCTGCAGCTGTGCCTCACCAGGATTGCTGTGACTGAGGTATGCCAAGCGCTTGCGCGGCACTAAAACCACATCGCCGACACGGTTAGCGTTTTGAGGATAGGCAGTACAGTCACCATATACTCCGGTGGCAAGCCACTGCTTGCGGGTGCCAACCCAACAATTGCCTCCCTCCAAGCGCTGCAGTTCGGCTGCCACCGCAGTGGCAGCCTCGGGGTCTGGTAAATAAAGGTGGCGGTGTCGTGCTTCGCCGGCGATACGGGTGTTTTCCGGCAAAACCCGGAGGTCTTCCAGATAACGGTGCTGGTGCTGCCCAAGATTAATCATGCCGTGGTCGGCGGTGAGCACTAGCGCGCAGTCGCTTGGCAGCGCGGGCAGCAAATCTGCGACGGCCTGATCCACCTGTCGCAAACGCTTCAGCCACAGCGGACTGCCGACTCCTTCACTGTGACCAGCCTTATCAAGCTCATCGACGTAAAGATAATAGATGCCCGGGTGACGCTGCCGCAATGCGGTTGTAAGCTGCGCGAAGCGTTCGTTGATGGTTTGGGCCCCGTGATAGTTGGCGCCGCTCAAAACTGCCCGGGTGAAGCCCGAGCTGCGGTGTGCGGGGCGCGCGAAAACCGTGCAGCTGATGCCCCGCTGCTTGGCCATCTCAAAAACTGTGTGGCAACGTTGCCAGGCACGAAGATCTGTGATTTCGTCCCATTCTTTCAGGGTTTGGGTGATGCGGTCGGTTGCGGGATTCAGAATTTGATAGCCCAGCAAGCCATGCTCAGCAGGTAGCTTGCCGGTGGTGATTGTGGTGATGGCGGCCGCAGTTGTAGACGGGGCGACAGTTGTGATGCGTTTCCCTCGCAGGGTACACAGCTGCGGTGCCGCGGCAGCGTACTCTTTTAAATTAACCCAGCCGAGCCCGTCGATAACCAGCACCACCGCCTGCAACACCCTGCCCTGTGCCACAGTTGTATAAACAGTTGGCATAACTGCGGCTAGTCTCCGCCCATATTCGGTGTTGCTCGGTAGCATAACTAACATCATAACTTTTCCGACTGGAAGGGCGCTTACCCCGTGCAAACCGCTGCGAACACCACACCCGAACGGATTGAAGACATCGATATCACCGCGGAGATGTCGGAATCCTTTCTGGAGTATGCCTACTCGGTAATTTATTCGCGCGCACTGCCGGATGCTCGTGACGGCTTGAAGCCGGTGCAACGCCGCATCCTCTATATGATGGGTGAAATGGGGTTGCGACCAGACAAAGGGCACGTTAAGAGTGCCCGCGTCGTGGGTGAGGTTATGGGTAAGTTGCACCCCCACGGCGATGGTGCAATTTACGACACCCTGGTGCGGCAGGCGCAGCCGTTTAGCATGCGGCAAACTCTGGTTGACGGGCACGGTAACTTCGGGTCGCTTGATGACGGCCCGGCCGCTTCGCGCTACACCGAGGCGCGGCTGACTGCGGCGGCAATGGCGATGCTCAGTAACATTGAAGAAGACGTTGTTGATTTCGGCCCAAACTACGATAATTCACAGCAGCAGCCGCTGGTGCTGCCGAGCGCTTTCCCGAACCTCTTGGTTAATGGTGCCAGCGGTATTGCCGTGGGCATGGCAACTAATATGGCGCCACACAATCTGGCGGAGGTGATTGCCGGGGTGCGGCACCTGATGCAGCACCCAAATGCCTCGCTGGAAGAAATTATGGGCTTTATTCCGGGCCCAGATTTTCCGTCGGGCGGTATTCTGGTGGGCCTCGACGGTATTAAGGAAGCCTATGAGACAGGCCGCGGCTCAGTTCGAGTGCGGGCGAAGGCGACAGTGGAAAACGTTACTGCGCGCCGCAAAGCGCTGGTGATTACGGAACTGCCATATCAGGTTGGCCCGGAAAAAATTATTGAGGCTGTTAAAGCCGGGGTGCAGTCTAAGAAGATTCAAGGCATTAGCGAACTGAATGATTTCACCGACCGCAAAAACGGGCTGAAGCTGGTGATTACGATTAAGACCGGATTTTCGCCGGAGGCGGTGCTGGAGCAGCTTTATAAGCAGACACCGCTGGAAGACAGCTTCGCCTTTAATAACGTGTGTCTGGTGAACGGCCAGCCGCAAACTCTGGGGCTGCTCGATTTGTTGCGCGTGTACATTGATCACCGCATTAATGTGGTGCGCCGCCGTAGCCAGTTCCGCTTGCAGAAGCATCAGAGCCGGCTGCACCTGGTGGAGGGCCTGCTACTCGCGATAGCGGATATCGACGAGGTGATTCAGCTAATCCGCTCTAGCGAGAACGCTGAGACCGCGAAGCAGCGTTTGCAGCAGGTGTTCGATCTTTCCGAGGCACAGGCAGAATATATTCTGGAGCTGCGACTGCGACGGTTGACAAAATTTAGCCGTATCGAGTTGGAGACTGAGCGTGATGAGCTTAAAGCCGCGATTGCTGAGCTCACTGAGTTGCTGGCGGATCCTGCAAAACTGCAGCGCCAAGTTAGCGCAGAGCTGGGCGAAGTCGCTGCCGAGTTCGGCGATGATCGCCGCACTACCCTGCTCAACGCACAGGTGCAGCCAGTTAAATCTGGGAGGGCAACTGCTCCGCTGCAGATTGCTGACACCCCGTGTCAGGTGCTGCTTTCTGCGACCGGCAGGATGCTGCGAGTGGATTTGCCGGAGGGCGACACCGCAGTAGAGGCTGCAGCAACTTTCGCTCCTGCTCGTCGGACCAAGCATGACGCGGTGCTGAGTCGTATCACCACCAGTGTGCGCGCAGAGATTGCGGCGCTCACTAACCTGGGGCGGGTGCTGCGTTTTAGCCCCGTTGATTTGCCTAGCGCCGCGCCAAATTCGGTGCAGTTAGCTGCTGGTGCACGTGTGTCGCAGTATCTGGAAACGCTGCAGAAAAAAGAGCGGGTTGTTGCGCTGCTTACTGAACAAACTGCCACCCCGCTCGCGATGGGTACCAAACAGGGTGTGGTAAAGCGCTTGGCAAGTGGCGAGTGGCAAAAAGGTGACGGTTTTGAGGTGATTTCGCTGAAGCCGGGAGACGAGATTGTTGGTGCGGCGTACGCTGACGATAACGCGGAGCTGGTGTTTGTCACTGATGCTGCGCAGCTGTTGCGTTTTAACAGCACCGCGGTGCGGCCGCAAGGTCGTGCAGCTGCCGGAATGGCAGGTATCAAGCTCGGGTCCGGCCAGCAGGTTATTGCTTTTAATGTGGTGGATCCGGCCGCCGTAAACCTGGTTGCCACCTATGCCGCGGCTGACTTAGCTGAGGATGCCCTCTTTGCCGCCGAAACCGTGGGCAGCGTGAAGCTTTCAGACTTTGCTGAGTTCCCGGCGAAGGGTCGCGCTACCGGCGGGGTGCGGGCGCAGCGTTTCTTGCGCAACGAAACTGTGCTGCGCGCAGCGTGGGTCGGTGCGGCGCCGATTATGGCAAACGGTAAAGACGGTTCGCTGCGGCAGCTGCCGCAGGAAACCGCGAAACGCGATGCCTCTGGCACCGCGGTGGCGCAGCCTATCGACCTGTTTGGCGGGGGTATTTAGGCGTCGATGCTGTCCTGCGACACAATCGCCGCGTTTTCCATGATGTATTCTTTGCGCGGTGCTGCCTCTTTGCCCATTAGCAGCTCAAACATTTTTTCTGCCGCCTGAGCATCAGCCGCGGTAACCCGTCGCAGCAGTCGCGCCGCGCGATCCATTGTGGTTTCTTCGAGCTGTTTAGCATCCATTTCGCCCAGACCTTTGTAACGCTGAATCGGTTCTTTGTAGCGTTTCTTCTGCCGTTTCAGTTTTTGCAGCAGCTGCTGTAGTTCGGTCTCCGAGTAGGTGTAGACAACTTCGTTGCGTTTCGCACCGTTATTAATGATTTCGACGCGGTGCAGCGGCGGCACAGCGGCGTAAACCCGGCCATCGTCAATCATCGGCCGCATAAAGCGGAAGAACAGAGTCAGCAACAGGGTGCGAATGTGAGCACCGTCAACGTCAGCGTCGCTCATCAGAATCACTTTGCCGTAGCGCACTGATTCCAGGTCAAAGTCGCGGCCTGATCCGCCCCCCACAACCTGAATAATATTGGCGCACTCGGAGTTGCCGAGCATCGCCGCGAGGGTCGCTTTCTGGACGTTCAAAATTTTGCCACGAATCGGCAGCAGCGCCTGATATTCGGAGTCGCGCGCGAGTTTCGCAGTGCCGAGCGCACTGTCGCCCTCGACGATAAACAGTTCGCTGCTGGCAACGTCTTTGGAGCGGCAATCAACCAGTTTTGCTGGGAGCGATGAATTTTCTAGCGCGTTTTTGCGGCGCTGTGTGTCTCGCTGGGCGCGAGCCGCGATGCGCGACTTCATCTCCCCCACGATTTTTTCTAGCAGCAGTCGTGCCTGTGCTTTTTCAGCGCGACCCGTGCTTTCCAGCATCTCCGTGAGCTGCGAAGTTACCACCCGGCTCACGATTTGCCGCACTGCCGGGGTGCCCAGCACCTCTTTGGTTTGCCCCTCAAACTGTGGCTCCGGCAGTTTTACGGTCACCACTGCGGTCAGCCCGGTGAGCACGTCTTCTTTTTCTGGGCGGTCACTGCCAGCTTTCAGGGCACGCGAGTTTGCCTCAATCTGTTTCCGCAGCACTTTTAGCAGCGCGCTCTCGAACCCTGCGAGGTGAGTGCCGCCCTTGGGAGTTGCGATGATGTTCACGAAGCTCTGCACCCGAGTGTCATACCCGGTGCCCCATCTGAGCGCGACATCAACCTGGCAGGTGCGGTTAACCTCTTGTTGCGTCAGCTGCCCGGTGGTCTCGTCGAGCACCGGAATCACTTCGTGGTAGTTGCCCTCCCCTGTGATCCGTAAAATCTCGGTGACTGGGCTGTCGGTGGCGCTAAACTCCACAAACTCTGCAATGCCTCCCGCGAAACGGAACTCCTCAACCGTTGTGGTGGCTTCGCGCTGATCGGTGATTTTCAGCCCCAACCCCGGCACCAGGAAGGCTGTTTGCCGGGCACGCTGCGCTAGCGGCTCGTACTCGAATTTTGCGTCTGCATCAAATGCTTGTGGATCAGCCCAGTATTTGACGCGGGTGCCGGTTTTTGCCTTCGCAACTTTTTTGAGCCGCCGTAAACTGGCGCCTGGTTCCGCCGGGGTGAAATCGGCATCGGGTCCTGGCCCAGCAAAGGTGCCGGCTACACCGCGCTTGAATGAGATCCCCCAGGTGGCACCGTCGCGATCCACCTCCACATCAAGTCGTACCGAGAGCGCGTTTACAACTGATGCGCCAACGCCGTGCAGCCCGCCACTGTTGCCGTAGGCGCCGCCGCCGAATTTGCCTCCGGCGTGCAGATTCGTGAACACCAGCTCGACACCGCTGAGCCCGGTTTTAGGGTTAATATCTACCGGCACGCCGCGCCCGTGGTCGGCAACCAGCACGCTGCCGTCTGCGTCAAGCGTTATTTCGATGGTGTCACCGAAGCCGCCGAGTGCTTCATCGACAGAGTTGTCGATGATCTCCCAGAGACAGTGCATCAAACCCTTCGACCCGGTGGAGCCGATGTACATGCCGGGGCGTTTGCGAACTGCCTCTAGCCCCTCCAGAACCGTCAGGTTTTTTGCCGAATATTCAGCGTGCTGCGCCATAACAGTGCCTCTTAATCTACAATCTCGGTGCCGGTTTTAGTGCCCGGCGAAGGAAACATTAGTCGAGGTAGTCACGCAGCTGTTGTGATCGTGACGGGTGGCGCAGTTTCGCCATAGTCTTAGATTCGATCTGCCGGATGCGCTCTCGGGTGACACCAAAGGTTTCGCCAATCTGGTCAAGGGTTTTGGTGATGCCGTCGCCGAGACCGTAACGCATTTTAATCACGCCAGCCTCCCGCTCTGAGAGCGACTCCAGCAGCTGTTCCAGCTGTTGCTGCAGCATAGTGAAGCCGACCGCGTCTGCTGGCACAATTGCCTCGGTGTCTTCAATAAGATCACCAAACTCACTGTCTCCATCTTCGCCGAGCGGAGTGTGCAACGAGATTGGCTCGCGACCATACTTCTGCACCTCGATAACCTTTTCCGGGGTCATATCAAGTTCGAGTGCAAGCTCTTCCGGGGTCGGTTCGCGGCCCAGGTCCTGCAGCATCTGTCGCTGCACGCGCGCCAGTTTATTAATAACCTCAACCATGTGCACCGGAATGCGAATGGTGCGCGCCTGGTCTGCCATGGCGCGAGTAATTGCCTGGCGAATCCACCATGTGGCGTAGGTTGAGAACTTAAAGCCCTTGGTGTAGTCAAACTTTTCAACGGCGCGGATCAGGCCGAGGTTGCCCTCCTGAATCAGGTCGAGGAATTGCATACCGCGCCCGGTGTAGCGTTTCGCTAGTGATACCACAAGACGTAGGTTTGCGTGCAGCAGATGCTCTTTCGCGCGCTGGCCGTCGCGTGCCACCCATTTCAGCTCGCGCACGAGTTTCTTCGGCAGCTTGTCAGCCTCAAGCTCTAGTTTCTCTTCAGCAAACAGCCCGGCTTCGATGCGTTCCGCGAGCTGCACCTCTTCGGCTGCGCTCAGCAGCGAAACTTTACCAATCTGCTTCAGATAGTCTTTCACTGGGTCAGCGGTGGCGCCGACGATGGTGGTTGTGCGGGTTGGCACATCGTCATCGTCTTTGCCGCTCAAAACCAGGGCACCGATTGGCAGGTCTTCGGTTGCGGCCGGCGCTGCAGGGGTTTCAGTCTCAGCTTCGGTTTCTGTGGAATCGCCGAAGTCACCGATCTCCAAATCGGTTTCTGCGCCGAAATCTTCTGCTTCCTGCAGTTCTTCGTTGAGCTCCGGTTCGACCTCAGCAGTTTTACGAGTGCGTTTTGGTGCTGTTTTTTTAGCGGTGGTGGATCCTGCCGCCGCCGTCTTTGCCGTAGCTGGCTTTTTGGCGGTGGTGGCCGTCTTGGTGGTGGTGGTCGCTTTAGTCTTAGCCGCGGTTGTCTTTGCGGCACCCTTTGCTGCGGTTTTGGCTGCGGCGGTCTTGTTCGTGGTTTTCGCCGTCACCTGCTCGGCAGCTGCTTTTGTGCCAGTGGTTTTTGTACCAGCGGTTTTAGTCGCGGTGCGCTTAGTGGTTTTGGTTGCGGTTGTATTTGTTGCTTTTGCAGCGGTTTTAGCTGCAGTTGTTTTAACCGCGCCAGCACTCTTCTCCTTCGCCGCAGTTTTAGTGGTTTTAGTCGCGGTTTTAGAGGCAGTAGCCTTTGTGCTGGTGTTCTTTGCAGCAGTTACCTTAGCGGCGCTGCTCTTAGCAGCCGCCTTGGTCGTGCTTGTACGAGCTTTCGTGGCGGTCTTCGCCGGGGCTTTCGTCTGAGCTTTTGTTGCAGTCTTTGCGCTGCTTGCTTTCGTGGCAGCTGCAGATTTTTTAGCTGCGGTTGATGCGGCTGCTTTCGTGCTTTTCGCGCTTCCCTTGGAGCTTGCCGGAGCTGCTTCAGACTTTACTTCTGCCGCAGCGTTAGTGCTTGCTTTGCTAGTTGCCACTTAGGCAGCCTTTCTAATAAAAGTGATTAACGGGATAAAGCCCGTGTCAAGTTCACAGGAAATTGCACGGGATACCGTTAGTAATTATAATTCACATTCGATGATAATTTGGTAAAAGGCTGTGAGTTTCTAGATTTTAGCTTTCGGAGTTATTAGGGTTTGGGGTATCATCTCGCTTTGCTTGCTCCCCCGCCGACTTGTCTGCCTGCTGCGATTGATCCGCCTCGCCCAGATTAGCTGCGTTGAATTTCGGATCATTGCCACTGCTTTCTAAAAATTGCGTAAACTCCGCTGCGAGCTGTTCTGCTGATGGAATGGTTTGCTCGTCGGTCTCACTTGGCTCAGGCTGCAGTGTAGTTTCATCACGATTTGCGCTGTGCTGCTGCATGAATGCGTCATAGCGGGCTTCGAGGCGGGCAATCATCTCTTGATGATCTGTGGCACCTGCGACCTGCTCTGCAATCTCCTCATTAAAGGCTTGATCACTGGCGAGCAAGTCTTCGGTGCTGATAATCAAATCTGTGATGCGGGAAACCAGGGAGATTGCAGCTAGTGCAGCACCTGGATAGGTGCTACTGGTGAGATACTGTGGCAGCAGAAGGGTGCAGCCAATCACGTCAGCCTCTGCCTGTGACAGGCGATACTCCAGCACATGGCCGAGATTTGCAGCAATTGGGGTCACTGGTTGCCAATCGGAGTTTGCAGTGATGAATTCTTGTAGCGTGCCGCTTAAGGTTTTGGTGATTGGTCTGGTGTGAGGCACCGGCATTGGCAGCGAATGCATGCAGACAGTCAGCCGCACGCGCAGCGTCTCAATCAGCAGCAGCAGTGCGGTTATGAAGCTATCCCACTTGTAATCAGGCTCAAAACCGCTGAGCAGCAAAAAATTATTGCCGATAGAGTCGGTGCACAGATGCAGTGCTAGCTCGGGTGGCTCGTAGCTGACAATGCGATCCACCTTGAACAGCATTTCTGGGCGGCGGGCGCGATAGTCAAGCAGCAAATCTGGCTCAAAGTGCAGCAGTCGTCGCGGCTCGGTGTGCACAAGGAGATGGTGCTCGACCATTTCAAACATGTCGCAGACGTCTGTCGTTGGGCGCAGCAGCACGATCAGCGGTAGTCCCTTCGGGACCGCAGTCAAATCTGTTATATCTAGCCGGAAGAGGGCTTCACTCATGCTTCAATTTTACGGTGTTGGTGGCCATGAAGCGTTAATTTAGCTGAGAGCTTAGTGAGGTGGATCGACCCAGCAAAAGTTATCCACAGGTCTTAAATATTTTTGCACCGCAGGTAAATAATTCGGTATACAAGATATAGTTCTAAAATCCAAGTTTTCATATGTTAAAGGGTGTATTATTTTTTGTTAACGGCCGCGCACAATGCGGCTGCGCAAAATCACTCGCACACGAGGGAGAATCTGTTGGCAGATCAGCAGTTTGATGTAGTAGTTCTAGGCGGCGGCAGCGCCGGCTATGCAACCGCAATTCGTGCAACACAACTGGGCATGAAAGCGGCTGTGATTGAAAAAGATAAGCTCGGTGGTACTTGCTTGCACCGCGGCTGTGTCCCGACTAAAGCGCTTCTGCACGCTGCAGAAGTTGCGGATACAGTGCGGGAAGCAAATAGCATCGGTATTGAGGCTTTGCTTACCGGGCTTAATATTGAGGCGGTATCAAAGTATCGCAAAGACATTGTGAGCTCTAAACACAAGGGTTTGCAGGGCCTGCTGAAGGCGGTCGGTGTCACCGTCATCGAGGGCGAAGGTAAGCTGATTGCGCCAAACCAGGTTGCTGTGGGTGGCGATACTGTTACCGGCAAGCATGTGGTGCTTGCAACCGGTTCTTACTCCCGCACTCTGCCGGGGTTGGAAATCACCGGTCGTGTGATTACCAGTGAGCAAGCTCTTGAACTTGATGATGTGCCTGAGGAGGTAATCATCCTTGGTGGCGGCGTAATCGGCGTGGAGTTTGCCAGCGTGTGGCGCTCATTCGGTGCCGAGGTCACCATCATTGAAGGCCTCCCACACCTGGTTCCAAACGAAGAAGAATCAATTTCAAAGCAGCTTGAGCGTGCGTTCAAGAAACGCGGCATCGGCTACAAGCTGGGTGTGCGTTTCCAGAGCGTGACGCAAGATGCTGACAGCGTCACTGTGACTCTAGAAGACGGCACCAGCCTCAGCGCCGATTACCTCCTGGTGGCAGTTGGTCGTGGCCCAGCAACTGACGGTATTGGGCTCGATGAAGTTGGTGTTGCCCGTGATCGTGGCTTCGTGACGACCAACGAGCGCCTGCAGACAAACGTGCCCGGCGTGTGGGCGGTTGGTGATATCGTGCCCGGTTTGCAGCTGGCGCACCGCGGTTACCAGCAGGGCATTTTTGTTGCGGAAGAGATTGCTGGCCTACAGCCGCAGCTGGTTGCGGACGTTAATATTCCAAAGGTGACGTACTGCGACCCTGAGATTGCTTCAGTTGGTTTGACAGAGGCAAAGGCAAAAGAGCAGCTGGGTGCAGACAAGGTAACCAGCTACGAGTACAACCTGGCCGGCAACGCGAAGAGCTCAATTCTGGGCACTGCTGGATCTGTGAAGGTTGTGCGCGAGGTAGATGGCCCTGTGTTGGGCGTGCATATGATTGGCGCGCGAGTTGGGGAGCTTGTGGGCGAAGCGCAGCTTATTGTGAACTGGGATGCATACCCAGAAGATGTAGCGCCGTTTATTCACGGTCACCCTACTCAGAACGAAACAATTGGCGAGGCGATGCTGAAGCTTGCCGGAAAGCCTCTGCACGGTATTTAAGCCTGCAGTAACAATTCACACGAACGGAGAAATATAGAAATGAGTCAGGAAGTAGTTCTTCCGGCCCTTGGTGAAAGCGTTACTGAGGGCACAGTCACGCAGTGGCTGAAAAAGGTTGGTGACACCGTTGCTATTGATGAGCCATTACTGGAGGTTTCAACCGACAAGGTCGACACTGAGGTGCCATCACCGGTAGCTGGTGTGCTGCTGGAGATTTTGGTTGCAGAAGACGAAACCGTTGAGGTTGGTGCAGTTTTGGCGCGGGTTGGTGACGCTGCGGCAGCTGATGCTGCTCCTGCCGCTGCTAGCGAAGAGCCTGCTGCTGAAACAGTTGCACAACCTGTTGCTGAGCCGGAGCCGCAACCTGCTGCCGAAGAAGAAAAAATTATTCGCCCGAGTCTGAAACCAGCTGCACCAGCTGGACCAGCCGCACCATCTGCGCAGCCTAGTGCTGCGCCGGCTGCTGTGGTTAGCTCCGCAGCTGCTCCTGCACAGAGCTTTGCAGCGGTTCCTGCGTCGCAGCCTGGTGGGTATGTAACCCCAATCGTGCGTAAGCTTGCGCAAGTGCTGAACGTTGATTTGAGCACTGTTGTGGGCACCGGTATCGGCGGTCGCATCCGTAAAGAAGACGTGCGTGCCGCAGCGGTTAGTGCTCCTGCTCCTGCAGCAGCTGCAGCACCAAGTGCAAGTGTTTACACTGTTTCTGAGTTGCGCGGCACCACCCAACCAATGAGTCGGCTGCGTAAGGTTGTGGCGGAACGCGCTGTTGCTTCAATGCAGCAGACAGCACAGCTGACAACCGTGGTGAAGGTTGACGTTACAAAGATTGCACAGCTGCGTGCCGCTAAGAAAGATGAGTTCTTGGCTAAAACTGGCAATAAGCTGTCATTCATGCCGTTCTTTGCGGTGACAGCTGTTGAAGCGCTGCAGACCTACCCAATTATCAACGCAACCGTTGACGGTGAGAATATCGTCTACCCAGCAACTGAGAATATCAGCATCGCAGTTGACACTGAACGCGGTCTGTTGACCCCGGTTGTGCGTGACGCGGCAGGTAAGAACATTGCCAAATTTGCGGCCGAAATTGCTGATTTGGCGGCCCGTACTCGCAACAATCAGCTGAAGCCAGACGAGCTCGCCGGCGGAACTTTCACCCTTACCAATACCGGCTCACGCGGTGCTCTTTTCGACACCCCGCTGGTATTCTTGCCACAGTCTGCAATCTTAGGCACTGGCGCTGTTGTGAAAGAGCCAGGTGTGGTTAGCACTCCGGAAGGTGATGTAATCGGCGTGCGTTCATATGTTTATCTCGCCCTGTCATATGATCACCGCATTATTGATGGCGCAGACGCAGCCCGGTTCCTCACCCAGGTTAAGAACCGTCTCGAAGAGGGTAACTTCCTGCCTGACCTCGGTATTTAAAATCTGCACAAATACTAAAAGCGGAGAGCGTTACGCTCTCCGCTTTTAGTATTTGTGAACATTACTGCGTTTAATTATTGGCAAACGGCGCACTGTGGAAAGCAGCTTTTCAACATAATCTTGGCGATTGTGATTGTTACGTCCGAGACTGCTCCAGAATTACAGTATGCTCAGTAAGAAATATCACTGTACAACGGCAGAATTGGCCTGGCTTTGCGTTGCGCTGATCACCCACCTAGCGGAGACTGTGACGCCGGGTGCACAGCAGGAAAAAGTACCAGGCGTGGCCTGTTTGGGCGCTCGGCAGCTTCGCCGATTACCGCAGTTATTTGTCGAACCTGCCACGGCGCAACACGGCAGTGAGGTACTATCGCGAATGCTGCAATCGCAGCAGACAGGCAGGCTGTTTCGTCACAAACATGACAAATTGTGTGAGCTTTACGGCATCAGCGAAAAAAATTTGTTAACTTTTTTTAAGCGTAGCGGTTGTAGGCAATTTATGCTTTTGGGAGACGCGTTTGTGGCGGCTGTTTCCTGTGTCATGCAGCAGCAGTATGGGCTTAATTTCACTCCGCAGCAAATTTTGATTTCGGAGATCAAGAGCAGAGTGACACCGCGGCAGCCAAAACACTTGCAGCACAAAAAATAAGCTCAAAACCCGCTATTCTTATATGTATGGCTAAAGAGAAGGTACAACGCGAACCGGGTCGTATCAAGCAGATGATCCAGGTTTATAAAACAACCAAGATGCACGATAAGTCGCTGCCTTGGGTGATGCTGCTTGGCTTCATCGCACCTATTGTGGTGGCGGTTTTGCTTGCTGCGCTGTTGCCGGGTGGTAGTGTCGCCGCTTGGATTCTCTGGTCAGTCACAGGTGTGCTTGTCGGTATTTTGATTGCTGTTATCCTGTTGGGTCGTCGCGCCGAGCGGATGGCCTACGCGCAGATCGAGGGGCGGCAGGGAGCGGTCGGCGCGGTGTTGGCCAGCGGTCTACGGCGCAGCTGGCGCGGATCAGAAACTCCGATTGCTATCAACGCCCGTGGTAAAGACGCAATCTATCGTGCAGTTGGACGCGGGGGCATTGCCCTTGTCGGGGAGGGTAACTATGAGCGTCTGCAGCGTCTGATGACACAGGAGGAAGCAAAAGTCAAGCGAATCCTGCCAAACGTGCAGGTTACCCAAGTGTATGTTGGGCAGGAGCATCCAGAGCAGATTTCGCTCGCAGCGGTGCCTAAAACTCTCTATAAAATTAAAGGCAATCTCAACCGCAATGAGGTGCAGGTTGTGCACCAGCGGCTAGCCTCCTTGCAGGCGCAGCCACTCGGCATCCCGAAGGGTATTGATCCGATGCGAATTCGCCGTCAGGGACGTCCACGCTAAGCGTAACCTCGCGGTACAAAACCTCTATTGGTGTAGTGCGTAGAGTGTGAAAAAGACAGGCGGCATGCCTGTCTTTTTCACACTTATACATCTAGGGAAATGAGCTAGATCTTGATTAGTACACTTCCCGGAATTTTATCGTGGAAAGCGCGCTGATCGGAATCCCACACCAGCGCTGGAACCACTAAGCACAGCAGTGCCGTGCGCACTAGCGGACGCCAGATGCCGATCCACCCCCCTGTCAATGATGCAACACGCATTCTAAACAGCAAATGCCCTACTGAGCCGCCCATGGTTGCGATAAACGCCACTTGCATCACCGCGAAAACCGCAAGATTGACAAGGGCGACAAACTGCGGTTCCACCGGGAATAGCCTTGCAATTAGCAGCGCCAGCGCCCAGTCAACCGCGAGGGCGGCGAGACGGCGACCGATGCGCGCGACGGAGTATGGTCCGGACTCTGCTAAACCGAGCCGCTCCCCGGGATATGCGCTGGGAGCTAGCTCGCCAAACTTCTGTGGGTTATTAGACATATCTCTATTTTAAGCGCGCTGTAGGCAGAGCCTTCAGGGCACGCCTGCCAGTTACAGCGTGGGTAACAAATTTTATAAAATAAGACACGCTTACTGAGATAGCGCCGTCAGAGTACTAAAATGTGATTAGAGCTGCGTTTGGCAGCCGCCGCACATAACTCTAAGGAGCAAAATGTTTAAGACCCCGGCAGAAATGCAGGAGTACATCAAAGCAAACGATGTGAAGTTTATTGATATCCGTTTTGTGGATCTCCCGGGCGTTCAACAGCACTTTAACCTCCCAGCGGCTGCGATTGACGATGATTTCTTCGTCAACGGGCAAATGTTTGATGGGTCTTCTATTCGCGGTTTCGTGGGTATCGCTGACTCAGATATGCAGCTGATTCCTGACGTCACAACCTGCTATATCGACCAGTTCCGCACCGAAAAAACTCTGATCATTCTCTGCGATATTTACAATCCTCGCACGGGTGAAATTTTTCATAAGGATCCACGGCAAGTCGCAAAAAAAGCAGAGCAGTACCTGGTCAGCACCGGCATCGCAGACACCGCTTTCTTTGCTCCGGAGGCTGAGTTTTACATTTTTGACTCGGTTAAAGTGCGCAACACCCCGCATGCTGTTGGTTACGAAATTGATGGCGAAGAAGCTGCCTGGAATGGTTATGCTGATGAGCTAGACGGCCGTAACTTGGGTCACAAAACCCCTGTTAAAGGCGGCTATTTCCCGGTTTCTCCTGTTGATAAGCAGGCGGATCTGCGGGACGAGATTTCCCTGCGCCTGATGGACGCTGGGCTGCAGGTGGAACGCTCACACCACGAGGTTGGAGCTCCCGGGCAGGCAGAAATTAACTACCGCTTCGACACCATGGTTACCGCGGCAGACGACGTGCTGAAGTTTAAGTACATTGTCAAAAACACCTGCGAGCTATGGGGCAAAACCGCGACTTTCATGCCAAAACCGCTCGCCGGTGATAACGGCTCTGGGATGCACACCCACATGTCGCTGTGGAAGAACGGCGAGCCACTGTTCTACGACGAGAACGGTTATGCTGGGCTGAGCGACACCGCCCGCTGGTTTATCGGCGGTATTTTGCATCACGCCCCCGCTGTTTTGGCTTTCACCAACCCAACTATTAATAGCTACCGTCGCCTGGTTAAGGGTTACGAAGCTCCTGTGAACCTTGCCTACTCCGCAGGCAACCGCTCTGCTGCGGTGCGGATCCCGCTGACCGGCTCCAACCCGAAAGCCAAGCGTATTGAGTTCCGCGCTCCTGATGCTTCAGGCAACCCTTACCTTGGTTTCGCGGCACAGCTCATGGCTGGCCTTGACGGTATCCGTAATCGGATTGAACCGCTTGCTCCAATCGATAAAGACCTGTACGAGCTGCCACCAGAGGAAGCAAAAAACATTCCGCAGGTGCCAGGATCGCTGGAGGAAGCTCTGGTTGCGCTGGAAAACGACAAAGACTTCTTGCTCGCCGGTGGGGTTTTCACCGAGGAGCTGATTGAGTCTTGGATTACACTGAAGCGGGAGACTGAGATTGCTCCGTTTGCGCTGCTTCCGCACCCGCTAGAGTTCGAACTGTACTACTCAGTTTAATCTGGTCTACTTGGTTTAACCACGCTGCGCAGTGTCGAAATGGCACTGCGAAGCTGCTATATCCGGCCCTGCGCGACGGCAAAACCGCGGGGTGTGGCAGCTTAGAACCGTGCCGCGCGGCTTAGAAAGCGGTTGTTTCGTCGTAGAACAGCTCTTCGAAGATGCGCCGGGATTTGCGGGCAGCCGCAAACCACTCGGCCTCGAGCTCGGTGGTCGTATCAGCTTTACGTCCGAGGATCCGCCCAATGCCATCAAGGTCATCGCGATCAGCGGGTAACACGTCACTGTTGCGGCCAGACCACAGTTTTTGGGCCGATCTCAGTTGGCTCGCGAGGATCCATGAGTGCGCCAGGGTTGCTTCTGCGAGGGCAGAAATTATTTGCCGCTGACGCAGCTTTGCCAAGGCGGTTAGAGTTTGCTGGGTTTTTAGCTCGGGAACACTGTGAGCGTGCTGCAACTGTAGCAGTTGCACCAGCCACTCGGTGTCGCTAACGCCGCCGGGGCCCAGCTTCAGGTGGCGCTGGGGCTGCACTCCCTGCGGTAGCCGTTCAGATTCCATGCGCGCCTTTAACAGCCGCACCTCGCGCTGCTGCTGCGCGGTGAAACTTGACGGGTAACGCACCGCGTCTGCCAGCTGCATAAACTCGGCTCCTAAAACAGTATCACCCGCGATAAATCGCGCCCGTAGGAGTGCTTGTGCCTCCCAGGTGAGCGACCATTTTTCATAGTAAGCACGATACCCCTCAAGCGTGCGCACAAGCGCCCCATTTTTTCCTTCGGGGCGCAGATCGAAATCAAGTTCGACACCAGAAAATGGGTCAACGGCCAGTTGCCGCAGCTGGGTTATAGTGTGGATCGCGATGCGACTAGCGTCTGTAATATCTGCTGGCGCACGATAGACAGCAAGCAAATCGAGATCTGAGGCGAAACCGAGTTCCCCACCCCCAAAGCGCCCCATCGCGATGAGCGCAAAATCAAGCTGCGCTGTCCTCTCATCACGCTTTTGGATTTCTTGCAGCAGCACTTCCAGCAGCGCGGTGTGCGCCGCATCTAGCCCGCGGGCAACCGCCGCGGCATCATTAACGCCGCTGAGTTGTCCCAGCGCCAGCCGTAGTACCTCACGTTTGTGAATCTGCCGGAGTGCGGTGGCGGCTGCGGCGAGAGTGTCGCGACGCGACGCAACCGCGGCCATCTCCCCCTGCAGATGGGTGTACTCAGCCGGTTGCAGCTTATGATTCTCTTCTAACCAGGCCACGGCTTCTGGCAGCTGCTCCAGCAGTTCGGCGGCGTAACGAGAGCCGCTGAGCACCCGCATTAGGCGCTCGGCGGCCTCTGCTCCGTCGCGTAGCAACCGCAAATACCATGGGTTTGCGCCGTTAGCCTCACTAATACGTCGGAAAGCTAATAGCCCGCCGTCAGGATCCGCCCCATCTGCTAGCCACTGAATGAAAACCGGCAGCAGTGTGCGCTGAATCTGGGCGCTGCGCCGGGAGCCGGCTGTTAGTGCCTTTAGATGCCGTAGCGCACCCGCAGGGTCTTTGAAGCCGATACTGCGCAGCCGATCAGCAGCAGCGTCATTAGTGAGAGTCAGCTCGTTTAGCGGCAGTGCAGCCACCGCGCTGAGTAGCGGCGCGTAAAAAATTTTCAGGTGGAGACTACGCACGCGGCGTTTAATGTGTTCCCACGCGCCGGTGAGATCTTGCGCGCTGCGGTAGCCAGTACTGCGAGCCAACACCCGCAGGTCTTCTTCATCGCGCGGCATTAGTGCGGTGCGTCGCAAATCGCGTAGCTGTAGCCGATGTTCAAAAAGTCGCAGTGTGACGTATGCCTCGGCGAGTTCTTCCGCGTCGGTGCGCGCGATATAGCCGTGGTCACTGAGTGCCTGTAATGCGGGCAAGGTCGCTGCAGTGCGCAGCGAGAGATCGTGAGCACCGTGCACAAGTTGTAAGAGTTGCACGCTGAACTCGATGTCACGCAGCCCGCCGGGGCCCAGCTTAATCTGATGCTCCACGTCAGCCGGATCCAGGTGTTCGGTGACTCGCTCCCGCATGCGCTGCACGTTACCGACAAAATCCGGACGGTTGCGGCTGTCCCAAACTGCCGGGGTAATAGCCGCAATAAACTCCGCCCCGAGCGCCAAATCACCGGCCGCTGCCCGGGCCTTGAGCAGCGCTTGAAACTCCCAGGTTTCTGCCCACCGCTGATAGTAGCTGAGATACGACTGCAGGGTGCGCACCAGCGGCCCGTTCTTGCCTTCGGGTCGGAGGTTCGGGTCAATCTCCCACAGCGGCGGCTCCGCGGCAGGATCGTGGATCGCGCGCATAGTTTCGCTAGCGAGCCGGGTTGCTGCGCGCAGCAGGCGGTCACCGTCAAGCCCGGGGTCGCGGTGTGATTCGTCGGCTGCTGCTGTGACCGGCCTGGTGATGAAAAGCACATCAACATCTGACACCACATTCAATTCCTGTGCGCCGCATTTACCCATCGCGATAATTGCCAGCGGCACCTGTGCGGCATCCGCTGCTGGCACCGGCAATCCCGGGCTGAGCCCGGCCACCAGCGTGGTGCGCGCCACCGCCAGGGCCGCTTCGAGCGCGGCATCGGCGAGTGCTGCGAGAGCTGCAGCAACCTGCTCTAGGTGCTTAGGGGTGCGTTGCTGTGACACAGCGGTGGCTAAATCCCACAGCATCAGTGCGGCCAGCTGCTCGCGGTAAGCAACTCGTAACTGCACCCATCCGGGCTGCGCTACGGTGTATTTGCCGTCAGTAGCGCGAACCGCGTCAAGCAGTGCCTCACGATATTGTGCAGGGGTGTGGATCGCGCCACCCGCTTGCAGCAGTGGCCCGAGTTTTGCGGGGTGACGCTGATAAAATTCCGTGAGCGCAGCGCTGGCGCCGCTCAGCAGCGCGAAGTTGCGCCACTGCTCCGCAGTCAACGCTGTGGCGATTTCGGGATGCTGCTGTGCGAGAAGCAGCGAAGCGTCCAGCGCGCTATCCGGGTCGGCTGCGACAGCTAATATCTCGAGTAATGCGGGGGCGTCTCCCCCGGTAGCAGCGGCGAGCTTAAGCAGGTTGGCTTTGGCTGCGCTGAGGTCGGTGAAACCAGCGCGTGCCAGGGTGCCAAGTTTAAGCTCCGTCATGCAGGGTCACAGTCGATCGAGATTTTGCTCAAGCTCCCACGGGGTAATCTGACGGCGATACTCCGCAGTTTCCCGTTGCTTGTCACGGATGAAATTAGAAAACGCCTGCTCCCCTAGGGTTTCCGCCACCAGGTCAGATTTTTGCATCACGTGCAGTGCCTCATCAAGGCTCCCAGGCAGTGGATCAAACCCCATCGCGCGGCGCTCATTGTGGCTCATAGCCCACACGTTTTCTTCCGCTTCAGGTGGGAGTTCATACTCATCTTCGATGCCTCGCAGCCCCGCGGCTAACAGCACAGCGTAAGCGAGATACGGGTTGGCAGCCGCGTCAAGGCCGCGGTACTCGATGCGGGCTGATCCTCCCTTACCCGGTTTGTACATCGGCACACGCACAAGCGCGGACTGATTTAGATGGCCCCATGACACGTACGACGGTGCTTCGTCGCCGCCCCACAGCCGTTTATAGCTGTTTACATACTGGTTGGTAACGGCAGCGATTTCGCGGGCGTGATGCAAGATGCCGGCGGTGAAGCGCCGCGCAGTAACTGAGAGCTGGTATTTCGCAGCGGGATCGAAGAAAGCGTTTTCGTCGCCCTCGAACAGTGAAAAATGGGTGTGCATGCCGCTGCCGGGTGCTGCGCTGAACGGTTTCGGCATGAAGGTTGCGCGGATGCCCTGTGCGATAGCAACCTCTTTAACCACGGTGCGCAGCGTCATGACGCTGTCTGCCATGGTCAGTGCGTCGGCGTAGCGCAAATCGATTTCGTTTTGGCCTGGGCCGCCCTCGTGGTGGCTGAACTCCACCGCGATACCGAGGTCTTCGAGCATGCTGACGCTGGCGCGGCGAAAATCGTGTGACACGCCACCGGGAACATTGTCAAAATAGCCGGCCTTGTCAACAGGCACAGGTGTGCCGTCGGCGGTGTGCTGCAACAGATAAAACTCGATTTCAGGGTGGGCGTAGAAGGTGAAACCTTTTTGTGCGGCTTTGTCGAGCTGGCGCTTCAGCACTTGGCGAGGATCAGACACCGCGGGTTCCCCGTTCGGGGTGAATAGGTTACAGAACATTCGAGCGGTGGGTTCCATATCGCCCCGCCATGGCAGCATCTGGAACGTTGAAGCGTCAGGAATCGCAATGATGTCTGACTCATAGGCGCGGGTTGCGCCCTCGATTGCGCTGCCGTCAAAGCCGATACCTTCGCTGAAGGCACTTTCCACTTCGGTTGGTGAAAGTGCCACCGACTTCAGGTTGCCTGCGATGTCAGTGAACCACAGACGCACAAACTTAACGCCACGCTCCTCAATGGTGCGCAGCACATAGTCACGCTGTTTAGACAATTAATCTTCCCACTCGTCTGCGGCTTTGTCTTCTGCTTCCCATGCTGCGGCGCGCGCGGCAAGTGTCTGCGGTGCGGCTGCTGCTTCAGCTGCGGTCGCAAACGGCCCAACACGATCTACTGCAGGCGAGAGCCGCCCATGCTCGACTTTACGAGTTTTGGTGTTGTACCAGTATTGTTCTGCATCTTCGATGATGTTTTCAGTGCTCATTATTGAACCTTTCCGCAGAGTTTGCTTTATCTAATTCTAGCAATCTGCGCGTCGCACTGATAGTGGAATGGGCCGACTGATACGCCGGGTTCTGTGCGATTTGCATCGTGACGGCCATCTATCTCGGCGCGCAGTTACCTGCGTGCTCTAGCAACCTACCCGCAGACTCAGCGGGGCGCGTCGTTGTCTGCTGCATGGTCTTGCTCCGAACGAGGTTTACCTAGCCGCTTATGTCACCATAAACGCTGGTGGTCTCTTACACCACCCTTTCACCCTTACCAGTTGCCTGGCGGTTTACTTTCTGTTGCACTTGCTCGCGGGTTACCCCGGGTGGGCGTTACCCACCGTTCTCCCCTGTGGAGCCCGGACGTTCCTCGGCGCGGTTTTCCGCGACGCGACCGTCTTGTCGACCCATTCCAAATCAAGTCTAGCTAAAAACTGCTGCGTTGCGCTGCGGCACGCTCGCTGGGCTACTTACGGGACGCTATGCTGCCGCGCTGCGGGTGCACGCATGGAGCTGTGATAGAGGCTAGCTTGCCTCGGCACGCACCAGAATCGCGCCGGTCAGCGAGCAGTAATACAGCTCATCGCTGTCGAGCGACTTCACAACCGCAATCTCCCCCGGTGTCAGGTGCATGCCGCTGGCCCCAGACACGTTATTGGTGAGCTCCGCTGCCCCGATACCACCGCGGCTGCGCACCGCGTCATACTCCGCGAGTAGCTCACCAATGATTGGTGCCGCCAGGAGCTTGCGTTCTTTAGTTAGCTGTGCCAAGTCCTGCTCGGTCTGCTGCAGACGGGCAGCGATTTCGGCCAGCAGCTCCTGCTCTTTCGCAGTAATTTCTTGCAGCTCTGCCGCCGCTGCCTGCAGTTTTTTCTCCGCTTCCTCAATAGTTTCCATTACTACAAGCTGTTGGGTTTCTAGCTTGTCGCGGCGCATGGCCAGCTGTTGCAGCTCGCTGGTTACCTGTTGGGCCAGTTTCGAGTCGGTTGCCTGCGCTAGCAGATTTTCATCGTGCTTAGTGCGCTTGGCAACGGTGTCTAAATCATCGGTCAGACGCGACATTTCGCGCTGCTGTGCTTCAAGCTCACGCTGCGCCAGCAGCTGTGCTTGGCGCAGTGGTTGGGCGGTGCGCCTGAGGGCCGCGACCTCGGGTTGCGGTTGTTGCAGCTCGTGCGCGACCCGCTGCAGGTGGGCGATGCGGTGATCCACCGCCGCCAACGGCAGAAGTAACTGTTGCTGTGCTGCGCTTGCCCTCATTTTGACGCTCCTTGTTTGTGCGCGGAAAAAATCCACGGATCACTTTTAATATCGCAGACTACAAATTCTACCCCCGGCAGCGCCGCACTGAGTTGTTGCGCCGCAACTTCCAGCCACAGTGACTCTGCGGCCCAGTGTGCGACATCCACGAGGGCGATGTCCGGATTGTTTTCACGAAACTCCTGCGCTGGATGGTGCCGCAAATCGCTCGTTAAATACACATCAGACTGCAGCACCAGCTCGTTCGAGAGCAGACTGTCACCAGCTCCCCCGCACAGCGCGATGTGCTCTACTTTTTGCTGTGGATCACCCGCTACCCGCAACCCGCTCACCGTGTCTGGAAAAATTGCGGCGGCGCGATCCACAAATTCTTGTAATGATAGTGGATCAGCCAGTCTGCCCCGCCGTCCGATGCCGTGGCTGCTGTCATGCTCCGCTGGAACGAGCGGCTGCAGCTCCTGCAAGCCGAGTCTAGTAGCGATGATGTCACTGACCCCGTCAGGCACAATATCGGCGTTGGTGTGGGCGCTGTAAAGGGCCATCCCAGAGCGAATCAGTTCGGTGATTACGCGACCTTTGTAATCGGTTGCGGCAACACTGTGCACAGCCTGCAACAGCAGCGGATGGTGTGTCAACAACATTTGTGCGCCGAGTTGTTGCGCTGCGGCGCAGTTTGCCAGGCTGGCATCGAGTGCGAGGGCGACTTTACGCACCGGGGCGTGTGGCTCGCCGACGCTGAGCCCGACCCGATCCCACTGCTCGGCAGTGTGCTCCGGCCACAGGCTGCGGCAGCTGTTAATTACGTCTTGCACCGTGGTCATGTTTATGAGCCTAGCCTATTATCGGCTTTTCTCAGTGGAAATTTCGGTAATCCGTGGAATACTTATAAGTGACATCTCGGCGGGCAGGCCGTCTCCACTCACTGAAGCGAGGAAAACTCACAAAATGAGCAATACACAAGACCACCTGACAACCTGGAATCAGAAAGTAGCGCTGGCTGAAGAGCTGGTGCCGGTGATTGGCCGGCTGCACCGCGACAACGACGTAGTGTTGTCAGTACACGGTCGCACCCTGGTTGGTAAGAGCCCGATCGATATCATCCGCGCACACAAGCACTCTCGGCACATTGACGAGCAGGAGCTGTCACTCGCGGCAACCAGCGAAATTATCAACACCCTCGCCAAGCTACAGCCTGCTGCAGCAGCTATTGACGTGGCCCAGCTGCAAAACAAGTTTGCCGCTGCCGGCGGCGAGCTGGAGGCGTTCCTGCAGGGCGAGCTGGCGGGGCTGTCAGCTGCCGCGCCTGCCGGCACCGATGTGGTGCTGTACGGCTTCGGCCGTATCGGCCGGCTGTTGGCCCGTATTCTGATTGACCACACCGGCAGCGGTAACGGTCTGAACCTGCGCGCTATTGTGGTGCGTCAGGGTGCCGCAAACGATCTTGAGAAGCGCGCAAATCTGCTGCGTCGTGACTCTGTGCACGGTCCGTTCAACGGCAGCATCGAGCTTGACCGCGACAATAACGTAATTATCGCAAACGGCGTGCGAATTCAGGTTATCTACTCTAATGATCCTGCGACTGTCGATTACACCGCTTACGGCATTGACAACGCGATTGTGGTTGACAATACCGGTCGCTGGCGCGACGAGGCAGGGCTGTCACAGCACCTGCAGTCAAAGGGTGTAGCGCGTGTGCTACTGACCGCTCCGGGTAAGGGCGCGCTGAAGAATGTGGTTTACGGCATCAACCACGCCACCATCACCGCTGACGACAAGATTGTGTCTGCTGCTTCTTGCACAACCAATGCGATTACTCCGGTGCTGAAGGTGCTGAATGACGAATTTGGGGTTGCTCACGGCCACGTTGAAACCGTGCACAGTTACACCAATGACCAGAACCTCATCGACAACTTCCACAAGGGCGATCGTCGCGGCCGCGGCGCAGCGCTGAACATGGTTATCACCGAGACCGGCGCAGCTAGCGCGGTTGCGAAGGCGCTGCCAGAGTTCGCCGGGAAGCTCACCGGCAACGCGATTCGCGTTCCGACCCCGAATGTTTCGCTCGCGATTCTTAACCTGCAACTGGAGAAAGAAACCACTGTCGAGGAGCTCAACGACTTGCTGCGCAACGTCTCACTGACCGGTGAGCTGCAGGCGCAGATTGACTACGTAGAGTCTCCGGAGATTGTATCTAGTGACTTCGTGGGTGCCAGCCGTGCGGGCGTGGTTGACGGTCTTGCGACTAAGGCAACTGGCAAAACCGCAGTGGTTTACGTTTGGTACGACAACGAGTACGGCTACAGCCGCCAGGTTGTGCGCGTCATCGCCGAGATGGCGGGCATTAAGCCTGAGCGTTTGCCAGCTAAATAATTGATGCTAATGGGCGGCTGAGATGTGGAGCTTCCATGTCTCAGCCGTCTGCTTATAGGAGGATAAAATGTCTCAAAAGATTGTAGTTGGTGTTGACGGCACCGCTGAGGGTCGTGCCGCGCTGCGCTGGGCTTTGGCTTGGGCGCAGAATAACAAGGCTGAGGTGCAGCTGGTTAATGTGACGGACGACAGCATGCTGGTTGTGACACCAGATTTTAAGGCTGCCGCGCTGGAAGCTTCTGAGGCACTTTTGCGTGAAGAACTTGCTTACGCGAAAGAGCAGGACGCTGCCGCAACCATCACTGCGCTGGCGATTGTCGGACATCCGATCGATGAGCTAGAGAAGGTGTCACACACCGCTGCGCTGCTGGTGCTTGGTGGGCATCACGGGCACCGTTTCGCGGGGGCTGTTTTCGGTACCCGCGGTGTGAAAATTGCCGCGGTTTCGCAGTGCCCAGTGGTGATTGTGCCGCCAGAGTTTACGGTGGCGGATCCTGCTCGCGTGGTTGTTGGTGTTGACGGTTCGAAGGCTGCCCGTAACGCGGTTGCGACCGCAGCGCGGGTTGCTGCCGGCAGTGGTGCTATTTTGCACACGGTTTACGCGTGGATGCCACCTACCGCCCCGGGGTTGCAGCATCTGTGGAGCTCTGAGTTTGTGCAGCAGCAGGAGGACGAGGCAAAAGAGGCTCTGGCGGTTGGCACCGCAGGGCTGGCGGCCGACTACCCAGATTTGCAGATCACGCAAGAGATTGTGCAGCAGCCGCCGGTGCAGGCGCTGATCGAGAGCGCTAAAGATGCCCAGCTGTTGGTTGTAGGTAACCGCGGGCGTGGCAATATTGCGCGACTGCTGCTGGGTTCTGTTAGCCACGGGGTGCTGCAGGCTCTGCCGTGCCCGGTGATGGTGGTCCACCAAAAGTAGTCGCTTGAGCTTGTTACTTTGTGAGCTTTGCGGCTCGTGCGTCTTGGCTCGTTAGTATGGCGATAGCGCAGCAGTCGGTCAGTGTTTGCTGGCCGGCTGCTTGCTTTTGCTGGTGCTGCTGTTATGCGCTGCGCGGTGCTTTATTGAGAGTGCGGATGGCCGCAGCAATTGCCCGCCACCCCACTAAAAAGATGCCGACAACACCCAGTGAGACGAGGAAGAAGGGCAGTGAAAATTCGGTGCCTTGCAGCAGCATACGCAGCAGCTGTCCGCCGCCAACAGTGATGAGCCACAGCAGTAGCCCTTTCACTAGGCTCTGCGGGGCGCGCCACATGGCTGTGATGATCCACCCCACGGCAGCCGCTAGTAGAAACGGTAGTGCGGTTTCAAAAACGCCTGTGATGCTGAGGGGCAGCCCGTGGCTGTTGCGGCCGGTGAACGCGAAAATAATTAGCAGTGCGAAATCGATTACGGCGGCAACCGCGACGGTTGAGGTTGCGGTTTTAGCGGTGTGTGGTTGCGGCATGTCTTGCTCCTTTAAGATCTGCTGTTTCACGGTTAGGCTACTCCCCTCACCGCTGCTAAGAATTGCTCGTGCAGTAGCCCGTTGCTCGCCATGCTGCTGCCAGACCAAGCGCTTGGGTTACCGTCTAGGTCACTGAACTTGCCGCCAGCTTCGTTAACGATTGGGATAATTGCAGCAACATCGTATGACTTGATGTCAAACTCCCCCACCAGATCAAGCAAACCTTCTGCCAGTGCCATATATGACCACGCGTCGCCGTACGCGCGGTCACGCCACACCTGCCGCCGCAGGCTTAGCAGGCTGTCAAGTTTGCCGGCCTCTTCCCACTGCTGGATGCTTTGGAAGCTGAGCGACGCGTCGGCAAGCTCGCTGACGGCGGAGACGTGGATCCGCTGTGGTTGAGTGATGCCGACCTGTTTGTAAGCGCCGTGCCCCGCTAATGCCCACCAGGTGGTGTCAAGCGCAGGCATTGCACACACCCCAAGCTGTGCTTCCCCGTCGATTTCAAGCGCGATAAGGGTAGCCCAGTTCGGCACACCACGCAAGAAGTTGGCGGTGCCGTCGATTGGATCGAGGATCCACCGCCGCACCCCGGCTGTCGTGGCTGCGGCATCTCCCCCTGTTTCTTCGCCGAAGAAGACATCTGCGGGGCGATGCTTTTCGATGTGTGCGCGGATCGCCGCCTCAACGGCTTTGTCAGCATCGGTGACGTAGGTGCGGTCAGGTTTGGTTGTGACCTTGAGGTCTGCTGCTTTAAAGCGCGGCAGTGAAATCTTATTGGCGATGGTTGCAAGTTCGAGCGCGAAGTCGAGATCTGCGGGGGTCGCGGAGAGGGTTTTTGCGGTGGAAGACATATTTTAAGTATATGCTTGTCGCGAAGGTGTGGTGTGGATGTTTAGCAGCCTGCGGAAAGTTCGATTTGGTGACTCAAAAGGCGTGACACACAGTGTTTTTCGCGGAATTTGACATTGCAGCAAAACTTCTTTAGTATTTAATCTGTTGTTAAAAACAACATGCGCCTCTAGCTCAATTGGCAGAGCAACAGACTCTTAATCTGTGGGTTCGGGGTTCGATCCCCCGGGGGCGTACAAATTGAATAGCTAAAACCCTTGAATTTCTGCGGAAGTTCAAGGGTTTTGTGTTGATTGCTTGGTGCTGTGCCGAGCCCTGCTTGCTACCTGTCTCCGCACGCTGAGTTTTGTAGCGGAGGTTTTACGTTTGTACCATGCCGATTTGAGCGCGCGGTAGTGCTGGTGATGCTGTCAAGTTGTATCCACTCGGCTAAATTGCCGTGTATTAGAGCTCTAAACCCGCGACCTTCTCTTTACGAGGTCGCGGTATGGAAGAGCAGAAACTGCGAACATGCTTGAACTCCGAACCTACAGATTAAGAGTCTATCGGGATAGAGACTCAGGAACTTTAGATAAGCTTTAACCAGCCTTCCAGCCCGTCACGCAGCAGCTGAGATTGAGACTCAGAAACTTTAGATAAGCTTTAATCCTTTGATTATGCGCCTTCTCTAACGCTGAGATTGAGACTCAGAAACTTTAGATAAGCTTTTAGAACGCACCAATCGCAAACTCTGGCGGCTGAGATTGAGACTCAGAAACTTTAGATAAGCTTTAAAGCATTAACGGCAGCGGTTTTCAGCGGCTGAGATTGAGACTCAGAAACTTTAGATAAGCTTTCTGGTCATTGCTTTACCCCCGGCACAATGCTGAGATTGAGACTCAGAAACTTTAGATAAGCTTTAGGCTTCTCCGACTGCAAAGACCGCAACGCTGAGATTGAGACTCAGAAACTTTAGATAAGCTTTAAAAAACAAGCGAAAAAGCAACAACAGAGCTGAGATTGAGACTCAGAAACTTTAGATAAGCTTTGCCTTTAGTAGGTTCACCCACGCACTGTGCTGAGATTGAGACTCAGAAACTTTAGATAAGCTTTACCAGCGGCAGCTTCGCAGCTGCCTCCTGCTGAGATTGAGACTCAGAAACTTTAGATAAGCTTTTGGAATACCCCGGCACCGTTTACATGTAGCTGAGATTGAGACTCAGAAACTTTAGATAAGCTTTCTAGTGCTGTTGCTCCAGTCTTGTGAGCGCTGAGATTGAGACTCAGAAACTTTAGATAAGCTTTACCGGTCTGCGCGGTGAAGTAGGCGATAGCTGAGATTGAGACTCAGAAACTTTAGATAAGCTTTAGCTTGCTTTAAACACGGCGATGCGGGCGCTGAGATTGAGACTCAGAAACTTTAGATAAGCTTTGCAGCCCTGGGACACACAGACTCATGTCGCTGAGATTGAGACTCAGAAACTTTAGATAAGCTTTCAGTCAATGACTGCTTGTACCGCTACCGGCTGAGATTGAGACTCAGAAACTTTAGATAAGCTTTGCGCCGGCTATGCAACCGCAATTCGTGCGCTGAGATTGAGACTCAGAAACTTTAGATAAGCTTTTACCGGCGCTCAGGTCCAGGAGTGGTTGGCTGAGATTGAGACTCAGAAACTTTAGATAAGCTTTACGGTCTTCTGTACCCCGGTCCAGGCGGGCTGAGATTGAGACTCAGAAACTTTAGATAAGCTTTGCGCATTAATCGTTAACTGATCAATCGCGCTGAGATTGAGACTCAGAAACTTTAGATAAGCTTTGGCACAAGAGTAGACAAACTACTGATCCGCTGAGATTGAGACTCAGAAACTTTAGATAAGCTTTTGCATCGCCATCTCGTTAATCTGCCACTGCTGAGATTGAGACTCAGAAACTTTAGATAAGCTTTATCTACGGTCAGATATTTGCCTTGACGAGCTGAGATTGAGACTCAGAAACTTTAGATAAGCTTTTGTACTGTAACGGGGTTGCGAGCGTGTGGCTGAGATTGAGACTCAGAAACTTTAGATAAGCTTTACTGTTTGTCGCAAACCATTACGATGTAGCTGAGATTGAGACTCAGAAACTTTAGATAAGCTTTGTTCAGAATCGGAATAGTTGGCGGACCCGCTGAGATTGAGACTCAGAAACTTTAGATAAGCTTTAATCGGCACCTAGCTTCTCACGGCGCTCGCTGAGATTGAGACTCAGAAACTTTAGATAAGCTTTTGTTTCTGAGAAAAATGCCCGATTAGGGTCATTTTTTGCACCCAAATACGTTAGAAAAAAGCTAGCTGAGTGGGTGTTTCTTCGGGAGTTTCCTCTGTTGCGTTGGAAAAACAGATGGTTGCTGCCCATTGCCTATCAGTGACATGCATGATTCTGACATGTCCCTGCGGTGGCACCCCTGCCTTAATTTCTTTCACCGTGCTATCTGGCAAAGGCCCGGAGATGCAGTACTTCTGGTAAACCGAATACTGCATCTGGCAGAACCCCAAATCGAGAATCAGGTTTCTGAACTTAGTATAGTTCCGACGCTGAGTTTTGGTTTGCGTCGGTAAATCAAACATCACAACTGCCCACATCGGATCACTCGGCATATTCTCTTCTCCAAACCGGAGGGTTAATAAAATCAATCTGCTTCTCGACATACAGTGCATAATGCTGTGCAAAATCACGAAAAACAGATGGGACGGTTAAACCATCAGCAGCAAATTTTCGCTGCGCGATGGCAACCAATTCTGCACGTACCTTAGGTTTAGCGATGTCTTTATCGGATAACGCAAAAACACCAGCGTCGACAGCGGGACGAAACGGTTCAATGAGATCGTCAACCAGTGCAAAATTGTTCGCTCGGTTGCGGTGGAAAACCCCAAGTGCCGGAGTTAAACCCGCGGCTAATACCGCCTGGATTCCAAAACCACGCAGCACCGTGTAAGCATAGTTTAAGCAAGCATTAGTGTCATCAAGATTCAACCTAGGAGTGCGCTTAAAATACCCGGGACCGGAAATCGCATCCCAGTAAATACGTGCAGCCTGCGCTTCTAAATTCGCTGGGTCGCCTGACCTCACAGCACCAGCAAGCTCTGTGAGCAGTTTATGCTCACGACTACCATTTACCTGCAACACAGCAGCCTGACCCAAAATTTTAGCCTTAACGATTCTCCCCCAGGCGTTCTTAGCCCGGGGCACTGTTAAAGTCGCTTGTGCGCGAGCCCTTGCACCTACTCGACCGTGTTCACTCCACGAATAAATGCCTCCTTCAGGCACTCCTTTCCAATCACAGATTAAAACCGAGATGTCCTGTTGCATTAAGCGATGCAAAGCCGCTGCAGAAACAGTCACCTGCATCCCAAGCAAAAGCACCGCAACATCAGCCAGTGGCAAATTAGTGACGCTGCCGTCAGCTTTGCAGATATTCACCGAACCGCGGGCAGTGCGAATACTGCCATTCAGGGTGGAACAATCAACAACCCGCCACTTCAGAGACATAACTCATGCTTTCAATTGCACCGTTGTTGGCAGCGAATTTGAGGCAGCATCACCGTAGCGTTTTTCACCGAGAGCATTGCGGTGTATAACCTCCACGGTTTGCTGCAGCAATACATTCAATGATATTTGCAGTCCCTTCACTCCTAGAATGCGGCACACTGCTTGATTATTTGCGAGTAAAGCGTTGTTTTGATTCTCGAGTCCTTCCGCTGACAATTGTCGAGGTTTGATTGTGATGCGGGCGGTATCGTAAAAGCCAGTAATTGTCCAAGTATTCGTCTCGGGCAAAATGGTTAAGAAGTCTTTTAAGGCACCACTACCCGACTCAAAAGCGCTGCTGTCGAAAGCCAGCTCGGTGCCCGATACAATCCAGGTGAGATACTCTGCTGTGCCAGCCAAAACCTGCTCACGCACCTTCGCCTGGGCTGTCCGCAAACTGATTGATTCCGGCGGCAGCGGCACTGTAAACAGGTCTTCGCTGCTGTGACGCAGCAGGTCCTGCATAAACACCCGCACCATACCATACTCGGGTTTACCGCCTGGCTTTTTTGGTGCCAGTCGATACAGCCGTGCGTGGTGGATTGTGCTGCCAATCTCAGCCCACCCCTCACGTACCGCAATCGCGGCAATCGACTTAGGGAAAATGTTAATCACATCTGGTGCGCTAAACCACCGATTTTTGACGCGAATCTCACGCTGCAGATTTTCCGGCAAACCGGTTTTAGCATCAAAATCGGGCAGTCGGGTCAGCGCCAACCACAGTTGCGGAGTGCTCGCGCGATCAATCTCCTCAACGCTCCAAGCATCCCCTAAACGTTTCGGCGTGCTGCCTTTCGGGCAGAACGGGCGCACCGTGTCATCGTGTGCTTTGCTGTTGCCCAGCCCCAAGCGCAAATTCTGGGTTACCGGAACATTATCTGCTTGCAGTGCTTCGTTGAAAAGGCCTAGCAAGACTTCCATGTGCTGCCGCCACACGGCATAAATTTTTTGGGCGGCGTGATCCGCACCATCAAATTGTTTCCAATTGCCAGTGTGACGCTGACTGAGATTCTCTGCCTGCCGCATATTAGAGCGGATCGCCAGTGTTTGTGCGACACTCGGGCGTAGCAGTGCCACAATTGCGGCATCCATCGCGTGATGGCGGCGATCAAGCCGGGTTTTTGCTTTGCCGCCGATTAGCTCCACCTTGCCCTCAAAGCCTGTCGCGCGGCGGGCATCTGCAGTTATCGACCCTGCGTATGTGCCGACGGTAATCTCTTGCTTAGAGCGGAAATGATATTTAATACGTGCAGCCAGCTCGCGTGCCATCCATGCGACAGAGGCTATAGAGCGAGAATCAATGGCCTCGTCTGGAGTGCGTTTTTTGAGCCGCAACAACACTTCCTGTTTGAAACGTTTAAGCTCACGACCGTCAAAGTTGTCGTAAGGTGTGAGGTTCCGGACCCGTTCAGCTACAGCAGCGTAGCTGACATTGGGGCGGCCAGTATCTTCTGCCCAGACCGCAAAAGGTCGGTTAGATTTATCTTTGTTGCACTCTTTACAAGCGGCAGCAAGATTAACGCGGGTGTTTGTTGATTCCGGCCCCTTGCGCGGCACTATGTGATCCATTTCTGCCGTGAAGAAATCAATAAACGTGCCACAGTAAAGGCAGCAATTGCGTTGCCGCGCGAGAGCCAGCCAGCGCGTGACAGAGCTGCTTGAGCCGCCCGGCTGCACACCAATCCGCGCCTCCATCTCGGCAACAATCTTTTCGTTGAGCTCTGCCCGCTGCTTTAACTCCTTCAGGTACTCCCGGGTTTTCGCCTCTGACGCGAACGCGGTGCGCACGTGCTCAATATTAATGGTTGCCGGGGTGCCCCAGCGGCGCTCCGCAGCAAGCAGCCAGCGGTTTACTATTTTCAAAACCCGATCTACCGCGGGGTTGCCAACCGGCTCACCAATCGGATCAGCTGGCGGCCGCCAATCGCGCTCAACATTAAAAAGTGTCTGCCGCGCGGTGAACAGATCGCAGCCTGTTGCAAGCATTTGCGCGGTTAGTTTTTCTAGTGAATCTACAGAGTAAGCGGCGCGACCAGCCGGGAGACTAATCGACTCCAGTTTTTGCAGCTCGTCATCATCACATGCCTCCAAAAACTCAGTCACCGCTTCAGCACCGATAGCTTCCTGCGGCAGCTGTTCTGAGTTAGCAAGCTGGCTCACCATCGCGGCACGTTGTAGCTCATCTGCGTTCGCCCACCAGGTTTTAACGCCTTGTGGTTGGAATTCAAAATGCGCACGCTAGTGATATCGCGCGGCGGTGTTTTGCCGGTGTGTTCCACGTCTGCACCAGCGGATGCCAGACCACCAAGGCTCGCGACGCTGACACCGAGGTGATCGGCAAGTAACTCCCAAGTTGTACCATCTTTCCCGGTTTGCGCCAGCAGAAAATCCGTGGCTTTTTGCAACTCAGCGGCTGACAGCGGCTGCTCGGCGACCCGCAGATTAGCTAAGGTGCTGACAATCTTAAATTTCTGAAAAGCAGGATGCGCTTTCGGTGCCCTGGTGAGTTTTTCTTGCCCCGGCAAGTGATCTTTCCCAGCCCGCTCGGCCGCTTTGCCTTTCGGGCTCTCAGACGCAAAGACACAGGAGATAAGCTCGAACACAAAAGCAGCTGGCAACTGCTGCATGGTAGCAATCTGATGAATCTCGTTAGCGAGATCCTGCTGATGCAGCTTACCGTGTAGGTCACCACCGCGCACGCGATACTGGTTGATAAAAGCTTTTTGTTTTGCAGCCGTTTTATCAGGGTTAGGAATCACCCCGATGGTGTGTGCCAGCTTCGGTACTAGAGCTTCACACACAATCTGTGCTGGAGTTGCACTGTCATCAAACTCATGAAAAGTTACCTTGCTTACCCGCTCCCGCATCGCTTCATAAAATTGGCTGTAGGGCGCCGGCTGCTGCAGCGTTTTAGTGGAGGAATAAGGGTTACGCCAACCGCGATGCCGCGCAATGTGCCGCAGCGCAACGGGTAACAGTAGCAGCAGCTCGGCTTTATCAACCTGCTCGGTTGCCAGGCGTTGGCGCACCTTCCACGGCCAGTACGGGTCGTTATTGCTGTGGTTATCCACCAGCATATAGCCTGCTGACTCTAGCAAAGCATCAAGCTGCGCTAACCGCTTCTTACGGCGCCGCACCCGGTGCCGAGCGCGTCGCGCCACTCCAGCAACAGCAAGCCTGCTGGTGGCACTTTTAGCCTGCTCAGGGTCAACGCCAGAATCGTGAGTGTACACAACCGCGTTAAGAAGTTTTAACGGTGTGCCATCGTCGGCAACCTCAATCGCCGCAAGACCCACAGAATTCAAGCCAACATCAATACCAACTTTGTACTGCAACTGCGCTGCTTTGCTCATAGCAGAATTATAAGGAAACAAAACCGCCACCTGCAATAGCAAGTGGCGGTTAAATTATCTCCGATTGGAGGGACCATTCGACGCCTCTAACACGGAGACGTTTACTGAGATTGAGGATTTAATTATATCCTGTTGTCAGCATCGAATGCAACAGCAGAGTGCTATCCCTCGTCAGGCACCAGCACCGGGGTGTCGCGGTTCAGGCTTTCACCGCGGAAGTACGGTTTAGCGTCTTTGTTAAGAGCCCACAGCCCCATCACTACCAGCCCCAGCGCCAGCGCGCCGATACCGATCACAAAAACACCTCCAATGCCGAAGAACACGGTGTAGCCGTACTCCGGATCAATCATGTCGATTGCGCTCTGCACGAAAGCGTAACCAAGCATCAGGCCACCCAGCGTCGGGAAGATGCCGCGCATCCATAGGTTGCGGGCGCTGTCACGCAGGGTGTCACGGTAGTACCAGACGCAAGCGAAGCACACGATGGTGTAGTACAGGGCAATCGCCAAGCCCATCGAGAGCAGCGAATCGGCAAGAATATCCTGCGACACAATCGACATCACCACATAGTATGCAATCGCCGCGATGCCCATCACCGTGGTCGAGAACCACGGCGTCTTAAACTTCGGGTGCAGGAGCGCAAACTTTGCCGGCAATGCCCGATACACCGCCATTGACAGGGTGCCGCGAGCAGTTGGCAGAATCGTGGTCTGTGTGGAAGAAGCAGCAGACACCATCACCGCCAGAATCAAGAACCAGCCCCATGGGCCGAACAACGCCCCAGAGAGCACACTGAAAACATCGTCGAGGTTTTCTTCTACCGTTAACCCGGTGCCGCTGTCACCCATGCCAGCAAACATCATTGCCGCCACAGTCACCCCCACGTATAGCACGATCAGCACCGCAATGCTCAAAAGTGCGGCGCGGCCCGGCACGGTGCGCGGATTCTTCGTTTCTTCGTTCAGTGCCAGACAGGTGTCCCAACCCCAGTAAATGAACAGGGCCAGCAGCACCGCCTCAATAAAACCGCCATACTCAGTGATCTGGGTGATATCAAACCAAGCCCAGTCAAAAGCGACAGAATCAGGGTTGGATCCGCTCACCGCGTGCACCACAGCCGCAATCGCAAAAGCCACCATGGCGCCAATCTGCACAACCATCAGAATCATCTGCATTTTTTCGCCGATTTGCACCCCGACGGTGGAGATAAACGTCATCAACGCAATAAACACCACCGCGGTTGTGACCACGATTGTGCGGTTGCTGGCAAACTCTTCATTACCAAGTAGCAGCCAGAAGTACTGTCCGGAAATTTCTCCCACGTTCGCCAGCACCATTACGGCAGACACCGCCACGGCCCAGCCGCCGATCCACCCAATAATTGGCCCAAAAGCTTTCGCGCCCCACACGAAAGCGGTGCCGCAGTCGGGCATTTCCCGGTTGAGCTCTTGATACGCGAGAGCCGCAAAAACCATGGGGATGCAAGCCACAATAAACACCACCGGAGCCTGCGCGCCAACCGCCAGAATCACGTAGCCGAGCGTTGCAGCCAGAGAGTACAACGGTGCGGTTGATGCCAGACCGATGACTGTAGAGCCGACAACGCCGAGCGCAGCGCTGTTAAGGCCTTTGCCGACGTGAATATGGCCGGTGTCAGTAGCGTTACTGAGGGTTAGTTTTTGTTTCGCCACTTTACGCTCCTTATGAAACGGATCATCTTTGAACACCATCAGTCTATAACCAAAAACCACCGGATACAATGGTGAAAATTTGCGGTTGCGCAAAAGAGTAAAATTGTGCGCATGACTGAAAACGTAAATAATCCACTGCTGACGCGATCCACCCTCCCCTATCAACTGCCTGTGTGGGAGCAGATTAAACCGGAGCACATCGTTCCGGCTGTTAAAACTGCGATTGCCGCAACCGAAGCCGCTTGGGAGCGCATCGCCACCCAGGAGGCAGCGCCAACCGTCGCCAACACAGTGTACGAGTTGCACGATGCTGGCCGCCAGCTGAGCGAGATTCTGAACATCGCTTTCACCCTGTTTTCTTCCATCGGCGGCCCCGAGCTGGAGGCTGCAGAGGCTGAAATCGGCCCGCTGCTGAGCGCCCACGACAACACTTACCGGCTCGACGAGCGGCTCTACAATCGACTTGCTGCGATTGATTTAAGCGACGCAGACGCTGAAACCGCACACTATATTAAAACAGAGCTGCTGAAATTTGAGCAGGGCGGCATCAAGCTTGATGCCGCTGATAAGGCTAAACTGCGGGAGCTCGACGCGGCTATCAGCGAGGCAGAAATTGCCTTCTCGCAGCGCGCAACTCTGGCGATGAGCGACAACGAGGTGGTTTTCACCGACGCTGCTGAGCTTGAGGGATTGAGTGCTGAGCAACTTGCGGCTTACGAACAGGCTGACGGCACCTGGAAGCTGCCGCTTGATAACTACACCAATCAACCGGTGCAAGCGGAGCTCAAGCTGCAGGCGTCTCGCGAAAAGGTTTTGGCGGCATCACTGTCGCGCGGTCTTGGTGAGCACGAGAGCAGCGACACCAGGGAGCTGATTTTGCGGATCGCGAAGCTGCGTGCTGAGCGGGCTGCTCTGCTGGGCTACCCATATCACGCCCAGGCGGTTGCTGCCGCCGGGATGGCGCAGGATTCTGACGCCATTATGGAGCTACTGCGCAGCGTCAGCAGCTCGGCTTTAGCAGCCGCGAAACAGGAGGCGGAGCGCTTTAAGCAGCTGGCTGCGGCTGACGGTTTGCGTGAGTTGCGAGCCGCTGACTGGCTGTTTTACGAGGCTAAGCTCCGCGCCGAGCTGGGTATTGATGAGAGTGAATTAGCGCCTTACTTTGAGTTGAACAGCGTGGTTGAGCGCGGCTTGTTCTTTGCTGCTGAAAAACTGTACGGGATTCGTTTCGTGCCGCTCCCGGAGCTGAAGGGATATCTGCCGAGCGTCAAAACCTGGGAGGTTCAGGAAGCTGACGGCACCCCGATTGCGCTGTTCCAGGCTGACTTCTTCCGCCGCAAAGGAAAATCAGGCGGAGCCTGGATGCACGCGATTGTGGAGGGCGCCAAGCGCGACGGTAACCTGCCGGTGATCATGAACAACTGCAACTATCCAGAGCCGCAGTCGGGTGAGCCGTGCCTGCTGACCTGGGATCATGTCATCACCCTGTTCCATGAGTTCGGGCATGCGCTGCACGGGATGTTCGCGGACTCCCAGTACCGCTGGACCTGTGGCACTAACGTGGCGCGCGACTTTGTGGAGGCGCCGAGCCAGTTTAACGAGATGTGGGCGTATCATCCAGAAGTTGTTGCTAACTACGCAGTGCACTATGAGACCGGTGAAAAACTGCCTGCCGAGACCGTACAGCAGCTGGTTGATGCGGCAACCTTCGGGCAGGCTTTCGCTACCACTGAGCAGCTGTCAGCGGCTTTGGTGGATCAGCTGTGGCATCGACTAACTCCGACTGAGGTGCCAGACGACGTTGCCGAGTTTGAAGCGCATGCGCTGCGCCAGGTTGGGATGGATTACGACTTGATTCCTCCGCGGTATCGCTCTGCTTACTTCACCCACACTTTCGGCGGCGGCTACGACGCTGGCTACTACTCATACGTGTGGGCAGAGGTTGTGGCTGCAGAGATCGAACACTGGTTCCGCACTGTGGGCGCCGAGAACGGTGACGGTGGTCTGAACCGCGCCGCCGGTGAAAAGGTACGCCGTGAGTTGCTTGGGCGGGGTTCTTCTCGTCCAGAGATGGATTCTGTGCGGGCCGTGCTCGGACGTGATCCGGAGCCGGCAGCGGTGCTGCGCCGCCGTGGGCTGAACTAGACAGCAGCGACCAGCAGCGCTGACACCCATCAAGCGACCGAGTGCGGCGCGGCTATTTTGATAGTCGTGCCGCACTCGCGTTGTGTCACACACGGGGCCTTGCGCCGTGCATCGCATGCCGGCGTGCCCTGCCTGAAGCTATTTCGTGTCGGATGGATTAAGGCAGGCGGACAGCCTGGCGGCTGTCAGCGCAGCGGGCGGCACCGCTGCTAACGGCAGATGCCCGGGAATAGCAAAAAACCCGCTTGCGGCGGGTTTTATCTGTGCGCCCGGAGAGACTCGAACTCCCGACCCCCTGGGTGTAAACCAAGTGCTCTAACCAACTGAGCTACAGGCGCTTGTCTTGCGACTTTTCTGTTGTTGTCGGTGACAACTCAATAACTATAACAACATTTTTTAAGCCCTCGCAAATGGCTCCCCGGCCTCGGCGTGTCGCAAGGCTGCGAGGGTGTTTTCGTAGCTCGCGGTATCCCGTTGCTGCCCCGGGATGGCGCTAAAGACGGCGCTGATCCGCCCCCGCTGATCGACAAGCAAAGTTTTGCGCAGGCTGCTTCCGGTCTGCGCGTTAAATGCACCGTAGCGGCGCGAAATTTTACCGTGCGGCCAGAAGTCACTGACCACCACAACATTGGCGGGAATATCCTGCTGGGTTTGCAGCCATGATCGTAAAGTATGCTTACTGTCGCAGGTAATAATCACCAGCTGCGCCTCCAAGCTCGGTGCGAGTTGCAGCAGCTCTGTCACCTCCGCATCGCACACCGGAGTGAATGCGTTCGGGATGAAAACGAGAAACTGCGGCTGTTGCGCTGTAGCTGTCCGCAGGTGATAAAGCTCTCCTTTGATGTCCGGGAGTGAGAAATCTGGGGCGGTGGATCCAGCCGCCGAGCGTGCCGCTGTAACGCGCCCGCGGATTTTAACCATGGTCTTGTGTAAAAAATGCATGCTGAGGATATTTTAGAGGTATTGTGCAAAACTCGCACCCCCTCCGCCTGTCACCTAGTAGGATAGTAACGTGTCTGCAAAAGCAGAGTGTCCGTAGCGCATTGCGCGTATCAGCAGAGGATGAAGATGGCAGTTAACACTGAAGATCCATATGCACCTGACCGTCCCGACTCAGATCCGGAAGAAACCCAAGACTGGCGTGAATCGCTTGACGACCTGGTAGCGCAGCGCGGTCCTGGCCGTGCTCGGGAAGTTATGAGCAGTCTTTTGGCACGCTCTCGCGAGCTGCACCTGAACGTGCCACAGATCCCAACCACGGACTACGTGAACACTATCGCGTCACAGAATGAACCAGAGTTTCCAGGAGACGAAGCGCTAGAGCGCAAATACCGCAAATATATTCGCTGGAATGCGGCGATGCTGGTACATCGAGCGCAGCGTCCCGGTATTGAGGTCGGCGGCCATATCTCCACGTATGCTTCGGCTGCTGCGCTTTATGAAGTTGGGTTTAACCACTTCTTCCGCGGGCAAGAGCATCCCGGCGGCGGTGATCAGATTTTCGTGCAGGGCCACGCCTCCCCAGGTATCTACGCTCGCGCTTTCCTGGAGGGTCGTCTCAGCGCGGCTGATCTTGATGGTTTCCGGCAGGAGGTGTCACATCCGGGCGGCGGTTTGCCAAGCTACCCGCACCCGCGATTGATGCCAGACTTCTGGCAGTTCCCGACTGTATCGATGGGTCTCGGCCCAATCAACGCCATCTATCAGGCACAGTTCAACAAGTATCTAACCAACCGCGGCATTAAAGACTGCTCTGATCAGCACGTGTGGGCCTTCCTCGGCGACGGTGAGCTTGACGAGGTAGAGAGCCGCGGACAGTTGCAGGTTGCCGCAAACGAGGGGCTTGATAACCTCACCTTCGTAATCAACTGCAACCTGCAGCGGCTAGACGGTCCGGTGCGCGGTAACGGCAAAATCATCCAGGAGCTGGAGAGCTTCTTCCGCGGTGCCGGTTGGAACGTCATCAAAGTTATCTGGGGCCGGCAGTGGGATGACCTGCTGGCACGTGACAAAGACGGTGCTCTGCTGAAGCTGATGAACGTTACCCCAGACGGTGACTTCCAGACCTACAAGGCAGAAAACGGTGCATATGTGCGGCAGAACTTCTTCGGTCGCGATCCACGCGCTCTGCAACTCGTTGAAAATTACAGCGACGACCAGATTTGGGGGCTGCAGCGTGGCGGTCACGACTACCGCAAAGTTTACGCAGCGTTCAAGGCCGCAACCGAGCATAAAGGCCGCCCAACGGTTATCCTGGCGCACACCATTAAGGGTTACGGCCTGGGGCCGCACTTTGAGGCCCGTAACGCAACCCACCAGATGAAGAAAATGTCGCTTGAAGACCTCAAACTCTTCCGCGACACCATGGATATTCCGGTTTCTGACGCTGAGCTGGAGGCAAATCCATACGAGGCACCTTACTACCGCCCAGCAGAAGACAGCGATGTAATCCAGTACATCAAAGAGCGGCGTCGTGAACTCGGCGGCTACCTCCCGAGCCGCAGTGCAAAATATGTGGATCTCGCGCTGCCCGAGGCTAAACGCTACGACATCGCGAAGAAAGGCTCCGGTAACCAGCAGGCTGCAACCACTATGGTGTTTGTGCGACTGCTGAAAGACCTGATGCGCGATCCGAATTACGGTAAGCGGATCGTGCCGATTATTCCTGACGAGGCACGCACCTTCGGGATGGACAGCTACTTCCCTACATCCAAGATCTACAACCCAAACGGGCAAACCTACACCTCGGTTGACCGCAACCTATTGCTCGCCTACAAGGAGAGCTCAGAGGGCGCGATTTTGCACGTGGGTATTAACGAGGCGGGCGCTGCAGCGGCGTTCACCGCGGTTGGCACCTCATACTCAACTCACGGCGAGCCGATGATTCCGGTTTACATCTTCTACTCAATGTTCGGGTTCCAGCGTACGGGCGACGCTTTCTGGGCGGCGGGCGACCAAATGGTGCGTGGTTTCGTAATTGGCGCAACAGCTGGGCGTACCACGCTCACCGGTGAGGGGCTGCAGCACGCCGATGGCCACTCTCCGCTGCTGGCGTCAACCAACCCTGCAGCTATCAGCTATGACCCAGCATACGGGTACGAGATTGGACATATTATCCGCGCCGGTATGGAGCGGATGTACGGTGGCAAGCATCCCGACCCGAACGTGTTCTACTACCTCACTGTCTACAACGAACCGATTGTGCATCCAGCAGAGCCGGCCGATGTTGATGTTGAAGGCATTGTGAAGGGTATTCACCGTGTTGAGGTTGGCCCAGATGCGGAGCTAAAAGCACAGATTCTAGCTTCCGGTGTTGCCGTGCCATGGGCACGAGAGGCCGCCCAGCTGTTGCACGAAGACTGGGGTGTGAGCGCCGATGTGTGGAGTGTTACCAGCTGGTCAGAGCTGTACCGTGATGGCCTCGCTGCAGATGCCGCTGCCTTTAAGAATATCGGTGAGCAAAACCGCCAGGCATACGTCACTGAAAAGCTGGCGGATGCCACGGGGCCATTCGTTGCGGTTAGCGATTTCGAGACCGGTGTGCCGGAGCAAATTCGGAAGTACGTTCCGGGCGACTACTCGGTGCTTGGTGCTGACGGTTTCGGCTTCAGTGATACCCGGGCAGCGGCCCGGCGCTACTTCGGTATTGACCGCGAGTATGTGGTTGTGAAGGTGCTGGAGCGGCTGGCAGCCGCGGGGCAAATTAGCTACGATATTCCTCGCACTGCCTATCAGAAGTACCGCCTCGACGATATTGCTGCCGGTTCAACTGGCGGCGCTGGCGGTGATTCCTAGTAAAATACAGGTTACAGGGCGGGCTGAGTCCGCCCTGTAACCATATCCCCCTAAATAATCCCCCTCAAAGAAAAATGAACACAGGAAAAACTGTGACAACTAATCAAATAAATGAAACAGTTGCGGCAGATCTGAAATGGCTTAAAACCGTCATGCATGAGGTCACCGCACTGTCACTACAGCGTTGTGACGCGGAGTTTCCGTGGCTGGCGAATATGCCGGAAAAACGCCACCAAATCATTGGTGATGTGGTGCGCCGAGGCCTGCAGGCCTACGTTAATTGGTGTGAGGACCCGGCTGGCCGGCAATCGCTAATCGCTGAAATTTTTGCCTCCGCACCACGCGAACTGTCACAGGCGCTGAGCTTGTTTCAAACCCTACAGCTCACTCAGGTGGTGGTGGCAACCGTAGAGGAAGCTGTTGCGGAGCGTAGCCCCGAACTCAAAGAAGCTACACTGCAGTTCTCTCGCGAACTGGCTTTCGCAGCTGCCAAGGTTTACGCTAAGGTGGCGGAGATTCGCGGCCTGTGGGATACCCGCCTGGAAGCGCTAATCGTAGATTCAATCATCACCGGCACCGCAGTTGGAGATGTGCGTAGTCGTAGCGCTGCGCTGGGCTGGAAAGGAAACGGTGCGGTGGCAGTGCTAGCGGGCACCATTGCACCACAAGCAAATCTGGAGCAGCTGCGCCGAGCCACTCGTAAATACGGTTGTGATGTGCTGGTTGGGGTGCAGGGCAACAGATTGCTTTTGGTTTTCGGGCAGCTGCAGCAACAGAGCCTTGCTGCAGCTAGCGAGGTTTTTAATGCGCTCACGCAGCGGGTTAAACACCACTTTACCGCTGATCCATTGATTCTTGGCCCAACTGTTTCTTCGATTGTGCACGCACAGTACTCCGCAAAAGCAGCACTTGCGGCACTGGCAGTAGCTGCTGCGGTGCGCGATGTGAGCTACCCTGCAGCTGCTGACGCGCTGCTGCCGGAGCGAGCAATCTCTGGCGATGAGCTGGCGCGTGAAACCCTGTTGGAAACGATCTACCTGCCACTGCACCGAGCGAATGGTGAACTGCTGGCGACTCTGCGCAGCTATTTGTTGAACGGCAGCTCATTGGAACAAACCTCGCGTGATTTATATGTGCACACTAACACCGTGCGCTACCGGTTAAAGCGTATCAGCGAGCTTATCGAATGCAACCCCGCAAAGCCTCGCGATGCTTTCATGCTGCGCACTGCTTTGGTGCTTGGAGACCTTTATAGTGCCAAGGAAAATGACTAATCACTGCCGCTTGTATGAAATGTACAAAAAACTCTGCAAAATATAGCCGTTAAATTCCGAAGTTAGTATGATACATCTGGCAAACTAGTGTTGTGATTGTTATTACCTGCCCCGGTCAGGGGTCTCAGAAACCAGGATTTCTTAGCCCATGGGCTGAGGTTCCTGAGTATCGCGCGCGGCTGGCGGAGATGTCTGCGGCAATCGGTGTCGATTTGCTGCGCCATGGCACCGAGAGCGATGCCGAAACCATTAAAGACACTGCAGTCGCGCAGCCTTTAATTGTTGCCTCTGGAATTCTCGCGATTGATGCCTTGCGCTCAAACTTGACTGCTGCAGGCGCTGCAGAAATGGTTGCAGACTTGCAATTCGCTGGTCACTCCGTTGGTGAAATCACTGCTGCCTACGGTGCAGGCATTTTCGATGCGGCAACTGCGATGCGTTTTGTAGCTGCACGCTCCCGCGCAATGCAGGAGTGCGCACAGACGCATGACACTTCAATGGCGGCGGTGCTCGGCGGTGAGCTAGCGGAGATTGAGCCGCAATTATCGGACCTCGGCTTAACCCCGGCAAACTACAACGGTGGCGGCCAGATTGTGGTCGGTGGATCCAGCGCTGCCGTTGCTGAACTGGTCGCTAACCCGCCAGCGAGAACCCGCGTGATTCAGCTACAGGTTGCAGGCGCTTTCCACACTGCAGCAATGGCTGCTGCTCAGCAGCAGCTGCAGGCTATACACAGTGAGTTTACGGTCAAAGATCCGGCCCACAAAATTTACACCAACGCTGATGGCAGCACAGTGAGCAGCGGGGCCGAGTACCTTGACCTTTTGGTGCGCCAGGTTGCAAGCCCGGTACGCTGGGATTTGTGCATGGAAGCATTTGCTGCCGGCCATGTCACTGCTCTGGTTGAGGTTACTCCGAGTGGCGCTCTCGCTGGCCTGGCACGCCGCGGTTTGAAGGGCGTGCCGTGCCACAAGATTGACACCCCAGCTGATGCGGCAGCTGCGGCAGCCGCATTAATCGCTTAAGCAACCTGAGACGGTGAGGTAAAAATGACAGTGAAACTTGTGCAGCAAGCTGGTGTACCCGGCAGTGAGATTCTCGCGCTGGGCGCAGCGCGCGGAGAAAATGCGGTGCCAAACTCTGCGTTGATTGAGCCCATTAACTCTTCTGATGAGTGGATACGCCAGCGCACCGGAATTATCACTCGTATGCGCGCCAACGCTGACACACTGGCTGTAGACCTCGCAACCACTGCCGCTGCGGAAGCAATCGAAAAGGCCGGGATTGATCCACAACTGATTGATTTGGTCATTGTGGCAACCATTAGCAATGTGCGCCAGACCCCGTCAATCGCTGCGATTGTGGCGGATCGGGTCGGCGCAAACCCTGCAGCGGCGTTTGACTCAAACGCTGCCTGTGCGGGCTATTGCTATGCAATTGCACAGGCTGATGCTTTGATCCGAGCGGGGCAAGCACACTACGCACTGGTAGTTGGGGCTGAGAAACTCTCTGACATTGTGCACCCGGAAGATCGCAGCATCTCTTTCCTACTTGGGGACGGTGCTGGCGCAGCTGTGCTTGGCCCGACAACTGAACCTGGAGTTGCAGCAACCGTTTGGGGTTCGGACGGCAGCCGCGGTGATGCAGTGAGCATGAATCACACCCTGCTAGAATTCCGTGATGGTGCTGCCGAGTGGCCGACTCTTCGGCAGGACGGTCCGAGCGTGTTCCGCTGGGCGGTGTGGGAAATGGCGAAAGTGGCACGCCAGGCTTTGGATGCTGCCGGGATTCTGCCTGAGGACCTCACCGCATTTGTGCCGCACCAGGCAAATATGCGCATTATTGACGAGTTTGCGAAACAGCTCGGGTTGCCAGAAAGTGTTTTGGTGGCACGGGATATCGCTGAAACCGGGAACACCTCTGCTGCCTCGGTGCCGCTAGCAATGCACCGCTTGTTGCGTGAGCATCCGGAGGCTGGCGGCGGCTTAGCCCTGCAAATTGGTTTCGGAGCAGGACTAGTGTTTGCGGCACAGGTTGTGCGGATGCCACGCGTTTAATATGTAAAGCGCTCCACATCGGTAATTAACTACTAAACTTTTAACTGAGACAACCGTTTCAAACTAAGGAGAAAACAATGGCACTGACCACTGAAGAGGTACTGAGCGGCCTGGCTGAGCTCATCAACGACGAAACCGGTATTGCACCTGAGGTTGTAAGCCTGGAGAAGTCATTTACCGATGATCTCGATATCGACTCAATTTCAATGATGACCATCGTGGTTAACGCTGAAGAAAAGTTCGACGTAAAGATTCCAGACGATGAAGTAAAGAACCTTAAGACCGTAGGTGACGCAGTTAACTTCATCGTTAACGCGTAAGCTACGCAAATCTTGTGGGGATCAGCGTTGTTTCGCTGATCCCCACATTTAAACCTGATTTTAGACTTTTTCCTTACATTGCGTTCAAAGAACCAGGAGATAGTAATGACCAAGATTGTAGTTACCGGTATCGGTGCGTCTACCCCGCTAGGCGGCAACGTAGCTGACACTTGGGAGGCGCTGCTTGCCGGTAAATCCGGTGTGCGCACACTGCCGCATGACTGGGTTGTGCAGTACGACCTGCCGGTCACTTTTGCGGCCGAAGCCCTGGTTCCTGCGAGCGAGGTTTTACCGCGACCACAGGCGAAGCGACTGGATCCTGCCAGCCAGTTCGCGGTTGTAGCGGCGATGGAAGCATTCGCAGACGCCGGCAGCCCAGAGGTGGTGCCGGAACGCCTCGGTGTAGATTTTGCGACCGGTATCGGCGGCGTGTGGAGTCTGCTGAACGCCTGGGACGATCTGCGTGAAAAAGGCCCACGTCGCGTGATGCCGATGACCGTGCCGATGCTGATGCCAAACGCTGCAGCAGCCGCGGTTTCAATGCACTTTGAGGCACGTGCCTACGCTCATACGGTGGCATCCGCGTGTGCTTCGAGCACAGAGTCGCTGGTTAATGCTATCGCGAACCTCAAGGCCGGACTTGCGGACGTGGTTATCACCGGTGGTACGGAGAGCGCGATCCACCCAATTACCGTTGCAGCTTTTGCCTCGATGAAGGCGCTGTCAAGTCGCAACGATGATCCGAGCACCGCTTCACGCCCCTATAGCGCTGACCGTGATGGTTTCGTGATGGGTGAGGGAGCTGCAGCGCTGGTATTAGAAACTGAAGAGCATGCTAAAGCCCGTGGTGCGCGAATTTACGCGGAGCTCGCAGGTGGCGGGATAACTGCGGATTCTTATCACATCACCGCTAACGACCCTGAGGGTCGTGGTGCAGCACGCGCGGTCGAGCTAGCGCTTGCGGAAGCAGGAGCAACCGCCGCCGAGGTGACTCACATTAATGCGCACGCCACCAGCACCCCGGTGGGCGACATCGCAGAGTATGCGGCGCTGCAGAAAGTTTTTGGTGACCGCATCAACGAAATTCCGGTGTCTGCAACCAAGGGTGCAACCGGCCATCTACTGGGCGGCACCGGTGCGCTAGAAGCAGTATTCACGGTGCTCGCGGTGCATAACCGTGTAGCACCGCCAACGATTAACACCGGCCAGCAGGATCCTGAAATTCCGGTGCGCATCAGCGCTGAACCGCAGCCACTCGGCGACGGCCCGCAGTTGGCAATCAGCAATAGCTTCGGGTTTGGTGGGCACAACGCTGTGGTTGCGGTACGCAGCGTCTAACCCCTTTACTACAGATCTTTATCAGCAAACCTAAAATCGCTAACCTCTCCCCTTGTCTGCGGGGTTTGAGGTTAGCGATTTTTAGTATTTTGAAAACCTGCCAGCATCGAAATAGCAGCACGTGAGTGTCTGCGCTTTTACCGGCGCAGCAGTTTGCGTGCGAGCAGGTTGCCTGCCAGCTGCACCAGTTGCACAATCGCTATCACGATAAGCACCGCTGCCCAGGTGACCCACGGGTTAAACTGGCGGTAACCGTACTGCAGCGCAAAGTTACCAAGACCGCCGCCACCAATTAGCCCCGCCATCGCAGTCATATCAACCACCGCGATAATCGCAAAGGTATAGCCGAGCACCAGCGGACCCAGAGCTTCCGGAATTAAAACCGTAAAAATGATGCGCAGTGGCCCTGCACCCATCGCTCGTGCGGCTTCAATCGTGCCCGGCGGCACTGTCAGTAGATTTTGCTCCACAAGCCGCGCAATCCCGAACGCGCACGCGAAAATCAGGGTAAAAATCAAAGCCGGAGCCCCGATGCCAGTGCCCACCACAACACGCGCCAAGGGCTGCAGCACCGCAATCAAAATGATAAATGGAATCGGGCGGAAAAAATTCACGATAAAGTTCAGCAGCGCATAAATTGGACGGTTTTGCAGCACTGCCCCGGCGCGTGTAACCGTCAACAGCACCCCGATAAACAACCCGAGGATACCGCCGCCGAGCATTGCCAAAGCAACATAGTGAAGCGTTTCCAGAGTGGCTGTTAAAAATTTCCCGTCGCTTAAAAATTGCAGCAGGTCATTCAACTCACCGTCAGTAAACAGCGGAGTCACCACAGTCATTATCCCAGCACCTCCAAATCGACATGCTGCCCCAATGCCGCTACCGCGTGCGTCACGCGCAGCTCCTCACCCAACAGCTGCAAAGTTAATTTTCCAAAGCTGCGCCCGCCAACGGTAGTAATACCGCCGTGCACAATATTAACGCCAACCCCGCGATCCGCTAGAGTCTGAAACACGAGCGGCTGATCCACATTCTGATCACTAAAGGTGAGGGTGACAAGTTTTCCGGTGCCCTCTGCCAGAAGGCGCTGAATCCGCGCAGCGTCTGGCTGCGTAGGGAGCGCTGTCGCGACGAACTTCGCGGTTACTGCCGCTTTGGGGGTGGCGAAAACCTCGAACACAGATCCCTGCTCTACCACTTTGCCGTTCTCCATCACGGTCACCGTGTCGGCGATTTCCCGTACCACATCCATTTCGTGCGTGATTAACACGATCGTAATGCCCAGTTCCCGATTAACACGCGACAGCAGTCGCAAAACCTCTGCGCTGGTGTCGGGGTCGAGTGCGCTCGTGGCCTCATCTGCGAGCAGCACCTGCGGGTTTGTGGCAAGCGCGCGTGCAATGCCAACACGCTGTTTTTGCCCGCCCGAAAGCTGCTCAGGATACGCGGCGGCGCGATCGGCCAACCCCACAAACTCTAGCAGCTGTGCAACTCTTTGCTTACGCTCAGCCGTAGACATTTGCAGCCCGTATTTAGCGGCAACCCGCAGCGGAAACTCGACATTTTGGGCCACGGTTTTGCTGTTAAACAGATTGAAATGCTGAAAAATCATGCCAATCTGCGAGCGAATTACACGGAGTTCGCGTTCGCTGAGGGTTACCAGATTAGCGCTGTCACCAATGCGGATCTCACCGCTCGTGGCATGCTCTAAGCCGTTGATAAGGCGTAGCAATGTTGATTTACCGGCGCCAGAATAGCCGATGATGGCGTGGATCGTGCCGCCCGGAATCTCGATGCTGACATCGTCTACGGCGGTTAGCGGTGTTGCGCCACGCCTTGCCGGGTAAGTTTTGGTGACGTGCGAAATGCTGATCGCGGCCACGATGCTCCTTTGTTAACTGCGAGAGGAAAATAATATTAAAGCAGTTGTGGGCAGAGCCCGAAGCCCTGCCCACACGATAGACCTAGTTATTTGCTTTGATGTCTGCCTGCACTTTTTCGAGTGACGCGGTGAGATCAGCTACCGGGGTCTGCAGCAGCACGGCGCTCCCACCAGAAACCTCTTGTAGACCATCCTGCACGGCCTTGGTGTTTTGGAAAATCTCTACCAGTTTCAGGTAGGTAGGGTTCGTGGCGTCTGCTTTTTTCGCGGCAAAGATGTTAACGTACGGTAAAGCGCTAGCGTCTTCTGGGTTGTCACTAAAGAGCGCGTCGCTAAACTCCAACCCGGCCTTGGTTACGAAGTCGTTGTTAACAATGGCGCCATCAACGTCTTTGATGGATGCCGCGGTGAATGAGGCATCAACCTCGGTGACTTTCACCTTTGACTCGGCGGTTATGATGTCATCCGGGGTTGAGAAAATGGTTCCGCCGTTTTCCAGCTTCAACAGGCCTGCCTGCTGCAGTACGAGCAGTGCCCGCGCCCTGTTAGACTCATCAGCAGGGATAGCGATGGTTGCACCCTGCGGAATATCTGTTACTGCTTTGTGCTTCTCAGAGAACAGCGCCAGTGGGTAGATTGCGGTGGAGCCGATGGGCACGAGGTCATCACCGCTAGCTACGTTGTGCTGAGCAAGATAAACAATGTGCTGGAACTGATTAAGGTGCAGCTCCCCCGCGCTTAGAGCCGGATTTGGCTGGTTGTAGTCCGAAAAATCTACGATTTCAACAGTGATGCCTTCAGCTTTTGCGGCAGCTGTGTAAGTATCCCAGTAAGGGTCGCTTGCTCCCACAACACCAATCTTTACGGTTTCATTGGTAGCAGTGGCTTCTGTCTTGATGTCTGCCGGAGCTGCGTTGTTATCACTTGTGCAGCCGGTGAGCAGCAGTGCAGCCGCAGCCGCACCCGCAGCCCAAGATGCGATTTTTTTAATAGCCATGATGTTCATATCCTTTCAGAACTAGAAGTTACTTCTAGTGTGCAGAATTTTTAGGCACGGTGCACCTTGAGCTGTAACAAAGTGCAACATAGGCTGGGCAAAAATAATGAACCCCGCACCTGTAAAGGTGCGGGGTCACAATGGGATATATTAACTTATGCCTGCTGCTTCAGCTTGTTTGAACCAACAACGAAGAAAACACCGATTAGAGTCAGCAGCACGAAGCTACCAAACATTGCTGGAGCCAGAGTGCTGAAGTCTACACCCAGCGGCATGAGAGCCTGGTAACCGACCACACTGTTGATGATAGCCCAAGCAATGATACCCATACCCAGGCCCCGGATGATGCCGGCTGCGCTAGGAGATGCAGACTTCACGATAGCGAAAATGCCGATTGCGATCAGCGCTACCGCTGCGATTACCTCCATGTACTTCAGGTATGCAAGCCCTGCTGGGAGCTCCTGAGCAATGTTAGAGATGAACTGCAAGAAACCACGAATAATTGCGATAATACCGCCGGCCAGAACCAGGCCGCTACGCTTTACTTGATTAGTCATACAAAGAAGCATAGCACACAATTTGTGTTTCAAACCAGAAAAACCCTCGAACTTCCGCAGAAATTCAAGGGTTTTCGGTGGGGAGTGTGGGGCTTGAACCCACGACCGGCGGATTATGAGTCCGCTGCTCTAACCGACTGAGCTAACCCCCCCGTGTGAGCCAGTAAAGCCGCAGCTAAACTGTGCACCAAAAAAAGTTTAGCGTATCTAAGTGATCTCGAGGGAGTTTTTACCCACTTGTGGATGGAATTTAGAAATTGTAAGCACCCCAAACAGTGCTACTGCACCGGAAATCACAAACATCACAAACGCCCACCACGGTGCACTGCTGGCCTCTCCGAGCACCAAAATACCAATCAGCACCGCCACCAGCGGATCAATTACTGTTAAACCCGCAATCACTAAATCAGGAGGCCCACACGAATGTGCATTTTGAACATAAATCATGCCAAGCGCCGCACCTAAAATCAGGCAAGCTACCGCAATCCAGGTGAGAACTTCAACATCTCCTTGTTGGAAACGAGAAATCACAGTTTTAGCGAGAGTTGCGACAAAAGCGTATAGGATGCCTGCACCAATAACATAGACAAGTGGATTTGGTTTTTTACGAAGCAAAGAAATTGCCGCGATCAAAAGCAAAACACTGCCCGCGAAAATAGCCAGAATCGTGATTAACTGCTGATCTTTTACTCGCACGTCACGCGCGGTGAACGCCGCAACCGTCACAAACACCACAACCCCGATAACGCACAACAGAATCGCGCTACGCACCCGCTTTGGCAGTCTTATACCAGACATTTTCGCGTTCAAAACCGCGGTTACAACCAGCGCCACCACGCCCAACGGCTGCACCACAACCAGCGGTGCTAAACTCAACGCTACAATCTGCAGACACACCGCCAGAGCGAGCATCAGTGATCCGCTGAGCCACGAGGGGCGTGACATAAGCCTTTTTACGTGTGCACCAGACAGCCCGGTTGCGGCACTCTCCTGCGTCAGCTGCTCAACCTTATTCAACCCACGCGACTGATACTGGGTGCCTACGCTCATTAACACTGCGCCGCAGATGGCCACAGCAATCCCCAGGAGTTGCTTACCCGTTAAATGCAGCGGATCGACATCCTGCGCAAAGACCACCGCTGCAAAAACGCCAGGAAACAGCAAATACCACAACAGCGCAGCACGCATCAGCTGTGCCCTCGCATCACCTGCACCAGCTGTTCAGCAGCATCGGCAACCACGTCATTCACGATAACCACATCAAACTCGGAGGCAGCAGCCATCTCCACCTTGGCAGTGCTGAGACGACGTTCCTGCTCATCAGGAGATTCGGTGCCGCGCCCGGTCAGGCGTGAAACTAACTCCTCCCAGCTCGGAGGCGCTAAGAACACCAGTTGGGCGGCCGGATCCGCAGCCCGCACTTGCCTGGCGCCCTGCAGATCAATCTCTAACAGCACCAAATAGCCCGCTGCTGCCGCGTCAAACAGCGGCTGCTTCGGTGTGCCGTAACGATGCACCCCGTGCACAGTGGCCCACTCCAGCAGTTCGTTCTGCGCTAGCATCCGGTCAAATTCGGCATCCGACACGAAGTAATAGTGTTCGCCGTCAATTTCACCAGGCCGCGGCGCGCGAGTTGTTGCAGACACCGACAACCGCACCTGCGGGTAATGCTGCTTCAGATAGCTCACGACTGTGCCCTTACCAACAGCGGTTGGGCCAGCCAGCACCGTAATCTGCGGCTTGTCGGCGACACCGTTGCGGGCGTTCAGCCAGGTAACCAAGCGGGCACGCTGCTTACCGCCCAACCCCCCGAGCCGTTTTTTCTCGGAAATTTTGAGGTCTTCCAGCACGCGGCGCATTTTCACCTCGCCAATGCCTGGCAACATCAGCAGCATCTCTTTCACCCGCAGCCGGGCTGCGGGATGTTCCTCATCGCGGCCAAGCTCCACCAGTTTCAGGGCGCTCAGCTCCCCGCGGCGCAGTTTTTCTTTCAGCTCCGCGCGCTCCTGTCGCGCCTGCACTGCGGCACGACTCGCGGCGACGCGATCCACCTCTGGCATTTGCATTACATTACCTCAGCTATCTCTTCAGACTTCGCTTTGATACGAGCGGTAAGCTGCGCTGGATCACCCGCCAGCACGCCGCGCGACTCGTTCGGAATCACGCCCTGGCTGAGCTCTCCGAATAGCCGCTTGAGATCTTGCAACCGCGCGCCCTGCGCGCCAAAACCGGGAGCCAGAATCGGCAGCACACTGTTGCTCGGCAACGGTCGCCCGGTGTCGATGCCATAATCAGGAAGCTGCACAGTGGCTCCGAGAACCACCCCGATGCGCCCCACCGGTGCGTAGTGGGCGGCGTTTTCCGCATCTACCGCGGCAATCACCGCGGCCGCCACGGTCTGCTCATCTGCCCGCACAGCCTGCTGAGTTGCAGCAGCTTCGGGGTTGCTGGTGGCGGCGAGCACAAAAATTCCCTTATCGTGCTGGTGCGCCAATTCCAGCCCGCCAGCGAGCGAACCAAACCCCTGATACGCTGCGGCGGTCATGGCATCGGCCTCCAGCGGGCTGCCGGGAGTGAGCCAGGCTGCCGCATATGCGGTGAAGGTGGATCCGATGTCGCCGCGTTTCACATCCGCGATGATCGGAATGCCGGCGGCGCGCGCATCCGCAAAAATGCGCTCCAAGGCTACGAAGCCGGCGCTGCCGAAACGCTCGAAGAACGCGATCTGCGGCTTTAGTGCCAGTACCTGCGCAGCAGCCGCGGCGGCGACCACTTTACGCCCAAAAGTTTCTGCCCCCTGGGCAGAATCTGGCAGGTTCCAGTCGGCGAGCAGGAACTGGTGTGGGTCGATACCCACACACAGTCGCTGCCCAGCCGCAAACCCAGCTGCAAGAGCTTTGCTGAAACCCATGTTAGTGAGCGCTCTCTGCAACACGAGCTGCGCGCTCTGCCGCATATTCCTGCAGGCTCTTCACCGCGAACGGTTCATCCTTCGCGCTGAGCGCGGCAACAACCGCGGTGAGCTCTGAAATAGTGGTGAAAATCGGCTTGTCTGCGGTTACCGCCGCGGCACGAATCTCGTAGCCGTCAGCGCGCTCCGCCTGCCCTGATGGGGTGTTGACCACCAGGTCAACCTCGCCACGCTCCAGCAGCGACACGATAGATGGGTGCTCAAAATCACTCTCGGAGTGCTTGCTAACCAGCTCTGACGGCACGCCGTTGCGGGCCAGCACCACCTGGGTGCCGCGGGTTGTGAGCAGCTTGTAGCCCATTTCCACCAGACGTCGCGCCGGCATTACTACGCCGCGCTTATCACGGTCTGCAACCGAGATGAAGATGGTACCGCCCGCAGGCAGAGTGCTGCCCGCACCCGCCTGGCTCTTCGCGAACGCGCGTGGGAAATCAACATCCATGCCCATAACCTCACCGGTTGAGCGCATTTCCGGCCCGAGCAGAGCGTCAACTGACTTACCCTCTGCGGTGCGGAAACGTTTAAACGGCAGCACAGCTTCTTTCACAGCAACCGGGGCGTCAAGCGGCACCTGGGTGCCGTCAGCAGCCGGCAGGAAGCCACTTTCCAGCAGCTCTGCGATGCTCTCCCCAACCATAATGCGGCTGGCAGCTTTGGCGAGCGGAATGCCGAGCGCCTTAGACACGAATGGCACGGTGCGGCTGGCGCGTGGGTTTGCCTCGATCACAAACAGCTGCCCCTGCGCGAACGCAAACTGCACGTTCAACAGGCCTTTCACTCCGATGCCGCGCGCAATCGCTTCGGTTGCGGCAATCACCTGCTGAATCTGGGCATCGCCGAGTGACACCGGTGGCAGGGTGCAGCTAGAGTCACCGGAGTGCACGCCGGCCTCTTCAATATGCTCCATAATGCCGCCCATGTACATTTGCTCACCGTCAAACAGTGCATCAACGTCAATCTCGGTGGCGTCATCAAGGAAGTAGTCAACCAAAAGCGGCTGGCCGGGGCCAATCAGCGCGTGTTCCGCGATCCGCTCAAAGTAGTCGCGCAGCCCCGCCTCAGAGTAAATAATCTCCATGCCACGGCCGCCGAGTACGAATGATGGGCGCACCAGCACCGGGTATCCGATCTCGGTGGCAATCTTCAGCGCCCCGGCCTCAGTTGTTGCGGTGCCGTGCTTTGGCGCGAGCAAACCAGCCTGCGCCAGGATTTCACCGAAAGCGCCACGCTCTTCCGCCAAATCAATAGCGTCTGGGGTGGTGCCGAGAATCGGAATCCCGGCTTCCTGCAGTGGCTTTGCGAGACCCAGCGCGGTCTGCCCACCGAGCTGCACCACAACGCCCAACACTTTGCCGGACTGCTGCTCGGCGTGAATCACCTCCAGCACATCCTCCAGCGTCAGTGGCTCAAAGTAAAGCCGGTCCGAGGTATCGTAGTCGGTGGACACGGTCTCAGGGTTGCAGTTGATCATTACGGTCTCGTAGCCCGCATCGCTCAGCGCGAAGGAAGCGTGCACACAAGAGTAGTCAAACTCCACACCCTGACCGATACGGTTCGGGCCAGAGCCGAGGATAATAATCTTCTCGCGCTGTGACGGCGCAACCTCGGTCTCCAAATCATAAGAGCTGTAGTGGTAAGGGGTTAGCGCGGGGAACTCACCCGCGCAGGTGTCTACGGTCTTGTAAACCGGACGCAGCCCTATACCGTGCCGCAGGCCCCGCACCTCAGCTTCGCTCATACCGCGCAGCTGCCCGATCTGAATATCGCTGAAACCATGGTTCTTCGCGGTGCGCAACAGCTGCTCATCAAGCCGCTCAGCTGCCTGAATTTCAGCTGCAACCTCGTTAATCAACTGAATTTGATCGAGGAACCACGGATCAATATCACAAGCCGCGTAGACCTCTTCGATGCTCGCGCCTAAGCGCAGCGCCTGCTGCACAGCGACAATGCGACCATCTGTCGGGCGCTTGATACTTTCTAGCAGCTCAGCAACGCTGCGAGACTCCTCGCCCCAGTGGAAACTGGTGCCGCGCTTTTCAAGCGAACGCAGCGACTTTTGCAGTGCGGTCGTAAAGTTACGGCCAATCGCCATCGCCTCACCAACAGACTTCATGGTGGTTGTCAGAGTATCGTCAGCCGCAGGGAACTTCTCAAACGCAAAGCGCGGGGTCTTTACCACAACATAGTCGATGGTCGGCTCGAAGCTGGCTGGAGTCTTCTCGGTGATGTCGTTAGGAATCTCGTCGAGGCGGTAGCCGATAGCCAGTTTTGCAGCAATCTTCGCGATCGGGAACCCGGTAGCTTTAGAAGCCAGCGCGCTGGAGCGAGACACGCGCGGGTTCATCTCAATCACGATGATACGCCCGGTTTGTGGATCCACAGCAAACTGAATGTTGCAGCCACCGGTGTCTACGCCCACGCGCCGAATAATGTCGATGCCGATGTCGCGCAGCTTCTGGAACTCGCGGTCGGTGAGAGTAAGAGCTGGAGCCACGGTGATGGAGTCGCCGGTGTGCACGCCAACCGCATCAACGTTTTCGATTGAACACACCACAACGGTGTTGTCGGCGGTATCGCGCATCAGTTCTAGCTCGTACTCTTTCCAGCCGAGAATGGACTCTTCGAGCAACACTTCGGTGGTTGGGCTGTAGTGCAGGCCGTCGCCTGCGATGCGAATCAGATCTTCCTCGTTGTAGGCAAAGCCTGAGCCCAGACCACCCATGGTGAAAGATGGCCGCACCACAACCGGGTAGCCGAGGTCAAGCGCCGCAGCTTTCGCCTCTTCGAGGCTGTGCACAATTGCGGAGCGTGCCACATCAGCACCCGCTGCCAGCACCAGGTCTTTAAAGATTTGGCGGTCTTCGCCGCGCTCAATCGCATCAACCTTAGCGCCGATGAGCTCTACCCCGTGCTTGTCGAGAATGCCGCGCTTGTGCAGCTCGATAGCGGCGTTCAGCGCAGTCTGCCCGCCGAGAGTTGGCAGAATTGCGTCAGGGCGCTCCTTAATGATGATTGACTCAATAACCTCCGGGGTGATTGGTTCCACGTAGGTGGCGTCCGCAAAATCCGGGTCGGTCATAATCGTCGCCGGGTTGGAATTGATAAGAATCACGCGGACGCCCTCGCTGCGCAGCACACGGCAAGCCTGGGTACCAGAGTAATCAAACTCGCAAGCCTGGCCGATCACAATCGGGCCAGAGCCGATAACGAGAACGGAATTAATATCGTCGCGTTTTGGCATTAGTTGTTCTCGCTTTCCTGTGAGGTAGTCGGGGTTACTGCTTGTGAGTTTGCTGCTGCGCTTGCCGCTGTATTTGCGTGCGCAGCGCGTTGCATTACCAGCTGGCGGAACCGCTCAAAAAGATAGAAGGCATCGTGCGGGCCGGCTGCTGCCTCTGGGTGGTACTGCACGCTGAAAGCAGGAATGTCGAGGCACTCTAGGCCTTCCACAACCTGATCGTTGAGGCTGATGTGGCTGACACGCACGCGCCCGAAGCCGTGCGGTGACTCGTGCTCGCGATCGGCTGCGAGGTCCACCGCAAAACCGTGATTTTGTGCAGTGATTTCGACCTTTCCGGTGCGGGTGTCAAGCACTGGCTGGTTGATGCCGCGGTGCCCGAACGGCAGCTTGTAGGTGTCAAAGCCGAGTGCGCGACCAAGCAACTGATTGCCGAAGCAGATACCAAAGTATGGCACCCCGGTGCGCAGCATGGCGGCAAGCAAATCTACCTGCTGCTGGCTGGCTGCTGGATCACCCGGACCGTTGGAGTAAAACAGCGCGTCTGGCGCGATTTCCTGCAGCTGCTCGAAGGTGGTGTCTGCCGGCAGTACGATAACGTCAAAGCCGTGATCTGCGAGGTAGCGCAGGGTTGCGGCTTTAACGCCGAGATCGAGCACTGCAATGGAACCGACGCGGGATACCTCTGGGTTTGCCGGAATATCGTAGCGCTCTTTGGTGGACACTACGGTTGATAAGTTTTGACCGGCCATCGCGGCCTGTGACAGCACCAGCTCCAGCTGCGCGGCAGCATCCAGCTCATAATCTGTACCCGAGAAGATACCAGCTTTCATGGAGCCCGCGGCACGAATGTGGCGGGTCACAGCACGGGTGTCGATGTCAGAGATGCCGACAACCTCGTTTGCGATGAGATCTTCGTCGAGCGATTTTTCAGCACGGAAATTAGAAACGCGGCGTGCGCGGTCGCGCACCACAAAACCACTCACCCAGATACGGCTGCTTTCCATATCGGTTTTGTTAACCCCGGTGTTGCCGATGTGAGGGGCAGTCATCAGCACAATCTGGCCCGCGTAAGACGGATCAGTGAGGGTCTCCTGATACCCAGTCATACCGGTTGAAAACACCAGCTCGCCAAGTGTGCGGCCGGTTGCGCCGTATGCGCGCCCCTCAAAGCGGCGGCCGTCCTCCAACACCAGCACAGCTTTGCCGGTGGTTGCCGCTGCTGCAGGCGGCGTAAACGTGGTTAGCATTGCCCTGTCCCCTCAATATTGCTTGTAACTAAGTTAATAAATTCTTTTTGCTGCGCGGCGCTCGGTAACCGAAACACACTCACTAATGCTTGCTCTCCAGCACGCCAGTGCACCTCAACCAGACCGTCTTTTTCAACGGTTTTCGCGAGTGAAGATTGGCAGGTGGTGATGCGGTGGATCGCGCCAATCGCGGTCTCGTTTTCACCCGGTATCGCAACTTTCAGCCCGTCTGAGTGCACCGTGACAGTTGCGTAGCCGCGGTAGATTAGCCCCGGCAGGCTGACCCGCACAAGCGGCTGTGCAGCCGGATGCGTAACCACATAGAGAACCCGCTCAAACTTTTGCTGCGCAGCTCCGGTTACCGGTGTCAGAGCTGCTACCAGGGCGTCACCCTGGCGCTGCCGCCGGTTCCAGCTACGCCACATTCCCCAAAATGCTAGCACCGCAAGCACAGCGCAGACGCTGCCGCCGATGAGATAGTTTTGAGTCACAGGTCTACCACTTCACCGTTGTCGCAGGTGATGACGCCGTGGCGCACCGTGGTGTGTACTCGGCCCGGCAGCTCCATGTCGAAGTATGGTGAGTTGGTGCTGCGGCCGCGCAAATCAGCTTCGCTGAAAACCCGGGTGCGGTGCGGATCAACCAGCACCAAATCGGCGGTAGCGCCAACCGTCAGCGTCGCCGGATGCTCAAAATAGCTGCCAATCTGCGCTGGTTTCTGGCTGAGCAGCTGTTCCAGCTGTGCCCAGCTGATGTGCCCTGGCTCAACCAGGCTAAGCTGTGAGATTGAGAAAGCTGATTCCAGGCCGACCATCCCGAAAGCGGCGGCATCCCACTCGCAATCTTTGGCTTCTGCCGGGTGCGGTGCGTGGTCAGTCGCGATAATGTCGATGATTCCCGCTGCAACCGCTTCGCGCAGCGCAGCCACATCGGTGTCGCGCCGTAGCGGCGGGTTTACTTTGTAGCGCGCGTCATATGACCGCACTAAATCTTCGGTGAGAATAAGATGGTGCGGAGTTACCTCTGCAGTGATTTTAACGCCGCGCTCTTTTGCCTGCCGCACCACTTCCACTGAGCCGGCGGTTGAAAGATGGCAGACATGCAAACGGGCATCAAGGTGCTCCGCGAGCAGCGCGTCGCGCGCGATAATTGATTCCTCAGCGACAGCTGGCCACCCGGCAAGTCCCAGCTCGCTTGACAGCTGCCCCTCGTTCATCTGCGCGCCCTCAGTGAGACGCGGATCTTGCGCGTGCTGTGCGATTACCCCGTCAAAAGTTTTGACGTATTCCAGAGCACGGCGCATCAAAAGTGAGTCGTGTACGCACTTACCATCGTCACTGAAAACTCGCACCTGGGCGCGGGAGTTGGCCATAGCGCCGATTTCGCTGAGCTTTACCCCTGCCAGGTCTTCGGTTACCGCTCCGATTGGCCGCACCGTGGCGTAGCCCGCGTTATCGCCGAGTGCCGCAACCTGTTCCACAACACCCGCGTTATCCTGCACCGGAGCGGTGTTTGCCATAGCGAAAACCGTAGTGAAACCGCCCGCGGCTGCGGCGCGGGTGCCGGTGTAGACAGTTTCAGACTGTTCAAAACCTGGCTCCCGCAAATGGGTGTGCAGATCCACAAAACCGGTAAATGCGAGCAAACCGGAGCCGTCAATCACGCGTTCTGCGGCGGTTGCAGTGAGGTCTGTGCCGCGCTCTACAATCTTGTCGCCTGAGATGCGCAAATCTACCGGCTCGCTGTGAAGCGCAGTGCCCGGCGCGGTTTCAGCTGCTGCCAGGCGCACATTCTTGATTAGAATATCGGCCATTGTTATGCGTCCTTTCCGGCGAGCAGCAGGTAGAGCGCCGCCATTCGCACGCTCACACCGTTGGCAACCTGCTGCAAAACGGTTGATTTGTCAGAGTCTGCTGGGGCACTGGCGATTTCTAGACCGCGATTCATCGGCCCCGGATGCATCACCATCGCTTTGTCGCCAAGCAGTTTGAAGCGCTGCTCGGTGAGCCCCCACTGGCGGCTGTATTCGCGGGCTGATGGGAAATAAGCGTGCTGCATCCGCTCGGCTTGAATGCGCAGCATCATCACCACGTCAGGTTTGGTTGCCAGCGCCCGGTCAAAATCAGTTTCGAGAGTTACAGGCCAGTTTTCTGCGCCGTAAGGGAGCAGAGTTTGCGGCGCGACAAAAGTAACCTCGGCACCGAGGGTTGTTAGCAGCCACATGTCTGAGCGCGCCACACGGGAGTGCTTAATGTCACCGACGATAGTCACGCGGACCCCGTCGAGCCCTTTACCAGCGCTGGCTTTGCCGTGAATCCGCTGCCGAATGGTGAAGGCGTCAAGCAGCGCCTGAGTCGGGTGTTCGTGAGTGCCGTCACCGGCGTTGAGCACGCCCGCGGTAATCCAGCCGCTGGCCGCGAGTTTCGCCGGCGCCCCTGACGCCCAGTGCCGAATTACGACGCCGTCGGCGCCGATTGCTTGCAGGGTCTGAGCGGTGTCTTTGAGTGACTCCCCTTTAGATACGGAGGAGCCTTTAGCGCTGAAGTTAATGACGTCAGCCGAAAGTCGTTTCGCAGCGGCCTCAAAAGATATTCGGGTGCGGGTAGAATCTTCAAAAAACAGGTTAACCACGGTTTTGCCACGCAGCGTTGGCAGTTTTTTTACCTCGCGCTGTTGGGTTGCTTGCATTTGCTCGGCTACGTCAAGCAGTGTGATTGCCTCGTCGCGAGTCAGCTCGGCTGTGTGTAACAAGTGACGCATTATTTCTCACTCTCCGCAGCAGCTCCGATAAATACCGCATCCACTCCGTCAGTTTCCACCAGCTGCACCTGAATCCGCTCGCTTTTCGCACTCGGCAGGTTTTTACCGATGAAATCAGCGCGGATCGGCAACTCCCGATGCCCGCGGTCTACCAGGGCAGCAAGCCGCACAACCGCTGGCCGACCGTGAGCGCCCAAGGCGTCGAGCGCGGCGCGCACGGTGCGCCCAGAAAACAAAACGTCATCGACCAGTACGACGGTTTTACCGTCGAGCGATTCTGTTGGCATGTCGGTTGGTTTAGGTGCAAGCATCGGGTGCGCCCCGAGATCGTCACGGTACATTGTGACATCAAGAGTAAACGCTGGAACCGCTGCGGCTTCAATCCGATTAATGTTTGCGGCAATACGCTCAGCCAAGAGCGCACCACGAGTAGGAATGCCGATGATGATTAGATTGTCGGCTCCCTTATTTGATTCAATAATTTCGTGCGCGATACGGGTTAACGCACGAGCCATTTCACTGGCTTCAAGCACCTGACGCATTTTGCCCCCTTCTGCGCCTCACGGGACGCTCTTAAAGAAGTGCTTTCTTTATTCTAGCAAACTCCAAGCCGCTATTTTCGGGTGTCACCAGCATTTTTATGTTTGTACTAGGTCTAGAAAATACTCCCGAAGCCCACGTAAAAGCGGCGGGCCCCACTGAGGGACCCGCCGCGAAATACCCACCTGCCTCACAGGCTATTGCTGTGGCTACTATTTCACCGGGAAGTGGCTGTGCAGCGCGATGCGGTTCCAGGCGTTCATAGTGATTACAATCCAGCTGATAACAGAAATCTGCTCGTCGTTCAACGGTGCGTAGTCGTGCGCAGCCGCATCGCCGTTGTTGACATTTTCAGCAAGAGCAAGAGCAGCAATCTCCATAGGGGTAAAGCACTGAGCTTCACGCCACGCCGGCAACACCGCGAGCCGATCAAAGCTGTCTCCAGCTTCCAGCGCCAGCTGGTTGTGGCTACGCAGGCAGTAGGCGCAGCCGTTCAGTTGCGACACCCGGATCTTAACGAGCTCCACGAGCTTTGCGTCAAGCCCGGCTTCCTCATATGCTTCCTGCGTGAGCTCTTCAAGCTCCCCCACCTTAGCCAGCAGCTGCGGGTGCAGTTTCGCAAGATTCGCCATTGTGTTACCTCAATTCTTCTCAGTGAAACAGTTTCCAAGCATTACAACGCCTGCAGGTCGGCAATTCTTCCCAACACGCCGTTTACGAAACCACAAGAGTCCTCAGTTGAGAGCTGTTTCACCAGAGATACAGCTTCATCGATGGCGACCGCTGCCGGAACCTCGTCATTAAAGCAGATTTCCCAGGTTGCGACTCGCAGGGCAGCGCGATCCACATTAGGCATCCGCTCCAACGGCCACCCCTCAGAAGCAGAAGCAATGTACTCATCAATTTGCTCCTGATGCTCGGCAACGCCCTGCACAATTTCAGAGGCATATAGCCAGCTGGCGCGACGGTCAGGCTCCCCCAGCGCACGCTCAGCCTCTGCCCGCAACACCTCATGCAATGACCGCGACATAACATCACTGAGATAAATCATGTCGATTGCGCGCTTGCGTGCTTTAGTGCGAGCACTCATTAAGAAACACGACCCAGGTACTCACCGGTGCGGGTGTCTACCTTCACCTTGGTGCCGGTCTCAAGGAACAGCGGCACCTGAATCTCAGCACCGGTCTCTACGGTTGCAGGCTTTGTGCCGCCGTTTGCGCGGTCGCCCTGCAGGCCTGGTTCGGTGTAGGTAACCTCCAGCTCTACAGATGCTGGAAGTTCAATGTAAAGCGGTGAACCGTCATGCATTGCAATGGTAACGTTCATGTTCTCCAGCATGAATTTCTCAGCGTCGCCAACGATGGTTTCGCTAACGTTTACCTGATCATAGTCGCTGAGGTTCATGAACACGAAGTCGCTGCCGTCGCGGTAGAGGTACTGGTAGTCAGAGCGATCCACCTGCGCGGTTTCAATCTTGGCACCAGCGTTGTAGGTCTTGTCAACAATCTTGCCGCTGACCACGTTCTTCTGCTTGGTGCGCACGAAAGCGCCGCCCTTACCAGGTTTTACATGCTGGAACTCTACAACGCTCCATAGCTGGCCGTTCTCGAGAATCACTGTACCGTTTTTAATATCGTTACTGGTTGCCATTATCTTCCTAACAGTAGTGTTTAACTAGCTAATTCTAACGTAATTTCTGCAAATCGCGCCGTTAAGACTTGCGCGCTAAGCTTATCTGTATGCATATGCTTCCGCGCACCCTGTGGCACTCTCTGGTGGTTGCCAAAACTAAACCCGCAGTCAATCTCAGCGCCGTCACCCGCACCACGTTTCGGGTATGGCCAACAGACGTTGATATTTTGCTGCACATGAACAACGGTAAATATCTCTCGGTGCTTGACGTTGCCCGACTCGAGTACACGGTGCGCTCGGGACTGTGGCAAAAATTTAAGCAGCACGGCATTTACACGGTTGTGGGTGCGCAAACCATCAGCTACCGCAAATCCCTGAATCCGTGGCGCAAGTTCACCGTTGAAACCCGTTTAATTGGGATGGATCAGCGTGCCGCATACATTGAGCAGCGGTTTGTGCGCCGCGGCGAAATTTACGCCCGCGCGTTCATCCAGGGGCGTTTTGTAAAACGCTCGGGCGGCACCGCAACAATGGCAGAATTATGTGAGATTTTAGGGGTGGATCAGGCAGCCTTCCCGCTCCCAGCAGAACTTGCGGCATGGGCCCAAGCGGTGAAGCTCCCCGCAACGCGCCAGGCTGCGCCGAGCATCTGGGAGTAAGCTTACTGCATGCCGCGCCGCGCACCACAGTCACATGCGCGGCACATGGCACCGCGACACCACAGCAATGCGCTACGGCCAGCACCGGGGCGCAGCGCCTCGTATGCGCGGTTAGCCGGCGATTTCGTCGTAGGCGAAACGCAAAAGCGAGTGATCCGCACCCGCTAAAACCCGCGGTTTGGCAACGTCATCGAGCACGATGAAGCGCAGCATCCCGGCCCGCGCTTTTTTATCGCGTTGCATAGTTGCCAAGAGCCCCTCCCAGCGGCCAGCAGGGTAGGTCACTGGCAGTTGTAGCAGCTCGAAAATACGGCGATGGCGATCCACCACCGCATCACTGAGGTGCCCTGCGAGCCGGCCCAACTCAGCCGCGTACACCATGCCGATCGCAATCGCGACACCGTGGCGCCACTGGTAGCGTTCCGCGTGTTCGATCGCATGGCCCAGAGTGTGCCCGTAGTTTAGAATCTCACGCTGGCCGCTCTCTTTGAAATCCTGTGAAACCACGTCAGCTTTAACTTTGATTGCGAGCTCGATTGCGCGGCGGAATTCGGCGCTTGTAGGGTCGGTGGCGCGATCCACATCTGCCTCAAGCAGATCAAGAATTTCCGGCTCCGCGATAAAGCCACACTTGGCGACCTCGGCAAAACCAGCGCGAATCTCGTTCGGCGACAGGGTTTGTAACAGCTCGAGGTCGCACAACACCCGTTCGGCAGCATAGAAGCAGCCCACGAGGTTCTTGCCCTCGGCGGTGTTGATGCCGGTTTTACCTCCGATCGCGGCATCGACCATGGCGAGAACCGTAGTCGGAATCTGCAGCAGCTTCACGCCGCGTAACCAGGTGGCCGCAACAAAACCTGCGAGGTCTGTGACAGCTCCGCCGCCAATGCCAATAATCGCGTCGGAGCGGGTAAAGTCAGCCTGCCCCATAATTTGCCAGCAGAAAGCAGCCACTTCGACGCGCTTGGCAGCCTCTGCATCGGGAACCTCTGCGAGCAAGGCGGTGTAACCTGCTGCCGCGAGCGACTCTCGCACTGAGCTGGCGATTTTCCCTACGGTGGCTGTGTGCACAATCAGAACCTGCTGCACCCCGCTGCCGAGCGCCGCGGGTAGCTGCTGCAACAATCCGTGACCCACCAGGATTTCGCTGGCTGCGGCGCCGCTGACGGTGATGGTGGTGTGTGACATTAATTCTCTCCTGCTGTGGCCTACTGTTTAAAGCTTTAGTATTTCCCGCTTTGCTGGTAAATCCAGTCAATAATCATGCGGGTGATGCCCTCTTTACTGTTTTTATCTGTGCGGAAGGTAACCTTTGCCGCAGCCTCATATTGGGGGCGGCGCTGCTCCAAAATTCTGCTCCAGGCTCCCGGATCGTCTCTAAGCAGCGGGCGCTTCGCGAGATTCACGGTTTTCATCACCGCCCGCTCGGTTGTCATCAGCAAAATTACGGGATAATCACGTAGTATTTCGCGCGTCTGCGCGGTGGTGAGGGCACCGCCGCCAAGCGACACGATACGGGCACCAGGTTCAGCAATTTCTCGTGCTACAACATCGGCTTCGATGCGGCGAAATTCCGCCTCGCCGCGCTGCGCAAAAATTTCGGTGATGGCGCCGTGACGCTGCACGATTTGCGAATCCGTGTCGATGAACGGCACGCCCAGCTCTTTCGCAACGCGTTTGCCGATGCTGGTTTTGCCCGCCGCCATCGGCCCCACAAAGACAATCGCTTTCCGCGGCAACCGGGAAGCACCGCTGCCGTCACGCGGCGGTGCTGGTAACGGTCGCGACTGCGGTGGGCCAGCTGCTCTGACTACCCTGCGAGATGGCCTGTGAGACATGCTAACGCTCAATTTCGGTGCGCAAATTCTCAGGGATAGCAGCCAAGTACGCCTCCATGTTACGGCGCGTCTCAGCAACGCTGTCGCCGCCAAATTTTTCGACCACGGCATCGGCGAGGATCAAGGCCACCATCGCTTCGGCAACCACACCCGCCGCTGGAACCGCACACACGTCACTGCGCTGATGATGCGCACTGGCATCCGTGCCGGTTGCAACATCAATGGTTGGCAGTGCCTTCGGCACGGTTGCAATCGGTTTCATCGCCGCTCGCACCCGAATTACCTGACCGGTAGACATTCCGCCCTCAATACCGCCGGCACGCTGTGTTTCGCGTTCGATCCGGTGCGTCGCAGCGTCGGTGATGGTGAGTGGGTCATGCGCCACAGAGCCGCGGCGCCGCGCAGTTTCAAAACCGTCGCCGACTTCCACACCTTTAATCGCTTGAATACCCATAAGGGCACCGGCGAGACGTGAATCAAGGCGGCGATCCCAGTGCACGTAGCTGCCAAGGCCGTGCGGCACCCCGTAGGCAAGCACCTCGACAACCCCGCCAACGGTGTCGCCAGATTTCTTGGTGTCGTCAATCTCAGCAACCATCTGCTGGCTGGTTTCCGCATCAAAGCAGCGCACCGGATCAGCATCCAGCGCCGCCACATCTTTAAGCCGGGGCAGCGCAACAGCAGCCGGCACCACAACCGGGCCGATCGCCACGGTGTGGCTGACAAGCTCGATGCCCAGCTCAGCAAGGAAGGCTTTAGCAATTGCACCCAGCGCGACGCGTGCCGCGGTTTCCCTGGCGCTTGCCCGCTCTAACACTGGCCGCGCCTGCTCAAAGCCGTATTTCTGCATGCCCGTGAGGTCAGCGTGCCCCGGCCGTGGTCGGGTCAGCGCCGCACCGCGGCCACGAGACTTGTCGCTAAGCTCGGTGGGAGCCGCGTTCATCACTTCTTGCCATTTTGGCCACTCAGTGTTGCCGATCCGCACCGCAATCGGACTGCCGATGGTGTAACCCTGCACCACCCCGCCCGCAAAATTCAATTCATCCTGCTCAAACTTCATGCGCGATCCGCGGCCGTAACCGAGCTTGCGGCGCTCCAAATCAGCGCGTAGCTGCTCAAGCGAAACGGGGGTGCCAGCGGGCAACCCCTCCAACACCGCGACTAGTTCAGGACCGTGTGACTCACCTGCAGTTATCCAACGAAGCATAACCTCTATTTTACGGTGACTGCAGCATTTATTTCCTGCCACACCGCTGCTTCGTTAGGTAACTGTGCCCTAATGTCTTGATTCAAGAAAAGCCGCAACTGGAAAATCGCCTGCTGCTGCAACATCACTAGACCATTAGTGACTGTGTGCTTAGTGCTTTGCGCTAACCATTTAGTGGCGGTTGCAGTCGGCCACGGACTGTAGGAAACATCAAATAGATCGCTCTCTATCAGCTGCTGCGGCAGACTCACAACGGCATCACCGGGCAGCGCATTCACGGTGAGGTCGGTGTCGCCCAGCTGTGCCCTGGCATCACCCTGGTGTGCCGCATCACCCGGGTGCGCCCCATCAGGCGCTATCGCGGCGAAACTCAATGCGTGCAGCTGCGGGTTTGCGGCGGTGCGGTGTGCCAGACGCTGCAGGGTTGTTGCCAGGGTGGCAGCAGCTTGCTGCGCCGCCTCTTGTCGCCGGGCAACGAAATAAATTTCTTGTGCTCCCACCAGCGTTGCTGCTACAGCAGCAGAAACCGCAGTTGCACCAGCCCCCAAAATCACCACCTTTTGCGGCTCGTAACGCTCCTTGAAAATTTTAGCCAGTGCCGGCACATCAGTGTTATAAGCCGCATAACCACCGTTTGGCTGCTGCACCAGGGTGTTTGCGATACCGGTTGCTGCGGTGATAACACACTGGCTGCTCGCTAGGTTCGCGGCGGCTTGTTTCAGTGGCATGGTAACTGAAAAACCGGCATACTCTGAGTGCGCTGCAAGAAATTCGGGAAGCTGATCCACCCCGACCTCAAATTTGCCGTATTGCCAGTGGAGTTTTAATGCTCGATATGCGGCTTGGTGGATCGCGGGTGACAGTGAATGCGCCACAGGCTGTCCCAGCACCGCGAATTGCTTAGTCATCTGGCGCTCCTTCGCTAGTCGCACAGCGTGCCACCGGCCGCCTCGTGCGCGGCGCACCACTGTTGTAATGCGGTAACAGCTGCCTCGTGCTCTTCCAGGGTCTCTGAGAAGGCTGTCTCGCCGGTTTCGAGATCAACCACCACAAAGAACAGCCATGGCCCGTCAGCCGGCGCTAATACCGCCGCTATTGCAGCATCACCGGGAAGCCCGATGGGGCCAATCGGGAGTCCCGGGTTGGCGTAAGTGTTGTACTTGTTTGAGGCATCCGCACGCTCCGCGTCAGTGGTCCAGACGGTGTGCAGCTGGCCAGTACCGTAAGCCACGGTTGCGTCTGATTCCAGATTTTTGCCGGCAGCAAGACGGTTTTCGAAAACCCGCGCGATTTTCGCCAGGTCATCTGGGTTCTGCCCGGCTTCACGCTGCACCAGCGCCGCTTTGGTGAGCACCAGGTGCGCATCCGCTGCGCTGACGCCGTGCTCGGCAAGCGCCTGCCACATGCGATCAACCATTATCTGCAGCATGTCTAGCGCAGTATCTTCAGGCGCAAATACATAGGTTGCAGGGAATAAGAAACCCTCGATGCTCGGGAAACTTTCGGGCACACCGAGCGCCACATAATCTGCCGCAGCAGCTGCAAACTCCGCTACCGGAATACCGGTCTGTGCTGCCAGCCGCTCGAATGCTTGCTGAGTGACGAATCCCTCAGGGATTGTGACCCGCAGTTCAATCTTGTTAGCGGGGTCTTGCAGCGCCGCAAAAGCCGCACTGGCGCTCATCTTCTGGCGTAGCTGGTAGGTTCCGATGCCGAATGTCGCATCTGGGTGTTCCCGCAGCAGGTAGTTGGTGAACGCTTCGCTGCTGGCAATTACGCCGGCGTCAAACAGCTGCGCGGCAACATCGCTGCCGATATCACCCTCGCGAATCGTGATCTGCGCTTCCCCCTCGCCTTCACCACGGTAATCAGCTGGGCCGAAGCCCAGCCCAAACTGCTGTAACACCTGCGGTGCGAAAACCGCGAGACCACCGTAAACACCACCGCCTAGCACCAGCGCCAGAATCAGAATTAAAGCCAATGCTTTCGGTGTTTTACGGCGCTGCTGTGGCTGCCCCGGAGACGGAAACTGAGACATTACGGCTCCTTCGTTTCGAAAATTTCCGCGACGGTGCCAACACGCACCGCTCCCAAGCTGTCAGCGTCTAGTGTCTGCTGCAGAATAATCACCGCCGCAGCTTGATCAATCACTGCCCGGCTCTGCTTGGTTTTCTTACCTGCTGCGTGCAGCTGCTGCTGCGCAGTTTTGGTCGAGAGCCGCTCATCAATCAGGCGGACCGTGGCGGTGCTGCCGGCAGCCGCAAGCGCCGTTGCCAGCACCCGCGCAAAAAACTCCGCGTCAGCGGTGGAAGGGGTGTACTCCCCCTGCAGGTTTAGCGGCAGCCCGACAATCACCTCTGTTGCGCTGTGTTCAGCAACAAGCTCTAGCAGTCGCACAATATCGGCGGTAACAGGCTCGGCCGCAACCTCCTGCCACAGGGTCGCAAAGGCCGCTTTATGCGGCGCAGCACAAAGCTCGCGGGGTACAGTTTCGAGTGGAAAGGCCAGTGCGCCAAGCGCATCAGAGCGTGCTACTCCGATGCGGGCTTTACCGACATCGACGCCCAGCCTAATTCCAATCATCTTTACCCAGCTTTCTAAGGCTTTCGAGTCAGCAGCTTAACCCTGCAGGGCCTCTCGCACCTGCTCCAGTGCGGCACCGATAGCGGTCGGATCTTGGCCACCGCCCTGGGCAATATCCGGCTTGCCGCCGCCGCCGCCGCCGAGAGCCCCGGCAGCTACCCGGACCAGCGCACCGGCGTTAGCGCCAGCATCACGAGCCGCCGCGGTAGTAGCAGCCACTACCATTGGTTTGCCGTCTTTTACACCGCACAGCACCGCAACACCCGGCGTGGCACCGAAGGCCTCCCGCAACTGCAGCGCCAAAGCGCGCAGCTCATCGGCGCCGGTATCCTGAAACTCCGCAGCCACCAGCTGCACCCGGCCAACAGTCTCCGCGGCCGCCACCAGCGCCGGAATGCGCTGTGCCAGCTGCGCTGACTCCAGCTGCGAAATTTTCTTCTCGGCGGCTTTCAGCGAGTGCACCAGGTCATTAATTTTCCCGGCGAGCTCTCCGCGTGGCACTTTAAGGCCGCTGGTCAGCTCCTGCACTAGCGCGCGCTCCGCGGCGAACTGCTTAAACGCATCCATACCGACCAGCGCCTCGACACGGCGGTTCGCTGAGCCGATTGAAGACTCGTTGGTGAGGTTAATGATTCCCACCTGTGCCGAGTTATCAACGTGTGTGCCGCCGCACAGCTCGCGTGAAAAGTCTGCGCCAATCTCAACCACTCGCACGACATCGCCGTATTTTTCGCTAAAGAGCATGGTTGCGCCGAGCTCTTTAGCCCGATCCAACGACATCTCATCTACGCCAACCTGATACGACTTGCGGATGGCGAGGTTTGAAATCTCTTCTATCTCTTGCTTTGCGCCCGCAGACAATGCCTCCGGGTGGGTGAAGTCAAAACGCATATAGCCGGCTTTGTTGTAAGAGCCCGCCTGTTGCGCCTGCGGCCCCAGCACCTCGCGCAGCGCGGCATGCACGATATGGGTTGCAGAGTGCGCCTGCTCGGCCGCAAAGCGATACTCGGCATCAACCACCGTGCGCGCCGCATCACCCTCGGCGATAGCACCCTGGCGCACTTTCACCTTGTGCACAATCAGACCCGGCACCGCCTTTTGCACGTCAAGCACATCGGCCACAAAATTCGCACCAACGAGCTGCCCCTGGTCAGCGTCCTGCCCGCCGGATTCTGCCCACAGCGTAGTTTCCGCCAGCACTACCTCGGCGATTTCGCCCTCCTGTGCAGCAGCAGCCGGCTGCCCCGCAACCAGAATCCCGAGCACCTTACTCTCAGTCTCCAGCTGGTCATACCCAAGGAACTTAGTTTCGCCAAGTGCCCGCAGCTGCTGGTAGACGCTGAGGTCAGCTGCTTGCCCCTTCTTAGCTTTAGCGTCAGCCTTAGCGCGATTACGCTGCTCTTCCAGCAACTCCTTAAACACCGCGCGATCGACTTTCAACCCTGCTTCTGCTGCAATTTCCTCGGTCAGCTCAATTGGAAAGCCGTGCGTATCGTGCAGCATGAAGACAGCATCGCCCGCGAGTGGGGTGTGCTTTGTAGTTGCGGTGTGGATCGCCTCATCTAGGATTTGCATGCCGCTAGAGAGCGTGCGCAAGAAGGTCTGCTCCTCCGCGTTAGAGGTGCGTGAGATAAAATCAAACTTTTCTGCCACCTCTGGATAGGCATCCTGCATGGCGTCGCGGGAAGCTGCAAACAGCTCTGGGAACACTGGCTTTGTGACTCCGAGCAGCCGCATCGCCAGAATCACGCGCCGCAGCAAGCGCCGCAGGATGTAGCCACGGCCGTCTTTACCCGGCACCACACCGTCGCTGATGAGCATCAGCCCGCTACGCACGTGGTCAGCGATGACGCGCAACCGCACATCGGTGGTTTCATCAGCGCCGTAAGTTACCTGAGCCAGGCGTGCGGCGGTGTCAAGCACCGGGCGCACCTGGTCGATTTCGTACATGTTGTTCACGCCCTGCTTAATGAAGGCGATGCGCTCCAGCCCGGCACCGGTGTCGATATTCTGCTGCGGCAGATCGCCCACAATGTCGAATTCCAGCTTCGAAACCACGTTTGCGATTTCGTACTGCATGAAAACCAGGTTCCAGATTTCGACGTAGCGATCATCATCGGTTGCTGGGCCGCCGTCAACGCCGTACTCTGGGCCCCGATCGAAGAAGATTTCCGAGCATGGGCCGGCTGGGCCGGGCTGTCCGGTTGACCAATAGTTGGTGTCTTTATCGAGACGCTGAATTTTCTCCAGCGGTAACCCGCTTACTTCTTGCCAGATAGCGTAAGCTTCGTCGTCTTCTTTGTAAACAGTAACCCATAAATCTTCCGGGCTAAAGCCGAGCCCACCGGCAGCTTCAGAGGTGGTCAAAAACTGCCACGCCAGCTCAATAGCTCCGCGCTTAAAGTAGTCGCCGAAAGAAAAGTTGCCACACATCTGAAAGAAGGTGCCGTGCCGCGGAGTTTTACCAACCTCTTCAATGTCGAGGGTGCGAATACACTTCTGCACGCTTGTCGCACGCTTAAACGGGGCCGGAACAACACCAGAGAAATAAGGGATGAAAGGCACCATTCCGGCGATTGTAAACATCACGCCGGGATCGTTGTTGACCAGCGGCGCAGACGGAACAACCGTGTGTCCGTTTTTTTCAAAAAAATCTAACCACCGCTTTTTAATTTCTGCTGTTTGCATCTGCTGTTCTATTCTGCCTCGTTGTAGCCTGCAATTACGGCGTCGCGAATCTCTTCGGCGCCCTGATTTAACTGCTCGAAAAATTTGCGACCGGCTGGGGTGGCGTTAACAAAATGTGCCAGCACAAAACCGAGCGCAACACCGCTTAACAGAATCGCAATTTTTTTCATCGCAGTCCTTTCTCAAAATACTTATACAAGAGTACCCTGTTTAGCTGACAACAGCAGAATTTTCAGTTATATAAGCACGCGCCAACAGAGTTTCAAAACGACTCTGGTAATATGCCAGCTATGCAGTATATTTCAACCCGCGGCGGCATGGATCCAGCATCTTTCTCGGAAATCCTCATCACTGGTTTAGCGCCAGATGGTGGCCTCACCGTGCCGGTTGAAATGCCTCGTCTGAGTCACAGCACCATAGAAAGCTGGCGTGAGCTCAGCTATCCTGAACTTGCAGCCCGGGTTATCGCACTGTATTGGCCCGAAATTCCGGAGGCGGATCTGCTGCAGCTGACTCGCAAAGCCTACGGCGAGCAATTCGACGATGCGCGAGTAGTGCCGGTCACTGAACTGTGGCCAGGCTTCGGGCTGGTCGGACTCTCCGAAGGGCCAACGCTCGCCTTTAAAGATATGGCAATGCAGTTTCTCGGTGAGGCTATTCCCTATGTGCTCGCACAGACTGGCGGCAAGCTAAACATCATTGGTGCCACCAGTGGCGACACCGGTTCCGCCGCAGAGTATGCTTTCCGCGGCAAAGACCGCACCAGCGTTATCATGCTTTCCCCGCGCGGCAGGATGAGTGATTTTCAGCGCGCACAGATGTATTCGTTAACCGACGCTAACGTGCACAACGTGGTTATTGACGGGGTTTTCGACGATTGCCAAAACCTCATGAAAGAGCTTAACGCTGATTTGCCATTTAAGGCGCAGCACTCCCTGGGTGCGGTGAACTCTGTGAATTTGGGGCGCGTAGCCGCGCAGAGTGTTTACTATTTCTGGGCATGGTTGCGAATCACTGATGCGCTCCCCGATACCGAGCGGCAACAACAGCACGTCAGCTTCACAGTGCCAAGCGGTAACTTCGGCAACGTTTTGAGTGGCTACTATGCTAAGAGGCTTGGGGTGCCAATCGCGAAACTGGTCATCGCCACGAATGAAAACAACGTGTTGCACGAGCTGGTAACCACTGGCTACTACCGCCCACGGTCAGCTGCTGACACTTTCATCACTTCCAGCCCTTCAATGGACATCTCGAAAGCATCTAATTTGGAGCGCCTGATTTATGAAATGTTGGGCAGTGACCCCGAAGCTCTGAAAGCCGCTTTCCAAGAGTTGGATGACACCGGACAGATTGATCTTACTGCGCAGCTTGCGCAGCTGTCCACCCAGTTCAAAATTTTCTCCGCAACCTCCACCCACGCTGATCGCGTGGCAACCATCAAAGAGGTGTATGACCGTACAGGTGTGGTGATTGATCCGCACACTGCAGACGGTGTCAAATGCGCACTGCCGCACCTCACCGCGGACACCCCCATGTATGTCATGGAAACGGCAAAACCGCAGAAGTTCTCAGAAACCGTAACCGAAGCACTCGGATTCGCGGCCCCTCTCAGTCAGCAGATGCAGCACATGCTACAGCTTCCGCAGTACACCACCGAGCTGCCTGTTGACAGTGAAAAGCTGCGAGAGTTTGTTGCTGCCAACGCGCTTTAAAGCCGTGCGCTTAGCGCTGTTGCGGCTGCGAATACGGCGCTAGCTTCGCGCGCATTTCGGCGTTCACGTAGGCGGTGATTTTCGTGCCGTCAGCCACATATTCGACGCTTAAAACCCGCTGCTTCTCATGCAACTGATTCACCAGGTGCCCACTGTCAAAAGGGATTACCGCGGTTATGAGCTCCTGGGGTTGCGGTAGCGTCGCGTCGATCAGTGCTTGCAGCTCGGTGATACCCTCGCCGGTGTAGGCGGACACGAAAACCGCACCCGGCGCTACCCCTGTCAGCACCAATCTGGTTTCTTCAGAGATGAGGTCGCACTTGTTAAACACCACCAGCTCCGGAATGTGCGAGGCATCCACTTCCGCAATAACCTGCCGGACCACATCAAGCTGAGAAGCAGGATCAGGGTGCGAGGCATCCACCACGTGCAAAATCACATCTGCTCCGGCAACCTCTTCAAAGGTGGAGCGGAACGCTTCCACGAGCTGGTGCGGGAGGTTGCGCACAAATCCCACGGTGTCTACATAGGTAAAGTGCCTGCCGTCGCTGCTTTGTGCCTGCCGCACCGTGGTGTCGAGGGTCGCAAAGAGTTGGTTTTGCACGAGCGCGCCTGCCTGCGTGAGACGGTTGAGCAGGCTTGATTTACCGGCGTTGGTGTAGCCGGCAATCGCCACCGCAGGAATCTGAGAGCGCTTACGGTTAGCGCGTTTTGCCTCGCGCGCCGGTGCCATTTGTGCGATTTCTTTGCGCAGTTTCGCCATCCGCGTGTTAATGCGGCGGCGATCGAGTTCGATTTTGGTTTCACCCGGGCCACGCGAACCCATACCCGCACCACCGGCACCAACCTGGCCACCGGCCTGCCGTGACATCGACTCACCCCAACCACGCAACCGCGGCAGCAGGTATTCGATCTGCGCGAGCTCCACCTGAGCTTTACCCTCGCGGCTTTTCGCGTGCTGCGAGAAAATATCGAGAATCACTGCGGTGCGGTCGATAACTTTAACCTTCACCACGTCTTCCAGTGCGCGACGCTGGCTCGGCGCCAATTCTGAATCGGCGATCACCGTGTCGGCACGCAACTGCGCCACCAACTCTGCCAGCTCTTTTGCTTTACCACTGCCCAGATAGGTCGCAGGATCAGGGTGAGCGCGGCGTTGCAGCAGCCCCTCTAGCACGTTTGCGCCCGCAGTCTCGGCTAACGCCGCCAGCTCCCGCAGTGAATTTTCGGCGTCGGCGAGGCTGCCCTGTGAGTAAACCCCGATGAGCACCACGTTTTCAAGCTGAACATCACGGTACTCAACCTCGGTGATGTCTTCCAGCTGCGTCGATAGCCCCGCAACGCGCCGCATTCCGGCGCGCTCTTCTCGCTCCAGCTCGATGCTGATGTCCTGCGCGTGCAGTTTATCGTACGCAGCATCACCGAGAGCCTGTGCCTGGCCGTCCCGAATAATATGGGCTCCGGGTTTGGCGCTTGCGAGAATCCGGTGCAGCATTTTTTCAGCTGCGTCATCTGTCGGCTGCGCTGCGGCGACAGTTTCTAAATCTTCTTTATGTTCAGTCATCTACCGCTTATTCTAACCGCAAAGACTGAATTTTTCTGCCATACTCAATATGTGCCTGAACATTATTTCTCCGCGTCCCCGCAAACTGCCGCCAAGCTCCGCGAAATTAAGGTGCAGCTGGGCGGACAGGAGCGCACGGTTACAACCGGTGCTGGGGTTTTCAGCGGTGATGATGTGGATCGCGGCACCCGGGTGCTTTTAAACACCACGGCGCCGGTTCCAAGCGGCAATGTTCTAGATCTGGGCTGCGGTTGGGGGGCTATCAGTCTGGACAGCGCTTTGCAGGCTCCGGATGCTACTGTGTGGGCGCTCGATGTAAACACTCGCGCGTTGGAACTTACCGCGAGTAATGCCGTCGCTCTCGGGCTGCGCAATGTGCGGACGGTGACAGCTGCGGAAATTCCGGCTGAGCTGTGCTTTGAACAGATTCGCTCTAATCCCCCGATTCGCGTTGGTAAAGCAGTGCTGCACGATTTGATGCACACCTGGCTGCCGCGGCTTGTGCGCGGCGGCAGCTGCGAAATGGTTGTGGCGAAGAATCTCGGGGCAGTGTCTTTTGAGAAGTGGCTAGTCGAGAATTTTGAGGCGACTCATGAGGTGACGCGCATTGCTCGCGATAAGGGTTTCCACGTAATCGCGGTCACGAAACGCTAATCGTGGCTGCGGGAGCGAGCCGCGACTGCAGCGCAACTGGGGCTACGGCGTACTGTGGCTGTAAACGCTACCGAGACTATAAACGCTGTTGCCGATTAAAGACTAACTGTACCGTGATACACGGTCTCAACCGGCCCGGATGCAGAGACGTGCTCCCCCTCTTCGGTCGGGAACATCCGCACCCCTAACACTCCGCCGGGCATCACTATTTTCCAGTGGTGTGGCAGGCCCGGCACTGCGGCACGTGTGGCAAGTGCGGCGGCTACCGCCGCTTCCGCATCTGCCGGCAGTTCTGCGCCTTCTCTGAAATACCGTGCACAGAGGGTTGCGACACCGTCTTTAACCTGCGCTGCTGCGAAATCGCACAGCAAGATGCGTGCGGGGCGATCCACCGCTTGAAGCAAAGCTGTCACCGCCGCAGTGTCTGCGCTACCGGAGTGTGTTACTGCGAGCCCACCGTAGACTGTGTATTCGTTGTCGATAGTAAGCTGCTTGATGGCGCGAGATGGATCGGTGCCGGCGGAGCGCCATTTGCCGAGATCGACGCTGTATCCGGCGAAGCCTGCAAGCACATCTTTGACGCCGTTGGTGGTGGCGATGGCAAAGGTTTCGCGGCGGTCTGCGAGCACCAGCAGCTGTGTGCTCAAAAGGAAGTGTACGTATGCTTGAATCGCGCTGGCAGAAACCACACTCGGCGCACCGTCGCTGTCGTAACAGTCAAGAAACCACTCTGCTTCGGGGTATTCCCGCAGGAGTCTTTGCCCGCGCGGATGGTGGGCTGTTTTCACGGCTCGAATCAGGTGGGTTGCGCCGACTCCCGTTGTGCGATTGCAGAGTTTAGCGATATCCGCTGCATCCAAAGGCATTTCGCTGTGTGGATCAGCGTAAACGATGAAGTCTTGCCCGCTGGCGTGAAGTTTGGTGAAGTTTAGCTCGGCCATGTGACCTCGCTGCTTTGGGCGGTGTTCACGGTTGTCTCGTGGTTTTGAGAAGTGTCTGCGGTTACCCCGCTGATTACGCTGCTGCCCGCGCTTAATTCCTGGTTTGCCGCTGTCACAGCGCTGTGGGCTGCAATTAGCTCAGCAACTGTTGCGGGTGTTTGACTCTGCGCGGTGGTGATCCAGTTTAACTGCGGCAGTCGCTTAAACCAGCTGACTTGGCGTCTCGCATAGCGCCTGGTGAGTTGCTGGGTTGTAGCGATTGCGGTGGCTTCACTGCATTCGCCGTCGAGTTGCTGCAGTGCTTGGGCGTATCCGATGGCTTGACTTGCGGTTTTGCCCTGCCGTAAGCCTCGCGGAATTAACGCGGTGACTTCTTCGAGCATTCCTGATTCCCACATTTCTTCGACCCGCCTATCAAGCCTTGCGGTGAGGGTTGCTCGTTCTTCAGCGACTCCGACTACGAGGGTTGGTCGCAGCAGTTGGGGTGTTTCGGGCAGGTGTGCGGCGAGTGGTTTACCGCTAATAAGAAACACTTCGAGGGCGCGAATCACCCGTCGAGGGTTGTTAAGGTCGATGGCTTTCGCGGTGGTAGGGTCGAGCGCGGTGAGGCGGTCCACCAGTGCAGTAATACCGTGCTCGCTGTGGCTTGCTTCTAGCTCTGCACGCAGCTGCGGGTCATGCGGCGCGAAGTGCATTTCATAGAGCACCGAATTTACGTATAACCCGCTGCCCCCGACAAGAATCGGCACGGTCTCGGTGTTTGCCATGTGCTGCAGCAGCGCGGTGACCTGTTGTTGGTAAGCGCTGACACTGGCTTCTTCGTAGGGCTCTAGCACGTCGAGCATATGGTGCGGCACTCGGGCGCGTTCGGCGGGGCTGACTTTGGCGGTGCCGATATCCATACCGCGGTACAGTTGCATCGCATCAGCGTTGATGATTGCGGCTTGTCTGCCGGCAGCCGCGAGCTGTTCTGCCAGTCGCAGGGAGAGTGCGCTTTTGCCAGTGCCAGTTGCTCCTACTATCGCGAACATTATGCTTTGGGACGCAGACCGATTGTGGGCAACCCGAGATTGACCGCGCCTGCTTGGCCCGGGGTTGGTGCGCCGCAGCTTTCTGCTTGGCTGCGATCCCAGGCGTCGCCCGCGCTGGTGCGGCGCATTTGGTAAGCAGCGTGACTGTCTGCAATGAGGAAGTATGGCGCGGCGGCGGTGACGGTGGTGGTGACGATGTCTCCGGGCCGCGGCACAGCAGCGCCCTGCGGCACGCTAAAGTGGACGAGGCGCCCGTCGCGTGCGCGGCCACTCAAGCGTGCGGTGTCGCTTTTAACTGAACTGCCCTTTGCAGCCTGCGGCGCACTAACGAGCAGTTCTACCCGGTTACCGATTTGCTGCTGATTTTCTTCCAGGCAGATTTGATCTTGCAGCGCGACTAGCCGCTCGTAACGCTCCTGCACGATCTCTTTCGGTACTTGATTGGGCATGCTGGCTGCCGGCGTGCCCGGACGGATGGAGTATTGGAAGGTGAATGCGTTTTGGAAGCGTGCTTGCCGCACGACTTCCATGGTTGCCTCAAAGTCTGCTTCTGTTTCTCCTGGGAAACCCACGATAATATCGGTGGTGATTGCGGCATCGGGAATTGCCTGCCGCACCTTATCCAGGATTTGCAGATATTTCTTGCTGCGGTAGCTGCGGCGCATCCCTCGCAGAATCGTGTCTGAGCCTGATTGCAGCGGCATATGCAGCTGCGGCATCACGTTCTGAGTTTCAGCCATTGCAGCAATCACATCGTCGGTAAACGCTGCCGGATGTGGGCTGGTAAAGCGGACACGCTCCAGGCCCGGGATAGTGCCCATGGTACGCAGCAGTTTGCTGAATGCTTGCCGGTCTCCGAAGGAAACACCGTAGCTATTAACGTTTTGGCCGAGCAGCGTGATTTCTACTGCGCCGGCGTCTACAAGTGCCTGTACCTCTGCGAGCACGTCACCTGGCCGGCGGTCGTTTTCTTTGCCGCGTAGGCTGGGTACGATGCAGAAGGTGCAGGTGTTGTTGCAGCCAACTGAGATTGAAACCCAGCCGCTAGCAGCACTGTCACGCTTGGTGGGCAGCGTTGAAGGGAAAATTTCAAGTGACTCTAGAATTTCTATTTCGGCGCTCTGATTGTGCCGGGCGCGCTCCAACAGCACCGGCAGCGAACCCATGTTATGGGTGCCGAAAACGACATCAACCCAGGGTGCTTTTTCAAGAATCACACCCTGGTCTTTCTGCGCTAAACAGCCGCCAACCGCGATCTGCATCCCGGGTTGTTTGCGTTTCACACTAGCCAGGTAGCCGAGGTTACCGTAGAGCTTATTGTCTGCATTTTCACGAACAGCGCAGGTGTTAATAACAACAACGTCTGCCTTCTCACTGGCAGCTTTTTTGACGTACCCGGCTGCTTCTAGCGCCCCTGAAAGGCGCTCAGAATCATGCACGTTCATCTGGCAGCCGAAGGTGATTACCTCGTAGCTTCGGGCGCTGCCGTCAGCATTACGTGCGGCTGGCGATGTTTTGATCTCCAATTTGTCGAGCAGTGTGTCACGCATAGTATTTATTCTACTGCTCAGCTGAAATAAACACTTTTACCGCCGATGCCGGCTGCTGCTAAAGCCGCCTCGGCCGCAGCTGCGGCTTCATATCCGCCCCAGCCGCGACGCGCGAGATAGCTCAGCAGTCGACGTTTGGCAACACTGTAGTCAAGCCCTTGCAATTGCAGCGCGCGCGATTCGGCAGCCGCAATCAGCAAAGCTGCCTGCTCCTGCTCGTCAAGCGCAGCTAGTGCGCTATCTATAACTGCGCTGCCAAGTTTACGCTGCATTAGTTTACGGCGCACCGCGTGCCGACTATTGCCTTTAGCCGCCCCGAGTTTTTCAACCAGGCTTTCTGCCAGCGCCGCATCATCAAGATAGCTAGCTGCGGTGAACTCAGCAATTACCGTCTCTACTATCTCTGCTGCAACCTCGTTGCGACGCAACAGCGCGGCAAGCTCAGCTGATGACAGCTGTTTGCGGGCAAGCTGTCTAGTTGCCATATCACGAGCCGCTTGCAGCGCCTTGTCAGTCGCCAGTAGATCAGCTGCATTATCTGCGGTGACTGCCTGCAGCGCGCGCTGAGCGTGTTTGCGGCTAGCAGGTGCAGCTACCGCACTGTTAGCGGGCGCCACATCCGACACCGCTGCCGATGTTTTGTGCTGCATCCGCTCGGAAGCAGGCTGCGCAGACGCCCGATTCGAAGCCGGCGCAGCAGAAATCATGCGGCGTAACACAGCGAGGCGCTGTTGTTTCTCACTTTCAGCAGCGACTGATTCGACAACATGGGCAGCCTCGGTTGATGAGGCAGATTTTTGCGGGGCAGCAGCAGGGGCAGCCTCGCTATTTTGCCGCGCAGTGCTTGCAACCTCAGCAGTTGTGCCGGTATCTGAAACAGCAGCGCCATGTGATAAAGCAGCTCTGCGACGCAGCCAACCATTCAGGCTGATTGCGCCGCTGTCGCTGTCTGAGCCAGCAGTCTCTTCAGTAAAGCGCACCACCATTACGCAGCTACTTTATTAGCTTCTGTGCAAGGTTCTGCAACAGCAGCGTTAGGGTCAGTTTTAACACCTAACGCAATCATAATTTTGTCTTCTATTTCTTTCGCGATGTCTTTGTTTTCGCTTAGGAAACGTCGTGCCTTTTCAAGGCCCTGCCCCAGCTGATCACCCTCATAGGTGTACCAAGCTCCGCTCTTTTTAATCACCTTGTTTTCAACACCAAGCTCAATCAAAGAACCCTCATGCGAAATGCCCTGGCCGAATAAAATATCGAATTCTACCTGCTTGAAAGGAGGCGCCATCTTGTTTTTTACAACCTTAACCTTGGTGCGGTTACCAACTGTGTTTTCACCATCTTTAAGAGCCCCGATACGACGAATATCAAGACGCACAGAAGCGTAGAATTTCAGTGCTTTACCGCCCGCGGTGGTTTCTGGACTGCCAAAGAAAACACCCACTTTTTCGCGCAGCTGGTTAATAAAAATTGCGGTGGTTTTGGTGTTGTTTAGACCACCAGTAATTTTACGCAGCGCCTGCGACATCAAACGTGCTTGCAGGCCTACGTGAGAATCACCCATCTCACCTTTAATTTCCGCCTCGGGCACCAGCGCAGCAACAGAGTCAATTACAATCAAATCAACTGACTGCGAGCGAATGAGCAGGTCAGCAATTTCCAGCGCTTGCTCACCAGTGTCAGGTTGCGACACCAGCAGCTCGTCAATGTTTACGCCCAGTTTCTTAGCGTATACCGGATCTAGCGCGTGCTCCGCGTCAATAAAAGCTGCAATGCCACCGGCTGCCTGCACATTAGCGATTGCGTGCAGCGTCAGAGTGGTTTTACCTGAAGACTCCGGGCCATAAATCTCTACAATACGCCCGCGCGGCAGCCCACCAATACCAAGCGCTGCATCAAGTGCGATTGAGCCAGTAGGAATAGCATCAACATCCTGATGCTGAATCTGGCCCATTTTCATAATGGCGCCCTTGCCGTACTCTTTGTCAATTGCCGCTAATGCGGTTTCCAAAGAGTTGATTTTTGACTTGTCAATAGCCATTTTGCTCTCCTACAAATGATCGGTGCGCACTGCGCAAAGGTTGCCGCCTGCAGTCTGTCGTTACGTTTCCGCCGACAAGGCATGAACGGATATAAACACCTTAAAACGCAGCTATGACAACTTTGCTTTGAGGCTACAGGCTGTGCATAAGTATGCTATATCTCGCTCTGTGACAACAATATCGATAATCGAACAGAGATACGATATTAATTCGCGTGTCGCAATAATTTCCGAATAGCAACACCTAGCGTTTCGGATCTAACAAACCCCGGCCGTGGCGGCGAGCCTCGGGAACCTGAAACTCCTCACAGATAGCCTCCCACACAACCCGCGGCTCAGTGCCAGCAGCAAGTGCATCACTGCCAGTTTTCTGCAACTGCGGGAGCCAATGATCTCGCAGCAGCACTCCGGCATATGCCACGCCAAACTCTTCTGCTAGAGCGCGGCGCAACTCACTTTGTTTCACAACTCAACCAGTTCGCTACCGTAGCGATCAACCAGGTCCGCAGGAACACTGTCAGGAATAATGCCCTCTGTTGCTGCCATCTTAAAACCTACATCTAGAATGATTTGCGACAGTGGCACGTCAAGGGCCGCCGCAACAGCAGCCAAGACTTCACTCGAAGCCTCTTTTTTACCGCGCTCAACCTCAGAGAGATATCCCTTTGAAACACGAGCCGGTTTTGCAACCTCGTGCAGGGTGAGGTTACGCTCTGCGCGATACTCACGCAAAACCCCGCCGATGTAGCGACGCAAAAGCACCATAACCTCCCCTTTCAGAAAAGCGCCAATGTAAACGAGACTAGAAACTTTAGTTAACTCGACTCAGGTTTAAATTTATTGTAGTACGAAAGTCTGAAAAACTGCTGCTATCACACCGTGATTTCGCAATCGTGTTGCAGCTGCTGCAAAAGTAACTCTAGCGCCGCACCAACCGCGCTGAGCCGCACAGCCTCCCGGTCACCACGCACCTGATGCTCAGTAACCGCGATCGCGTCACTCGCAGTTACTGCATCTGCGGCATTAAGCGCACCCGCAGCGACATAAAACAAACCCACAGGTTTACCAGTCTGCGGGTCAGGATCCGGCCCGGCAACCCCGGTTGTAGCCACCCCATGAGTCACTTTAACGCCTAGAGCGGCACCCAAACCACACACCATCTGCGCCGCAACAAGCTGATCGACCGGCCCCGTCGCTGCTAAACGCCGCGCATCAACTTCCAGCACACGCTGCTTCACCGCCGTATCATAGGCTACAACTGCGCCAACAAACACCGCGGATGCACCTGGCACCTGCACCAGGGTTGCAGCCAGCAGCCCGCCGGTCAGTGACTCCGCAACCGCGATTTTTGCATTACGAGCAATAGCCGCGGCAATCACCCGCTGCGCCAACTCAAAATTTTTTGCGGCCAGCTTTTCCATACTTTAACATTACTCGGTTGCGGCAGCCTAACCACAAAGCACGATAACAGAACCGCCACAAGCAGGCTCAAAATAAATCGCAAAACCGCTAAAAGCAACTGCTGTTAACGCGGCAAGCGACGCAGCGACAGCAGATAGTCAATGCCACTGACAATCGTTAAGATTACCGCAGCAGACATCGTAATCACGTTGATCCACCAACCAAAAGCACCTGTAAACACCTGATGCGGCAAAACCGCGAGCGGAATCGCAATCGACTGCATCACGGTTTTCAGCTTGCCAAGCCACGCCGCGGCAAGCACCACATTGGAGCTCGCAGCAATCAGGCGATGCACCGTGATACCAATCTCTCGCACCAGAACAACAGCGCACACCCACCACGGCAGTTCACCGAGCACCGCCAAAACTATCAGAGCACCGCCCGTTAAGAACTTGTCTGCGATTGGATCCAGCAGCTTACCAAGATCAGTCACCAACCCGCGCGAACGCGCCCAATAACCGTCGAGCGAGTCGCTCGCCATAAACAGCACAAAAAGCACCGCACCCCAGATCCTGAGCGGCCCCTGTTGCCCCTGATCAGCCAAAATCAGCCACAAAACCAGCGGCGTCGCCACAATCCGCGATGCGGTAATAATGTTCGGCCCGTTAAGGTTAGACACACGCTGCACCATTTTAGAACCTTTCATCACGCCCGGTCAGCTCCCAGGCGTCCTCGCTCGGAGCTTCTACCTCCGGCAAGTGTGAAGCATCGTTTTGCAGTGGATCCGGGTACGCCTCAGCTGCCGGTGCGGCCGGTGCCGGGGTGGGCGGATCCTCCCCCCGCAGCATCGCCAGAATCTCCGGCAGCTGCTCCGGGGTCACCAACACGTCACGCGCCTTCGAGCCTTCAGAAGGGCCGACAATCTCGCGGCTCTCCATAAGGTCCATGAGGCGTCCTGCCTTCGCGAAGCCAACCCGCAGTTTGCGCTGCAGCATAGAGGTCGAACCAAACTGACTGTTTACCACCAGCTCCACCGCCGCGAGCAGCACCTCAAGATCGTCGCCGATATCAGCGTCAACCTCGCGTTTTTGCTGCACCTGCTCGACATCTTTACGGTACTCCGGTTTCGCCTGTGCCTTCACATGCTCCACCACTTTACGGATTTCACTCTCAGTCACCCACGCACCCTGCACCCGCAGCGGGTGCCCAGCACCCATCGGCAAGAACAGCCCGTCGCCCTGACCAATCAGCTTTTCGGCGCCGGTCTGATCCAAAATCACACGCGAATCAGTTGCAGAAGCCACCGCGAACGCTAAACGGCTCGGCACGTTTGCTTTAATCAGACCCGTCACCACGTCAACCGATGGTCGCTGTGTTGCGAGTACCAGGTGAATGCCGGCGGCACGCGCTAACTGGGTGATACGCACGATTGAGTCTTCGACGTCACGTGGCGCCACCAGCATCAGGTCAGCCAACTCATCAACCACGCACAACAGGTAAGGGTACGGCCGGAGTTTGCGCTCACTGCCAGGTGGTAGCTGCAGAGTGCCGTCTTTGACCGCCTGGTTAAAGTCGTCAATGTGCCGGAAGCCGAAGCTTTGCAGATCGTCATAGCGCATGTCCATCTCTTTCACGACCCACTGCAACGCCTCGGCAGCTTTCTTCGGGTTGGTGATGATTGGCGTGATCAAATGCGGCACACCCTGGTAGTTGGTGAGCTCCACGCGCTTCGGATCAACCAACACCATCCGCACTTCTTGCGGAGTGGATCGCATCAACAGGCTGACAATCATGGAGTTGATGAAGCTAGACTTACCGCTGCCGGTCGAACCAGCCACCAGCAGGTGCGGCATTTTTGCGAGGTTGGCAACCACAAATCCGCCCTCAACGTCTTTACCAACACCGATGGTCAAAGGATGCTTCGAGTTTTGGGCTTTGCTGGAGCGCAGCACATCACCCAGCACCACGTTCTCGCGGTCTTTATTTGGAATTTCAATACCAATTGCTTTTTTGCCGGGGATCGGCGATAGAATGTTCACCGCATTAGAGGCCACAGCGTAGGCGATGTTTTTGCTCAACGCAGTAACCCGCTCTACCTTCACGCCGGGGCCAACCTCAACCTCGTACTGGGTTACCGTAGGGCCGCGGCTGAAGCCAACCACTCGCGCAGACACTTTAAACTGTTGGAACACCTCGTTAATCGCGGCAATAATCTCGTCGTTGGCGCTGGTGTGCGCTTTCGCCGCCACACCGCGTTCAAGAGTTTCCTGCGCTGGTAGCTGATATTGAATGGCTGGCGTCTCTGGCCGTGGTGGGTTGACCTGGAAAGGTTTTTCGGAGCCGGCAGCTGCCATACCGACAGCGGTGCCTACGCCTGCCACCGCGGGATGAGAACTGGTCTGCTGCAGGGCGCGCTCCGCCGCTTCAAGTTCAGCCAAAACCTCTGCGGTGTGTGCTTGCACCGCGGGAGCTTGTGCAGCACCAGAGAAATCTGTTACTGTATGCCCCATGCTCGCTGCGGAATCGGGGCGCTCCGCCGGGGTAGCGTAACCGGCAGCATCGGGCCCCGCATGATACTGCTCGCTGGTGTGATCCACCGTAGCAAAATCGGCGGTCGCAAGCGGCGTGTCAAACGGCACCTCACCTGCGTGACCAGACTCAGGATGCCCTCCGTCTAGCAGGTCGGCAATCGCGCCGTTTACGGCAGACGGATGCGACTCTGATGTCTGCTGCTTCGCGCCTTGGCGCCACCACGGCAGCTGATCGGTTGGAATTTTGCCACTGTCTGCCTGCAACTGCGCCGCATCAAACAACACTGTGCCGCGCTTTTTCTTCTTACGGCGACCAAAGAGTTTAGTGGTTTCTGTCGCAATTTGCGGCGTTGGATCTTCATAAAACTGACTGGTGTGCGACGGCATAAAACCACCGGTGTCTGCTGCGTCGTCGGCTGCGGTAGCCGCGGCTGCGGTTTCAGGTTTTTCGGCACGCGGTGACTCTCCGAAGAGCCAAGCGAAAAAGCCCGTGATGCGCGCACCAATGCGATGCGGCGGAGTTTTGGTGATAATCAAAAGTGCGAGCAGCGCCAGGAACGCCAAAACAGGAACTGCAAACCAAACGTGCAGCAGCGCCAACGGTTCGCCTAGCGCCCAACCGAACAGACCACCGGCGGTTGCCAAAGCAGGCATCCCCTGCTGCGGCGCGGGGCGACCAGACAGAGCATGAAAAATTCCGCTGCTGCTGCCGACCAACAGCGTTAAACCAATCGCGATCCGACGGTTATCGTGCACCCCGGTCGGGTTATTAAAAAGCCACAGCGCAAAAAGCAGCAAAATAGCCGGTAGCGCGAAAGCAAGCTGGCCAAAAAGACCACCGAAAGTCCAGGCGCTGATGTTATTAGCCCACTCAGCGGTAACCGCAAACCACTCGATTAGCACCCCACACAGGCCGAGCATGAATAGCGTGAAAGGCAGCGCATCACGGCGCTGCTCCGGCGCGATAGGCTCCACTCGAAAGACCCGCGCGGCAGCCCCAACCCCGTGTGCCATCGCGAGGTAGCTCTTGGCTAGGACACCCACGGTGTTTTCCTGCGCCGGTATGGTTTCAGGCAACACCTTAGTGTTGGTGCGCTTAACAGCGCCGGCAGTGCCGGTGCTGCGCCCGGAGCGCGCATTTTTACGAGTAGACGGAGACATAATATATAAGCCTAAAATATCAAGGGCACAACACCCTGATATGGGCTCGGCGTGCCCGTAAAGTTACACCTTAGTTTACTAACTGTCGCTTTCAGCGGACGGTATGTGCTGCTGTTTATCTGCCGAGCCGGCGGCGCACCAGCGCAGCGACGCTCTGCATCTCTGGAGTCTTCAGCGCAAACAGTAACGCCGCATAGAGCCCAAGCATCACAATGCCGAGCACCGCAGCCGAGAGCAGTGCCAGCCACAGCGGCAGCTCACTGTTGTATTGCCACAGTAAAGCGGTGCTGAAATAACCAACCGCCGCTGTGATCACACCCGCTACCGCAAACTTCAGCAGGCTTGGCAGCAGCGAGCCGCCACGCAAGACCCCGCTGCGCTTTTGCAGCACCACCACTGCAAGCAGCAGTTGCACTGCCGTGCCCAGCCCCTGAATCAGCACCACTGCAAAACTGCGAGTGCCGTCTGGCATCACAATAGTCGCGATTGACAGTGGCACCACAATAAAGAACTGGATCAGAGTCAGGAAAAACACCGTGCGGGTATCGTTTTGAGCATAGAAACCACGCTGCACCACAAACAGCAGACTGTGCGAAATCATCGCAAAAATGTAGAACTGCAGCAACAGCGCAAAAAGCTGCACACGGTCAGCATCAGCGCTGATCTGAATAATGCGGCTCAGCTGCGGCGCCAGTGCAAAGAATGCGGCTGCAAAAAAAACCAGAATCAGCGCAGACTGCTTCAGTGAGGCCACAAAATCGCGCGCGAAAGAGCCCTGATCAGAGTTCGCAATTGCCTCCGAGAACCTCGTAAAATAGGCGGTTGCGATGGAGTACACGAAAACCGAGTGGGGCAACACCATAATCAGCCAGCCGTTGTTAACCGCACTAATTGAAAGACTGTCACCACTGTCCACCGCAATCACGTTGCCGGTAATAAAGGTGATGATGTTCAGCACGAAGAACATCGCCAGTGTCCAGGCAGAGAGCCGTGCTGCTGCACCCAAACCGACACCACGCCATTTAAAATCAGGGCGATAGTGAATCCCTGCTTTACGCCAGTAATAAAACAGAATCAGCGCCTGGGTGGCGATTCCGAGCGTCGCGCTGCCGCCGAGCACCGCGATAGCAACCGCGTTCCAGTCATGCACCCCGCGTTCACCGTTGGGATCAGCTCCGTACAGCATAATAAAAATCATGATGCCGGCGATTGCAATCACGTTGTTAATAACCGGTGCCCAAGTGTAGGGGCCAAATACGCTCCGGGCGTTGAGTACCTCACCCATCACCGTATAGATACCGTAAAACAAAAGCTGCGGCAAACACCAGTAGGCAAAAGCAGTTGCGAGCTGCAACTGCGGCTCATCCCACTCCAGCGCGTGTAATTTGACGAGCAGCGGTGCAGCAAGCAGAGTGCATGCTGTAAGCGCGGCGGCAGCAGTGATCACGAGTGTCAGCAGCTTATTAATATATGCGGATCCGCCATCCTGACTCTTGGTAGCCTGCACAATTTGCGGCACCAAAACAGAGTTCAGCATGCCGCCCATCAGCATCACAAACAGCGTGTTTGGCAGGATTGCACCAACCGCAAAGGCATCCGCTGAAACAGAAGCAGTTTGTCCAATAGCGTACGCCAGCACAATCACTTTCACAAACCCGAGAATCCGGCTTGTTAAAGTGCCAACAGCCATAACCGTGGTGGCCCGCCCCAGCGATGCCATCCGGATTACAGCTCCACCACAATCGGCACAATCATCGCACGCCGACGCAGCTTAGTGCCGACCCAACGACCAATGGTGCGGCGGACAATCTGCTGCAGCGCGTGCTGATCTCGTTCTCCCTCCAGCAGCGCACTTTGCAACGCCGCTGCAATTTTTGGTTTCACCGCGTCAAACACGTGATCGTCTTCAGCAACACCGCGGGCATGAATTTCCGGGCCGTTAATAATGCGTCCGGTGTCTTTAGCGTAAACCGTAATCACCGAGATAAAGCCCTCGCGCCCCAGCACCAACCGTTCACGCAAGTCATCGTCGGTGATTTTCCCTACGCTTGCGCCGTCTACGTAAAGTGACTCGACCTCGTACTGGCCCACAATCTCGGCAACGCCATCAGCCAAATCAACCACAGTACCGTTTTCGCAGATCAGAGTGCGTTCTGGATCTACCCCTGTCTCAATTGCCAAAGCAGCATTAGCCGCTAAATGACGATATTCTCCGTGGATCGGCATCACGTTCTTCGGCCGCACAATGTTGTAGCAGTACAGCAGCTCCCCTGCTGCCGCGTGTCCCGACACGTGCACCCGCGCATTACCCTTGTGTACAACCTTGCAGCCCAGTCGCATAAGCGCATCGATGACCCGGAAAACCGCGTTCTCGTTACCCGGAATCAAACTAGACGCGAGAATCACTGTGTCATCCGCGCCGAGCTCCACTTGATGGCTGCGCTTGGCCATCCGGCTAAGCACAGCCATCGGCTCACCCTGTGAACCGGTTGACATGTAGACAAGATACTCGTCTGGCACTTGTTCAGCCTCTTTCTGGCTAATCAAGATCCCCTCAGGAACGTCCAGATACCCAAGTTCCGCCGCAATCTTCATGTTGCGTAGCATTGACCGTCCCAGTAACACAACCTGGCGTCCGTTATGGGCGGCGGCTTCCAAAACCTGCTGCACGCGGTGCACATGGCTGGAGAAGCTAGCCACAATTACTTTGCCTTTAGTGGCCGCTATAACACTCTCCAAAACCGGGCCAATCTCTTTTTCCAGCGGAGTGAAACCCGGCACATCCGCGTTGGTGCTGTCGGTCATGAACAAATCAACACCGGCTTCCCCAAGGCGCGCAAAAGCTCGCAAATCAGTTATTCGACCATCAAGCGGCAGTTGATCCATCTTGAAATCACCGGTTGCTAAAACCGTTCCGGCAACAGTCTTAATAGCCACCGCCAAGGCATCGGGAATGGAGTGGTTAACGGCAACAAACTCAAGTTCAAACTCCCCCACCTGCGCGGTTTCACCCTCGGCATAAACATGCAACTGCGGGGTAATGCGGTGCTCTTTACACTTCGCCGCCACCAACGCCAGCGTCAGCTGCGAGCCATACAATGGAATATCTTCGCGGCGCTTGAGTAGATAAGGCACACCGCCGATATGATCCTCGTGCCCATGGGTCAACACCAACCCAATAATGTCATCAAGTCGTTCGTCAAGCAGGGTCATATCAGGCAAAATCAAATCAACACCCGGCTGCTCAACCTCCGGAAACAGCACACCGCAGTCCACAACCAACAATTTGCCGTTGAGTTCGTAAACCGTCATGTTACGCCCCACTTCGCCGAGGCCACCTAGAGGATAAACCCGCAGCGTGTCAGGGTTGAGTGCTGGCGGTAGGGTGCGGGCTGAAGTCAAAACCACTCCAATCTATATTAAAAACTCGCTGCGGCGCAGCGTCTTCCCGCGCCGCAATAATAAACTCGCGCTAGCTCACTACTTTTCTACGCTAACAGCAGCCTGCGACGTAACGGTTAAACCATTTTGAATCTAATTCTACCGCTTCAAGCTGGTGATTAAATGTTTTTAGTGATGAAACCCTGCGAGTGCGGTGATACTCCCAGCACTACCTGCGATTTGCATCGCAAGCAGTGAGTTGCACCGCATCTCATTTGCCCTGCCGCGGTTGCCACACCGTGAATTTGTATTCTGGCCCTGTCTCACGCACACAGTCCGCGCTCGCTGCCACCAGTTGCCACCTGGCTGGGTCAAGCTCAGGAGCAAAAGTGTCAGCATCAGAAACCGTCAGCTTCAGTTGCGTCACCACTGCGACCGCAGCATCAGCCAGCGCCGCACGGTAGAGCTGTCCACCGCCTATTACCCACGCGGCAGAAGCAGCAGCTGCAAAACTAAACGCCTGCGGCAAATCAGCGGCAAGCACCGCGCCACGATAATTAGCGGTGGTTTCTGGGCATCCCGTCGGGCCACCGCGCAGCTGCGCTGCGGTTGCGGTGACCACAATGTTATGACGTCCAGGCAAGGGGCGAAAAGCCTTCGGCAGCGACTCCCAGGTGCGACGCCCCATAATCACTGCGGCTCCGGCAGTCACTTTTTTAAACCACTGCAAATCTGCCGGGAGGTGCCACGGCATGGTGCCATCGCGGCCAATAGCACCACCGCCTGGCAACGTATCCCACCCTGTTGTTTCCCCGCTCGCCTGCGCCCAAATTACACCATAAGCTGGTGCTGCCGACTGGGATGCAGCCGCCACTAAGGCAGACGCCTTCGCGGCAAGCTGATCCACCTCGCAAGCGCGCATATTACACCGCCACCGGCGCCTTGATTCCGGGATGATGCTGGTACCCGATCAGCTCAAAGTCTTCGTATTCGTAATCGAAAATCGAGTCGCGTGGCTGTAACCGCAGTTGCGGGTATGCAAATGGCTCCCGCGCCAACTGAGTTTTGACCTGCTCAACATGATTATCGTAGATGTGGCAGTCTCCGCCTGTCCACACAAACTCTCCTGGCTGTAATCCCGCTTGCTGTGCCAACATTAAGGTTAAAAGTGCGTAGCTGGCGATGTTAAAGGGGACACCGAGGAACATGTCTGCTGAACGTTGATACAGCTGACATGACAGCTTGCCGTCGGAGACATAGAACTGGAAGAAGGCGTGGCAGGGTGCGAGTGCCATGTCAGGCAACGCCGCGACATTCCAGGCAGACACAATGTGGCGGCGACTGTCAGGATCGTTGCGCAGATTCTTTACTAGCTCACTAATTTGATCAATTGTGGATCCGTCAGGCGTCGGCCAGTTACGCCACTGCACCCCGTAAACCGGTCCTAAATCACCGTTGACATCTGCCCACTCATCCCAAATCGTGACGCCATTATCAGTGAGAAACTTAGTGTTGCTCTCGCCGCGCAGGAACCACAACAGCTCAATCGCCACCGACTTAAAATGCACCCGCTTAGTGGTAATCAACGGGAAAAATTCCGCTAAATCGAAACGAAGTTGGCGTCCAAAAACACTCCTGGTGCCGGTACCAGTGCGGTCGCCTTTTGGAGTGCCGTTTTCTAGCACGTCACGCAGTAAGTCTTCGTATGGGGTTGGGATACTCGCCGTCATTCCTGCTCCAATAGATTTAGAAAATGAGCTACCCCGAAAATTGTAGGGGTAGCTCATTTCATTGCTGATAAATATTCTACGCTAAATCTTAGCCCTCGAACACTGTTACAGTCTGAGTGTCGTCCCCCTTGCGCAGTGTTTCACCGCGGAAGAACGCCGGGTTGATGCGGCTGTAAACAATCATCGCAACAACACCAATAAGCATCACGGTCATGCCTAGAATGAACACCAGACCCACGCCGCCAATCTCACTGCCCGAGCCGAAGCTTGGGTCGAAGGAGTCAAACATGGTTTGGAAGAACACCACGAGCAACACTACGCCGCCAAGACCCGGCAAGATAACCTTGCTGAAGGCTGCTCCAGCACCCTGTTTGAAAGCGGTTGTACGGAAGTACCAGGCACTAGATAGCGCAGTAATCCCGTAGTAGAAGCACACCATGATACCCAGTGAGGTGATGGTGTCCCACAGCACATCTTCGCTGATGAAGCGCATCACAGCATAGAACACGCTCGCCACGATTGAGCTCGCCAGTAGCGCCACGTGAGGAGATTTGAAACGTGGGTGAATCGCTTTCAGGCCGGCTGGCACGGCACCGTAGTGCGCCATCGCCAAGAGGGTCCGGGCTGGCGAAATCGCGGTTGAGTTGATGGATGCCATCGCGCTTACCAAGATAGCAATGAACAGCACGATTGCGAATGGCCCCATTACCGGGTGCGCCAACGCCGCAAATACGTTTTCTTGAATGTCAGGATTTGACAGACCGGTAGGACCGTCACCCAGACCAGCGAAAGCTACGGTTGCGGTTGCGGTTGCAACGTAAAGCATCACAATGATGACCACAAGAATCAGAGAAGCCTTTGATGCAGTTGACATCCGCCCCTTTGATTCTTTGGTCTCCTCACCCATGGTGAGCACGGTGTCCCAGCCCCAATAAACGAAGATGGTAACCGCGATACCCGCCGCGAAAGCGCTGAAGCTGTCAATCTCAAGCGGATTAAACCAGCTGAGCTCTGGGCGCAGCGCTTCAGTATTGGCAGGATTAGCAGCGCCCACAAACATCGCGATAATGAACCACACGAGAGCCGCAAACTGGAAGATTACGGTGGCGTACTGGAAAATTTTGGTTGAAGTCATACCGCGGTAAGAAATCACGGTTGCCACAAACATGAATCCGAGACACACCGCAATGTTGATCCACACATTCTCAGCCAGCGCAGCGTGCTCTGGGTTACCTGTGACCTCAGCAATTACCTGGAAGAGGAACTCCACTGCGATACCCGCGAGGTTTGAGAGCACCAGCACGGTTGCAGCGATCAAGCCCCAGCCCGCCATCCAGCCAACCCACGGCCCGAAAGCCCGAGTGCCCCAGGTAAAGCTGGTGCCAGAATCAGGCATTGCGTCGTTCAGGGCGCGGTAGCCGAGGGCAACCAGTAGCATCGGGATGAAACCGATAAGGAAGATTGCCGGGGTCTGGTGCCCGACCTCGCTAGCTGCCGGACCAACCGCTGCAGTCAGGGTGTAAGCCGGGGCGCACACCGAAAAACCAACAACAATCGCACCAAAAATACCGATTGTGCCTTGACCGAGCCCTTTGCGGCTCATCCCTGTAACAGAATCCAACATGCGTGTTGGTGGGTTGCTCTGTGACATTTCACTCCGTATCTAGAACAGCGTTATTGCTGCAGATTGCATCGCTTCAGCGACATTACCTAAGGCTGCCTTTTGCAGCCACATCTGCCCATTCTACGCTACTTCTAGGTGTTCAGGACCGCTACGACACAAATATTTAGCGGCGGCTATAACCAGATAGACATTATATATCCTATACATGCTGAGCAAATAAAATTTTTATTCCTTATAAACGGCGGAAACCCGCGTAAATCCAATGATACTACCTGTTTCTAAATCGCTGAGCGGAGTGCGCCAGTAAACATTTAGTAAACATTGCCACGCTGATAGGTGTCTCGCCACTCATTTATTTGTATCACTATTTTCTGCACGGAGCGTTTCTACCCGATCCATCACTTCGTCTAGCTTGTCAGGAAATAAATGGCTGTAAGTGTTTAATGTCTGCGAAGCGTTTGCATGTCCGAGCATCCGCTGTACGATAAGCACGTCTGCACCGGCCTTAATCGCTAGCGAAGCTGCAGTGTGTCTTAAATCATGAACCGTTATATGGTCAAGGCCTAAAGGTTTTCTTGCAGCTCGCCAAATTTGAAGCGAAAAAGATTGACCGTCTATTGCTTCACCGTGTCGATTTTGAAACACAAAATCTGTCAACGCCTTACCTGCTGTCAACGCTTCTAGCTCTGCTGTCAGAAAGCCCGGCACCGGTATCTCGCGTGCTCGCCCCGTTTTCGGAGTGCCTAGCCGTTTCTGCCCGTCTTTGTCTAAGGTCCAAGTTCGCCGCACCGTGGCCCGCCGCGCAGACAGGTCTAAATCTCGCACCTGCAACGCCGTCGCTTCACCAATTCGCAATCCACAATAACCTAAGAACTGAACTAGCACTCGATACTGTGGAGCTTCTGCTCGCTCTGCGCAAAACCCTGCAACCTGCTCTAATTGTTCAACAGTCAGCACAGGCAGCTCCGCAATCTCACTCTTCTGCTCCCGCGGCAGTCTCACCCCCGCCAAAGGCGAGACCTGTAAATACTTATGCGAAACCGCATAATTCACCACTCCCGCAAATACTACCGAAACCAGATAATGCACAGTCCTTACGCTTAACGGCCGCGATGCTCGCCGCACCGTAAACACATGCGGAGCCCGCCCCTCGGACAGCTCCTGCACCCACTCCTCGACCTGCGCTCGCGTAATCGACCCAATCGGCCGCTGCCCCCACTTCGGCAAAACATACCGCTCAAGCTCCGTCCTGTACGAAAACAAAGACGATTCTTTAACATCAGTCTTAGTCCGCAACCACGCCGCCGCGACCTCACCAAACAATGTTTGCGCTCGCTGCGGATCCACGTAACGGCTTGAACGAATATCATCTTCAAGCTCAGCGGCAAACTCTTCCGCCGCCGCCTTAGTGTCAAACGCTTTTGTCCGCTGCCGTACCTCCCCCGCAGTATCGGGTGCGTACCAGCCTACCCGCCACCGCTTACCTTTACCAAAGCGGCTTGTCCTAAAATGCTCCGGCAACTTGTTAATATGTCTAAGCTGCGCCGCTGTCGGCTGCAACCGCGTACTAGTACCGTCCGGCAACGTCGCCACCGCGTCTTTAACCCACAAATCGTCCACCCAGGCCTTAGCCATGATTCACACACCCCAATCAAAAACAGTGCGGCGCTCGCCGTACGCGCTAGCACCCTCACGATGCAGTTTTTCTCGCCACAACTCAACACATCGGACAGTTACATCTAGTTCTTCTGCTATCTGGAACTTGTCGAAGCCTAGCTGTTCTAGCTCAGCGTATGCTGCGCCGTCGCCAAACAACAGCGACAGCGCGTGCTGCCACGCGCGGTGCTCGTTTCGGGGGTTGCTGCAGCCGTGTCCATAGCGTGCGTGCCCGAGCTCGTGTGCCAGAGTTTCCCGCTGCCGCGCTAAATCCATACCGGCAGCGATAACAATCTGCTGCCGTGCAGGCAGGAAACACCCCTGCAGGCCGCCGCCTAGCTCAGTGAAGGTCACCCGCAGCTCAAGTTCACGAGCTGTCAACAATAGTTTCTGCATACGCCTTCCCCTTTGACCAGACATAACTACACAAAAATAGAACAGATTTACGTAATAACCGATTCTAAACAGAAATGCATTTCAACGCAATCGAATACCTGCCATTGCAATCTTCTACAGTGCCGATTTTGCCCCAACTTCCGTTTTTCTGACCACAAAAGAGGGCGCAAAACCAGACCAAAACACAAAAATGTAACACTTATTATCTGTTACAGTTTAGATATGGTTTATGAACAAACCCCGACTGGTGTATTAAAAGAGCGGCGGCTGGCGATTCATAGAGAAATCCGTCACCGCGAAAACCAGATGCATGAATGTCTGCGCTGCGGTGAAGAGTTCAAAGGCCGCCGGCATGCTCGTTTTTGCAGTTCTCGCTGCCGCACTGCAGCTAGCCGCACACGTCAGAAACACACAATTGCGTCTATCGGATATGAGGGTAAAACCCCTACAGAGGTCATTAGTGAGCTGAAACGCCAAAACGTTAATACTCTTATCGACGTGCGCCTGAACGCTTTATCGCGTAAAAAAGGTTTCAGCAAAACGGCCCTAACCATAGCCTTGCAAGCAGAAGGTATAGAATACCTGCACTTTCGAGCGCTCGGGAATCAAAAAACCAACCGTGCTGGATACGCTGAGCTCAAGACCCCGGTGGCGCTTGCTGCTAGAGATAGGTTCCGCCAGTATCTTGATAGTGAGCCTGCGCAGGAGCAGCTGCAAACTTTGCGGGTTTTGCGTGCGGACAAAACACGCCGCATTGCACTGTTCTGCTTTGAACATGACACTTGCCATTGTCACCGAGAACAGATTATTGAAGCTCTTCTACAGTAGTTCGTCAAACAGCCTGTTCTGGTCTGGAAGATACTGCTGAATGTCTTTCTTTGGAGGATAAAAAACTCCAAGCACGCAGAAACTTCTTCTCATCGCAGGGTTATGGATGTTTCCCACAAATAAGCGTGTCTCGCGAGTTGAGTTATGCATTTGATCTAAAAACTTTTCGCGAATATTTTGCTTCAGCTGTTCGTCTGAAAGGTGCTTGCTTCTTCGTTGAAGTTCGGACAATTCCCAATCTAAAATTTGCATTTTGTGGCCACGGCATTCCTTTTCAACGCATTTAAACGTATAGAAAACTTTAAATCTTGGGGCTTCTAGAATCCTTGCCATAGTGGGGCGGTCAATTACCATACCTGGCAAGGTGACCCTGTCGGTGTTGAGTTCCATCTTTTTGAGCTCTTTCTGTGTCCACCCCTCGTTGACCGCGAAACGCATACCAACCTCGCGAGGTTTAACCCACCCCAAAGATTGCGCATTAGCATCTCGCGTCGCTCCAGCAATCAGCCCACATACACTATCCTCTTGCAAATTTTGTAACAGCTGCCACCTTGACTTCCACTTTTTCAGGTGCTCAATCTTTATCATTTTTTGCAAATCAGGGGTTCGCGTCTCTGGCCTTAAATCATTACTAGGCTCCCCCAGTTCCACCTCTACAATGTCATATTTACTAAATTGTAAAGCTTTAGGTAAATAATTAAAAGGAACAGGGTATAAGCGAATCCACTCTGGCGATGCTGTATCCAACCTGACACCTGCAACACAAACAGTATCACCGTAGGAACCACTTGGCTGCGGTGAAGTTTTAACTGTAATCAAAATTCTGGCCATAATTACACGCCTGCGAAGTCACTGTCGTCGGCCGTGTGCTGTTCTCGCAGGTATTCGCTATCGATGTATTCTTTGGCTTCTACATCTACCGCGAACTCCACGATTTCCACATTGATATCTTTAAGCGCTTGCAGAACCTCTTCCGGAGTTACCCGGAAGAACTCTCTCCTGATATTTATCAGGTTGATACGCTGTCGTTCAAAGTGCTTGTGTAATTTAGCTTCAATTTCTACAGCATCGTCCGCGAAGAACAATGCATGAACGTTGAAATTGAAAGGCACAGAGGCGTCTCCGAGTTCCCGCACACGATCCATAGGGTCTAAGCGCCTTGTTAGACCAATTTTTACGACACCTTTTCCGAACGAACCCTCGTTTGATATCACATACACGTAGCCTGCTCGAATGTTTGCTGAACGATAGTTGACGTCTTCTAGAGCTTTTTGAACGTCAGCTAGCTTTGCTTCCATCCGAGCCGCGCCCTCACTGTCGCCTTTGGCTTGCAGCGCCGCTAAAGTCGTCTGATAGTGCGCTTGCTCTTTCTTAAGCTTTTCTTGCGCTCGACGCAGCTCAGCTTCTACCTTGGCCTGCTCTCGCAACTCAGCGCGCCGTTCACGCTCTAACGCTTTCTCTTCCGCAAGCGCAACATTATGCTGATGTGCTAAAACTATTTCTCTGACTCGTAACCGATGATATTCTTCAGTGATTTCTAAATCAATCATAGATCCAGCCTGCGCAACTTGTTCCTTAAACCGATTAACGCGGCCAATCACAGTATTCAAATTCCGGTGCGTAACCGATTTAACAGCGTTTTCAACCTCATTGTTATAGGCACGAAGCATAACCTTAGACAACTGACTAATAAACTTCTTGCCTTGCGCAGCAGAACCATTAAAAGTGAAACTCGAAGCCGCCCGTATAGCTTTCTTGCTGCGAATCATCTCTTTATAGTCAGACCGCAAAACTTCTAATTCTGCTGCTAAAGAAGCGGAATCCTGAGCAGGATGCGCAAAATCGTTCACGCCAACCTCGGCGAAAAACAGCACCCCGCGCTCAAAGTCAACGGCTTTCTTAATCGCATCAAGCTCGGCAGTTTTATCAGCCACCTCTTTCTGCAACTCCTCAAGCCGCACCGCAGAGTTCCCAAGCTCAGCAGCATTTCCCTTCGCCAACAAATCCTGCATCTGCGCAACAGATAGCTCCAGTTCACGCACACGATTTTTCAACCCGGACGGAACCCACCAGCCCAAAGGAGCAGAAACCGGGACCTCCCTCTGCTCGCCAGTCCACCGCTGACCGTCCCAATACTCCAACATCGGCTTACCCGAGTAAACAGGTGCAGGATACCAACCTGCAGCAGCATTAGACACAACAACCTCCTATATGAAGAAACCGCTCCGGCAAAAGGCCGGAAACTAATCAAAAAAATCTTCACTCTCCGCTAATCGCGGATCACTCTCCAACGCAGCCAAGCCGACACCCGACCGACGCGCTTCCTCAACCAACGCCAGAACATCATCAACATCATCGCTATTGTCAGCGATACGACCGTCACCCTCACCGAACACCACAGCGCCACTGTCACCAGCGCCAGAATCAGGAACACCCGCGGCGCTCGCGACTGCACCCTCTGATACTCGCCCTTCTGCAAGCGTCATGAATTCTAGAAAAGTCATGCCTAGAGCATCAGCTATTTTCCTTACCTCAGAGAGCTGAAACGACCTCTCAAGACGCAGTGAGCGCGACAACCTAGATACAGGAATGTCCGAAATCTTCTCAAATTGCCTTAGCGACAAATCTTTTTCTTCAAGCTTTTCTTTGATTAAGTCTGCGACTGCAGCGTCGAGGTCAGTCGCGGCTAACGGTTTGATACCCATAAATCAAAGTGTAGCAAAAATGCGACACGCCGAAAAAGACAAAGTGTTGCAATTTAGCGACAGCAACGATACCTTAAAAGTGTCGCTAAATTGAGACAGGCAAAAATGACTTTCCAAAAAGAAATCAGAGAACAAATGCAAGCGAAAAAAATCAGCACCGCAGCACTCGCCGCAGAGCTGAAAATCAGCCGCAGCAGTCTCTCACGAAAACTCAATAACCGCAGCGAATTCACAGTAGCAGAAGCCAAAGCATTAGCCAAAGCGCTGAGAATACCTTTCCTGAAACTCATGGAAAGCGCAGAAGCGGCGCTCGCGGATTCACACGAAAGGTCAGAACAATGGCAGAACAAGACCTCCTTTTCCCACAAGAAGTAGCAGACTGGCTCCGCGTTGACATTTCAACGCTCTACCGGTGGCGGCGCACCTGGCCGTCCGGCGTGTGCAAAGGCCCGGTATTTATCGAGCTAGAACCAGGCGAGGTGCGATACTACCGCTCGGATGTGGAAACCTACCTCGAAACTCGCAAATCAACCAATATCACCACCGCTAGCCGTAAGCCCTCCGCAGTCGCTTTGACCGCGGTACGAGCAGCCTAGGTTTTACCCCCCCCCCCTATATCCCCCACTTATCTCGCCGAAAGAAAACTACGATGCAGAAACTTGACAACCGCCGCGCAGCGTATGCTATGCTGCCTGTAGGTGCTGAAAACACCATTACGAGACGGCTTTCCGCTCCCGACAGAGCGGCTTGTCATTTCTGCAACAAAGCAAGTGACAATGCGGCTTTTAATGCCGGGAGTGCCTTTGAATACAAGACCGCGCAAGCGGAAATAAGGGCGGGCCGATTCTCGTACGGTTTTTTCAACTCCCGGCTTTTTTCGTATCCGCGGAAACGGATCCGCGAAAAGTCACACTTTAATCACCGGCTCGGAAAAGCCGATTACGAGAGAGGGCGTAAGCCTATGTTTTCGCACCCCAAAACCAGCGTACCCGCTGCCACTACTGCACCTATGGGAGGTGCACGGTGAGCGAACCACAAGCGGAAAAACTAGACACTCTAGAAGCCGCACGAAACCAACTTGGCTTTGCGTACAAAACATTCCACAGCCATCTTGACATCTGTGAAACGTTTATTGGCAAAGCCTTAGCTGATACTCCGCCCGAAAACTACGAAGCTCTGATTCTTGCGATGAATAAATTAGCTGCGGAATTGGTATCAGCAGTGGCTGAGTTCTACCGCACTACAGCAGCGGCAAACTTAACGGCAACCCATGCTCGGATGATGCGCCTAATGCAAAAAACAAAGCGACAGGAGTCGAACAATGACTGACTACAACAACCTCTACTATCAGCGGGCTACAGCTGGCCCCGCGGTGCTAATTGAGGAAGCGCGCACTCGGATTGGAGTTCGTATGCAAAACCACATGGCTTTTAAAGCAACCCAGCTTCATACGCTAGATCCTGAACGGCTAGCGCGTATCGCGTCAGATGTTTACGACCTTGCGCAAGAGATTTCTTCTCATGCTCTCGCACTGAAAACCGCTGCCGAAGCAGAAATGCAGCGCGCCGAAACCCCAACTCAGGAGGAAAACGACTAATGACTATCGACCTTACAGACCAGCGAATCTTAGCTTTCGACATTAGCAACCGTAAAGCGGAAGCAGCGCACACTGATAGCGACCAGTTGCAGCTTTTAGACGTCACTGTGCAAGGCTACGTAGACCTGCTACAAAAGCACGCTTTGACTGTGGAAGAGAAAAAACTAGTACAAGAGTTTATTGATTTTCTCGTGCTCGCAGGTAGCCGTGCCGAAGCCACATACCGCCGGCGCCGGCGTGAATCAATCCACCTTGCGGCTGCTTATTACGGTGTGGCGCTAGAAAAAACCAAGCATGACTATCGCGAGGAACTTAGCCGCCGGCTCAAGCTGGAGATGAAAATCGCGGAGAGTTGTGAAGATCTAGACCGTTTTGACGAAGATATTCGTGTGGCAGGCATCGACTTCACCTGCCTCGCTGATCCACAGCGGGCATCCGGTGCAGAGCAAGTTTAAACATATTAGGAGCAACTGTGAAACATTGTGACCGTGCCTCAGCCCGTTATCGCCGGCTGCTCATAGCACAGCATATAGTTATCTGGTTTTTGCTGGCTAGCAACATCGCCACTTGGGTTTTATTTGCCGCCGCGGTCAACAGTTTCTCTGTTCCTTACACCTCGGGTTTTGATTCTCCTGTCGTCGCAACTGTTGCGCCTATCGAAGGGAGCGAATAGTGAATATGAAAGCTAATACTGTTTCTGAAGTTTCTTCACCAGCTGCTGCGGGTTTCTCCACCGCAGCCACGACTGGTGGAGGAAACGGCCGGGGCGTTTTGCCTGCTACCCGGCCACTGGTGGAGCCGGGCAGGAATACTGCCGCCCTACCCGGCACCACCCACATCTCTACCGTGGCTAAAACAGCTGTCAGCAAATCTGGCTTCTGGTTTCTCGCCGCTATGTTGTTTCTGCTGTTTGACGCTTTCGATAGCGTGCTGCGGCCGAACGGCGCGACTGTTGTCACGGTCTTGTTCATGATTGTCGGGTTTGGGTTGCTGCCTCGGGAGACCGGGCGGCGGCCAGCCCCGGAGCGCGCCGGTGAATCCGGGTGACAGCCGAACGGTGGAGCCGGTGCCGCGCGCGGTGTTGGACCCACAGCGGCCGCACCGGTGCGGCAGGTGCGCTAACCCGTTCACGGCTAACGGTGGCAACAATCAGTGTGTGAACGCGCCCGCCGCGATCGAGCGGCGAATCATTATTGCAGGTTTTAAAGAAAGTCCCTATCAGGAGTTGGACAATGGAAAAGCTTAACGAATTTCTTCAAGAATACGATAACGAAGCGCTATCTGCTGAACTGCAGGAGCTGCAGGAACGCTATACGGATCTACGCCGCATTGAGCGTGACACGGTGAAGTATTCTGCTTCTAAGCGTATGCTGTCGCAGATTCGCGCAGAGCTAGACACCGTTGCTGCTAGCTTGCAGCGTATCGAGCGCGAGCTGGCGTTGCGTGAACGGCAGGCGGTGCTGGTATGAGCACTTTCACTTCGCCTGTGTTTGATGTTTTCGCTGCGCCCGTGGATCCGCAGCCGCAGCCGCTGCAGCCGGCACCAGTAGGAGCTGAGCTGCTGCCATACGCGTATGATGACGTGCATCATGTTTTGCCTGTGTTTTTCGGCGCCGCCGCGCGCCGTGTACGTGTGGGCTACAGCCGCACCGTTGTCTCCTACAGCGTCGAAGACCTCACCGCCGCGCTGAGCTTACCTGCTGCGGCTCTCGAAGATTATCCTGCCGACTATTACAGGCACCGCGCTGATGGCACGATAGAGACCTTTTGGAGTTACGCGACTGCGGCTGGCGTTATTGGCGTTTACGCCGGCGCGGATGTGAAAAGCGCAGCTGAAGCGTTTCTGCATGTGTGCCGCACTACTGCTGATAATTGGGCGCGGTTCATGCTTAGTTCAAAAATACCTGCGCTGATTCGCGCGTCAGTGGGTCTTACTGAGCTGCAGCGCGAGCTCGAACAACATGAGAACGCGTTACGTAGCCGTTTTGTCCGGTCCGATAACCACGTACTGTTAGGTCTTTAGCCATGCAGGTTATGCAGGTCGACATGAGCAATCCTGAGCAGCGGCGCGCGGTTCGAGATTTAGAGCTGCTAGCGGCGGCTGTCGAAGCATACGACGCTGCGGCGGTGCAGCGCGTTGTGGACGCTTGTGACATTGCTGCGGTCGCGGTGATCGCTGCAAATGAGATAAACCGTTATCGCGGCTTGCAGTCGTTCCTTGACACGCCCGTGCAGCAGGTAAACGGCTGCCGGTGCGCATTTTTACGGTGTGCTTGGCAAGCTGCAGCAAAAGCAGACGAGTCAAAGCTAGGAGGTAGCCGTGCAAAACAGTGAGATTCCTCTCATGGGCTGGGAATCCGCCCACCTTTACAAGAACATGAACAACGAGCCGCCGCTGCTGTTTGACTATCCAGGTCTACCGGAATGGAAGATAGGCACGTATGACGCCTGGGAGATTGAGATTTGTCAGAAAGAGCTAACTGCCCGCTGGCTTTTTGCACGTGACCATGGTGTGGAAACCAAGCGGGGTGTGTGGCCACGCCCCGTACCAGAACACGCGCGCCAGGCTTACTATGACTTGGTGGAAATGCCGGCGTGGAAGGTTTGTGCACCTATTTTGGCGGCGCGTAAGCCGGAGCCGGCGCGGCGGCGTCACCCGATTCTTGATTCGCCATTCGCCAGTGCAGATTATAAGGCGGGGCTTAAGGCGCAGCTGCTTGCCGCGGGCGAGATTGACGACGACGGCTACTACATCGAGCCGACAGAGACCGGACCAGTCGTGCCGGCAGAATGGGGTGCACCAGCTGCACCAGTAGTGCCGGCTGTCTCGCCATGGCAGCAGCCTGCGCAACCGTCGGAGCAGATGCGGTCGCGCCTGGTGGTAGATCCACAGCCGCCCGCCGCCACTCCACCCGCTATGGCTGCAACGGTGCCGTTGCAAAACCTGGCACCAGTGGCGCCGGTGGCCACGCCTGCGCGTGAAAAAGTAGGCGGCACCATGCCAGCGGTCGCAATGACCTACATGGTGTATTTCGAGGAGCACGGCATTATTAAGGTTGGCCGCGCCTACAAAAATTCACGGTGGCGGTCGTTGGTGGCGCGCGGCGCGGAACTGATTTTCTTGGACCGCAACACTATTGCGAAACAGGAACAGGCAGCGCTTGCCCTGTTGCGGCAAGTGTTTCCGCCCGCGTTCAATAGTGAGAATGACGAGCTGGCGCAGCAGCTGTTACCGCTTGGCCGCGGCTTCACTGAGTGCTTCAAGGTTTCCTCGGTGGAGGAGTTTAATTTAGCTTTTAATCTTTACATGCAAGGAGTTGACAGCCATGCAGCAGAGGCGGCAGAGGTCGCTGCCGAGTATCGACTTCACAGAAAAGCGGCTCGCAGCGCTGCCGCCAGCGGTGAGGTTCACAGCGGCAGGAATGAGGATGCATGTCGACGACGAGGGTCGGTGCAAACTCGACCTGCGGCTGATACTGTCGACGATCTACAGGCACGATCCGCAGATGAACG
>NZ_JACIFD010000008.1 GCF_014197205.1 Canibacter oris
GAAAAGCTTAACGAATTTCTTCAAGAATACGATAACGAAGCGCTATCTGCTGAACTGCAGGAGCTGCAGGAACGCTATACGGATCTACGCCGCATTGAGCGTGACACGGTGAAGTATTCTGCTTCTAAGCGTATGCTGTCGCAGATTCGCGCAGAGCTAGACACCGTTGCTGCTAGCTTGCAGCGTATCGAGCGCGAGCTGGCGTTGCGTGAACGGCAGGCGGTGCTGGTATGAGCACTTTCACTTCGCCTGTGTTTGATGTTTTCGCTGCGCCCGTGGATCCGCAGCCGCAGCCGCTGCAGCCGGCACCAGTAGGAGCTGAGCTGCTGCCATACGCGTATGATGACGTGCATCATGTTTTGCCTGTGTTTTTCGGCGCCGCCGCGCGCCGTGTACGTGTGGGCTACAGCCGCACCGTTGTCTCCTACAGCGTCGAAGACCTCACCGCCGCGCTGAGCTTACCTGCTGCGGCTCTCGAAGATTATCCTGCCGACTATTACAGGCACCGCGCTGATGGCACGATAGAGACCTTTTGGAGTTACGCGACTGCGGCTGGCGTTATTGGCGTTTACGCCGGCGCGGATGTGAAAAGCGCAGCTGAAGCGTTTCTGCATGTGTGCCGCACTACTGCTGATAATTGGGCGCGGTTCATGCTTAGTTCAAAAATACCTGCGCTGATTCGCGCGTCAGTGGGTCTTACTGAGCTGCAGCGCGAGCTCGAACAACATGAGAACGCGTTACGTAGCCGTTTTGTCCGGTCCGATAACCACGTACTGTTAGGTCTTTAGCCATGCAGGTTATGCAGGTCGACATGAGCAATCCTGAGCAGCGGCGCGCGGTTCGAGATTTAGAGCTGCTAGCGGCGGCTGTCGAAGCATACGACGCTGCGGCGGTGCAGCGCGTTGTGGACGCTTGTGACATTGCTGCGGTCGCGGTGATCGCTGCAAATGAGATAAACCGTTATCGCGGCTTGCAGTCGTTCCTTGACACGCCCGTGCAGCAGGTAAACGGCTGCCGGTGCGCATTTTTACGGTGTGCTTGGCAAGCTGCAGCAAAAGCAGACGAGTCAAAGCTAGGAGGTAGCCGTGCAAAACAGTGAGATTCCTCTCATGGGCTGGGAATCCGCCCACCTTTACAAGAACATGAACAACGAGCCGCCGCTGCTGTTTGACTATCCAGGTCTACCGGAATGGAAGATAGGCACGTATGACGCCTGGGAGATTGAGATTTGTCAGAAAGAGCTAACTGCCCGCTGGCTTTTTGCACGTGACCATGGTGTGGAAACCAAGCGGGGTGTGTGGCCACGCCCCGTACCAGAACACGCGCGCCAGGCTTACTATGACTTGGTGGAAATGCCGGCGTGGAAGGTTTGTGCACCTATTTTGGCGGCGCGTAAGCCGGAGCCGGCGCGGCGGCGTCACCCGATTCTTGATTCGCCATTCGCCAGTGCAGATTATAAGGCGGGGCTTAAGGCGCAGCTGCTTGCCGCGGGCGAGATTGACGACGACGGCTACTACATCGAGCCGACAGAGACCGGACCAGTCGTGCCGGCAGAATGGGGTGCACCAGCTGCACCAGTAGTGCCGGCTGTCTCGCCATGGCAGCAGCCTGCGCAACCGTCGGAGCAGATGCGGTCGCGCCTGGTGGTAGATCCACAGCCGCCCGCCGCCACTCCACCCGCTATGGCTGCAACGGTGCCGTTGCAAAACCTGGCACCAGTGGCGCCGGTGGCCACGCCTGCGCGTGAAAAAGTAGGCGGCACCATGCCAGCGGTCGCAATGACCTACATGGTGTATTTCGAGGAGCACGGCATTATTAAGGTTGGCCGCGCCTACAAAAATTCACGGTGGCGGTCGTTGGTGGCGCGCGGCGCGGAACTGATTTTCTTGGACCGCAACACTATTGCGAAACAGGAACAGGCAGCGCTTGCCCTGTTGCGGCAAGTGTTTCCGCCCGCGTTCAATAGTGAGAATGACGAGCTGGCGCAGCAGCTGTTACCGCTTGGCCGCGGCTTCACTGAGTGCTTCAAGGTTTCCTCGGTGGAGGAGTTTAATTTAGCTTTTAATCTTTACATGCAAGGAGTTGACAGCCATGCAGCAGAGGCGGCAGAGGTCGCTGCCGAGTATCGACTTCACAGAAAAGCGGCTCGCAGCGCTGCCGCCAGCGGTGAGGTTCACAGCGGCAGGAATGAGGATGCATGTCGACGACGAGGGTCGGTGCAAACTCGACCTGCGGCTGATACTGTCGACGATCTACAGGCACGATCCGCAGATGAACGAGGACGAGCTACAGTCACACCTGCAGCAGCTGATACAGAGCGGCTGGCTACATGCGTATCAGGCGCCGGACGGGGAATGGCTGGCACAGGTGGTGCCGTGGCCAGCAGTGCAGCATGCGAAGCCGTCACAGTTAGCGCCACCGCAAAACCTACCGGCAGCGGCGGCACCAGTGACGCCAACATCCGAGCAGACAACAGCAGCGGCAGCACCGAAGCCGCAACAAACGCCGCCACCACAGCCAGCCGTGCAGCAAACCTCGCAGACAGCAGAGCCGGAAATCCTACAGGCGGCCGAACCGGTGGCGGTAAACACTACACCGGTGGATCCGCAGCCGTCCGTAAACGGCGAGCTGACACCCGAACAGGTGCAAAAGCTGCAGGCAGAGTTCTACCTACAGCAGGCAAAGCGTACACCGGCGCGAGCTTCACTAAACCGCCAGGTGCTGGCGTCGCCGTTTTGTGCGAAGCATCAGCCTTACGGTACGGAGTCGGCGTGCGGTCCGTGTCGCACAGCGCGCTACAGCTACGAAATGCTACGGGAAGACCCGCACGCGGTGCGGGTGCCGCTCTCAACGCCGGACATGAACCGGGACGAGACGGACGAATCGGACGAGGAGTCGAGCGGCGAGCCGGAAACCACTACCACGCCGCGACAGGGCGCGGAGTACAGTCGCCGGCCGCAGTTCCCGGCGGAGCCGGAGACGGTAGCTCAGGACGGCTGGGAGCCGTTCTAAACAACCAGGCGCCAGAGTGCTTGAAGCCTGTTTTTAAGCGGGATTATCGCTTTCATGAAAGTTTCATGAAGGCTTCATGGCTGTGGCGCGAGTGCGCGCGTGCGCGTGGGAGCGGGCGTGCGAGTGCGCGCGTGAGGGCGCGAGGGCGTGTGGGTGGCCGGCAATTTTGTGGGAAGGAATTTCTAAGTGTCTGAGGTTTTTCGGGTCTGTGGTTGTGAAACCTTGAACGAGCTGTGCCTGCCTTGTCGGCGGCGGCTTAGTTGGCGTCTCGTTGATTTGGAATTCAGGTATCAGGTTTTGGTGGCGTCGCGGGTGCCGTCATCGAATCATGGCGAGGTTGGTGGCTCGCAGCTGGTGTCTGGCGGTTGCCCGCCGGTGTCAGTAGTTTTACTTGACGCACTGAAATCCGTTGAAGAACTTATCCTCGGCTGGGGCGTCTGGGTCCGTAACAAGCTACGGTTGCCACAAAACCCGGGGCTGACAGTGCCAGCAGTTTTTGATTTGCTGCACGACAGGTTCGACACTTTGACTGGAGTCTTTGAGACCCACCAGCTGCTGCGCGACTTTGAACAAACCTGCATTGAGCTTGAGCGTTTGTTTCCGGTCGATGCCGCGAAGTCGTATCAGCGCAGGCATTGTCCGTTGTGTACCCGTGACGAGGTTGTGTGCCGCTGGCCGGCAGGTCACGCGCCGGAGGTTTCGTGCACTGGTTGTGGCTGGTTTTTTGAGGTTGATTGGAGTGAGTTTTATGCGCCTGATAGGTTTGCGTACCGCGGCGATACAGTTTAACAAGGGCGAGCGGACGCTGCGCCGGTGGGTGGCTGAGGGTATGAAGCACCGCCGGGATAGCAAGAAATATATTTGGTTTGAACCTTGGGTCGTAGTGGCGTGGGTGCGCTACAAAGCCTTGGTTGATAACGGGCTGGAGCAGCGCCGTCGCGCTGCAGGGTTTGAGCTTACTGATGAAGAGAAGCAGCGGATTATTAAAACGTGGATCCGTGCCGGCGGCAAATTGCCGGAAGAACAATAGCTAGGAGCCGTGAGAAATTATGCGTGTCGTATTGTCGAGTTGCCTTGCAAATCAAGGGTGGCAAGGTTACACTTATAATAGCGCTACAGCTGCACCCCGGATAGAGGGGGTTGGCGGTGGCGCAGCCCACCAACTGTGTGGGCTTTTTGTTTACCCAGGCAAAGCTGATTACGAGGTGGCAGTATGGCTGGCTCCCGCACCGGCACCGCGGCATGGAAACAGCTACGCCGCCGGGCCCTGCACCACGCGAAACAAAACGAGATAACTCACTGCCGCTATTGCCGTGTCGAACTTACCTACAAAAACGGTACCGCGCCTAACGCTGCAACACCTGACCACATCGTGCCGTACGCTAAAGGCGGCACCGACGCTCTCTCGAACATTCAGATTATCTGCCGCCGCTGCAACAGCAGTCTCGGAGACAAAACCTCAAGAGCGCCAAGGAACACACCTGCTACATATACGCCGAAAACCAGCATTAATTGGTGAGATTATGAAACCAAAACCACTACCTGACCAGGGGTTTTATGGAACACCCCAGGGGGCTACCCCCTCCCTAGGGTGACCTCGTGCCCCACCGGCTGGATAGTGAATCTCTCCCCGGGTTCCCTAGTTTGTCGGGGTTACAGGAGGGTTAAATGAGTGAAAACCGTTGCCGAGTCTGTGCCACCAGTATAGCGCACCTGCGTGCAGACGCTCTCACCTGTTCCGGACGGTGCGCTAAAGCTTTTCAAAGGCAAAAACGCAAGGAAAAAGCCGCTAACGAAGTTTCTGAAATTGTCCGTACTATGTCGGATAAAACCGTGCTCGCCGCGGTACTTGACGGTGACGCGGAAGAACAGCTCAAGCAAATGCAGATCATCATCGCCGCGGCTATCGACGGCGCTCGCGAACGCGCCACCCCGGTTAAAGACCTGCCCGCGCTCACCCGCCGTCTACAAGAGCTAACCGAAGCTTTGGAAGCTCGGCAGGAGAAACAAGACGATAAAGGAGTGACGTATGTCTCACCGCAGCCGCTCCTTAAACCGGTCGAACTTAAAGCTGTCTGAGACCGCTCGCCACCTGTGCATCCCCGAAGGGGTTTCAACGACCAGCTGGCCGATGATTGAAGCCCGCTGCGAAGAATTCGGCGTCTTATTCGACCGCTGGCAGCAAGGCATCGGCACACTCGCCTTCTCCTACCGCGAAAACGGGTTCTACTCGTGCGGTATCGGCGGCGTGTGGATATCGATTCCCCGCCAAACCGGCAAAACCTATCTTTTCGGCTGGGCAGTATTTGCGCTCGCAAGCCTCGCCCCAGATCTAACAATCATCTGGACCGCACACCACCTGCGAACCAGTGATGAAACTTTTAACAAAATGGCGGCTATGGCAGAAAAAACAGCTGTCCGCCCCCATATTAAAAACATCCGCCGTGCTAACGGCCAACAGGAAATCCACTTCCACAACAACAGCCGCATTAAATTCGGGTCCCGCGCCTACGGCTTCGGCCGCGGCTTCGACAAAGTCGACATCATGGTATTCGACGAATGCCAAATCCTCACCGAAGCCGCGCTCGCCGACATGCTGCCAGCAACTAACGCAGCACCAAACGGCCTGCCAGTTTTCATGGGCACCCCTCCACGCCCTAAAGACCCCGGCGAAGCGTTCACCAGCCGCAGACAGGAAGCACTAGAAAGCGGCGACCCAGACACTCTCTATGTCGAGTTCTCAGCAGATAAAGACGCAAAAATCATCGACTGGAAACAACTAGAGCTAGCCAACCCCTCATATCCCCACCGCACCAAACGGCAAGCTATCGAACGCATGCGCAAAAACATCGGCAGCGACGATAACTTCCGCCGCGAAGCCTACGGCATCTGGGACGAGCTCGCAATCCGCAAAACAGTATTCACCCCAGACCAGTGGGACAACCTCAAAACCAGCACGCCGCCGCCCGCCGGCACAACCTGCTACGCGGTCAAGGTCACCCCAGACGGGTCGACCGTGGCGCTCGCGGCTGCTCGCCGTCCGGCTGACACTAGTGAGCCGGTGTTTATTGAAGCTATTCATGAAGCACCAACGGGTGAAGGCATCGGGTGGGTGATTGAATGGCTCGCTGCACGGCGTGACCGTGCCGCACAGATTGTTATCGACAGCAACAGCATGAACGGCTATCTGCTCGACGGTTTGCGCCGGCTGGGTGTGCGCAATAAACGACAGGTGACTGTGCCGACAGTGCGAGAGGTCATCGCCGCGCACGGCATGTTCCTACAGGCTGTCGTGGAAGGCACACTCGCACATTCCGGGCAGGAACTTTTAACTCGCGAAGTGCTTAGCGCGACCACTCGTAAGATTGGCAACAACGGCGGTTTCGGGTGGCAAGCCCCCGACGGTGAAACAGTAGCGGCCATGGAAGCCGCAACGCTCGCGTTTCATGCCGCGCGCACAACTACACGCAGGCCAGGAAGGAAACAGGTAGTAACAACATGACCCTGAACATTTCTACAAGCCTTGTTGCCGCGTCACAGGCGACTATCTCATACAGTGAGCTGGCGTTGCTGCGGAAACTCCTGGACAAGTTGACCGCGAAACGAGCAGGCAACAAAACCAATCAAGCCTACTACGACCAGAAGGTGCTGATTAAAGACCTTGGCATCAGCCTGCCACCGAAGTTTCGCAGCATGGAGAGCGTACTCGGTTGGCCAGCCAAAGCCGTCGATGTGCTGGCTGACCGTATCCAACTGCAGGGCTTTCAGATTCCCGGCTCAGACGACGCTTTCGGACTTAACGGTATCGCGCTTGAGAACGACTTTTTTAACGAGTTCTCGCACGCGGTAACCAGCGCGCTCACTCACTCTGTAGCGTTTATCACAGTCAGCCGCGGCATAGATCCACACGAGCCAGAAGTGCTATGGCTGACACGCAGCGCGTTTAACGCGACCGGTATTTGGAACGCACGCCGCCGCGCGCTCGACGCTGGCCTAACAGTCAACAAAGAAAAAGACGGCCAACCGCAGGAAGTCACCTTGTATCTGCCGGATAAGGTCGCAACCGTAGAACTGCTAGCGAACGGCCGCGCCCGCGTAGACATCCAGCCAAACCCAACCGGCCGCGTACTAATGGAGCCCCTAGTATATGGGGCTGACCTTGGCCGACCGTTCGGCAGGTCACGAATCACCCCGACAGTGAAAACCCTCACGGATTCCGCTATCCGCACTATCGTGCGCAGCGAGGTCGGCGCCGAATTCTATGCCACCCCGCAACGCTACGCTTTGGGCGCTGACGAAGAAGCGTTCGAGAACAAGTGGAGCGCGCTGCAGTCGAAGCTGTTGACTATCAGCAAAGATGAAGACGGCGATACTCCAACCATCGGGCAATTCCCGCAAATGAACATGCAGCCCCATACTGACCAGCTGCGCCAGTGGGCAGCACTGTTAGCAGCAGAGTGCAGTATCCCGCTTGACGAGCTCGGTTTTCCGAGCGATAACCCTGCTAGTGATTCCGCTATCCAGTCGCAACGTGACCCGCTCCGGCTGCGTGCAGATAGCGCGATCCGCGGCTTTCAGCAAACGCTCCGCCGTCTCGCTATCTCAAGCGTCCAGCTGCGCGACGGCAGCGTGCCGGAGGAACTGTTACAGGTTAAGGGCTGGTTCGCGCCGACCGTGCACACCACGGACGCGGCAGCAGCCGACGCAATCCTGAAACAAGTGACCGTTATCCCGTGGCTGGCTGAATCCCCTGTCGTGTTGGAAAAACTCGGCTACAGCGCAGACGCTATCCAACGCCTACTCGCTGACAAACGCCGTAATGCTGGCACACTTGCGGCTCTAATCAACCAGCAACAAACTGAACCACAACAAGAGAGCACCAAAAACACGGAAGGTTAACATATGCCAACCCGAGATGACATCGACGAATTGGCAGCGGCACGGAAAACTATCCTAGAAGCCGCCGCCGGGCAAGTTGATACTATCTGGGATAGCCGGCCTAAAAACATGACAAACGCGGAATTCGTTGCCGTCCTAGAGCGCGATATACCGCAGCTGCTACACGACTACGTTGACACTATCGCCACGGTAGCTGCCGACTGGTACGAACACCAAAGAGATGCTGAAGTTTCAGCCCGGGAAATAGAATACTTCCGTGCGGCGCTCGCTGACTATCCACACCCCAGAGCAGTAAAAGACAGCATCAGATCTAGTTGCCGGCATTTATTTTCGAAAAACCCCCAACCAGAGGTTGCTTTACAGGAGCTAAAAAGTAATATAGCTAAACATCTGATACAGTCCGAAAGACAAACAATCACAAGAAACGTTGCCGCGGATAAACAAAAGCCTCGTTTTGCTTTAGTTCCCGTCCCGCCTATGACATGTGCCTGGTGCACGTTGTTAGCATCGCGTGGCTGGGTGTACCGTGACCATGACGACGCTTTCATGTCCACTCATGATGGCTGCGATTGCAGCATTGTGCCAGCATGGGGTAACATTGCCCCGCGAATACCAGGATATGACCCAGATAGCTACTACGACATGTATCAAACCGCAGTCCGCAGGGTTAAAAACGGCACTGAGAAAGAAATAGCTGCGAAAATGCGTAGCTTATACCCTGGCGCTTTTACTGACGGGCACAAAGTAAAAACACCTGGTGCGTTCCGCGACACTGGCATCAGCAAGCACGATTGGGCAAAAAACAGGCGTGCTATCGCAAAATACGCGAAACAGCTCGCTGCTAGTAGAGGTGAAACCGCAGCAAACTACCTACTGCCGCCTCTAGAACCAACACCGCTACCCTTCCCATGGGACGAAAACAAATACTTCCATTTCAACGCCTGGAAGTTTAACCACATTCTTTACGGCGATATGAAAGGGGGCGGCCACCTCCATAAGTACAACTGGCGCGAGGGCAAAACTGCTTTCCCCGAAGACTGGACACCAACTGATGTCGCACTAGCAATCCAGTCCGTTGTAGAACAGCAGAAAAAGGCAACTCCGCAAAATCTAAGATTCTTAGAAGGCAGTTACGAAGGGGTTAAAATCAAGGTAATATTGAATAAAAGTATTGACTCGGCAGATGCAGAGATTATCTCTGCGTATCGAATAACATTGGAGTAACTATGGATAAATTTAACTCTGAATCGCCAATGTTTTCTGCTGACTCAAATTTCAACTTCATTGAAAAATGGCTCGACCACATGTACAACGAGCATATTATTGACCGGCAGGCGGCAGAAACCACTCTGGATATCCTGCGCAACGACTTACTCGCGGGAATCATTGTCACAGCTTCTTACGCTATCGAGCACACCAAAAAAACCGGTCAGCTCATGCCAGCGTGGATTACAGACACTTATCGAGAATTGTACAATGCAGACTCATGGCTATTGGATAAAGACTACAACGAGTATATGCAGGTGCAGGAGGAAGCGAAGAAAGCGCTCGCTGCCGCCTAGTATCGTAGGCTTTAACTGATTAAACCCGCCCCTCGTGGCGGGTTTTTTCATACCCAATTTTGACCCGTCACAGCCGCGGGGTAAACACGGCTGCCCACAAAACATCACGCACACTGGTGCGGAAAGGAAACCCTATCATGGCTGAAAACACCAACACAGCAACCACCAACACTGGCAGCACCAAAACCACCAACACTGCTGACACCAGCGACACTGATAACGCTGAGTTCACAGCGATTACAAGCCAGGAACAGTTAAATAAGATTCTTGGCGACCGGCTGGCGCGTGAACGCGCGAAATACGCTGACTACAGTGAGCTGCAGGAAAAAGCAGCAAAGTTTGATGCCGCGGAGGAAGCCGCGAAAACCGAGCTGGAAAAAGCCCTGTCTCGTGCAGAGAAAGCAGAAACCCTGGTGAAAGAGTACGAGACCCGCCAGCAGGTCGAAGAGTGGAAACAGCAGGTCGCTAAAGAAACCGGTGTGCCGGTAGAAGCTTTGCGTGGATCCACACTCGAAGACCTGCAAGCGCACGGTGAACAGCTTAAAACCATGATTGGCACACAGCAACAGCAGCAGGCTTCGAGCACTGTTTATCTCCCGCGTGAGGGTGAACCGGAGCGGGACGCACACGCGTTAAACGGTGATGGCCTGTTGGAAAGCCTGCTGAAACTCGTTAAATAACCAATTTTTTTTGAAAGGAACATGACTATGGCAATCACTGCCGCAACCACGCTTGAGAACCTGAAAGGTTTCATTAAGCCAGACCTTGCCGAACCATATTTCGCTGCCGCGCGCCGCGCGTCTGTTGTGCAGCAGCTCGCCCGCCAAGTGCCGCTAGGAATCAACGGTATCGAAGTGCCTATTGTGACTTCTAAAACCAAGGCTCGCTGGGTAGCTGAGGGCGGGAAGAAGCAGACGACTGAAATGGGCATGGGAGTGAAGGCGATGAAGCCGCAGAAGCTTGCTGCAATCGCTGTCACCTCTGCAGAGGTAATCCGCGCAAACCCGGCAGGTTTTATGGAACTTTTGAAAGACGACCTCGGCGAAGCCTTCGCGACCGCGTTCGACCAAGCCGTGCTATTCGGCACCGAAAGCCCCTTCGGGTCCGACCAGCACCTAGCAGCCACTTCTAAGAGTGTCGCGCTTGGCACCGCTCAGCAGAACAAAGGCGGCTTGTACGCTGACGTTAACGGCGCGCTTAAAATCCTAAGCGTTGCGCGCAAAAAGCTCACTGGTTTCGCGTTCGACGAAACTGTCGAAGCTGATTTCAACAGCGCGGTGGACGCGAACGGCCGACCACTGTTTATCGAGACTCCTCTCGAAGACGCGGCCGCCCCGTTCCGTGCCGGTAAGCTGCTAGGCCGCCCTGCCTTTGTTGGTGAAGGTGTCGGTAACACCGAAATCGCTGGTTTCGCAGGTGACTGGTCCAAAATCATCTGGGGCACCACGGGCGGCATCACTTACGATGCCACAGACCAGGCGACTGTGACCATCAACAACGAGTTAGTGAGCCTATGGGAGCACAACCTCGTCGCGATCCGTGCGGAAGCTGAGTTCGGTTTCATGAATGCGGACAAGGACGCATTCGTGAAGTTCACCGGCGGACGGGAGCTCTAAAAATGGCTATCAAGATGGAATCACCACAAGGAACAACCGTTGAAGTTGACGAAGCGCTCGCAGAGATTCTGAAAGCGCATAAATACAAGGTTGTGCAGCGCGACGCCGCTACCTCTGATAAACACACAGGTGCGGCTGTTGTAGAGCCGCCAGTGGACTTACCAGAACCTCCGGCAGAGGACGCGGCGGAAACCTCAGACGACACTGTAGAACCTCCGGCGGCGGAAACCGCGGCCGCGCCTACCGCTGCTAAGCGCGGCAAGAAATAACTACAATAGGGAAGGGCGGGAGTGATGACCGACACAGATTTTCAGCCTTGGGCAACACTAGACGATATAAAAAAACGTTGGCCAGAGCTCCCGCCCGACCGTGAACAGCAAGCAGAAGTGCTATTAGAGGACGCTACCCAGTACGTGCTCGATATCGCACCGTTCACGGCAGCAAGCCCAGCAGCCACCCGCCGCAGGATTATCTGCAGCGTAGTCCAACGCGCACTGCAATCTAAACTCGCTGGCGCAGAAGACACCACCGGGGGTTTAGGCGGAGGTTTCGAGACGCTGCAAATGAGCGCAGGACCATATTCCTCCACATATAAGCCATTAAACCCCGCTGGGGATTTCTTCCTTACTCGGCAGGAAAAACTCGCGCTCGGTATCGGTAAACAACGCGCAGGCAGCATCGACCTACTAGAAGGAGCCAATCATGCAGGGCGAAACCGTTGAAGTGCTCTCCCGCACACCAGCAGGCGTTGACGAAGGCAACAACACCATTTGGCAAGAAACCTCCGAAACCGTCCACAACGTGCTCGTGGCACCTTCTTTAACCACGGATAAAGAGGGCTCAACCCGGGTAGACGGTATCGAGGTCATCTTAGAGCTTCATTTTCCAAAAACCTACATGAAATCGCTCAGGGGCGCGCGCGTGCGGATCCGCAACCTGCAACCCTTCACAGTCATCGGTGACCCGCAACCATACACTGATGCCAACACCCCAGGCCGCTGGAATCGACCTGTGAAAGTAGGGCGCGCCGATGGCTAAAGACTTCATCCACGTGTACGTGAAACGCACTGGCGCCGCGGCAGTCCGCAACCTACCCGGTGTAACCCGTCTGCTTGAACAGCAAGCAAAGAAAATCGTTGCTGCCACCGGCAAAGATGGATACGCGATAACCGTGAAAAACGGCAAAACCCGTGCCCGCGCCCGCGTATCAACAAAAACTTACGCCGCCCGCCGAGAGGAACACCAGAACAACACCCTCCTGAAAGCACTCAAACAAGCAGGCGGCAAAACCATCAAAAGATAACAACAGGGAGACCCAATGCATCCAAACCCTGAACTGTTACTAATCAAAACCATAAACACTAACACCACACTGCAAAACGCACAACTAGCCGCCTACCTCAACATTCCAGAAACCCGCCCCCAACAGTTCATCACAATCGAACAAGTAGGCTGGCTCACCCGCAACCAAGTAAGCTACGCGGCGCTCGCTGTTCAGGTGTGGGCGGAAACTCGGCTGGTTGCGTCTAAGCTCGCGCATTTGCTGGCGCGGGTGTTGGAAGCTCAGGAGCTAGTTCATCCGCAAATCGCGGGGGTAGAAATTGAGAGCATTTATAACTTTCCTGACCCTGTGAGCACACAGCCGCGCTATCAGTTGACTGTCACTGTGGCGTTGGTCGCTGCTGATTCGTAAAATTTTTGTCCCATTTTTTGAAAGGAACCTTTTATGTCTACAACTACTACTAACAATGCTGCCAATGTTTCGGTTGGCAAGCCTAAAGCCGCTGGCGGTATCTATTTTGCGCCTGCAGGCACGACTTTGCCTAACGACGCGAAGACCGCGCTCAAATCACAGTTTCAGGGGCTCGGTCTCGTCTCAGAAGATGGTTTGACCAACTCTATCGAAAAAGATAGCTCCGATATTAAAGATTGGAGTGGTCAGACGGTGCTGAAAATTGTTAGCGGCCGAACAGAAACTTTCGAGCACACATTCATCGAAACCAACGAGCATGTGATGAAACAAGTTTACGGCCCCGCGAACGTCTCCGGGGATATCACCAACGGCCTAACTGTGCTGCACAATGACAAAGAGCTACCGACGGGCGTTTACGTTTATGAGATTCTACTCACCGGCGGACGGGTCAAACGCATCGTGATTCCTAATGGGCAAATCACCGAGATTGGTGAAGTTGTTTATCAGTCCGGCGAACCCATCGGCTACCGTGTGGTGATTACCGCATATCCTGACGCTGCAGGCAACGCCGCATACGAATACATCGCAAGCCTAGCAAGTTAACAAAATCCCCCTGACTGGTGGCCGCGCCGCGTGCTCCCGGCGCGCCCACCCCCTATTTTCTGGAGCACAAAACACTATTAGGAGCATAAAATGGCCAACAAAAAGAACAAGAAAAAGCAAACCAAAAACACGCAGCAGCGTCAGCAAGTCGTCGTAGACGGCGTTCCACTATGGATTGACACTGCCGCGCTTGACGATATCGAGATTCTAGAACAGCTTGCTGCCGCGTCCGACGGATCCGACCCGTTCGCTATCGTAAAAGTGATGCAGTCAATGCTTGGCACGCGCGGCTACCAGCGCGCCAAAGAACACTGCCGCGACAAAACCACCGGCCGCACCTCAGCAAGCAAACTCGCCGATTTCTTCGCCCGAGCCATGCAGGCGGCCGTCCCAAACTCCAACAGCTCGCAGCACTCTTAACCCTAGAACCAACACTGCTGCGAGCCGACCTGCAACGTTTCTATAATCTCAACCTGGATGATTTAGGAACAAAATACAGTGTCCGACACCTAGCCGCTTGCGCCAGCAACCTCCCACCGGAATCCGCGGTTATGCGCAAAATCGCGCCCGACCAATCCCCCTGGGGACTCACAGAGCTACTGCTAGCCGAGCTAGTAGACGTGCAACGGTGGATCGCTTGGAGTAAAACAAAAGACGGTCAGAAAAACCGTAACCGGCCGGAACGCATCACCCGGCCAGGTGTCGAACCGCAAAAGCAGCGAGCAGCCGAAAACCTAACAGCGTTCGACATCGACACCGTGAAACAAAAACTCGCTGCACCTCGCGTCTAAGCCGCCTAACATGGGCGGATTTTCTTATACCCAAAAAGGAGAGCCGCCCATGTCTCAACTAGGCATTGCCTATATCCAAATCATCCCGTCACTAAAAGGCGCTGCAGAACAAATCCGCAAAGCCCTAGGCGACGATGCCGCCGTGTTCAAAAAAACCGGTCAAGAGGTCGGCGGCGGCATGATGAACGGCCTACAAAACGCTGCAACAGCTGTCACCGGCGCGCTTGCGGCTGGTCTTGGCACCGCCCTAGTTAAAGGCTTTAGCCGGCTGAATTCTATTGACCAGGCGAAAGCGAAATTACAGGGTCTTGGCGCTAGCGCCGAGACTGTTGACCAGGTGATGAAAAACGCGCTCAGCAGCGTTAAAGGTACCGCGTTTGGGCTTGATAGCGCGGCTACCGCTGCCGCGGGCGCGCTGGCCGCTGGTATTAAACCAGGCAAAGAGTTAGAGCGCAACCTTAAGCTTGTTGCTGACGCGGCGACTATTGCCGGCACGGACATGGGCAGCATGGGCGCGATTTTCAATAAGGTTGCCGCCAGCAACAAAGTGCAGATGGATGTGATCAATCAGCTGCATGACGCTGGTGTGCCAATTCTGTCGCTGCTTGCTAAGCAAATGGGTGTGACCGCTGAGGAAGCCGCAAAGATGGCTTCCAGCGGTGCTATTGATTTTGCTACTTTCCAAGCCGCCATGGAGCAGGGGCTCGGCGGCGCAGCCCTGTCATCAGGTAACACTTTCGCTGGCGCGATGGCTAACGTTGCGGCTGCGCTCGGTCGTATCGGTGCTGGGCTGCTTGGCGGTATTTTCCCGAAGCTCGCGCCGCTATTCCAGGCGGCGCAGGCTGCTTTGGCGCCGTTGGAAGAAAAAGCTAAGCAGCTTGGTGACGCAATCGGCAATCATATCAATCCGTATATTGAAAAGCTCACGACTTTCCTGTCTGCAGCGGAAATTGAATTCGGTCAGTTCACTACTGTCATCGGTCCCTTAGCTGCAGCTTTTGCTGCGCTTGGAGCAGGTGGCTTCGCGCCGCTGATCTCGTCTATTCCAGGCCTTAGCGGCGTCGCGGGCGTCTTAACCCGTATCTCGTCACCAATCGGTCTTGTTATCGCTGGAATTCTAGGGCTTATTGCTACTTCGCCAGAGCTGCAGTCAGCTTTCGGCACGGCGCTTGCGACAGTGTTAGATGCCGTGTTGTCTTTGGCGGCGACTTTTGAGCCTTTCTTGAACGCGCTTATTGCGGCGTTGCCTGCGGCTGCGGCTGCGGCAACGGTTGTGTTGTCTGGGCTGGCAGCCGTGTTGGTTGAGGTCGGTCATTTTATTAAAGACAACAAGGAAGTGCTGGGTGTGCTGGTTGCTGCCCTTGTTGCAGCTACGGCGGCGTGGAAAACGTACATGTTTGTGAAGAAAGCACACATGGCGTTAACAAAAGCTTGGACTGCGGTACAAAAAGCCGCGGCTGCAGCACAGTTAGCGTTAAACACGGCAATGCGCGCTAACCCAATCGGCGTGATTATTACCGCGGTAACCGCGCTAGTTGGCGCACTGGTGTATTTCTTCACCCAGACCGAGCTAGGTCAGGAAATCTGGCAGAACCTGATGACGTTCTTGTCCGAAGCGTGGACAAACATCAGCAGCTTCTTAACCGACCTGTGGAATAACCTCAGCCAGGTTTTTATTGACGCTTGGAACGCGGTTAGCCAGTTCTTCACTGACCTGTGGACTGGCATCCAAACGTTCCTGCAGGGCGCGCTGCAGTTCATTATGGATCTATTCCTAAATTGGACTGTACCGGGCCTGATTATCTCAAACTGGGAAACCATTTCTCAGTTTTTCCAGGACGTATGGAACAACATTGTTAGTTTCTTCGAGACTGCTTTGCAGTTTGTGCTGGACCTGTTTTTGAACTGGACTGTCCCTGGCCTGATTATCAAGCATTGGGATGACATCCGGAACTTTTTCCAGGACGTGTGGAACAACATTGTTAGTTTCTTCACTACTGCTACAACGAATATCGGCACTGCTGTACTTAACTTCCTAAACGGTATCAAAACCGTTTGGGAAACCGTCTGGAACGCGGTAAGCAGCTTCTTTAAAGATGTATGGAACAACATCGTTAACAGTGCTATCGGCTTCGGCAACATGCTTCGCAACAAGTTCGACGAGGTCGTATCGTTCGTGCGATCCGTGCCGGAAAAAATCATCGGCTTCTTTACCGGTCTTGGCAACCGACTTTACGAGTCAGGCCGCGCCCTGATTCAAGGTTTCTTGAACGGTATCAAGTCTGCCTTTGAATCAGCGAAGAGCTTTGTTGCTAACGGCCTGCAGAGTATCCGCAACTTGTTTCCTTTCTCGCCAGCGAAAGAGGGGCCATTTTCTGGCCGCGGCTGGGTTGCTTATTCGGGTAAATCGGTTGGTGAAACTTTCACACAGTCGATTGCTGAAAGTATCAAGCGCGGCCGTAAAAGCATTAGCGGTCAGCTGGATAAGGTGCAGCATGATTTTGCTGATTTTCAGAACCAAAACTATAGCCTGTCAAGCAGTGTCACTAGCTCGGCTTTCAATCCGGGCGAGTTCGCGGCGCCTGGCTTGTTTGGATCCACCGAAAAATCTAGCGAGATTGTGTTAGCCATTGCGGGTGATGACGCGGCGCGGTTCCGTGCTTGGGTCGAAGCGCGCGGCGCAGAGGTTGTGGAGCGTTTCGCAGCACCGCTTAGCGGCAACCGGCTAGCTGCACAGTTAGGAGTATAAACTATGGCTATCACTTGGGGCCCCTGGGCATCACATTATCGTATGGGTATCGATATTCAGGTGCACGGCACAACCGCGACCATTATTGTTTACGGCCAGAACGAGCACAATTATGCGCACGCTTGGAACTCGACGCTAGTTTTAGAGCGTGGCTGGCGCGGATCTAAACCTGTGCGTATTGAGGTCTGGTCAGGGTCACCTATCGTGGAACTGTATCGTGCCACTCAGTCGTTTACTGGACGGCGCGAATTCGGTGCGGTTATGCGCTCTGGCCTGTTTGATAACGGTCAGCAGATTTGGGCTTACAAAGATGTCACGATTCAGGCGCCGCCGCCACCGCGGCCGACCCCGCCACAGTTCAACGCGGTCTCGTATCAGGGCAGCAACACTGTACTGTCGTGGACTAACCGCGGCAGCTACAGTGCCGTTATCGTGGAGCGCAGCACCGATAACAGTACGTGGCAGCAGGTCGGCCGCCCGGCAGGCAATGCAACCTCGTTCACTGACACCACGGTGCCCGCGAATAGCCGATTCTATTACCGTATCGCCGCTGTCAACGCGGGTGGTGTAAGCGACTACCAGCAGTCGCAACCTGTTTATAGCCTACCTGCGGCTCCAAGTAACGTTGTTGCTGAACGTTCAGGCAGCAACATCATCGTAAATGCTGCAGCACCTAATGATTGGGTGACCGGCTACGATGTGCGAAACGCACAAAATCAGATTGTTGCTACGAACACGCAGCTGCCGTTCACTCATGTGAACGTGTCTGCCCTGCAACAGCATTCCTATACGGTGCGTGCGCGAATCGCATCGCACCATGGCACACAATACTCGGACTGGTCTACCGCTAGCAACACGGTTAGTCTATTGGCTAAACCCGGTGTGCCGGTGCCGCGCGCACCTTTAGGCGGCGTACTCCTTAAGGGCAACGTCACTTTTGCATGGCAGCATACGTCCGTTGACACGTCTTTGCAGCAGCAATATCAGCTGGAATACCGGCGTATCGGCGGCAGCGCCTACACGGACAACGGCACAACCGCGCAGACCAAAACCTTAAATCTCGCCGCTGGCGTTTATGAGTGGCGTGTGCGCACGAAAGGTGCACACAATGCTTGGTCTGATTGGAGTCGCCACACCCGCATCGAACTAATCAGCGAACCGACAGTAGACGTGCAGGTGCCAGCTAACTATCCCAGCGCTACCTTGCAAGCCAACTGGTCTTTCGGCCAACTGGAAGGCAAACCACAGCAGGGGTTCGAAGCGCAACTGCTAGCGCCTGGCGGTACTTTAGTTGAAACTAAAATCGGCACCGGCACTGCAAACACCGTCACATTCAACACGAAACTCGTCAACAACCAAACCTATTCGCTGCGCGTCAGAGTACAGACCGAGGGGTATTGGAGCCCGCCGCGGCAAGTAACGTTCCGGACTCAATTCCCGACGCCTGCTCTGCCAGTTGTTACCGCTGCTTGGGACGAATCCCTGGGCGGCGTAAACCTCACCGTGACGGGCAGCAGCGGCAACCCTGCCGCGGCACGCAACACTATCGAACGGTCTATCGACGGCGGGGAAACCTGGCAACACGTGACCGAGACCGAACGAACTGGCGTGCTTGCTGACCTTGAAGCAAAATCCTACGGTGTCAACAAATACCGGGTGACAAGCTTCACGGCAGACGGCGGCCTATCTGTACGTATTGTCGACGTGTCAGCCGACAGCTCTGCTGTATGGATCTCCGGCGGCCCCGGCTTCGCTACAATCGTACGGCTACCATACAACATTCAGGTGCAAATGAGACAAGGCCGCGACCGCACTAGTCACCGGTTCGCCGGCCGCCCCTACCCGGTGCCGTACGCATCGCACCAGCTCGCCCACGTTGTAGAGGTCTCCGGCACACTCGTGCTGGACGAAAACCACACGGACACGAAAACCGCGCTGCAACAGGTAGTAAACGCGGCCGACCCAGTACACCTCTACCGTGACCCGGACGGCAACCACATCTACGGCATGCTGTCACACGCCGACATCAGCCGCACGTCTAACAAACTGTGGAATTTCAAACTCGCGCTCGAAAAAACCAGCGAATAACCAACAGGAAGGTGAACTGTCATGTGGCAAAAACTAACCGGCGCTCGCCGCCCTGCTTGGCAGTTCACACTCCTAGATTCGCTGGGGCAACCGGTGCGGGAACTTACCACGGTCAAAGGCGGCAGCATCGAGGTCGCGGCGCAGTCTCGGCTTTGTGTGACCGGCAACCTCACTCTCGTAGACCCACAGGACATCAACTGGCTGAAACACCGCGTCCGCGTTACCTATGACCCGGGAGTGCCGGGTGTGGATTCGTGGCCAGTAGCCACTATGCTTTTCACGTCACCTAAACAAACGGTGACAGAAACCGGCAGCAGCTACGAAGTAGCTTTGCTGTCGCTGCTAGCGATTCTTGACGAAGACACCGTTGAAACAACCTATTCACTACCGGCAGACACCAACATTATTAACACGGTCCGTGCTCTCGTAGCGGAAACCGGCGAACCAGTAGATGCCACACCTAGCGACCTTGCTCTGCGCAACCCGTTGGTGTGGGACGCAGGTACTCCGAAACTGACAATCATTAACGAACTGCTTGCTGCTGCAGGCTACTGGGCGCTCCATGTAAACGGTGCCGGGGTATTCCAAATCACCCCCTACACCAGTCCGCAACACCGCCAACCAGTGTTCACATTCAAACCCGGCGCCGCCGCAATCCACACGCCAGAATACGAACGCGAGCAAAACCTCACCGCCGTCCCCAACAAATACCTAGTCGTATCAGACGGCAACGATCAGACCCCAGCAATCGTAGGTATCGCTGAAAACCAAGACCCCGCGTCGCCCTACAGCTATCAGAATCGCGGACGGTGGATAACCGCAGTGGAAACAACCGAGGTAGCATCACAAGACGCTGCAAACCAACTAGCACAGCGCCGCCTGCTCGCCCGCATGACACCAACAGCAAAAATCACCGCCAGCCACGCAATCCTACCTCTAAACCCGAACGACGCTATCGGGTTTGAAACCGGCGGCAAAACCATCAAAGCCACAATTCGCAGCCTCACATACGGTCTCACCTACGACAGCCTGTGCGAAGCCGAATGGAGGGAGACACCCGATGTCAATCTGGGATAACCTAATAGGCCGCATCAACAATATGCAGGAAGCGCTCGCGGCTAAACCGGAGTTTCGCTGGGGCGTTGTCGTGTCGGCCAGCCCGCTTGCGGTGCAGCTGGATGGTGATTCGCAGCCGCTGGCGGGCGTACCAGCGAACACTGCAGGCACGTTGTCTGTTGGGGTCCGCGTGCTCTGTTTGTTGCAGCATCGGAAGGTCACTGTTGTGTCTAAAGCCGGTGGGCTGGTCGCTGCTTCTCCAGCGGAAATCGCCGCCGGAACAGCATCGGACAAGTATGTTTCTCCTGCGGGTTTTGCTGCTGGGGTTAGACAGCAGCCGAATAGTCTGCTTTGGTCAGGCGCACTAATGATGTCGGCAGGTCACCGCGCCCAGTTGTCACAACCAGTCTCGGCACAGGCTAACGGCATCGTACTGATTTGGGGACGTATAGATGGCGGCCGCACCTACGAATTCGATTTTCAGACACACTTCATTCCTAAAGGTTTCCTAGCCGGAGTTGCTTCGCGCGAATTCACGTTCCCTGTTATCGTCGGTGACGCGCTCGGCCGCAAAGTGTTCTACGTCTATAACGACCGTATCGAGGGGCACCAGCTCAGTGGCCAGCCCGGCAACAACTACTGGGTACTGAGATATGTTTACGGGATTTAGAAATGAGGTAAAAGCTTTGTCTTACTTAACAATCTCTGAAATGTCATGCGACCCATGGCTTATAGAACGTATCGCCGCCTGCGCGGCGTCGCTGCGCGTGCCTGACCCACGCGCATGGGCCGCAAATAACGCTCTGTATTTGGTGTCTGACCCAGCGTGGGCAGAAAAGTATCGAGAGTGGGCGCCCCCGCCAGCTGCCGTGACTACTGCAGATAACTCGGACACTGTCGCCGATACAGTCGAACATCAGCCGCACTATACTGCTGGGTTTGACGAAGGCCTTATAACTGACGAGATGATTAAAGCCGCCGTGCAGAATCTTTTAACCCCAGTGCCGCACGAAGTCATCATCGAAGAATAAACTACACCACCACCATCCAATGCCTTGCACTAACTCGGTGCAGGGCATTTTTTATACCCGAATCAGGGAGGAACCAATGTTTAAACGCGATTTCAGCAAACTAGTCACCCGCGCTGTACAGCATCACAGTAAATTCCACAGCCGCGGCAATCTCACTCCCCAGCGGCTTATCGTCCACCATTGGGGCGGCACCACCGGTGGCGACCAGCGGCTGATGAATCCTAACGCCGAAGTATCAGCAACCTACATCCTATATAGCGACGGGACGCTTATTGGTCAGATTCCAGAATTTCTCTGCCCGTGGACAAGCAACAACTGGCAGGGACGACATGACCAGAACGCTATCACTGTTGAGATTCAAAACAGTGCGACCGGCGGCGACTGGCCAATCACCGACGCGGCTTTTAACAAGCTAGTAGAACTGCTAGCAGACCTCGCAAAATACTACGGCTGGAACCTACAAAACCCCGCCACAGTCATCGGGCACCGCGACGTCAACCCCACAACCTGCCCTGGCAACTACCTCTACAGCCGCCTAGGACTCCTGCGTGAGCGGGCGCTCGCTGTTATGGGGCGGCCTGGCGTGCCGGTGCAGCCTGCGCGGCATGATTTCACCGCCATCGTGCGCGGGGTTCGTCTCGGTAACTACGGTGTCGGCGTGGATCGTACGCGCGCACTCGAGGAGCGCTACCCAGGTTACGGTGCTGCGATTCAGCAGGAGGTGAACCGGCAAATCCGTGAGGGTGAGCCTATCGGCGCCGCAGCCCGCATCACCCACACCCCACCCACGCCGACAACACCGCCCGCGCCAACCGCGCCGGCCGCTAAAAAGGTTGACGTGTCGCATGCTGCGGTGCGGGTGCGCGCTGGCCGCTACGGGAACGGCGCGGAACGCAAACAACGGTTAGAGCGCGACTTCCCTGGCCGCCGTGAGGAAATCGAGCAAGAGGTGGAAGAGCAGAAACGCATCAACACTGCGGCGGGGTTCGATATCTGTCTGTTGGCGTCTGAAATTCGCGGTGGCCGGTATGGCAACGGCGCAGAACGCCAGCGGCGCCTGAAACCAGAACACCGTGCCCGTTATCAGGAAATAGATGCCGAAGTACAGCGGCAGAAAAACCTAGTGAGGTAGCTAGCATGTTTCAGAAAATCAAAAATCGGATCTATATCCGAGACGCCAATAAACGCTCGCTAGTCAAACGCGCTGACTTCCTATTCACTATCGGCCTGCTGCTAATCGTAATCGGCACCGACTACGCATTAAACGGCTGGCAACTAATCGACGCCGCCGGCGTGCTGCCCGCCGCCGAAGTCCACCGCAACCTAGTAACCGGCGTTGCAAACACTATTGGATTCTTCACACTAGGCGTATCCCTCTCCAAAACCACAAACCTGACCGCGCCAGCTTTCGGACTCGCCGCAGTCCCCTTCGCGCTAGCCATGTCGCTGTATGCGCTCGCTGCAGTGATTGATACTAGCCTGCAGGCTGGTTTCCGCGCTGTTCTGATTTTCGTGCTGCTACGGCTGATTTGGTTATCGGCGGCGGTGGTGGATCTACCGGACCGAAAAGACGGAGGTGCAGAATGTCAGAAACCTTAATTCTAGGACTTATCAGCCTAGCGTCGGCGTTCTTTACCGTCGTGTTCCCGTGGCTGTCTTCCCGCCGTGTGGCGGAGAATGAGACTCGCAAGAATGACGCTGCAGCCGAAGTGTCACTCGCTGGCGCATGGCGGGAGCTCGTAGATCCGTTGCGGGAGGAAATCGCGCAGCTGCGCGACCGTACCGCCACCCTGCAAGAAAAGGTTGACAAGCAAGAGCAGCAGCTGCTCGCGCAACGCTCACAACTACAGCAACAGGAACAGCATGAAGCGCTGCTGCGTCACGAATTATCGAAGGTGTTTGACTGGGTCGACCGCGGCGCGCTACCGCCGCCGCCAGCCCGCCCAGCCTGGCTAAAACCCCAATAGAAAGGAACAAAAAATGAACATGAACATCGCACCAAACTTCGACAATGTCGACCTCGGCAAATACGTTACGGATCCGCGCGCTCGCAAGGTGCTGTACACTCTCGGTGGTCTGCTGTCAGTTGCTGCAGCTTTGACTGTTGCTGGGTTTGTGGCGGCGCAGGTTGTGCCGCCGATGCCGCTAGCTGTAGCGTTTGCTGTTATCTTCCTGTTTAGCAGCATGACTAATCGGCTGGCGCAGGCGAACACTCCGGCAGGTAAGCATGCCGCGGCGGAGCCTGAGCATGAAGTGATTCTAGAAGATGATTAAGCTGCTGGTATAAAGCTGGTATAAAATAACAAAAAATTGCCCCTCCCGGGTGCCCTGTAGATGGGTTCTCGGGAGGGGCTCTTTTTTGTTGCGGTAAAGCAATGACCAGCCCTGGACTATCTAACTTGTGCTAGGTAGCGGAACTGGTCTTGTGGCGCTAGTTTATCATGCGCGACACGCCGACACTGCGCACCACTTGCAATGTCCGCACACGGAAACATATAATTGAATTGTCAGGCGGCAAAGGCCACTGAAAAGAGTCAAAAGAGAAAGACCTCGAAAGAGAAGGACCTGAAAAATGAAAACTCGCTACGGTGTTTTAACCAAGTCAGATCGCGCTATCACAGCAGAAGAAGACGGACTGCTAACCTACAGTCGGCTAGATGCATGGCAGAAACGCGCCGTGAAAGCAGGAGCTGTACTTCCTTGCGAGTGGCACCACACTGGCGCTGCAGCCAACAAAACCAACTATTATGATCCAGAAGATTTCGCAGAACTCAATCCGGCTGACTTCCCTGCGGTTAAGGTCGCGCCGGTGGTTAATGGTGATTTGAACCGTCTGCGTATTAGCATCAGCTACAAAACAATGGTGGGTGGCTTCACTCGCCACGCGACCTCGAAATGGGAAACAATTGAGATTGTGATGGCCGAGCCCCAGACTCGTAAAGACGGCTATATTACTGGTGCTGACGGCCGCCGGCTGCGGTCAAACAACGAAAGCGTGACCTTTCACTATAAGGCGCCGCGTGCTCGCAAATTCCGCAAGATTACGCTGGCAGAAGCCGAGCAGCTGGGCTACAGGTTCGCTAAATAAAAAACGAGGTGATTTTGTGAATAGTGCTACGTTTAAAACCTTCATGGCTGGCTGCGGTCTCGATTCTACGAGTTTCGCTGAGTTTGCCGGCTACAACCCGCGCACGGTACGCAGGTGGTGCTTAACAATAGATCCACCAGAGCACGCTGTAGCAGCGTTGGAAGAGCTAGCCTACCGCATTATTGAGATGCAGCAGGTGATTCTTGACACTGCCGATGATACAGCCGAGCTCGCGGGCGGCGACCCTGAAACTGTTACAGTGGCGCGCTACCGCGACGCCGAAGAATATGCGCTTCTACAGCCGGACACCGGTATCCCGTTTGAAGTACATTGCGCGCTGGTCAATTTTGTGACTATGAGCCTAGTCGCTGAAGGCTACGAGGTCGAAGTGCAATACCCACCTTTAGAGCATGAGCGAGCCTAATCAGGTCGTGAGAGAAAAAATTTAGCGCCCTGGCCGTGAACGGTGGGGCGCTAAATTCCTCAATCCCAACATTTTTCTTACCAATATTGGTGAAACAATTATAAGCATGCGGCTTTAATGTTTGTCAAGGCCTAATCTCAAGAGCGGAATGAAAGCTCTTCGGCGCGGCGCGTTTATCCTGTTGCGTACCTCGCCGACCAGTAAACATTCAGTAAACATTGCCATTTGCAATTGACTACCTGCCAGTGCATTTCAATGCAATCTAAAATTGCGCGTGAAGCGCGAAAACTCCCGGTCAGAAAGCCGAAAATGCATTTCAATGCAATCGAATACCTATCAGTGCAATCGCGACTCAAGTAAACATTATATATCCTGGCTCTTCGCCAACTTAATTGCATTGTTTATAGCTTTACGCGCGGCCGCGTTTTCACCCGCCGCCCGTAGCACAATTCCAAGGCGCTGCTGTGCTTGCCAACTTTCAGGCTGCGCCTGTGCGAAGGCGGTCACCTCAGGTAGCACCTGACGCGCCGCAGCACGCTGCGGCCGCCCTGATGGATCAGTTGGAATTTCCAAATCCAAAAGCCCACCTGCCTCATTAAGCTTTCTCGTCAGCCTGGTTGCGGCAATCCCAAAGCGCACCTCGCGCCACACCGCCCAAATCGCAACCAAGCTCAAAACCAGCATGCCGAGAGCTAGGAGCGCCCCGGTAACACTGCCAGTTTGCAGCATCACCACGACGCGATATAGCACCGCACCAACATAGAGCAGCAGCAGCGCCGCCATCACCAGCGCCGCAAGCATCACCGCTGGTTTCGGCCCCGCCGGCTTAGCGGCTGCGGAGCGCTGCTTCACCCGCGGCGCACTGTCAGCAGAAAACTCGTTAAAATCCGGCACGGCGCACATCCCCCACTAGCACGGTCGTTTGTAACTGCTGCAGCAACTCGGCAGCCAGCTCTTGCACCTGCAGCTTAGTAACCGCGGCGATGCGCTGTTGGCTGGCATCAACATCCCACAGCTCCCCGGAACCGAGCTCAGCCCGCGCCAAACGGCCCATCCGCGCCTCCGAGTTTTCAAGCGCTAAAGCCGCGCTGCCACCAAGCTGCCCCACCGCTCGCGCCAACTCACTGTCAGTAATCTCGCTGCTCGCCAGCTGCTCCAGCTCACCGCGGGCAATCGCAATGACCTCTTTAGTTTTTTCTGGTGCACAGCCGGCGTACATTCCGAAAACGCCCGCGCTTGAGTAGCTCGCTCCAAAAGAGTAAGTTGTGTATGCCAGACCGCGTTTCTCACGAATCTCCTGAAACAACCTGCTCGCCATCCCGCCGCCGAGCACAGAATTCAAAATCGCAAACGCGAAGCGTTCCTTGGCGCCGTTGATTAGACCCGGCCCCCCGAGCAACACATGCACCTGCTCACTATCTTTCTCAAAAACATCAGTTGCAACCGGCACTGCCAGCGCATCATGCTGCCGCGCCCGCCGCGCCACCGGCTGCCGCACCGCATCCAGGTCGGCCCAGGTACCGCCGGCTTCCTGCATACTACGCGCCACCAGCTCCACGAACTGGTCGTGATCGACCGCGCCCGCCGCGGTGATCACTAGACTGTGCGGCGCGTAGTGATTGCGGTAGTGGTTCCAGACGCTGTCACGGGTGGCGGCCTTAATCTCTTCTGGGCTGCCCCCAATCGGGCGACCAAGCGCATGCTCCGGCAACACCGCAGAGAACAGTCGCTCATGCGCCACATCAACCAAATCATCAGCCGCCATGGCGAGCTCTTCCAGAATCACACCCCGCTCAATCTCAAACTCCGCGTTGTCAATCACGCTCGCGCACACCATATCGGTTAGCAACGTCACCGCAACCGGCAGGTCTTTATCACGCACCTTCGCGTGATAAGCGGTAAACTCCTTCGCGGTCATCGCATTGTGGTCAGCTCCGATGCGGTCGAAAGCGTCGGCAATATCGTAGGCTGAGCGAGTTTTAGTGCCCTTAAACAGCAAGTGCTCCAAAAAGTGCGTAGACCCCAGACTTGCTGGGGCCGCTGGGTTAGCGCTTTGCTCGTCGCGCGACCCGACCCCGACCCAGTAGCCGACCGCAACGCTGCGAGTACCCGGCAGCCGTTCGGTTAAGATTCGCAGTCCGTTTGGTAACAGGGTGCGGCGAATCAGCGCGCCCTGTAACTCGTGCGAAAACTCTTTCTCCAGCAGCGGAATCTTCACGGCTTCAGTCATAAATTCCACTCTACCGACTGCAAACTTAGAAAACCTTGCGCCGCGTCCGGTAATTTATAAGGGTGGATCAAAATAACCTGCCGAGCGTAGTTTTCGGCTCCTATAGCGGCTCCGAACTGCTTGATTTTGCCTCCGACGCAGAGCTTTTTACGCGCCTGGACGCGGATTCTGGCAGATGGTTTGTAGTGGCAGATTTTGAAGGGCGGATCCGCGGGTGGAAGTTTAAAACCGCTCCGATTACCACCGCGACGAGCATGATCCACACCCCAACTCTCGCGGCGCAGTGGCGCGGTCCAACCTTGACTGCCTGGCACAGCAGTCTTGATGCTGCCAGCTATCAGGCTGCGGTGCAGCACACCCGAGAATGCATCGCAAAAGGCGAGGTTTATCAGGCCAATATCTGCCGTGTGCTGAGTGCCCAACTGCCTGCTGCGCCGCATCCGGCAACCTTGGCTGCGGTGTTTGCGGGCGGTAACCCAGCCCCGTTTCTAGGGTACATCCATGTTGCTGCTGCGGAGCAACCGGATGCAGACATCTGGCTGACCAGTGCTTCACCGGAACTCTTCTTGGAAATTAGCCGTGACGATGCGGGCAAACTGACCGCGAAATCAAGCCCCATCAAAGGCACTGCGCGGGAGGCTTCCGGCATCACCTCGAAAGACGCCGCGGAAAACACCATGATTACCGATCTGATGCGCAACGATCTGTCGCGACTAGCGGTGCCGGGCACCGTCGCAGTATCGGACTTTCTGCAGTTGGAGGAGCATCCGGGGTTGGTGCATCTGGTATCGACTGTGACTGCCGAGCTACCAGCAAGTGCGGTACAGCATCCGGGCTACTGGCACAATATTTTTGCCCTCACATTTCCACCTGGATCGGTATCTGGGGCACCGAAAGCAGCCGCATTGGATTTAATTACGAAGCTCGAAACCCATCACCGTGGCCCTTACTGCGGTGCTCTGGGCTGGGTTGATGCTGCTACCGGCGAGGCTCAGCTCGCGGTGGGTATTCGTTCCTTCTGGTGGGAACAAGAATGTCAGCAGTGCGGCTCTGACATTTTACATTTCGGCACCGGAGCCGGCATCACCTGGGGGTCTGACCCGGTGCGCGAATGGCAGGAGACTGAGCTTAAAGCGCACCGTCTCATCGCCCTTGCGGCTTCAGGAGGCACCGCATGACGGTGCGTAATTTTATGCCGCTAGTGTGGTTTAACAACACCGTAACCGCTGTCGACGCGGCTGCCGCATCCGGATCTGGTGTCTCGCTTGCCGATTACCAGACGCTAACAGCTGCGGGGTTGCTGACTGGTGAAGGTTTTTTTGAAACCGTGGCAGTGTATCGTGGCAAGCCCTTCGCGCTCGCACAACATCTGCGGCGACTGAACGTTAGTTTGCAACGATTTACAATGCGGCCGGTGGCTGCAGAGTTGGTGGATCGCGCCGTCGCAGCCCTGCTTCAGGCGGTGCCACAACCGGTGCCTGCTGTGTTACGACTGCGGTTAACTGTGTGGCGCTCTGGCACAAACTCTGAGCTACTCAGTGCATTATTGTTGCCGGGAACCGGCCCTGAGCTGGGGCAAGTTAACCCCACTTTTGCTACGGTTGTCACCGCTGCCGGGCGTCGCAACGAGCACAGCATTTTAACCGGGCACAAGAGCACTTCGTACGCGGAAAACAGTTACACGCTGCGCGCAGCGCAAACGGCAGGTGCGTCTGAAGCGGTGTTTTATAACACCGCGGGCGAGCTTGCCGAAGGAACCTGCAGTAATCTCTTGCTGGAGCGAAACGGTGAACTCGTCACTCCAGCCCTCAGCACCGGCTGCCTGCCTGGCATCACTCGGGGTTTGGTGCTGCGGTGGGCAGCTACGGCGGGCTTACCGATTCGGGAGGCAGCACCCGGTGAGCTGACACTGTCTGTTTTAAGCTCCGGTGATTTCAGTGCTGCGCTCTTGGGCACCCTGCGCAATGTGCAACACATCACCAGCTGGGATCAGCGACCACTACCGCGTGGCACCCTGCTCACCGCGGTTGCAGAGCTTTTCGCTGCGCAGATGCACACAGCACTTTAGTTTGCAACCTCTTTTAAACCGCTGAAGGGGCCACCATACTTGGTAGCCCCTTCAACTAAACGGTGCGATGTTTACTCCGCAGTCTCAGCTTCTGTGGCGGTTTCACCACCTGCTGCATCTGAGTTTTCCGGCATTACCGGCACCAGCGAAACCTTGCCGCGATCATCGATGCGGCTGATTTCTACCAGTAGTTTCTGCCCTACACTGAGCACGTCTTCAAGATCGTTGACGCGCTTGCCGTCGTTCAGCTTGCGCACCTCAGAGATGTGCAGCAGGCCGTCTTTGCCAGGCAGCAGTGACACGAAGGCACCCAGACCCTCGCGCAGATTAACCACGGTGCCGAGGTACTGCTCCCCAACCTCTGGGTTGTGCGGGTTAGCAATGGCATTAACCTGAGCGCGCGCAGCCTCTGCCGCTGCGCCGTTGTCAGCTCCGATGTAAACGGTGCCGTCTTCATCGATAGAGATTTCAGCGCCGGTTTCATCCTGAATACCGTTGATGGTTTTACCCTTTGGCCCAATAACCTCGCCGATCTTATCAACCGGAATTTTCACGGTGATAATGCGTGGCGCGGTTGGAGCCATCTCGTCAGGCTCTGAAATTGCGTCATTAATCAGCGACAGGATTGCCTCACGCGCTTCTTTCGCCTGGCTCAGCGCGCCCGCAAGCACGTCTGATGGAATACCGTCGAGTTTGGTGTCAAGCTGAATCGCGGTTACAAAATCGCTGGTGCCAGCAACCTTGAAGTCCATGTCACCCAGAGCGTCTTCAGCGCCGAGAATATCGGTGAGCGCAGCGTAACGAGTCTCGCCGTCAACTTCGTCGCTAACCAAGCCCATCGCAATGCCGGCAACTGGCGCGCGCAGTGGCACGCCGGCGTTAAGCAGTGACAGTGTTGAGGCGCACACAGAACCCATAGAGGTTGAACCGTTTGAACCCAGCGCCTCAGAGACCTGGCGGATTGCATACGGGAACTCTTCGCGGCTAGGCAGCACCGGCACGAGGGCCCGCTCTGCTAGGAAGCCGTGCCCGATTTCACGACGCTTCGGGCTGCCCACACGACCGGTTTCACCGGTTGAATATGGCGGGAAGTTGTAGTGGTGCATGTAGCGTTTTGCAGTTGCTGGTGACAGCGAGTCAATCTGCTGCTCCATCTTCAGCATGTTCAGCGTGGTAACCCCAAGAATCTGGGTTTCGCCGCGCTGGAAGATTGCAGAACCGTGTACCCGCGGGATTACCTGCACCTCAGCGTCAAGGGTACGCAGGTCACGCAAGCCACGCCCGTCAATGCGGGCACCCTCGGTGAGGATCCGCCCCCGCACGATCTTTTTGGTAACTGACTTGTACGCGGCCGATACCTGATCAAGCGCGCTCTCTTCAAACTGCTCATTCTCTACCGCAGCTGTAACCGCGGCAACAACGCGCTCTTTCAGCTCGTCATCGGCGTTCTGGCGCTCCTGCTTATCAGCAATCTGGTAAATGCTGCTGAGCTCTGCCTCCGCCGTCGCTGCCACGAAATCGTAGAGTTCCGGGCTGTATGGTGGGAACAGCGGGTACTCCTGCTGCTCTTTCGCTGACTGCGCAGCCAGCTCCTGCTGTGCCCGCACCAGCTCGGCGATAAATGGTTTCGCAGCCTCAAGACCGGCAGCAACAACTGCCTCGTCTGGCTTCTTGGCACCGGCTTTAATGAGATCCCAGCTGACCTCGGTAGCCTCAGCCTCAACCATCATAATTGCGACATCGCTAGAGCCGTCAGCGTTGGTAACCACGCGACCAGCTACAACCAGGTCAAAAACAGCCTGCTCCAGCTGTGCAGCGGTTGGGAACGCCACCCACTGCCCGTCAATTAGCGCCATGCGCACACCGCCGATTGGGCCTGAGAATGGCAGACCTGAAATCTGGGTTGAAGCAGAAGCAGCGTTAATCGCCAGCGCGTCGTAGAACTCACCCGGAGCGATAGACAGCACCGTGACAACAATCTGCACCTCGTTACGCAAACCGTCAACGAATGACGGGCGCAGCGGCCGGTCAATCAGACGGCACACCAAGATAGCCTCGGTTGATGGGCGACCTTCACGACGGAAGAACGACCCTGGGATCTTACCCGCAGCGTATGCACGCTCTTCCACATCAACGGTCAGCGGGAAGAAATCGAAGTGTTCACGCGGCTGCTTCGACACGCTGGTAGCGCTCAAAAGCATGGTTTCTTCATCAAGGTAAGCAGCAACAGCACCCTGTGCCTGCTGCGCAAGACGCCCAGTCTCAAAACGAATGGTACGAGTGCCGTATTTGCCGTTATCAATAACAGCCTCAGCAAATTTAATTTCTGGCCCTTCCAAGCCTGCTCCTTTTCCTCAGAAGCACCTGGGGCTGATCGTCAGTTGTACAGCACCCGCACCGCGGGGACTGTACAACCGATGACCAGTGCCGGTGCTCAGTTAACTGTGTCCTGTACGGACACACTGTACTTCAACTGTAACAGATAGACCCGCTTAAACACTGTAACTACAGGCATATCCACAGACAGCACACGCCTTACCAGAACATGGCTAGCACTTTATGCGAGAGGGTGCTGACCCCGGCAGGTGAAACCTGCCGACCATCAGCACCCACGTACGGCACTATCGCACTCAGTGCGCTCGGTTACGCCGTAATATCAACTGCGCGGACGAGATCCGCCTCAATTACCTCACCGACGGTCTGCACCTGCTGAGCAGCCAGAGCTTGGTCGATAGCCAGCACCGACAGCGCCTTGCCGGTTTTCTGGTTGCGCGCAATCTGCATCCCGGCGATATTAACCCCGGCATCACCCAGAATTGCACCGTATTTCGCGACGATACCCGGGCGATCCCAATACTCGAAGACCAGCAAGTGTTCGGTCAGCGGCAGCTCCAGATCGTAACCGTTGATGTTCACAATCTTCTCTACCTGCTGCGGCCCGGTGAGGGTGCCAGCAACTGACACCTGCTCCCCCGTCTCAGTGCTGCCGCGCAGCACAATCACGTTACGATAGCTTGCGGTTTTCTCAGTGGTGCTAAAGCGCACCTCAACCCCGCGCTGTTCCGCCAGCAGCGGCGCATTCACGTAAGACACCGGCTCGCTCACAACATTGGTAAACACGCCCTTAAGCGCCGCCAAACGCAGCACCTCAACCTGGTACCCGGCAAGCTCACCCTGCACCTCGATATCAAGCGATGCCAGCGGCCCGTCAGCGAGTGCCGCAAACACCTGACCCAGCTTCTCGGTGAGTGGCAGCCCCGGACGCACATACTCGGCGATAGCGCCGCCAGCAACGTTCACCGCATCCGGCACCAACTCGCCTGCCAGCGCCAAACGCACGCTGCGAGCCACGGACACGCCAGCTTTCTCCTGCGCTTCCGCGGTGGAAGCTCCCAGGTGCGGAGTCAGATGCACCTGTGGGTGCCCCACCAGCGGGTTATCAACCGGCGGCTCAGAAACAAAAACATCGAGCGCCGCGCCAGCAATCTCGCCAGCCTCTAACGCCGCATACAGCGCCTGCTCATCAATCAGCCCACCGCGCGCAACGTTCACAACATACGCGCTCTGCTTCATCGCTTGCAGCTGCGGCGCACCAATCATCCCCAGAGTTTCCGGAGTTTTGGGCATGTGGATCGTAATGAAGTCAGATTTCGCCACCAGCTCGTCGAGAGTCACAAGTCGCGCCCCGAGCTGCTGTGCGCGCGCCGCACTGACATACGGGTCATAAGCCAAAATCTCCACCCCGAAAGGCTGCAGCCGCTCGGCGACCAAGCCTCCGATGCGCCCCAGCCCAATAATCCCGACGGTTTTTTCGTACATCTCAACGCCGGTAAAAGCACTGCGCTGCCATTTGCCCGCGGTCATTGAAGCGTGCGCCGGCTGCAGGTTACGCGCCAAGCCCAAAATGTGCGCCACCGTAAGCTCGGCCGCACTGATCACGTTCGATGTCGGGGCATTAACGACCATCACACCTGCCTGGGTCGCCGCAGGAATATCGACGTTGTCAAGGCCGACACCGGCGCGCGCAATCACCTTCAGCTGCGGCGCCCACGAAATGGCCTCCGCGTCGATGTTGGTTGCCGATCGCACCAGCACCGCTGCCGCGTCTGCAAGCGCTGCGCGCAGCGCGTCTCGATCAGTGCCGTCAACGTTCACAATTTCGAAGTCAGGGCCAAGCGCTTCGACTGTGGCAGGTGACAGCTGTTCAGCTAAAACCACTTTCGGTGTTGTCACTTTTGTTCTTTCTGTTTGGGGTTTCGCTATAAATTTACGTTTGGGGCTGCGGCGGCGGGTTGATCCACCCCCACAAGATTTTCAGGCAGCACCGTTTTGTTATTGGAAATATGTGCCCGGCGGAATCAGATACAGAATCTCCAGCTGCCACAGCGCGGTTAGCGCCACCGCGAGCAGCAATAAGAGCGGACGCAAACCGGGTCGTTTACGACTCCCTACCAGCGCCGCGGCACCGAGCAGCAGCGGCAAAAGCACCGGCGTAACCAGCCAGAACCAGCCGATCGCTGAAACCGCGCTGCCCAGGCTCGCAATCTGCTGCGGCAAACCAATCATGTTGCCGAGCGCACTGAGCGCCGCAAACACCAGTAGCAACAGCAGCAGAATGTTAATAATCCAACGAACTGCGGCAAACACTAGACACCTCCGGTGGTGATAAACAGCGGCAGTGGCAAGAGCAGAATGATGCCCAACACCAGCAGCGCGATAAGATTTGCTGCGCGTTGCCGGGAGATGCGGGCAGCAACCGCAAACCAAGCAGCCGGAGCCAAAACTGCTGCCCAGAAGAGTACAGTCTGCAGAAACACCCAGATGCTGCCGCCAGCGGTCGCGGAGAGCGTGTGCAGATAGCTGTACTGCTGCGCTACAATCCCCCACCCGAAAGTGTAAAGCACGTAAATACCGCCGAAAATGCCGTACAGCATCAGCATGAGACTGCTGATCTGCGGCGCGGCCTCACTATCGCTAGCACCGCCTGCAGTGATAGCTTCATTTTGCGTAGCCGCAGCTTCACGCGCAGCAGCGCCATTTAAAGAGTCGGCTGGCGCAGTCGCTGGTCTCGCTATGTTGCCTTCCGGAACAGGGTTTAAAACACGATGTGAGTCGTGTTGTGGATCCGCATCCGCACGTGCTTCCCAGCCAGCCTGCTGCAGCAGCCCGAGTTTCTTTTCTGAGTCAGTCATAGCTTCCGTGGGTCTAAGAGTGAAATAAAGCGGGAGGCGAGCCTGGCAAATCCCAGACTCGCCTCGCTCATAGTTTAGCGAGCTGCTGACCCGTCGGTGTAGTCAGCATCCTGCTGCTGCCATGCAAACAGCTTACGCAGCTCCACGCCGGTTTTCTCAATTGGGTGATTTTCACCCTTAGCGCGCAGCTCTTTGAACTCTGGGGCGCCGGCACGCTGATCATCGATGAAACGCTTTGCGAATGCACCGTTACGCACATCCTCCAGCACTGCCTGCATGTTTGCCTTGACCTCTGGGGTAATCACACGCGGGCCGGAGACATAGTCTCCGTATTCAGCGGTGTCAGAAACTGACCAGCGCTGCTTCGCAATGCCACCTTCCCACATTAGGTCGACAATCAGCTTCAGCTCGTGCAGCACCTCGAAGTACGCGATTTCTGGCTGGTAGCCGGCCTCGGTGAGTGTCTCAAAGCCGTACTGCACCAGCTGTGAGACGCCGCCGCACAGCACCGCCTGCTCGCCGAACAAATCGGTTTCGGTTTCTTCGGTGAAGGTGGTCTTAATCACACCTGCGCGGGTGCCGCCGATGGCTTTTGCATAGCTCTTTGCCACGTCCCAAGCCTGCCCTGAAGCGTCCTGCTCGACCGCAATAATGTCTGGAATTCCGCGGCCAGCCTCAAACTCGCGGCGCACAGTGTGGCCCGGAGCCTTCGGCGCCACCAGAATCACGTCAACACCCTCTGGTGCGGTGATGTAACCGAAGCGAATGTTGAAACCGTGCGCGAACGCGAGGGTTTTACCCGGGGTCAGGTGTGGTTTGATCTCTTCGTTATAGATTCCTGCCTGGTGCTGATCTGGCGCGAGAATCATGATGAGATCTGCCCACTGGCTTGCTTCAGCAACGGTTTTCACCGGGAATCCAGCCTCGGTTGCCTTCGCTACAGACTTGGAGTCCGGACGCAGCGCAATGGTCACCTCTACGCCTGAATCGCGGAGGTTCATCGCGTGCGCGTGACCCTGTGAACCGTAGCCAACGATAGCTACTTTTTTACCCTGAATCAGACCCAAATCTGCGTCATCATCGTAATACATTTCAGCCACTTCGAGCTCCTTCTGTTATGAGGTTAGTTTCTTGCTATTAGCAAATCGTAAACAATTATTTAAACGCGCGTTCGGTGATTGATTTTGGTCCGCGGCCAATCGCGATAAGACCAGACTGCGCAAGCTCTTTAATACCGTAGGGCTCCAGCACCCGCAGCAGGGCGTTTACTTTGCCGCTGTCACCGGTGACTTCGATCACCAGCGCATCGTTCGCAACGTCAACGACGCGCGCACGAAACAGATTAACGGCTTCCAGCACCTGTGACCGGGTATTGTTATCAACCCGCACTTTAATCAGCATGTGCTCGCGTTGCACCGAGGTTGCCTGTTCCAGCTCCACAATTTTCAACACGTTTACAAGTTTGTTGAGCTGTTTGGTGAGCTGTTCCAAAAGCAGTTCGTCTTCATCTGCCACAACTGTGATGCGACTAAAGCCCTTCACCTCTGTTGGCCCCACTGCCAGTGATTCGATGTTAAAGCCGCGCCGTGAAAAGAGCCCCGCTACGCGCGACAGAATACCCGGCTTGTCTTCTACCAAAAGACTCAGTACTCGCCTTGTCATTATTCTTCATCCCATTCTGGGCTGTTCACCCGCGCATACTGCACTTCACTGTTGGAGACCCCCTGTGGCACCATCGGCCACACCATAGCGTCTGAGCTGACAACGAAATCAATCACCACCGGGCGATCATTGGTTGCCAGCGCGGTTTGAATTGCAGCATCAACCTCTTCGGCTTTGGTAACCCGTAGCGCCAAGGCACCATAGGCCTCGCCCAGTTTCACAAAATCTGGAATGTGGATCCGGTTGTGCCCGGTTTCCAGCTCGGTGTGTGAGTAACGCTCATCGTAGAACAGGGTCTGCCACTGCCGTACCATCCCCAGTGAGGAGTTGTTAATCACCGCGACCTTGATTGGAATGTTATTAAGGGCGCAGGTTGCCAGCTCTTGGTTGGTCATTTGGAAGCAACCATCACCGTCGATCGCCCACACCACGCGTTCGGGCTGTGCAACCTTAGCACCCATGGCAGCCGGCACGGAGTATCCCATGGTGCCAGCGCCGCCAGAGTTGAGGAAAGCGTTGGGGCGCTCATGCGGCAGGAACTGCGCAGACCACATCTGGTGCTGTCCCACACCAACTGCGTAAACTGCTTCGGGGCCGGTTAGCTCGCCGATCCGCTGAATTACGTGCTGCGGCGATAGCAAGCCGTCGCTGGTTGGCTGGTAGCCGAGCGGATAGGTTTCGCGCAGCGAGTTCAGGCGCGCCCACCATTCGCTAAGGTCTGGTTTGCCGTGGATCCGCTGCTGCGCTGCTACCGCCCCGAAAAGATCACGCATCACCTCTTTTGCGTCGCCCACGATTGGCACGTCAGCGAAGCGAATCTTGGAAATTTCTGCGGGGTCGATGTCAGCGTGAATAACCTTCGCATCGGGTGCGAAAAATTCTGCTTTACCGGTAACCCGATCGTCGAAGCGGGCTCCGATGGCGATTAGCAGATCCGCTTCTTGTAGCGCCAGCACAGCTGGCACAGTGCCGTGCATGCCGGGCATGCCGAGGCACAGTTCATGCGAGTCAGGAAATATCCCACGAGCCATCAGAGTGTTCACAACCGGGGCTCCCGTGAGTTCCGCCAGCGCCAGCAGCTCCGCCGCGGCACCGGCACGACCAACACCGCCGCCGATGTAGAAAACCGGCTTCTGAGCTTCGCTGATGAGCTCCGCAGCGGCCGCAATCTGCTTATTGTTTGGTTTGGTGCTTGGACGGTAACCAGCCAGTTCCACATCGGGGTTCCAAACGAAATCAAATTCTCCCTGCTGTGCGTCTTTGGTGATGTCTACCAAAACCGGTCCGGGCCGCCCGGTGGTTGCAAGGTGATACGCTGCTGCGATTGCCCCCGGCACATCCTCTGGCCGCTTTACCAGGAAACTGTGTTTCGTAATCGGCATCGTAATACCAACGATATCGGCTTCCTGGAAAGCATCAGTACCCATCAAAGAAGAGAAAACCTGCCCAGTGATGGCAATCAGCGGAACTGAGTCCATATAGGCGTCAGCAATCGCTGTGACAAGGTTGGTTGCACCAGGGCCACTGGTCGCAACACACACACCAACTTTGCCACTAGCAGAAGCGTATCCCTCAGCAGCATGCCCGGCTCCCTGCTCATGTCGTACCAAAATATGGCGGATGCCCAAATCACTTGTCGCCATCGCGTCGTAAAGCGGCAGCAGGGCTCCGCCTGGTAACCCAAAAATGTCAGTAACGCCAAGCTTGTGTAAACTATGCAGCACCGCTTCGGCGCCGTTCATCCACTGCCCACGAGTGGTTTTCCCCGATACAGAGGTAGTAACGCTCATCAGATTCTTTCTTTTGTCTAGACTAAATACGCTTACCCCGTTACAGCACCCTCTGACGCTGAACGCACAAGTTTTGCATACTTAGCGAGAACACCCTTTGTATACCGCGGCGGCAATGGCTCCCAATTGTTTTTCCGGGATTCTAGCTCAGCGGGATCTACCAGCAGATCGAGCGTTTTATTGGTGATATCAACTTTAATCAAATCACCATCACGCACCAGAGCGATAGGGCCACCATCAACTGCTTCTGGCGCAACATGGCCGATGCACAGGCCGGTTGTGCCGCCTGAGAAACGTCCATCAGTTAATAATAGTACATCTTTGCCAAGACCCGCACCTTTAATCGCGCCGGTGATGGCGAGCATCTCACGCATCCCTGGGCCGCCCTTCGGACCTTCATAGCGAATCACGACAACGTCGCCGTGCCCAATCTTGCCCTCCGTCAGGGCGTCCATCGCTGCCCGCTCGCGGTCGAAAACCCGCGCCGGGCCGGTGAAAGTGTCAAGCGTAAAGCCGGCGGTCTTCACAACCGCACCCTCCGGAGCCAGCGTGCCACCCAGAATAGTGAGGCCACCGTTGGCATGCAGTGGGTTGTCAAGCGTACGCACAACCTCGCCGTCAAGCGGTGCAGGATCAAGCTCTGCCAGGTTTTCGGCCACGGTTTTACCGGTTACAGTCAGCGCATCACCGTGCAGCAAGCCGGCATCCAGCAGCGCCTTCATAATCACCGGCATCCCGCCGACGCGGTCGAAATCTTGCGCCACATACTGCCCAAACGGTTTCATATCCGCCAGGTGCGGCACCTTACTGCCAATGCGGTTGAAGTCTTCCAGGGTGAGATCAACCTCAGCCTCGCGCGCAATTGCCAGCAGGTGCAGCACGGCGTTGGTTGATCCTCCAAGCACCATTGCAACCGCGATAGCGTTCTCGAAGGCTTTCTTGGTGAGAATGTCACGCGCGGTGATGCCCCGACGCAGCAGCTCTACAACGGCTTCACCTGACCGATGCGCAAAGTAGTCCCGGCGACGGTCAGCACTTGGCGGCGCAGCAGAACCCGGCAGGCTCATGCCGAGCGCTTCTGCAACGCAGGCCATAGTGTTTGCGGTGTACATGCCACCGCAGGCACCCTCGCCCGGTGCGATAGCGCACTCAACGCGCTTCAGATCTTCTTCGCTTAAGGTGCCAGCTTTACAAGCACCCACGGCTTCAAAAGCGTCAATGATGGTGACGGTTTTTTCGGTGCCATCGCTGAGCTTGACCCAGCCGGGAGCGATTGATCCGGCATACAAAAACACAGACGCTAGATCCAGGCGCGCCGCTGCCATTAGCATCCCCGGCAGTGATTTATCGCAGCCCGCTAGCACAACTGTGCCGTCGAGCCGCTCCGCCATCACCACGGTCTCAACTGAATCAGCAATAACCTCGCGGGACACCAGCGAGAAGTGCATCCCCTCGTGGCCCATAGATATACCGTCAGAAACAGAAATCGTGCCGAACTGCAACGGGTAGCCTCCGCCCGCATGTACACCCTCTTTTGCACCCTGCGCTAAACGGTCAAGGCTCAGGTTACAGGGAGTAATTTCGTTCCAGGAACTGGCAATACCAATTTGCGGCTTTTCCCAGTCAGCATCACCCATGCCAACTGCGCGCAACATGCCGCGCGCTGCGGCTTTTTCGATGCCGTCGGTGACGTCACGACTACGAGGTTTGATATCGATTTCTGCCATAGCAATATTGTAGCGCCAGGCATATTTAAGTTGCGGCAGTTACAGTGATAGTTAGCGTTTTGTTGCCCTATATCACACACCCTGTTTGTTACCACTGCGGGAAAACTCATAAAAAACCGCTAGGCTTGACTCAGACTGTGCTGCAGCAAAGTGTTTTCTCACGCAGTACGCTAAGCGGTTCTACGCAGAAAAGAGGAAAAATGGGTATTGGACGTTACGTGCTTAACAGTGGCATTATCAGCTCCGCTGTTGGAGCTTTGGGCGTTGCGAAGCAAACCAAGAAAATGCCGCGCGATTGGCGTCGTTTTCTAGTGTGGGCGACCTGGGGCATCAGTTTCGTGCTGGCGGTGGCTTCTGTGCGCAAATCCGACAGCGATGCAGCGCACGTTAAGCACCAAAAAAAGCAGGCCGAGTTTGCTAAAGCAGCTAAGCGCAGCCGTAACCAACACCGCTAGATAGCTAGTTGCCGACGGTCACCCCTCACCGCTGGTACGGTAAAATTAGGTCTTGTGGCAGGTTTGCCGCGCCCACCGCGGAATGCTCAACAGTGCTTCTGCCGCGTGATTAGATGCTGAATTAAAGAACCCGAGAGATGATGTCACAAACCTATTCGCACGCTCCCAAAGCCCCGAGCCAAAAAGGTCAAAAACGGCGAATCTTCAGACTCGCTAGAAGGCGCGAGGTTGTCCGTGTCGGACGGCTGCTGCGGGCCGAAATGGTGGGGGGCGCGATTATCATCGTTGCAGCTCTCTTGGGTTTTATTTTCGCCAATTCGCCTGCCGCAGAGACCTTCTTTAACCTGCGTGGCACCTATGTCGGCTTGGAGAATATTTTTGGCTTCGAGCAACTCGATCTGAAACTCAGCATCGGGCACTGGGCTGCTGACGGGCTACTCGCAATCTTTTTCTTCCTCGTCGGCTTGGAGCTGAAACACGAGTTTGTGCACGGCGAGCTCAGTAAATTTCAAACCGCGATTGTGCCTGTTGCTGCTGCCTTCGGCGGTGCTCTGGTGCCAGCTGTAATCTTCTTAACTTTTAACGCACAAACTGGTTTCGCGCACGGGTGGGCTATTCCAACCGCAACCGATATTGCTTTCGCGGTTGCTATTCTGGGAGTAATCGCTCCCGGGGTGCCCACCGCGCTGCGCATGTTCCTGTTAACTCTTGCGGTTGTTGATGATCTGCTGGCAATTTTGATTATTGCGGTGTTTTACACCAGCCAGGTGCAGTTCTGGGCGCTCGGCCTAGCGCTGATTCCGCTGGCGCTTTACGGTTTCTTAACACAGAAATTCTCGCGATTCTTTGCAGAGCAGGCTTGGAGCGCTTGGGTTATTCTACTGCCACTGGGTGTTATCACTTGGGCGTTTTTCCTCATCAGCGGGGTGCACGCTACCATCGCCGGGGTGCTGCTGGCATTTACCGTGCCTGTGATTGCCAAGGATGGATCGCACCTGGCAGAAAAATTAGCGTTCCGCTTCCAGCCGCTCTCTACTGGCATTGCCGTGCCGATTTTTGCTTTCTTCTCTGCCGGCGTTTCGCTGTCAGGCGAAGCCCGTTTCCCATTTGACCCGATTGTCTACGGTATCGTGCTGGGTCTTGTCATCGGTAAGCCGCTGGGCATTATGCTCACCACCTGGGCTGTCACGAAGTTCACTCAGGCAGAGCTTGATCCGGCGATTAAGTGGCGTCAGGTGCTGGGCGTGGCTACCCTCGCGGGTATCGGCTTCACAGTGTCCCTGCTAATTGCCGAGCTGAGTTTTGTGAGCGCAGCTGACCAAGACACCGCCCGTCTCGCGGTGATGGCTGGTTCTATCCTGGCTATCGTGGTTGCGGCTGCCGTGTTCCTGACCCAAAATCGCAGCCAGTCGCGCAACCACAAACAGCAGTTGCAACGCTAACCCAAAACTGCGAAACACGGCGCTACCCAACATTTTATGGGAGGTGGATCAGCATTGCGCGCAGCCGCCTGCCTTGTGAGAGGCTTTAAGCAAATTTCACAAAACTGCGCAACTGAAAATCCGTGAAGTCACGTATCTCGGTGAACCCGCAAGACTCATAAAAGTTACGCTGTGCTGTTTCGGCATCAGTTAATAAAACTGTTTGTCGCACCCGCAGGTCACTCAAGGCACACTCTAGCAGCCGCGTTGCGATGCCCTGTCGCCGCTGCGCTGGATCCACCAAAATATCCTGCACGTAAGCTATCGTGTGAAAATCAGTTAGCACCCTGCACAAACCCACCAAACGCTCAGCATTAAATGCCGCTACTACCACGTCACTGGAAACAATGCCGGCCAGTAGTGCTGCCAAATCATTTGTGTAGGAAGTCCATCCCACAGCGGTGTAAAGATCGTTAATAGCTGCCGCTGTTAAGCATTCGGGATCTGAGACTTTCACAATTTCTACCATGCTGATTATTGTATAACCCCACTGCCTCACTTAGTTAGCACCCAACTTGCTTTGTGTGCCCAGCTCATTGCCTCTCACGAGCGCGTGCACAGCAAAAGCCCCGGCTCGATTACGAACCGGGGCTTTAAGCTCAAGCTATTAGCGACCTGAGTAGTACTCAACAACCAGCTGCTCTTCGCAGATGATTGGAACTTCTTTACGCTCTGGGCGACGAACCAACTTAGCCTGCAGCTTGTCGAGCTCAACCTCGAGGTAAGCAGGAACCGGAGGCAGAACCTCTGCGTGGCCGCCTGCTGCAGCTACCTGGAATGGCTCCAGGCCCTCTGAACGCTCTTTCACGTTAATCTGCTGACCTGGCTTCACGCGGAATGATGGGCGGTCAACAATCTTGCCGTCAACAAGGATATGACGATGCACAACGATCTGACGAGCCTGTGCCTGGGTGCGAGCAAAACCTGCGCGCAGCACCAGTGCATCAAGCCGCATCTCCAGCAGCTCAACCAGGTTTTCACCGGTCAGACCTGACTGACGGCGTGCCTCGTTGAAGACAATGCGCAGCTGCTTCTCGCGAATGCCGTACTGTGCGCGAAGACGCTGCTTCTCGCGCAGACGAACTGCGTAGTCGCTGTCGCTCTTACGCTTGGTGCGGCCGTGCTGACCTGGTGCATATGGGCGCTTCTCGAGGTAACGAGCAGCTTTCGGGGTGAGCGCAATGCCAAGGGCACGTGACTGACGTACCTTAGCGCGAGTGCGTGTAGTCTTTGACACTTCACTGCCTTTCTTTAATTGATTTCTGCGATGCCATAAATAGGCGTTGTTTTCTCGGCCTGCGCAGCGCCCGCACGTAGGAACGTGCACGCGACGCCGCTAACCGGCGAACCGGTAAGAAAACGACCAGCGCAGAAACCGCAAGGCTCTGCCCTGTGAGCAAAAGCTCATTACTTCAGCTTTTAAAGCTAAAAATGGCCATTAGCAATACTAACACAAAACAGGCGCAGGGTGCTGCCAGCCGCTATTTCAGTCGCGTTATTTTTTTAGTGACTACGCTCCAGATGGCAGCTATGAAAGCTGCTGCGGGAACGGCAAACATTACAAACTGTAGTGACTGCAGCGCCAATAGCGCAGCTACCGTCCCCGGACCAAAGACCGCCGCAGCGCCTGAAAACATCGCCCACAACCCTAAAAATTTTGCTTTGCCACGCGCGGGACTTAAATCAGCTCCGATTGTCATGTTGATTCCGGCACCAAAACCATTGCCCACTGATATCACCAAAACTCCCAACAGCATCCCCGTGAATGTGTTGGAAAAGGCGAGAATGATGTATCCCCCTCCGAACGAAACCAGACACAAAAACAGAGTTGCGATTCGCCCTACGTGATCTTTAAACCAGCCTCCCGGCACCATAAACAGCAGTTCAACAGCTGCTCCAATTGCCAACAGCAAAGCTATTTGTGAGGGCGCTAACTGCAATGCGACGCCTAATAGGGTGAGCAGTACCGGCAGCAAAACCCGCATGGCGCTGAGGATCATAATACTGCAACCAATTATTAGCACTGCTGACCATCGAACTTTGTCGTTTGCAGACTCTGTATCGGCACTGCGTGCTGCACTGTTTGCGGCAGACTGGCCGACAGGCTCTCCCGCAAAACGGTTTTTATCGGAGACCGGGGCGCGGGTGGCGCAGAGGTAGGCCACAGCTACACAAGCTGCCGCGAAAAAGTAAACACTCCACAGCGGCAGGATGAGCAGCAGGCCCGCAGCGCAAAGCGGGCCAAGCAAGGCCCCAGCTCGCTGCGATCCACCCAACCCGGTCATGGCGCGACCGCGCAGCGCAGCGGGAATTGCTGTCGCGACTAAAACTTGCCGCGCCAGGTTCCACACCGCCATCGCAGGCACCCGCAGCAGCATCGCAGCCACAAAAATCCCAAAGCTCACTGTGCTGCTGTTGAGCATCAGAGCAACCCCGGAGAGTGTCAAAAATAGCGCAACAATCACAGTGGAGTAGGCAATCGCTCGCGGCTCTCCAACACGGTCAATCAGCACACCGGCCGGCATCGAAAAACTTACAGCTAGAATGCCGACCAGAGCGATCAGAGCTGTCGCGGTAGCTGCGGGAGCACCAAATTGCAAGAGCGCTAACACCTGCACACTAAAAACTGCGGCAGCCGCCATCCCAAACAGCACTGTCGGAGCATAAACCGGCCAAAATAGCTGCCGTAAAACCCCGTTATCGGTCGGTGATGTCACGAATCGCCTGTAATCTTTCTGCTATCACTGCCTCTTTGCCGTGCCGCGCCGGCACATAGTACTTTGTGCCCTGTAAAGTGTCGGGCAGATACTGCTGTGGCAGCACACCGCGCGGGTCATTGTGCGGATACTGATACCCCACCCCGTGCCCGAGTTTTTTAGCACCGGGATAGTGTGCATCACGCAGATGCAGCGGCACCACTCCGCATTTGCCAGCCTGCACATCCGCAAGCGCCGCATCAATGCCTCGAATCACCGCGTTCGATTTCGGCGCGGTTGCCAAATAAATAGTGGCCTCCGCCAGTGGCAATCGAGCCTCCGGCAAACCAATCAGCTGGGTTGCCTGCGCTGCCGCGGTGGCAACCACCAGGGCTTGCGGATCCGCCATTCCAATATCTTCCGCAGCGTGCACCATCAGGCGTCGCGCAATAAAACGCGGATCCTCACCCGCGGCAATCATCCGCGCCAGGTAGTGCAGCGCCGCATCGGGATTAGAGCCGCGAATAGACTTAATAAAAGCGCTGGTGACATCGTAGTGCTGATCGCCATTCTTGTCGTACCGTAACAGCGCCCGATCTGCGATTTTCGCAACCACCTCCGCAGTGATTTCGGGCGTCTCGGGGCCTTCTTCAGGGAGTGTGGATCCGCCCTCCCCTGCCAGCACCGCAGCGGCCACAGCTTCCAACGTGGTTAATGCCCGCCGCGCGTCTCCCGCGGCAAACTGCACCAGTGCTTGCAGCGCCTCCGGAGTGCAAGTAACCGCTCCCGCGAGCCCCTGCGGCGCAGCTATTGCACGCTCCAGCAGTGTCTGCAGGTCGGGATCTCGCAGCGGTTGCAGCGTTACCTGCAACGAGCGTGAAAGCAGCGGCGAGATTACGGAGAAAGAAGGATTTTCAGTGGTCGCCGCGACCAGCGTCACCCAGCCATTTTCTACCCCGGGCAGCAGCGCGTCCTGCTGCGCTTTTGAGAAGCGATGGATTTCGTCGAGGAACAACACCGTCTGCGTGTTGAACAGGTCGCGACCGCGAAGTGCTTCTTCCATCACCTGCCGCACGTCTTTAATGCCCGCGGTAACAGCGGAGAGCTCAACAAATTTTTTGCCACTGCTGCGAGCCAGCGCCTGCGCAATGGTGGTTTTCCCGGTGCCTGGCGGGCCCCAAAGAATCACCGAAACGCCAGATGTGTCAGACTCTGCCAGCTGCATCAACGGTGAACCCGGATACAGAATATGCTGCTGCCCCACCACCTCAGTGAGGGTGCTTGGGCGCATCCTAACCGCCAGTGGCTGGCGCACAGCTCGCCCCGCAAATGTCTGCCCTGATTCCATAAGTCTCATTTTATAACTAGTGAGGGTGCCGAAACTGTGCTGCGCTGTATAAACACAGATTAACCGGGTATAGTTAGAAGCGTCCTATTCAGCGGTGCATGGCACCGTTCACTCGCTAGCGAAAGAGACTGACCGTGACCGAAGAAACTATCCAGAACGAATTTGGCCGTGTCGACGCAGATGGCACTGTCTACGTGAAAGACGGCGATACCGAACGAGCAGTGGGTCAATTCTCTGACGGCAGCCCAGCCGAAGCGATGGCCTTCTACACCCGCCGTTTTGAAGATTTGATGGGTCAGGTGACGCTGGCTGAGGCTCGTATCTCGCAGGGCACCGCTGGAGTGCAGGTTGTACAGACTGTCGCGAAGCTGGCTGAGCAGGTGAAAGAACCGGCTGCGGTTGGTAACCTGGCGGCACTGCGTGACCGTGTTGCCGCACTGGAAACCCGCGCCGCAGAATTTGCAGCCGCGCAGAAAGCCCAGAAGGAAGCAGCTAAAGCGCAAGCTGCGGCAGAGCGAGAGGCGATTGTGGTGGCAGCAGAAGAGCTGGCCGCACAGCCGCACGACAAGATTCGCTGGAAAGACACCGGCAAAGCTTTCGAAGATTTGTTTGCGCAGTGGCAGCACCACCAGCGCACTACCGTACAGCTGCCGAAAACTCAGGCTGATGCGCTGTGGAAACGGTTCCGCAACGCGCGGCAGGGTTTCGAGCAGGCTCGCCGCCGTTACTTTGCACAGATTGACGCCACCAATAAAGAGGTGAAGGCAGGCAAGGAGCGCATCATCGCACGCGCTGAAGAGCTCGCCGCGCAGGGCGCTGCCGCGATTCCAAGCTACCGGCAGCTGCTTGACGAGTGGAAAGCGATGCCACGCGCAAACCGCAAGATTGAAGACTCCCTGTGGGAACGGTTTAAAGCAGCAGGCGATGTGCTCTACAGCGCTCGCGCAGCTGAAATGGCTGTTGTTGACGGTGAGCAGAGCGAGAACCTGGTGCGTAAGCAGGAGCTGCTGGGCGAAGGCGAAGCGCTGCTGCAGCTGACTGATCACAAAGCCGCACGACAGCAGCTGACTGCGCTGCAGCTACGTTGGGATGAAATTGGCCGTGTCCCAAAGCAGAATGTGCGTGAGGTAGAGTCACGCATGCGCAAGCTTGAGGATCACGTAAAGCAGCTTGAAGAAGACTACTGGAAGGCCACCGACCCAGAGCCAGAGGCTCGCAGCGCTGGACTGCGCGGGCAGCTAGAGACTTCTATCGCTGAGATTCAGGCGGAGCTGCAAGAAGCTACCGGCGCACGAAAAACCGCGCTGGAAGAAAAGCTCAAGACGCAGCAGGAATGGCTAGCAGCGCTCAGCTAACCTGCATGAAGGTTAGCTGTTGAGCGTGTTGCCACGCTCTCACCTGGCTGAGTTTTCAACAGATTCTGAGTTTGGGTCGCATACGTAACGTACGCGGCCCAAACTTTATTTATGAGTATTTCTGTCGCACAATTCAACCCGTATCCCCTCACGGTTCAAGCTTTGCCGATGCTGCACACCCTGCCTGCACCCGTGCTGCAGCGGCACCTCAGCCGTGGCGAAGTGATGAGGCTCGGCGCCGGCTTTTGCCTGCCGCACACAGCAGAGGTTCCGCTCGCCCGACTTTATAGTTTAGCTCCGCTGCTGCCGCACCCACAGCGGGTGGCGCTGTGTCGCAGCACCGCAGCATGGGTGTGGAATGCGCTGCAGGGCTTGCCACCTTGTCTTGAGGTAAATACGTTACCACCGTACAGCCGGGTCAGCACTCAGCTGCCGGACAGCACCACCCCGGCGCTGCATGTTGTCGCGCACTACAGCAGATACCGCCCGGAAGATCTAGTCACCTATCAGGGGCTAACTGTGACCAGCCGACTACGCACCCTGTTAGATCTGCTGTATCACCCTGGCAAAGACCCGCACACCACGCTGCTAACCTGCCACCGGTTACGGCTGAGCCTCGGCCTGAAGCTGCCTGCACTCACCGCGGTTGTGACTGAGCGGCGGCATCCGCAAAAACGCACAGCGCTGCACCAGCTGGCAGTGCTAGCAGCAGATGAAGCGGCAACACCCGAAGCGCTGGCAAACACAACCGAAAGCCAGCGGGCACCCACCATGGCTGTCAAAAGCTCCGAGACAAAGTCTCACACGGTATTGACGCGGTAAACGTCATAGACACCGTCAATGCGCCGCACCGCGTTCAAAACCCGCTCTAAATGGGTTGCGTTTGCCATTTCGAAAGTGAAGCGGCTCGTTGCCACGCGCGAGCTAGAGGTTTGCACCGATGCTGACAGAATATTTACATGGTGCTCAGCCAAAACTCTCGTCACATCAGACAGCAGGCGGGAACGATCCAGCGCTTCCACCTGAATATTGACGAGGAAAGCATTGTGTTGATTCTCAGCCCAGGTGACCTCGATTAACCGTTCAGCCTGATCCTGCAGCGCAATATAGTTCAGGCACTCTGTGCGATGCACCGAAACGCCCTGGCCCCGAGTCACAAACCCGCCGATGTCATCGCCAGGAACTGGGGTGCAGCACTTCGCGAGCTTCACCAACAGGTCAGCTTCGCCGCGCACCACCACGCCGCAATCGTTCGTCTGCTTCGTGTAGAGCCGTTTCGCGGCAGGCAGTGAGTGATCAACACTCTCGGCTTCGCTGTTGTCATCCCCTGCTAGGGTTTGCTGTAGCCGCTCCACAGTTTTCTGCGCTGAAATACGCCCCTCACCAATCGCAATATAGAGCGAATCGATGTCGGCGTAGTGCAGCTCCAATGCAACCTGTTTAATCGCGTCAGCCTGCATCAAACGCTGCAGCGGCAGATTTTGTTTACGTAGCTCCTTGAACAGCTGTTCTTTACCGCTCTCTGCAGCATCCGCGCGGCGTTCTTTAGTGAACCACTGCCGAATTTTGTTTTGCGCGCGCTTGCTCTTGACAAAATTCAGCCAGTCTTTGCTTGGCCCGGCATTCGGATCGTTAGAGGTCAAAACCTCCACCACGTCACCGGTTTTGAGCACAGTCTCAAGACCGACAAGCCGGCTATTAACACGCGCACCCATGGTTTTGTAACCAACAGTTGTGTGCACCGCGAAGGCAAAATCTACCGGCGTTGCCCCCGCAGGCAAGCCGATTGCCTTGCCCTGTGGGGTGAAAACATAAACCTCTTTGGCCCCGATCTCAAAGCGCAACGCCTCCAAGAATTCGCCCGGATCAGCAGTCTCTGCTTGCCAATCGTTAATGTGCGACAGCCACGCCATTTCGGTGGCGTGAATATTTTTATCGCCCCCGCCATCACGCTGATTCTGCTTGTATTTCCAGTGCGCCGCAACACCGTACTCTGCGCGCTGATGCATTTCATAAGTGCGCACCTGAATCTCTACTGCGCGCCCATCAGGGCCAATCACCGAGGTGTGCAGCGATTGATAGAGATTAAATTTTGGGCTCGCAATATAGTCTTTAAACCGCCCCGGGATTGGAATCCACCGCGCGTGCACCGCGCCAAGCACGGCATAGCAGTCGCGGATCGACTCCACCAAAACCCTAATTCCCACCAGGTCATAGATTTCGTCAAAGTCTTTGCCGCGCACCACCATCTTCTGATAAATCGAGTACAGCTCTTTCGGGCGACCCGTAACAGTGCCGCGCAACTTGTGGGTGCGCAAATCAGACTCTAGCGCATCGGTCACCTTCTGCACCAGCTCCTCACGCTGCGGATTACGCTGAGCTACCAGATTTTCAATCTCACTGTAGAGCTTCGGTTTCAGCACCGCGAAAGACAGATCCTCAAGCTCAGTCTTAATCGACTGAATACCCAGGCGGTGCGCCAGAGGAGCATAAATTTCGAGGGTTTCCTTAGCCTTAGAACGTGCTTTCTCTGCCGGCATAAAACCCCAGGTGCGAGCATTATGCAAACGATCAGCCAGTTTAATAACCAAAACCCGAATGTCTTTGGTCATCGCAACAATCATCTTGCGCACGGTCTCCGCCTGCGCGGCCTCACCGTACTGCAGCTTGTCAAGCTTGGTAACTCCGTCTACCAGCAGCGCAATCTCAGCCCCAAAGTCGGCGGTCAGCTGCTCCACTGTGTAGTCTGTGTCTTCCACGGTGTCATGCAACAGCGCGCCCGCCACAACAGTTGCCGTAACTCCCAAGTCTGCGAGAATCTGTGCCACCGCAACCGGATGCGTAATATACGGCTCGCCGCTTTTACGCACCTGCGTGCGGTGGTACTCCGCAGCAACCGCGTATGCTCTCCGGATTAGATCCAGATCAGAGCGTGGGTGATTAGCCTTCACCGTGCGGATCAGCTGCTCAATTCCCTCCGGATTCTGGCCGCGGCCGAAAACACGAGGCACAAACCTTCTAATTGAACTTGGTGCACCGTTACTAGCCATCACAGCCTCCCTAGAGTTCAGGAATTAAAATTTATAATTCCTGATTGTAACGCGTCAGCAGAGCAAAATTATTTTTTCACGCTCTTACGCGCCGCTTTTTTCTTAACCTCGCCGTTCTTAACCGCGATAATTTCAGCGTCAAGCTCCTGCAGCGCACTCTCCTTTTCCCGCATGTGCACATAAACCGGTGCGGCGATGAAAATAGTTGAGTATGCGCCAACAAGAATACCGATGAACAGCGCCAGAGCGATGTCACGCAGTGTTCCAGCCCCGAGCACATATGCGCCGATAAAGAGAATCGAGCCAACCGGCAGCAACCCTACAACAGAGGTGTTAATCGAGCGCACCAGGGTTTGGTTAACCGCGAGATTTACAGCCTCCGCAAAAGTCTGCTGCTTCTCACGCATCACATCAGGAATCGTGTTCTCACGAATTTTATCGAAAACCACCACGGTGTCGTACAGGGAGTACCCGAGAATCGTAAGGAACCCGATAACCGCTGCAGGAGTGATTTCAAAGCCTGCAAGCCCATACACACCAGCGGTCACAATCATGTCGTGTGCGAGAGCGATCATCGCCGCCAGCGACATTTTCCAGGTGCGGAAGTAAATCGCCATGGTGACAGTTGCGAACAACAGGAACACCACCAGTGCAATCACCGCAGAGCGTGTCACATCTTTGCCCCAAACCGCACCAATAAATGACGAGGTCACTTCACTCTGGTCGACGTTGTAAGCAGCAGCAAGCAGTTCAGCAACGCGCTGCGAATCAGCTTTTTCGAGCTGCGCAGTCTGCACCTGTACATCACTTGTGCCCACAAGGGTAACCCGCGGCTCAGAATCACCAACAACCTCTTTAACCGCCGCAATTGCCGGCGCAGTATCGCGTTCCTGCTCCCCGACATGCACCTGGAACTGGCTGCCACCGGTGAACTCAATGCCCAGTGCATAGCCGCCACGCACCAGCGGGCCGAGCACCGCAATCACCACAAAAACGAGCGCTAGCAAATACCACAGCTTCCGCTTGGCAACAAAGCCAAACGATTTTTTACCGGTGTAAAGATCGTTACCAAACTGCGCGAATGAGAACTTAGCCATTTTTAGCCTTCCTGATTTTCTCGCGCGGCAGCTGCCTTGCGTTCTGCAATTGTCTGATTAGTCTGTCCGGCTTTCGCCTTGCGTGACGCCTTATTTGCACGAGGCGCCCCGGAGCTCACTTTGCCGCGGCCCTGATACTTAGCTGGCACGCCGAGGGCGCGCGGATCCAACCCCGATGCAGGATGGCCCTGACCCCAGAATCGGGTGCGTGCCATCAAGGTCAGCATCGGATGCGTAAACAGCGCCACCACAATCAAGTCAACCAGTGTGGTGAGCCCAAGCGTGAACGCGAAACCACGCACGTTACCAACCGCTAAGAGGAACAGAATAATCGCCGCGAGGAAGAAGATAGTATCGGAGGCGAGGATCGTGCGGAAGGCTTGCTTCCACCCCTGCTGCACGGCGTCTACCAAGCCCAGCCCATCACGCAGCGAATCACGCACGCGCTCAAAGTACACGATGAAGCTGTCGGCGGTGAAGCCAATCGCCACGATAATACCGGTCACGCCGGCCAGCGATAGGCGGTAACCGTAACGCCAGCTAAAGAGGGTCAGCAGCAAGTATGTCAGCAATGCCGCCACCAGCAGCGAGGTCACAGTCAGAATCGCGAGCCCGCGGTATTGGAAGATGGAGTAAATTACCACGATCAGCAGACCGATAACGCCGGCGATCAAACCTGCCTGCAGCTGGCTGACACCGAGAGTTGCAGAGATATCCTCCTGGCTCTGCACCTGGAAGCTAATCGGCAACGCACCGTGCTTCAGCTGGTCTCCCAGCAGCGCTGAGCTCTGCTCGTCGAAGTTACCGGTAATCTGCGCGTTGCCGTCGAGGATTGCGGCGTTCATGCTCGGCGCTGAAATTACGCGCCCGTCAACCACGAAGGAAAACTGATTGTACGGGCTTTGCTGCGCCAAAAGCCGCTGGCTAATTGCCGCAAACTGCTTGGTGCCTTCCGCGTCAAAAGAAATATTTACGGCCCACTGCCCGGTTGCCGCGCCGGTCTGGGTAGTTACCAGCCCGCTGCCGGCATCAGCGATGGTGTCACCTGTCATCTCGACCGGCGCCAGAATGTATTTTACCTGACCGGTGGTGTCGCAGGTAATCAGTGGGAGGGCTGGATCGGCCTCCCCAAGATCCGCCAAAGCCTCGTCAGAACACACAAAGTTGTCAAACTTGTCGATTAACGCCGGGGTCAGCCATTCCAGGCTACCGGCTTCACTCGGGCGCGGCTCTGGATAGAGCTTAGCGTCAGCTGCTGCGGTGTCAAGCCCGGCCGCCTGCTTTTGCTCCGCAGTGACCGCGTTAGCTCCAGCGCCCACAGCCAAAACCGCACGCAAATCTAGCCGTGCGGAGGCTTCAATCCGCTCCAGTGTGGCCTGATCGGCTTTACCCGGGATGGAAATCAGAATGTTGGAACCGCCCATGGTGCCAACCTCAGCTTCGGCAACACCGGAAGAATCAACACGCTGACGAATAATCGCCACAGCCTGTTCCACCTGCTCCGCGGTTACTTCTGCGCCGTCAGTGTTTTTGGGTGCCAACAGAATCTGTGTACCGCCCTGCAAGTCAAGTGCTAGTTTCGGCACCAGAGTTGCCTCGCCGCGATTAAAACCCACCCCGATCAACGCAGCAATCGCCGCGATGATCACAATTAGCCAGACTAGCGCACGTCTGGCGCTTTTAACAGCCGGTGCTGCAGCCACTGTTTTTACCTCACCTTGATAAATGCGAAAGAATCATGCCGTGTGACATGAAAAGCGCACCGCCTAAGCGGTGCACTTAACTTGGAATCTAGTTTTCGTCGAGCGGTGCTGCCTGCTCAGCGGTTTCTTCCTGCTTCACAGTCTGCGCAATTGCCTGGGTGTGCACCTCAATAGCTGCGTCTCCGGAAGCGATTACCGCGCGGTTGGCTTCGTTATCGATAGAGATAATTCGACCGAAAATGCCGCTGGTCAGCATCACTTCGACGCCTGGGCGCAGGCTGTTCTGCAGCTGTTCCTGCATTTCCTTACGCTTCTTGTTGTTACGGAACATAAAGAAAATCAGCACGGCCAGCAGACCGAACATTACTAGCGACATTGGATCGATCACAACAACCTCTTTCAATATTGTCTTAACTATTTGACTATACGCTATTTGGCTGCGATATTCCTAAAACTTTATAGGCTTTAGCTGTAGCAATGCGCCCTCGCGGAGTGCGAGATAGCAGCCCGGCGCGCACCAAGAATGGCTCCACAACCGCTTCAATGGTTTCTGCTTCTTCTCCGACAGTGACGGCGAGAGTGGTGACGCCAACCGGGCCACCGTTAAAGCGCTCGATAAGTGCCCGGAGCACCTCGCGATCGAGCCGATCCAACCCCAGTGCATCAACGTCATATAGGGCAAGCGCCTGCTGCACGGCAGTCACATCGACGGCGACTCCGTGCACCAGGGCGTAGTCCCTTACACGCCGGAGTAAGCGGTTGGCGATGCGCGGAGTGCCACGGGAGCGCCTAGCAATCTCCGCGATAGCGTCTTGTTGCAGTGGGAAATCGAGCAGTTTCGCGGCGCGGGTTAAAACCCCGCTGAGCTCTTGCTCATCATAAAACTCAAGGTGCGCGGTAAACCCGAAGCGATCACGCAGCGGATTGGGCAGTAGTCCTGCACGAGTGGTGGCGCCTACTAGGGTAAAGGGGGCAATCTCGAGTGGAATCGAAGTAGCTCCAGCGCCTTTGCCGACCATAATGTCGATTTTGAAGTCTTCCATGGCCAGGTATAGCATTTCTTCCGCTGCTCGCGCCATCCGATGAATCTCGTCAATAAATAGCACCTCGCCCGGACTTAAGGCGCTCAAAACCGCAGCCAGGTCTCCCGCGTGCTGAATCGCGGGGCCGCTGGTTTGGTGCAGGGGTTTATCTAGCTCCGCAGCCACAATCATTGAAAGTGTAGTTTTACCCAGACCGGGTGGGCCAGCAAGCAAAATATGATCTGGGGAACGTTGCTGCAAGCCTGCCGCTGTTAGCAGCAATCGCAGCTGCTCTCGCACCTTTGTTTGGCCCACGAACTCGTCAAGATTCTGCGGCCGTAGTGCCCCCTCATAACTGAGTTCACTGGTGTTTGCGTGGGCTGATAGCTCGGTCATCATCATTCCTAACGGTTATGCAGCAACAGCAGGGCTGCCTTGAGCAGCGCAGCGTTGTCTTCACCGGCACCTGCAGCCTGCGCATCCGCCACCGCAGCTACCGCATCTTTCTCCTGCCAGCCGAGACCCGCTAGAGCCGCCACCACCTGCGCCGGAATATCAGCTGCAGCGGAACTCGCACTTATCGCTTCTGCACCCCCCTGCGCCGCTGCGAAGCGATCGAGTTTGCCAGCCAAAGAGACCAGAATCATTTTTGCTGACTTCGGGCCGATCCCCGAAACTCTAGTGAACGGTTTTGGGTCCTCCGCGGCAACCGCGGCGGCAATCTCTTGCGGCTCCAGCAGCGACAGCACGCCGAGCGCACTGCGCGGACCAACACCGTTTACCTGCAGCAGCACGTTAAACATCTCCAGCGCTTCAGTGCTGCCGAAGCCATACAGGGTGTGACTGTCTTCGCGCACAACCAATTGTGTGTGCAGCTTCACACTCTCCCCCACATGACAGCTCGCCGCAACCCCGCTCGGGGTTTCTATCCGGTAGCCAACACCGCTGGTCTCCACAACCACCCAGTCAGCGCTACGGGCAGCGACAATACCTGAAACTGATGCAATCACAGATACAAAATTACCGCGCGGCTCTGATTCACACCACAGCCACGCGGCAATTTATCGAACTTATTTGCGAAAGCTTTGCCTGCTATCGCCCAATCGCACGGTTTACTGCGCTCACAATCGCTTGCAGATTCGCTTTGCCTGTTGAGGGATCGATACCCACACCCCAAAGTCTGCGCCCGGCAACTTCAAGGTCGACATAGCTCGCGGCTAAGGCATCAGAACCGGAGCTCATGGCGTGCTCGGCATAGTCATAAAGAGTGATTTGCAGCGCACTGTCGATGCTGTTGATGCCCTTCAAGAAAGCGTCAACCGGGCCATTACCGACGCTCACAAACTGCGACTCAGTGTCACCGTCACGCAGCACACCGCTGAGCTCCACGGCGTCATCCGCGAGCGTTTGGGTTTTCACACTGTACAGCTCGAAGCGGCCCCATTTATCAGCTGGCGCCTGCGCAGGCAGGTACTCATCGGTGAAAATTTCCCAGATTTTTTCGCTGGTGAGCTCTCCGCCATATTCGTCTGTGTGCCGCTGCACCACGGCGCTAAACTCAATCTGCAGCCGCCGCGGCAGCGACAGGTGATAGTCAGTCTGCAGAATGTACGCCACGCCGCCTTTACCGGATTGGCTGTTAACGCGGATCACCGCTTCGTAGCTTCGACCCAAATCTTTCGGGTCGATTGGCAGGTATGGCACCGCCCAGGTAATCTCAGAGACATTCTTGCCCTGAGCAGCAGCGTCTGCTGCCATCCGCTCGAAGCCTTTTTTGATGGCGTCCTGGTGTGACCCCGAAAAAGCGGTGTAAACCAGGTCACCCGCCCACGGTGCCCGCTCCGGCACCCGCAGCTGGTTGCAGTATTCAACCTTGCTGCGAATTTCATCAATATTTGAGAAATCAATTTCCGGATCAATGCCTTGCGTCAGCAGATTAATGCCAAGGGTCACGAGGTCAACATTGCCGGTGCGCTCCCCGTTACCGAAGAGGCAGCCCTCAATACGATCCGCCCCGGCAAGATACCCCAGCTCCGCAGCTGCAACCGCGGTGCCGCGGTCATTGTGCGGGTGCAACGACAGAATCACATTTTCCCGGTGGTTGAGATTGCGGTGCATCCACTCAATAGAGTCGGCATACACGTTGGGGGTGGCCATTTCCACGGTCGCGGGCAGGTTAATAATAACTTTGCGCTCGCTCGTGGGCTGAAACACCTCCAGCACCGCGTTACAAACCTCGGCGGCGTACTCGATCTCAGTGCCGGTGTAGCTTTCCGGCGAGTACTCGTAATAAATCTCAGTGTCGGGGCAAATGCTCTCAGCAGCGACACACATTTTTGCACCCTGCACCGCGAGCTCTTTAATGCCCACTTTATCTTTGCCGAAAACCACGTCACGCTGCAAAATACTGGTGGAGTTGTAAACATGCACTATTGCACGTTTAGCACCGATAAGCGACTCATAGGTGCGTTTAATCAGGTGCTCCCGTGCCTGGGTCAAAACCTGAATCGTAACATCTTCAGGGATCAGCCCCTCCGTGATCAGCTCCCTGACAAAATCAAAATCGGTTTGGCTCGCCGATGGGAAGCCAACCTCGATTTCTTTGTATCCCATCTGCACCAGCAGCTCGAACATGATGCGCTTGCGTTCCGGGCTCATCGGGTCAATCAGAGCTTGGTTGCCGTCGCGCAAATCAACTGCGCACCAGCGCGGCGCTTTAGTGATCCGCTTGCTTGGCCAGGTGCGATCCGGCAACTCAACGTGAATCTGCTCATGAAAAGGGATATACCGGTGATACGGCATTTTTGAGGGCTGCTGTTTGTTTTCCATTGTTCCTGTCTTTCAATTATTTAAAAATTGACCAACGCAAGAACTCCGCGACGAGGACGGTCAACACTCGCCGCGGCTAGGAAGGAGCAGCATAGCACGCATACCCATAGTTTATATTAGCTAGCAGCTAAAAACCAAGCTTTCCAAGCGATTTCGGGTCGTTTTGCCACTCTTTCAGCACCTTTACCTGCAGGTGCAGTGACACACTGCGACCCAGGGCGCGGCTAATTTCCTTCCGCGCGAACTGTCGAATAGTACTGAGGCGTGATCCCCCTTTACCGATTACAATACCTTTTTGACTGTCGCGCTCCACAATTAGGCTGGCGTAAATGTGCAGCCGGCCCTCATCATCAGTTTCGGTGTCATTCACAACCGCAGCGAGAGAGTGCGGCAGCTCATCGCGGGCTCCGGCAAGCGCTGACTCGCGGATCAGTTCCGCGATTAAATCGTCCGGGGTTTCATCGGTGACGTGCGTTGCCTCGTAGAGCGGCTCCGAAACCGGCAGCAACGACACCAGCACCTGCTGCAGCACGTCGAGCTGTTCGCCGCTGACCGCAGAAACCGGCACCACCGCGTCCCACTCGCCGAGCTGATCCACCTCTACCAGCCGCTCAAACACCTCTGCTTTGTGATTCACATCAAGCTTGGTGATAATCGCAACCTTTTTGGCAGTCGGGAATTTCTGCAGCTGGTCAAAAATGAACCTGTCGCCCGGGCCAATTTTTTCACCCGCGGCAAAACACATTCCGATTACGTCAACGTCACCGAGGGTGCTGGTCACAACCGCGTTCAGTCGCTCCCCAAGCAGCTTTCGCGGGCGGTGCATGCCCGGGGTGTCAACGATAATAATTTGCCCGTCCGGGCGATGCGCAACCGCCCGGATCGCGCGCCGCGTGGTTTGCGGCTTCGGACTGGTGATAGCAATCTTCTCACCGACAAGCGCGTTAGTGAGCGTCGATTTACCGACGTTGGGGCGCCCCACAAAGCTCACAAAGCCGGCACGAAACTCTTTAGCTTCCGTCATGTTTGTTTTCCTCACCGACCCACTCCGCGCGAATCATATTAATGTTTTGGCGCCTATCAACATCTGTTGTCACCAGTTTAATGCCGGCAACCACAACCTGGTCGCCGGTGTCCGCGAGACGACCTAGCTCTTTCACGAACAGCCCGCCAACGGTGTTGGCATCAGAATCTTCAAGCTCAATCTCAAACAGTTCGCCAAGCTCCGCAACCGCCAGCCGCGGACTGACCTCAAAACTGCCGTCAGCCTGGGCGGCGGCTTCCTGATCCTCCCGATCATGCTCATCGTAAATGTCACCGATGAGCTCCTCCAGCAGATCCTCAAGCGTCACCAGGCCGGATATTCCGCCATACTCGTCAACCGCCAGGGCGAGGTGGTTATTCTCCGCCTGCATCTGGGTCAGCAGATCATTAGCGGTCATCAAGTCCGGCACAAAAAGCGCCTGCTTCATCATTCGCGTGACGCTCGCGGTGTCGGCTTCTTCCGGGTAGCGCAGCACAAAACCAGCAGCATCACGCAGGTGGATCACCCCGAGCACGTCATCAGCTTCCGCCGCGATTACGGGCATCCGGGAGTGGCGGCTTGCCAGCAGCGCCTCCAGGGCTTCGCGCATCGTAGCCTGCGCCGGCACGGTGTGCATATCCGGCCGCGGCACCATGGTTTCGTGCACCCTGGTGTCGCCAAGTTTCAGAATGGAGTGAATATACTCGCGGTCGATCTCTTCTAACACCTCGGCTTCGGCGGCGCGATCCACAATACTCAAAAGCGGATTTTCAGCTTCTTCGTCATCGTGCCTGGTGGCGCTGCGCAAAGCAACCGAGCTGCTAAAGCGCTGCAGCGCGCCCGCGGCGGGGCCAAGCACCACGCGGTTAAAACTGAGCAGACCCGCCAGCATTTTGATTGTTGCGGTAGGGTGCGCGATACCGAGCTTACGTGGGCTGGCACCGACGAGCAAAAAGGTTGAGATAATCAGCAGCAGCGCCGAACACAGCAGCGCCAACCAGAGATTCGCGATGGTTTGCAGCAGCACCGCAGTGATTAGGGTTGCCGCCAGGCTTTCGGCGATAACGCGAGAAAAACTTGCCGCGGCCAGGTGCAGTGCCTCTTCGTCAGCAATTGCCCTAATCGCGCGGTCCTGTCGGCTGTTGCCCTCCGCTAAGCGGTAAAGGTCAGCGCGGCTACGCAGGCTGAGGGCGGCTTCTGCCGCCGCAAAACAGCCGCCGAGCACCAGCAACAGCGCCGCGGCCAAAACAAACATCACAGCCAGCCCGGCAGACATCACATTCCCTCCGCTGCATAATCAGCCAGCAGCTGTCGTTGCAGCCCAAACATTTCAGCTTCGGCAAGCGGGTTGTCGTGGTCATAGCCGAGCAGGTGCAGCAGGCTGTGCGTCACCAGCAGCTGCACCTCTGCCTGCAGCGGGTGCCCCGCGGCTTCTGCCTGCGCGGCGGCAACCGGCAGACACACCACCACATCGCCGAGCATGCCCGGGCCTGCAAGATGCTCAGCAGTGCCGGGACGCAGCTCATCCATCGGGAAGCTCATCACATCGGTGGCGCCCGGCAGCTGCATCCAATCCAGGTGCAGCTGCTCCATCTCGGCCTCATCAACGAAAGTGATAGCGACCTCACTCAGCGGGTCAACGTACAATTGACGCAGCACGAACGCGGTGAGCGCGCAAAGCGCTTCTGCTTGCAGCTCACCGCGGTAGTTTTCTGGCACTTCGGCAACAGCTATGGTCATTAGTTTTGCGCCTCCGCATAGGCGTCAACAATACGGCTGACCAGATCATTACGCACAATATCATCGCTGGTTAGCTCAGCAAAGCCAATGCCTGGCACGTCTGTGAGAATCCCCAGCGCGTCCTTTAAGCCACTGCGCCCGCCGGCGAGATCCACCTGAGTGACATCGCCGGTGATAACCATGCGCGAATCGTAACCGAGGCGGGTCAGAAACATTTTCATTTGTTCCGGGGTGGTGTTTTGCGCCTCGTCGAGAATCACAAACGCTTCGTTGAGGGTGCGACCACGCATGTACGCTAGCGGCGCCACCTCGACGGTGCCAGATTCGAGCAGCTTCGGCACTGTTTCCGCGTCGAGCATACTGCTAAGCGCATCAAACAGTGGTCGCAGATACGGGTCGATTTTTTCCTCCAGGGAGCCCGGCAGATAGCCGAGCCGCTCACCGGCTTCAACAGCTGGCCGGGTTAGCACGATTTTCGCAACCTCGCGCCGCTTCAGCGCCTGCACTGCGAGAGCAATCGCCAAAAAGGTTTTGCCGCTGCCGGCAGGACCGGTGCAAAACACCACGGGGTTTTCCTGCATCGCGGCGACGTATTCGCGCTGCCCAGGAGTCTGGGGGCGGATCGCTCTGCCGCGCACCTCCACAATCGGGGCTGCAAGCTCTTTACCTTTGCCGGTCACCTCTGTGCCAAACTTAGAAAGCTGTGCCAAATCTCTTTTACTAGGGTTGCCTTTAAGGCGCGCTACCTCCAGCATCTCCAACACCACTTTTTCGGCAAAATCAACTGCTGCCGCTTCCCCGCTCAGGGTTAGCAGGTGATCGCGCAGATGAAAATGCACCTCCGGGTGCGCTGTGGCGAGGTCTTCGAGCAGCTGCTCGTTTACCCCCACAAAACTCGGCAGGTGCACTCCGGTGAGCAGCAGCGATCGCCGGATCTGGTGCGCCGACACTTCACCATCGGTGCTGTGTTTTACGTTATCCAACCATCCTCCGCTCCGCGAGGTCGCCAGCTAAAACATGCGCGTGCACATGGAATACAGTCTGCCCAGCAGCAGCGCCGTTGTTAAAAATTAAGCGATAGTCACCATCTGCGTGTTCAGCAGCAAGCTGCTTCGCAACCGCAACCATCTCCGCCAACAACTGCGGATCGCCCGCAGCTAGCTCAGTGACGTTAGCATAGGCTGTGGTTTTGGGGATCACCAGGATATGCACCTGCGCCTGCGGATGCATATCTGCGAAAGCCACAACCCGCTCAGTTTCGGCGAGAAATTCGACCTGAATCTCACCCTTCACAATTTTCCCGAAAACAGTTTCTTCAGCCATATTTAAGAGCATACCGTCACGCGCTGGGAAGCAGCGCAGCGAGTTTCGGCGCTAGCTCACTAAATGCCCGGAAGCGATGGCTGATGCTGTCTTTTACCGCCGGCTCCAGCTGCGCCGCCGACACCTGAAAGCCTGCGGGGCGGAAAATTGGATCATATCCGAACCCGTGTTCTCCACTACGCTCCCGGAGAATCTCCCCTGGCCATTCAGCTACCACCGTAAGCTCGGTAAATTCTCCGTTTGGCTCCGGCAATACCGCAGCCGCGGCGCACACGAAAGCAGCACCGCGCGCCGTGTCAGGTACATCCTGCAACTGCCACAGCAGCAGTTCGAGGTTGTCGTTGTCACTGCGCTGCGGCCCCGCCCACCGCGCGGAAAAAATGCCCGGTGATCCACCTAAGATATCAACCGCAATGCCGCTATCGTCTGCCAGCACAACCTGCCCGGTGCGCTGCGCCGCCGCGCGGGCTTTCAGCAGCGCATTCTGCGCAAACGAAGTGCCGTTTTCAACCGGCTCCGGGCCGTCATCAGCAACGAACTGATAACCGGGCAGCGCCGGGCCCAAAACCCGCTCAAGCTCCGCTAGTTTATGCGCGTTCCGACTGGCCAGCACAATCTGTGACATTTTTCTTTCACCCCGTAATAGCTATATTTCGCCGCGCACGCAGCTGCGCAGCATGACACTATCAGTGTAAATCAATTAAAAGCGCAAATCGCTGTAATAGGCTTGAAGCATGCAGGCTGAATTTACGTTCCTCCCTCCGCATTACGCTGACAAGCAGGTGTTACTGCCCTACCGGGCGCTTGCCGCAGATGGCAGCACCCACGAATTCACCGAGCGCATTACATTCAGCCGCGACCTTGATCGCATCCCGGCCCAGCAGCTTGCGGCCACCCTGCGCCTACTGTCACTGGCTGCGGGGCTGAGCTACTACAAGGCTTTTGCCCCGGCTCCAATCAGTGTTGCCGCTGGCTTAAACGTGCAAGAACACCGCTTTTTGCGGGCGATTTTGCGTGGCGGCTTGGGCGAGTTTGCCTTTGTGAATAACATTCCCGAGGCGCTAAACCCGCAGATTTTAGCGCTGCCTACCGGCCGCGCGGATGCAGCAACCACAGCCGAGGGCGCCGCCAGCGCCGAGGTTGCGGAGGCAGAAAGCCCCGATGCGGGAAACTTTGCAGCAACGCAGGCCACCCCGCCAGCAATCAGCACGGCACTGTGCGCCATCGGCGGCGGCAAAGACTCTATTGTGTCGCTTCTAGCGTTGCAGCGCGCGGGTGTTACAGTCCACGGTTTCGCAATCAACCCGAAGCGCCCGATGCTTGACACGGCGGACACCGCTCAGGTGCCACTCATGACCGCGTCACGCCAGCTTGATCCACACCTTTTTGAACTCAACAAGCAGGGGTACCCGAACGGCCACGTGCCAGTGACCGCAATTAACTCCCTCATCGCGGTGCTCACAGCGTGGGCGCACGGCCTTGACGCAGTTATTTTCAGCAACGAAGCAGGCGCCTCCTACGGCAACGTGTCGTGGCACGGCTACGATATCAACCACCAGTGGTCAAAGAGCAGCGCATTTGAGGCGCTTTTGCGCGAGAGCTTGCCATCAGGCGCACCGCAGTACTGCTCCCTGCTGCGCCCCCTAAACGAGATTCGCATCGCCCGCAACTTTGCTAAGCAGCGGCCGTTCCATCGGGTTTTTACCAGCTGCAACCGTGCCTTCACAATGGCTGCCGGGGCCGACACTTCCTGGTGCGGCGAGTGCCCGAAATGCCAGTTTATTTTCTTAATGCTTGCTCCGTTTCTGCCACCGGAAGAGCTCACCGCAATTTTTGGCGGCCGCAACCTTTTTGATGAGGCGCAGCAAGTCGGTGGCTTCCTTGACCTGATGGGCGAAGCCGCGCGGCAAAAGCCGTTCGAGTGCGTCGGCGAACCGCTGGAATGCCGGGTCGCTTTAACACTCGCTGCAGCGAACCCTGCCTGGCAGCAGACTGCACTGTTGCAGCATCCGGCGGTTGCGGCCCTGTACGCTACCGAGGCTGAGGTGGCCGAGGTGTTTGCACCGCAGCAGGAGCGGAATTTTATCCCGGCTAACCTCTTGGAGACTGTGCGTGAAATCTAGAGATCTTATCGGCAAAGACGTGGTTATTTGGGGTGCGGGGCGTGAGGGTCTCGCCGCCCAAGAAATGCTGCGACAGCTTGGCATCGTCGCCGACACCGTTATCACAGGGGGTGCGGATCACGCCGCCGCAATGGCTGCCCTGCAACGCGCTGAGGTGATTGTGAAGTCTCCGGGCATCCCGCACACGGCGCCGGAATATCAAGCATTGCGGCAAAGCGGCGTGGTTTTCACCTCGCTGATGGATCTGTGGTTGAGCGACTACGGTGATCGTACGGTAGCGGTGACCGGCACCAAGGGCAAAAGCACCACCTCCAGCATGGTGAACCATATTTTTAACACTGTTGGCGTGCACGCGGTGATTGGCGGCAACCTCGGGGTGCCCTTAACCACTCAGTTGGGCGCAGCTGCCGCTGTGGTTGTTGCTGAGGTTTCCAGCTACCAGGCGGCGGAGGTGACCGCTTCCCCGCGGTTCGGCGTCTTCACTTCGCTGTATCCGGAGCATTTACCGTGGCACGGCGATTTTGCCACCTATGTCAGCGATAAAACCAACCTGTTTGCGCACGGTTGTGCCCATCTGGTAACCGCCACGGCTGAGCTACGCGACACTCTGCGTGACGCGCTCGGCGCAGCAGCTGCAAACACTGTGGTAACCCTGCCCAGCGAGCTGGGACTGCACGCCAGCGCTGCCGGCATCAGCTGGGATGGGGTCGGGTCGCTTGCTGCAGCCGAGCTGCAGTTCCTGGGCTTACACAATTTCCACAACGCCACTCTGGCTTTGACGGTGTGCGCACTGCACCCGCTGCTGCAACAGGTACCGCGCGCAGCACTGCTGACAGCACTTACCAGCTTCAAACCTTTGGCAACCCGCTTGGAGCGAGTGCCCACCAGCGATGGCCGCCGCTGGATAGACGACGGTCTGGCAACAGCTCCGGAGGCAGTAATTGCGGCATTACAAAGCTGTGGTGGATCCGGCAAAACGGCGCTGCTGTTTGGCGGTGCTGAGCGGAACCTCGATTTTGGGGTGCTGCGTGATTATCTACGGGAGACACGCGATACTGCTAGCGCTGATCTGACGGTGATTGCGATGGGCCCGGCAGGACAGCGTTTTGCCGAGCTGGTCGGCACTGATTTTCCGCGGCTACAGGTAGCTGATAGTTTTGCCGCTGCGGTTACCGCTGCACGCAGCCTCACCGCCGCCGGAGATACAATCTTGCTCTCCCCTGGCGCCCCGAGCTTTAACGAGTTTAAAGACTACGAGGAGCGGTCGGCAGCTTTCAAAGCTGAGGCACGGGCGAGCAGCCAGTAGCTGCCGGCCCAGTCACGGCAGATGTCACCACGGCCTAGCCGGCAGCCCGGTTACACCGTGACCGCCATCCCAGCCAAAACCACCATGCAGCACACGGTTACAGTGTCGTGGATAGCGCCTCGCGCTGTTTCTCAAAGAGCTGCTGAGCGGCATCGCCCGCAAGCTGCAGCATGGTTTGCAGTTCTGCCATCGAAAACGGGGCACCCTCAGCGGTCCCCTGCACCTCAATAAAGTTGCCATTTCCAGCCATCACCACGTTCATATCGGTGTCAGCGGTGGAATCCTCAACGTATGGCAGATCCACAACCGGGGTTCCCTTCACAACCCCCACTGAAATCGCGGCCACCGCGTCAGTTAAAACCTCGGCTTTCTGGGGCACCAGACGCTCCTGCTTGGCCCAGGCAATCGCATCAGCTAACGCAACATATGCGCCGGTGATTGCCGCGGTGCGGGTTCCGCCGTCTGCTTGCAGCACATCGCAGTCAATCACGATGGTATTCTCACCCAGCGCTTTGGTGTCAACAACTGCCCGCAGACTGCGACCGATAAGCCTGGAAATCTCGTGGGTGCGCCCCCCGATTTTGCCTTTCACTGCTTCGCGTTGCATCCGTTCCCCGGTGGAGCGCGGCAGCATCGCGTACTCTGCAGTAACCCAGCCTTTGCCCTGCCCGGTTAGCCACCTGGGTACTCCGGCGGTGAATGATGCAGTGCACAAAACCCTGGTTTTGCCGAAGCTGATCAGGCAAGATCCTTCCGCCTGCTCGCTCCAGCCACGCTCGATAGTTATCGGCCGCAGTTCATTCGCTGCCCGGCCGTCTGCTCGCTGTGTCATCTGTGCTCCTTTGTTGCTTGCGATTCTAAAATAGTGGATCAGCGGGCACCTTCAGCCAGGTCAGCCGGTGCTGCGGGGTTGCCCCGAGCTCTCTGATTGCCTGGGTGTGGGCGGCTGATCCATAGCCTTTATTGGTGTCCCAGCCATAGCCAGGGTATTCTTCGTGCAGTTGCCGAAGCAGCCGGTCACGCGCCACTTTTGCCCTGATACTAGCGGCGGCAACCGCGAGGCAGGCGCGATCCGCCCCGACCTTAGTGATGACCGGAATTTCACGTAGCTGCTGTGGCAGCGCCGCGGTTACCCAGTTGTGTTTGCCGTCAAGCAGAATCACGGTTTGTTGCACGTTCAGGGTTGCTGGATCGAGCACCGCAGTGATTGCCTGCGCGGCTGCGTGCCCGAGGGCGCGGGTGAGCCCGGCGTCGTCGATTGTTTGTGCGGCAGCGAAGCAGACTGTGCCGGTCTCCCAGGCAAGCACTTCGTCGTAGAGCGCTTCGCGTTTCTTTTCGCTGAGCAGTTTAGAGTCACGGATGCCGGCTGGTGGCTCCCCGGTCGCGGCAGTGAACAGCTGTGCTCCCACGGCTACTGGCCCGGCGAGGGCACCGCGCCCGGCTTCATCCAGGGCGATCACCTGCCGATAGCGCAGCAGCAGCTCCAGCTCAAACTCCAGCGTCGGGTCTTTGGTGCAGTTGTTTAGGCCAGCCATTATTATTGGCCGGTGTTATCGAGGTGGTCAAAGACGGCAGGGTGATTGCCGATGATGCCAAATCGCTGCAGCGGCCAGTGCAGGAGGAACGCGCGACCGACAATGTTTTCTTGCGGCACAAAACCTTTACTCGGGGTTTCCGTTTGGAAGCGAGAATCCTGCGAAGCATAGCGGTTATCGCCAAGCACCCAGTAGGAGTTTTCTGGCACTACGACATCGAAAGGCACTGCGCTGGCTGCTGTTTGGCCGGCCGGTTTTTGAATGTATGTCTCGTCGATAGCAACGCCATTAACCGTGATTTTGCCCTCCGCAGTGCAGCAAGCAACACGGTCACCTCCCACTGCGATGACCCGCTTGATGAGGTATTCGCCTGAAGTTTCAGGCTGCAGACCGATGAACTCTAACGCTTTTTGCAGCGGTGTCAAATCTGGTTTTGGATGTCCCAAAAGCCACCCGCCGGGGTCTTTAAAAACCACGACGTCACCACGCTGCACCGGTACTACGTCTGGCACCAGCTGATTCACCATAACCCGGTCATCAATCAACAGGGTTTGCTCCATGGAGCTTGAGGGAATGTAGAAAGACCTAATCAGAAAAGTTTTTAGCAGCACTGACAGCACGAGAGCGCCGATCACAATCACCAAAAGGTCGCGAATAAACTTTAAGAACCCGCCTTTTTCGACTGGCTGTGACTTCGTCTCTGTCATCTTTTCCCCTCGCTGCTGATGCTAAAACAAGTCTACAATCAGCCGCCGAAATGTTTACTGCAAAAACTCTCAACTGTGCGGTGCCGTGATACAACCGGTTACTGACGCAAGATTCTTAACTCGGTGAAGTCGCCGTGGGAGCTAAAAATTTTCCGGGCCCCGCCGTCGAATCGAAAACCCTTTGCTTCATAGAAGCGCTGACCTCGCTGATTGCCTTGGAGCATCCACAGCATCGCAGGGCTATCCCCCAGGGCACGCTGCAGCAGCGCCGTACCCACTCCAGAATTTTGATGCTGCGGCGAGACGTAGAGCACACTGAGTTCGATCTCTGTCGGAGAGTCAGCGTCACGGCTCGGATTCGCCATCGCGATTCCAATGATTTCGACGTCTTGTGGTGTCTCTGCAGCAGCTATCGTAGCACCTGCGCTCTCGATTGCAAGCTCCGCAAGCCAAGCCTTCGCACCGCCAGTAATTAACTGCTCCCAGTACGACACAATTCCCGACTTAGACTCAGCCCCGTAAACTGTTTCAAACACCTCTGGCGGGAAAATATCAGCGTACGCCCAGCGCCAACACTGCTCTTTAAAATCGATTGCGGCAGCGGCGTCTGCCGGCGTAGCCATACGTATCGTAAATTTTTGCTGCATACGGCCTTAATCTTAACAAATAAATCAAATAGTGATTTGATAATCTGAGGCAGCTAGCAGTCGAGCATCATGCGTGGCAGAAAGCACGGTTCCACCGGCATCACAAAATTCTTGAATGAATGCTATGACACGAGCTGTATTGAGATCGTCGAGTGCTGAAGTTGGCTCGTCAAGCAGCAACACTTTCGGTTGCTGCAGAGCAACTCTAGCCAAAGCTACGCGCTGTTGCTGCCCACCACTCAACCTATGTGCGGCACATTTGAGCATTTGTCTATCAATACCAAAATCGTCTAGGGCTTTTTGTAAACGCACTGGTTCTTGTCTTATCGAAAAACCTCCGACTTCAAGGTTTTTCTGCACGGTCCAAGATGCAACGATTCCGGAATTTTGAAACACGAATCCCACCGTGTCACGTAGAAAAGCTCGTTTTCTTTTACCCTTCAGTTGCAGCACGTTTTCGCCACAGACAAAAATTTCGCCAGCTGTCGGTGTAAGTAAAGACCCGATGCACTGCAACAATGTGCTTTTTCCCACGCCACTTTCACCCCATAGCGCGGTGAACGAACCTGGTTCAACAGCGAAAGACAACTCGTTGATGAGCGGAGTTTCGTCATAAGAGAAAACAACTCCTGCGCATTTAATGCCAAGGTTCTCATAAACTTTAATCATGACATCTCCAATGCCGCGCTGTTTAAAGTACGTGAAAAAATTTTCAAAGTTACGTAAGTGCTGCTTATAACAACTGTAGTCATAACCGTAATTCCGCTAAGTGCTATTAAATGTGGTAGCCTTAAAAACACTGTGCTCCACAGCAGCGGAGCCGTAACGAAAGTAGCCGTAGCTAGGATGAATGTGCGGTGAATAACCCAAAAACTGTTGCCGGTTATCGTTTTTAGGAAAACAGCTTGCACCGTGCTAGAAAAATATGCGCCAGTAAGAATAATGCTTCCTAGCACCAACATCACTAAACTTGCCAGCATACCGCTAGCGGCTATCACCATTTGCGATTTCTGATTCATCAGATAAAGACTAGACTCTGCCGCAATATCATCAAACGCGGCAATTGCATAGCGTATATCCTGATTTTCTAATGCTTGTTCGAGCTGCGTTACGTCTGTATAAATCCCGTTATTTGCGTAGAACTCATCACTTAGAAACAGATTGTTAGCACTTATTGCTAACAGAACGGGACTTTCTAATAGCGTCGGAAAGGTTTCGTCAAATACCATCGTTGGAATCGCGTCCGCTTCATAAGTTTGAATTATCAACTTAACAGCTTCATGCTGCACATCCGGATTTTTAATGCTTTGCTGGAATTCCAGCCATTCGTTAATCTGCTTTATTACGTTGTCCTTATCTGCCCCTGATAATTCCTGGGGAAAGACCGCGACAGCAACGTCTTGCTGTAACGCTGATTCCTCCAATTCACTGATAAGTGTTTCAGGCAAATTCGTGAATAGCCGGCAAAAATTCGCATTGACCACCGCTAGCTTTGATTCAGGTTCCTGATTATCGTTTTCCACGGCGAAATCGCTCTGTATCACTAGCGCTGATCCTTCAGACTCTAACTGTCGAAAAATTTCACGCATCCCAGCGTTTATCAGACTATTATCTGCGGCCAGAATACTGTAACTAAAAGCCGGCCGAACTAAGCCAGGCGCTGATTGCAGCGATTCATTTACTTTGTCGGATTGCACAAGTCTCATGTATGCAGCTGAGACTTCGTTAGCTGCGCTCCCAACAAAAAAGCTCGATATAATTATTGTCAAAGCAGAACTTACAGCGATAGCTTTTAACGGCTGCCAGCCTTTAAGCAGTCTACCTGATGCTACTGCTCCAACCGTAACAAAAACGACAAAAGCAAACACCGTTGCGAGAATCAAAGTAATTATCAACTGACTAAGAGTTATAACTGCGATAGTCCGTACACGATATCCGTCAGCAAAAATTACCGCATAAAGAGTCAATAATAATCCTGGCATAACCACTGCTAAGCATAAAGGCGCTACTATCTCTCCAAGCTCATAAATAGTAATTTTTGTTTTGCTCACACCAACCGCTCGTCGCAAAGCTGGTATAGTCAAGCGGCACGAACATAAATTAAGCAGCGCCACAAATAAGCTGATGGTTGCAATAAATAATGCACCTCCCCAAGTAGTATTTACTACACTAATCCAATATTGCAGCCAAGACTGCGGTTGCACTATCAGAGTCGCCGTGATTCCTCTTTCGCTGAGGTAATCAAGTATCTTTTTAGTTTCCAATAGGTCGCCGTCAACGTAATATGTGCCTAACAGTATTGATTCTTTACGAATATCAGCGGCGGGCAAAAGGCGTTGCGGATATTTTTTGCCGAATGCGGGGAAGGTTCCTGTCACAACACTGCCGTAAACGCCACTAGAGTCTGCAGCAAAAAGATAGTAATCAAAGTTAACTGTTTCGGCAGCAAAATAAATATCAGGCTTATAAATGTTAGCTTCACCATGAGCGGCTGCAGCGTTAATATCTGAAATTACATCGCTAGGTTGCCCTAACTCAGTTAATTCTTTAATCTGAAATCCATGGGTTACAAACTCAGGCGCATACCCATCTGATTCTTGCAGATAGACAAATGCTGCAGCCAATGATATTAGAGCTAGAACAGCAGAAGCAATCCACGCGATTATTCGTGCTGTAGTGAGGCGAGACATGATGGTTTATAGAACATAATTTTTGTTTTATCACTGTTTTGGCTTGCCTCGTTTTCGGACGAGGCAAGCCAAAACAAAACTAATTATTCCAATATGAAGTGTTACCACCCCAGGTAGCACGGAGACTTGCATAAGACCATCTATCTTTAGGAGTCGGACCGCTACTAACACATCGATTAGCATTACAAGCCGTACTACTATGCACCTTTGTAGCATGGTAGTAATTAGACCAAGTTTTCATGCTCCAATAGTCAACACCATAGTCCCAGCTACCTCCACCAGCAGATATTGCTGCACCCGCGGTTCCGGTACCGGCAAATATTATCCCGGCTGCTAGCAGAACTGTAGCGCTTTTTTTTCGCAGATTTTTCATGATTAACTCCTTTATTAACCAAGGGCTATGCCTGGTAGGGAAATTGTATGTCTACTGCTAAATATCTGTCAAGTAATTTGCATCCTCACTAGCTTTGATATCTTAAATAGCTAAAAATTAGTCTACGTTTCGAATATAAATTTGTTTTCAGCCTTGTTCCGCGTGCTTTGAGGTGTACAAATGCCCCAAAATGAATGCGGGGCACAGTTATGATGCTATGCCCCGCACTTGGTTATTTAATTATGTTTTCTGCCGAAATTTTCTAGCGATAACGTTGACGCGCAGTGAGTAGTAATGCGCCCAGTACTAATGCAGCAATTGGCAACTGCAGGTTGCTTCCACTAGCCCCGGTATCTGCGAGGCGCGCTCTTTTATCCGCTGCCTCACCTTGCACCATTCCCTGCGGTTTAATTTCTGTTGCATGCTGGTTTTGAGTTTCAGGCTGAGTAGTATCACCTGGTTTAACACCGAGCCCGCTTGCCTCACCAGGCAGAGAGTCGTTGCCGTTACCATTAGCGTTACCGTTATCGGCCGGATTACCGCCAGGTTGTTGCGGATCTGAAATTAGCTCAAGTTCAAACACCAAATCAACGAAACGTGCGTCCCCCGTCAAAATATTTTTTCTCCCGGCATACCAACTTTATAGCGTTTTCCTGATGGTGGTGCAGGTAACGAGTATGAAACTTGCTGCGCCACAGCATCAGTAGTTACTGTGTATGGCATAGCAGCGCTCAAAGTTCCGTCAGTATCTTTAATTTTGAATGCCCCAGCCTCGCGCGCTTGCCATTCGATGGTAATTGCCTTGTCGTTTTCAATTACCGGGGCAGCTCCATCGGATTCTGTTAATAGCACCAATCGCGGGTGTTTTTGCAGTTCGGGTAAGAGGTTTTCAAAATATGCAGCAGCGGAAACTTCACCGTCTTTTTGTGTTGTTTCAATCACAAATAATGGATCGGTTGTGTTCACTGCAGTAACACTGAGACTTACAGCTTTTTTAACCTCTGTGCATGCTACTGTGGCAACGCCACTCTCAAAGTTATATTTGCAGTTAGGCAGCTGATGAGCCGCGCTCAAAACTACCTTACCGCTGTCATAATAGACGTATGTATGCTCGTTAAGCGGCTGGTTAGCTGCATCGTGATTCTGAATCACGACATTCATGGCGTTTGCATCACCCTCGAAATAGATTGCGCTGACACCACCATTAATATGGATTTGCCCTTCGCCGCCAGTGTTCCCTTTAATACGGAACTCGCCACCGTCTCGTTCCATTACTTTGCGCACATCAAGTACAGCGCCAACAAGCACTCCCACGCCACCGGTGAGGTTGGAATCTTCACCAAGAGTAACTTTGCCGTGGGTCACAAAGAGTGAAGCCAAGTCAATAAAGTCAGCCTCAATTTCTTGACCTGGCAAAGTTAAAGTCACTGTTGCATTTGGTGCGTCTGTCGCGACTAAGCGCTTAAAGTTTGCCGTTGTAGATTTGAGATGCACATTCGCAGCATTTTTGCCTAGATTTATCTCTTTACCCTGAGCAATGCCGACATTCGCGTCAAGCACAATCTCTGCCGGTGTCTGCGAAACGGATTCTAAGCTTTCATCCCCTGCTTTAATGCCGTTCAAGATAGTTTTTGCAGGAGAATTTTTAAACTCTACCCGGGATTCGATCCCGTCACCAAGATTCTCTTTAACTTTGCCGGTGTAAATAGTCGGGGCGTTCGAAGACGTCTTTTGAACTGTTGTAACACCGTCAAAGGTTAAGCGATAACCGTTAGCAAAAATTCTAAAATCAGAATTTGACTCTGGCCGCGACTCCAAGGTGATATTTTTGAATGTCGCATCCTCAGTCAAAAAAACTTTATGATCGGCATCCATAACGCAAAATCAAATTGCCGCCCTGAATGGTAACCGCTTTATCAATATTGAGGTTGCTACCTCCTTCACGCACATAGGTGCCGACAATCTCAATCGTGTCACCATCGCTAGCTTTTGCAAGAGCTGCATCTAGGCTGTTCAGGGCGTTATCAGCAGTGGTGCCGTCACCGTTAGCGGATTGCTTCACGTAAATGGTGCTGTCGGCTGCATGTGCAGCGCTAACGCCAGCAAATGAAGTGAGTCCGGCAACAAGTAAGGTAGCTGCTGAGAACAGAGCAATAGTTCTCTTCATACTGATCTTTCTTTAGCTTAATTACCTTGCGAACAAAATTGATAACTTAACGGACGAAGTTAACCCAATAATTTTATAACATCACCCAATCACAGAACCAACTAGCCAATCTTCAGGTGCATTAACCATTAACACGTTCAAAAGAAAGCAAAAGTCCCAAGACAATTTGTCTTGGGACTTTTGCTGTTTGTGACCCCAGCGGGATTCGAACCCGCGTTACCGCCGTGAGAGGGCGGCGTACTAGGCCGCTATACGATGGGGCCGCTGCTGGTTTTTATCACCTGCAACTCAATTAACTATACAGACCAGATACAATCTGCACAAATCTAAGCACCATCGGCGTGTCACACGCATCTACAAGGGTAACCAGCGTGCTGCGCCTAGCGCGGGCAGTGGCAGCGATCTTGCTCAGCAACACCCGCTAGAGCTTCTTCGATATGCTGACCGCACCCCTGCCAGGTTGGCTTTTGGCACGCAGCGCACATAACTTTCTGACACATAGCAACCTCCTAAATGTGTATTCAATTCAATCTAAACACTTTTCGGACCATTCTGCCGTTCTTGAAAAACATTCTCACCTCGCGGCTCCGAACAGTCGTCTTATGAAAAACAGCAGCCGGCGCCTCAAGCGCAGCTAAACCGCCGCGATGATAGCCCTGCCAAGCCAGAGCATCTAGAGCCACCCCGCCTGCTGCGCCTCATAGACAGCAGCAGCCCGGCTCTCAACTCCCAGCTTGTGATTAATCGCTGAGAGGTGATTGCGTACCGTGCCGACAGAAAGGTGTAAGCGCTGCGCCACAGCACGCACCGCAGCGCCATCAGCCGCCGCTCGCAACACTTCCAGTTCGCGCGGAGTTAACGGCGAACGCACCGCCAGGGCGCTTACTGCTAATTGCGGATCCACCACCGTTTTGCCCTGCAAAACTGCCTCGATGGCGGCCACAAGTTCTGCCGCAGGAGCGTCTTTAACCACAAAGCCGTTTGCTCCCGCAGCTAATGCGCGCTCGACATATCCAGGCCGACCAAAAGTGGTAACCATCAAAGCCGGTAAATTGTTCCCGGCCTCACGCAGCCGCTGCACCACGTCAATACCGGACATCTGAGGCATCTCAATATCTAAGAGCGCCACATCAGCTGCGGTATTTAAACACAGCTCCAAAGCCGCAGTGCCGGTGGCAGCCTCAGCAACCACCTGGATACCCGGCTGCAGCTCCAGCAGGGCCCGCAGCGCATCACGCACCAGGGTTTGATCGTCGGCAAGCAGAACCTTTATCATCACCGTTTCCTCACCACTGCACCGTCACTGCGGTTCCATCGCTACCACTGGAAACGCTCAAATCATAACCCGACTCCAGTGCCCGAGCTTGCAGACCGCTTAACCCGAAGCCCTGCACGGCCACGTTAAACCCGTTGCCGTTGTCACGCACCTGGGCTTGTCGTTCACCGAAGGATAGCCAGCAGGAAGTCGCAGCAGAATGACGCAGCACATTCGTCACAGCTTCACGCACCAGCCAGGCCACGAAAGCTCGCTGCTCAGGCTGCCAATTGCCCCAAGAGCCGGAACGGTGCACCGTAATCTCCGCATCTTCTAGGGCCGCTGCTGCCGCTGCTACCTGCGACTCCAAATCCAGGTTGCCAAGCTGATAAGCGGCGCTGCGCACCTGACTCAGGGCCTGCTGCGTGAGCCGCGAAATACCGTCTAGCTCGGTCGCTGTGCGAGACTGATCCACCGCCAAATATTGCTGCGCAACCTGAGTTTTGAGTGCTAGCACCGTAAGACTGTGACCCAGGATATCGTGAATGTTACGGGCAATAAGCTCGCGCTCCCGCGCCACCACTGCTTTCTCATGATCTGCAGCCGCGCGCTCCTCCATATGCATTTGCACTCGCCCCAGCAGAATAAAAACGTTGGAGATTGTCGGACCCAAAAATCCCCAAATGTTAATCTGCGTTGCTAGATAGAGCACCAAGGAAAAACCCAAGATAGCTGCAAACCACAGCAACGCCTCGCGCACCGGCCGCGCATAAACCAGCAGCGCCAGCAGATACGGCGTGAAACTGATGGTGTAGCCTCCGAGCACCGGAGCTGTGCAGCCCGCAAGCAGCGTCAAAATCACAACCTGACGCAGCAGCTCGCGAACGCGGGCGGGTCGGACGCCGTCGTCAAAGTTGCGCAGCAAATAGATTGCGTAGCAAACCCCGAAAGCAACGGTGGTGACTGTCGCCAAAAGCTGCAGCGGCAGGCTATGCACGATTGGAACCAGCCAGATGCACAGTAGCGGCGAGAGCAGGAAGACTAACCAGAAGAGCATATAAATACGCTCAACCACTCTCCGCATTGGCTGCTGCACGGCTATCTCCAACCCCATTTTATTTTCGACCGGTATGGCGGCGCGCCCCCACGAAGCACAGCACCGCGAAGATCAAAGTCCACACCCCAATATTAGCTGCCACCTGCCACATTTCATACTGCACGAGTGCATCGGAGCCGATGTCGAAAGTCGTTCCCTCCATTAGCGGCCACTTGGTCAGTTGCAGCACACCCCACGCCGGTGTAAACACCGACAACTCAAGCAGCACACCGCTGAGCGGCGCAAAGCCGTTACCCATGAACATGAACAGCACCAGCAGACCACCGGCGGCGTTATTTGCCGTTTCGCTACGGAACAGCAAACCAAACGCCAAGCCGTACAGCGAAAACATTACCGCGCACACCAAGATTAGCCCTGGAATCGTGAGCCACAGATACCACTGCATCCGCGCTCCGGAGAGCGCGCCCGCTGCCAGCACCGCAACCACCGGTAGCGCGGAGAAGATGATGGTGACCACGATTTTGTTTAGCACGTAGCCGGTGTGAGACAACGGCGTCACCGCCAGCTGTCTCCCCCAGCCGGTGTGCAGCTCAACTGCGGCGCTCGCGGTCAGTCCCACCGCAGCGGTGAGCGCACCGTAGGTTGCCATCCCTACCATCACCGCCGCGCCGACGTTGCCGGAGCCATTGGCAAGCTCAATCTCACTGTAGTCGGCCATTGTGCCGAAAATCAGGTACATGCACACTGGCAGCGCAATCGCGAAGAAAGTGGCGCTGACGATCAGCAGGTTGCGTTTTAAATCAAGCAGTGCGTATCGGACGCTAAAGTTTTTCTGCATTGCGATGGTGTTAGACATTTTGGCTTTCCTCTGCGTTTGTCAGCATGGTGAAGATGTTTTCTAGCGAGGCCACAGCAATTTCGAGCTGCGTGGCGGTTGTCGCGGTGAGCAGATAGCGTGCAACGGCATCAGCGTCGGTGGTTTCAATCGCCACCCTGTCGCCGCTGCAGTGCAGCTTCAAGGCGGCAGGAATCTGCTGCAACTGAGCGGCGGTAGCGTCTGGCCACTGCGCCGTCACGGTTTTGCGGCTGACACGGTTTTGCAGGTTAATCACACTGTCATCGGCGATAACCTTGCCGGCATCCAGCACGATTACCCGCTGCGCAAAGTCGGCGGCCTCTTGCAGGTAGTGGGTCGCAAAAATAATTGTGCGCCCCATAGCGGCTTCCTGCTCTAGCGCCGCCCAGAACGCCTGCCGGGCAGTAACATCCATCCCGACGGTTGGCTCGTCAAGGATTAGCAGTTGTGGATCAGGCAGCAGTGCCAAGGCAAACCGCAGTTTTTGCTGCTGGCCGCCGGAGCACTTCCCGACTCGGCGCTTCGCAATGTCGCTGATACCGGAGCGCTGCATCACCTCGGCGACACTGCGTCCGCCGTGGTGCAGCGCCGCAACCATTTCCAGGGTTTCTTGCACGGTAAGGTCAGGCAACAAGGACCCTGACTGGAACAGCACCCCCACTTTGCCCTCGCAGATGGCCTGTTTTGGGGTGAGCCCAAACAGCGCCGCACTGCCGCTGTCTGGTTGCAGTAGCCCGAGCGCAACGTCTAAAGCGGTGCTCTTACCGGAGCCGTTGGGCCCCAGCAGCGCCACAATTTCGCCGCTGTTGATTTGCAGACTAACGTCACGGAGAGCGGTGACAAGGTTCTCACCGCTGCCGAAGCTCTTGGTCACGTTTGTAAGAGTGACAACATTTTCTTGATTCATGCTTCAATCATCACGCACTGGGTTGCCTTGAGGGCAGTGTCGAATCACCGGAATTAACAGTGACATTTGTCATGGTGCGGGAAGCAGAAAAAGCAAAACCCCGACACTGCATGTCGGGGTTATTTGCTGGCCTACCTGGACTCGAACCAAGAACAACTGAACCAGAATCAGCCGTGTTGCCAATTACACCATAGGCCAATGTTGCGCTGCAACTCTATATAAATTACAGCATTTTGAAAGCGAGGTCAAATCGACTTTTGTCGGCGCGTCTGCTCGCCTTGCCATCCGACTTTGCTCACCATGTGCCCGAGACACAGCGACGGCGCCGGCGCGATCCACAAAAATGCTATCACGCCGGCGCCGCCAGCCACCCACAGCCATAGCTGCTGTTTAGAATTACACTGCGTCTCCAGCCGGAGCGGTGGTCTTACTGTATGGTTTTGCCACGAACATGTAGATCAGGCCAAAGCCGAGCACCGCCGCGGCTGACAGTGCCACCAGCCAGCTCTGCACCCAATTGTCTGCCTCCGCAGGGCGAATCACGATGTACATGCCGAAAATCTGCCAGATTAGCGCCAGCACGGTTACCGGCAGACCCCAAGCGCCGAGCTTGAACGGACCAGCAGGTTTCCAGCCCTTCAGGCGCGCTCGCAGTGACGCTACGGTCACCATGCTGAACGCGAAGTAGATGCCGAAGGAGCAGAATGAGATAACCGCTAGCAGCGCGTCTGGGCTGAGCAGTGAGATTAGCACCACTACGATTGGGAAGACTGCAGCCGCGAGCATTGCAAACGGTGGCACATGACGCTTGTGGTTGAACTTGGTGAGCAATGCCGAGCCAGGCAGCTGCTTGTCTCGACCCATTGAGTACAGCAGGCGTGAAGCCGCTGCCTGCAATGAGATGACGCAGCTGATGAAAGAGATAAGCACGATCGCCATCAGCACCTTGAAGCCGTTTGGACCGAAAACGCTGACGAAGATCTCGCCGACCGGGTCGGTTGCGGTGCCGTTCATCACGGCCTGGTAGTCTGGCACCGCCAGAATCAGACCCAGGGAGATGAAGGCAGCCGCCATACCGCCGACGTAGATGGTCATGCGCATCGCGCGTGGCACCACTACACCTGGGTTCTTAACCTCTTCGGCGACGTCACCACAGGCTTCGAAACCGTAGAACAGGAAGATGCCGGTGATTGCGGCGGCGGCCAAGGCAGCAACGAAGGTCTGTGACTGCATCAACTCTGCCGGACGCAGATCCATGAACAGCACGCTGAGGTCGTGCTTGCGGCCACCGACCAGCAGCCAGATACCAATTACGAGGGTCGCGATGATTTCTGCCACGAAGCCCCAGAAAGCCACCTGCGACAGCAATTTGGTACCGCCGAAGTTCACCAGGGTTGCAAACAGAATTATGCCGATTGCAAGACCCACAACTGGCAGCGGCGCAGAGGTGTCAACGCCGATTACAAGCCCCAGGAACGGGCCTGCGCCGTAAGCCACAGAGGCAATAGTGGCGCAGATTGCAAAGGTGTAGACCCAGCCACTAAACCAGCCCCACTTCGGACCCCAGAGGCGACGGTTCCATGGGTAAATACCGCCGGCGATTGGGTACTGCGACACCACCTCGCCGAACACCAGGGCAACCAGCAGCTGACCAACAGCTGCAAGCATAACCACCCAGAACGCTGGCGGACCAGCGATGCCCAGGCCAATTGCCAGCGTGGTGTAAACCGCCACAACCGGTGACAGATAGGTGAAACCGAGCGCCAGGTTACCCCAGAAGCCCATATCACGCTTGAAGCCGTCGGCTTCTGTCGCGACAGCGCCGGTGTTTATTGCTTGTGTAGTCACTTACACTCCCTCGTGATGTGCGCACAGTTGCGCAATTGATATTGCTCGTCAAACAGACGACAGCATTTATCCTAGAACCTTACGGCAGCTATGTGACAGATTTTCGCTGCGCTGTTACCACATTGCAATATTTGCTGTAGAGCACGCCGCGTTTTGCAAAATAGCCTCCCCTTGTTTTACCCTATACATGAACATCTGATGTAGTTTGCACGCACTTAACTACATCATCTGTAAAACTCCTAAGGAAGTAACTCAACAATGAAGCCAACCACCAAGCAGCTCCTTACCGGCGCGGCGGTTACCGCGCTGACCTGCAGCACGCTATTCGGCGCCCACAGCAGCGCCTTCGCTGAGGAAGTAACACCGCAGCCGACTCCTGTCTCCACCACTAGTGACACAAATGCTGCGCCTGACCAAACACAGGACAGCTCCGGCGATCAGAATGCCACCGCCACCGGGTCCCAGAGCACCCCGACTGGCCAGGAGCTGACAGCTGAGCAGCAACGTCCATACACCCTAGTGTCAGGCAGCGCGAACTGGAATTTCCGCACCAGCTTCCGCGATTATGTGGGCATTGAAAACGAAACACATCGGGCGGGGCTCGGAGTGCTGAACGGCACTAGCGATCTGGAGTGGCAGGCTAGCGCAAACCAGACTTTCACCCCGGGCACCGGTGAGCTAAGCTTTGGTGGCGAGATCCACTGGCAAAAATATCAGGGGGTTTTGAACGTTAAAATCTCCAACCCGGTGCTGGATATTGCTGGTAAGAAGCTGCTGGTTGACGCTTACACCGCCGGCACACTGGCGGGAGGTGAAGAGCTAACAGTCACTAAACAAGCGCTGCTGGAATTACCTGATTTACAGCATGAGGTGCGTGGCAACACCCTGGTAATTTACTCTCACAGCCCACGCATTACCGAGCTTTCAAAGCGCCTGTTGGGTTTTTATCAGGGTGAAAAAGGCGCACCATTTGTGGCTACTTTTGAGATTCAGACGGGCGACCTCAACGCTCCTGAGCGACAGAGCCCAGTACTGTGGCAGCTGTTCCCCTCACTTTACACCGACCCTAATGCAGCGCCGCCACTAACTGACCCGAGCGAAGCCACCTTTGACGTGAACGTGCCAGATCCTGCCCTACGTGCCTGCATCTTGGAGTCACTTAATAAGCCGGCACACACCCCGATTGTGAACAAAGTGCTGCAAGAACTGCAGAGCGTCAGCTGTGTGGGCGTGCGACTTGCCCCAGAGCACAAGATTAAAGACCTCACCGGGCTAGAGCACGCACGCAACCTCAACACTCTAAACATCAACTACCAAGCTGTGAGTGACCTCACTCCCCTGGCCAGCGCAAGTAAGCTGCACACCCTGAACGTCAGCAACAACCAGCTACGTGACATCAGCACCTTGGCCGCTAACACCAAACTCACAAGCCTGCGCATAGCTAACAACAAAGTAACCGATATTTCCGCGCTGCGCGCACTAGCTGAACTCAGCACGCTCGATGTATCCGAGAATCGTCTTACCAGTCTTACCGGAGTGCCTGAGCGTGTAACCCATCTCACCGCTGAAAACAACCGCATCACCGACATCAGTGGCATTTCGCGTGCCACAACACCGTACGTTGAGCGTTTGGAGCTGCGCCATAACCGCATCACCGATATTTCCTCTCTGGCGCAGCTACGCGCGATTACCAATGCTGATCTACGCAACAACTTCATCATCGACCCGAGCCCCTTGGCAACCTGGGCTGAAAACAGGCTCAGCCTCAACAGCGTGCGGCTGCAGTACAACAAGTTCACCGACTGGACTAGCGTTGCCGCTGTACCGCGCATCGACAAGCCGCGCAACGGCGAAGAAACATCTCTGAACCCGAAGACCATTGAGGAACTGCTGGCGCACGATGCGGCCCAAGACTCTGCAGATGCTGAGGCGCTGCACCCGATTGTAACTGTAAACGCAGCTACCACCGGCTGGGAGCAGGAAGCACAGCTGTCTAATAGCGTTGCTGCCGGCGGCATTAGCCCTGCTGAAATGTTCACCAACACTCCGGCAGGCGCCACTTACTCCCTGGCAATGGTCGACGTTGAGATCACCGACGCAGCTGCAGCAACCGAAATTAAGCTCGCAGACAAAGGCAGCTTCAGCATCACTGACGGGGTTGTGAAGTTCACCCCGCAGCCTGGCTTTACAGGCACCGCTGAGGTGCAGGTTGTGCTGACTACCCTCGCTAACAATAAATACGTGGCAAAGTACAGTGCCACTGTAAAGCCACTGCCGACCCCGGCTGCCCAGGTTGCTGCTGCGGTGCGCGAGGGATCTAAAGCCCAGCTGAGCGCCGGACCGTTTGTGCCGGGCGAGACCGTGACTGTCACAATTGACACCGAGACCACGGCGGTGGCGACTCTCACCGCCGACTCCAGCGGCAAGGTAAGCACCGAGTGGTTATCAAGCTACGGCAAAGCGGGCACTCACAAAGCTACCTTTACCGGGGCTCGTGGGAAAACTGCAACCGTTGATATCACGGTTGAAAAACTGCCAGCAGCCACCGTCTCGGTGAGCAAAGATGAGGTCACCGAGGGTGAGACCCTGACCTTCACCGCCGGCCCGTTCGTAGCCGGTGAGCAGGTCAGCCTTACCGTGCACAGCGACCCAGTTAAGGTCGGTGATTTCACCGCGGATGCCGAGGGCATGGTGCGCGCTAGCTGGAAGGTTCCAGCAAACTTTGCTGGCTCTCACAAAGCTGTGTTTACCAGTGTAAACGGCATCACTGCACAGCGGAGCTTCCAGGTTAACGCGCCGGTGGCTATCGCCACCCCAGACACCACGCCGCGCACCCCAGAGCACGTGACAGCGCCGACTCACACTGCTGCCGCTGCCGCTCCGGAGGGCGCAACTGCGCAGCAGACACAGCGCAAGCTCGCAAAAACCGGCACAGATATGCTGCCGCTCTTCGCCGCGGTTGGTGCGCTGACCACTGCTGCTGGCGTGGCGCTAACAGGTCGCCGCCGCAAGTAGTTTGCAGCGGCGCTGACCGGCACGCTGAAAAGGGAGAGACCAAAAGGTTTCTCCCTTTTCATGTTTTGCCAACTGCGGAATAATAGAAGCATGACTCTCGCTGCACACTCTGCAATTATTAAAGCGGTTGAGGCCGAACTTATCGCTGCGGCGCCCGCAGATTTTTTAATGCAGCAGGCTGCACAGCACCTCGCCGATTTTATCTGCGCACTCATTGCGGCCCAGCCAACCCCGGCCCAGGTGGTAGTTGCTGCGGGCGGCGGCGGCAACGGCGGAGACGGGCTATACGCTGCGGCTTTGCTTACCACCGCCGGGCATCAAACCGCGGCGCTGCTGTGGCATCCCAAGGGCGCTGTGCACGAACCTGCTTACGCCGCCGCTTTGCACGCGGGATGTGAGGTGCATTCCAGGGAAGAAATTGCCGCACTGGCGCAGCGAAAAATTCCTGCCGGGCAGCGCCTGATTTTGGTAGATGCTATTCAGGGCTTGGGTAGCGCGCCGCTGTGCACCGCAGATGCCGAACTGTGGCACAGTTTAGCGCAGCAAGCAGACACTGTGGTTGCGGTGGATCTGCCCACCGGAATTGCGGTAGACAGCGGCACCGCTCCCGCACCGGTTACTACCCCAGCCGCGACAACACCGCTGGCGCGGCACGTCACCGCAGACTACACGGTGACATTCGGCCCGTTGCGACTCGCGCACGCGCTCAGCAACGCGTGCGGCGCGGTGTTTAACGCAGATATCACTGGAGCAGCAGGTGAAAGCCTGCTCGCCATGGTCAGCGATGCGGCAGCTGTGGCCGCCGCTGCCTCCGCAACACCCACCGCTGCTACCCCCGCTAACGCGCCGGCTGTTATCGAGTGTCACCTGGCATGGCAAAACCCCGACCCATCTCTGCAGCTCCCGGCATTAAAGCAGTGGGATGCCGTATCCCTGGCAGATTTAACCCCCGCTTCCTCCGACCATAAATACACTCGCGGGGTGCCCACGGTGGTAGCTGGCAGCACCACATATCCTGGTGCGGCTGTGCTCTCGACCTATGCCGCTGTGCAGACAGGAGCGGGCATGGTGCGCTACGCCGGAGACTGCGCGGCGGAGGTTATTGCGCGCTGCCCGGAGGTGGTTTTAGAGCCAGATCTCACTGCTATCACGAAAACCGACTGCTGGGTATTCGGGCCTGGCGTGAGCACCTCAGCGAGTGCTGCGGCTACGCTGCGGCGGCTGATCCACACCCCGCAACCGCTGATTATCGACGCTGACGGCCTCACCCTGCTCGCCGATTCGCAAGAATTGCAGCAGCTGCTGCAACAGCGCACCGCACCAACTGTGCTAACCCCGCATGCTGGGGAATTCGAGCGGCTTACCGGCAAGCCTCTGCATGATCCGGCTGCAGAGACCGTTGCACTAGCCATGCGGCTGCGAGCTACGGTGCTACTCAAAGGACGCAAAACCCTCATCACGACTCCGGTCGGCCAGCTTACGGTTGTCGACGCCGGTAATTCGTGGGCAGCCACCGCCGGCAGCGGTGACGTGCTGGCTGGCATTTTGGCAACAAACTGTGCACGGGCAAAACATCCGGATGCCGTAAATTGGATTATGGCCGCGGTTGCCACGCATGCGGTCGCCGCACAGAAAGCTGCAACCACTGCCTGCGGCACCGCCCCAACAAGCGCCTCTCAAATCGCGGCAGCCATCCCGGAGGCACAAGCACTGCTACAGCGCAGCCAGATGCAACCCCCTATATAGTGAGGTAGATCAGGCGCCGCGGCGCTGCTCAAACTCCAGCAGCCAGGTTTTTCGCGCTGTGCCCCCAGCATAACCGGTCAGCGACCCATCCGCGCCGAGCACCCGATGGCACGGCACCAAAACGCTAAACGGGTTTCGTCCGACTGCTCCCCCAATCGCTCGCGCCGCAGTTTTCCCGCCGCGCACAGCAGCAACCTGCGCCGCCAGTTCGCCGTAACTGATTGTATGCCCATATGGCACCCGCAACAGTTGTTGCCGCACCGCTCCCCGAAACTCGGTATCAGCACCAGCCAAGGCCGGTAGCTTGGGTAAATCACGTTCGCCCCCAAAATACGCCTCTAACCAGTCTGTCGCCTGCCGCAGCTGCACGGCTGCGGCGGTTTGCGCGATGACCGGCTGCACATCATGCCCCGCCAGCTGGGCACCAAAGTGCGCTTGGCCCGCAAACCACGCACCCACCAGCTGCTGCTGGGTTGCAGCCAAAAGCATACTGCCGAGCGGGGTTTGATACTCACTCGTGTATACCGTTTGCATCATGGCGCCCATCATACTCTCCCTAAATGTTTAGCCCCCGAGCTGGCACGATATCGCTCATAATCAGCGTGGTTGAGAGCCGCTGCACCCCCGGTAAATTCGCTAATTTAGTGTCGTAGAGTTTGCCGTAAGCAGCAACATCTGCGGTGATGACCTGCAGGATATAGTCAGGGTCGCCAGAAAGCCGATGCGCCACAACCACCTCATCGATTTCTTTGACCGCTGCTTCTAGCTGCTGCAGCGTTTTCCCGGCACCGTCACGCATCGTAACAAACACCAAGGCTTGAAATTGTAAGCCGACGGCGCGTGGATCCACCATCGTACGATATCCGGTAATCACCTCACGGCTTTCGAGTTCTTTGAGGCGACGGTGCGCGGCAGAGATACTAATACCCGAACGGTCAGCAAGTGCAGTGGTGGTTATTCTCGCATCTTCTTGCAACAGCGAAAGAATTTTTCTGTCAACTCTGTCCATGCAAAATATTTTTTCATATTTTCTTAAAAAAGGGGATTTTAACAGAAAAATTTTTCTACATTTTTTGCCTAAAATTTTGATGTAAAGAAACTCAAAATCGTCATGGGAGCGCACGCGTGGATTTCACACTCATCACACTTTTCTGCTCGGTAGCAGTGCTCTTTTGGTTCACTCCCGGAGCAGACTGGGCATACGCGATTACCGCTGGAATCAAATATCGTTCTCCGTTGCCAGCGGTGTCAGGGTTGATGCTCGGGCACTTTTTCGCGGTGGCGCTGGTCGCAGTCGGCGTTGGTGCAATCATCGGGCAGTCAAAGCTCGCCATGAACTCAATTGCGGTCTTCGGGTCACTCTACTTGCTCTACCTCGGCTACGGCGCGATTCGCACTCGTTCCGAGGGCTTCGGTGAGGCCCCAGAGCTGCATCAGATTTCCTCGCCACGCCAGATCTTTAAGGGCTTCGGTGTCAGCGGCTCGAACCCCAAGGTGTACCTAATCATGCTCGCGGTGTTGCCACAATTCATCGATGCCCAAGGCACATGGCCGCCAAGCCTGCAACTGCTGCTGCTCGGCTGCATTCATATCCTAGGGTGTTTCCTGGTGTACTCGCTAGTGGGCTTCTCTGCACAGCGACTGCTACGCTCTCGCCCAGGCGCAGCTCTGATGGTTACCAAAGCTTCCGGCGCCATCCTTATTATTCTTGGCGTATTGCTACTCGGCGAAACCCTGCTGCCGCTACTAGCACACTGAAACCCCGCCAACGGTGACGGTCACAAACTAAAGGGAGCAGCTGCCGCAGGCAGCCGCTCCCTTTGCGTATGCACAGATTTACTCGAAAGTGAGATTAATTTCACCTGTATCATCGATAGAATCGAGGCTGTCGATGTAACGCAGCACAATTCCCTCACGCAGAGCCCACGGAGAAATATGTAGCTTCGAAACCCCGAAAACCTTCATCGCCGTGCGCAGCAGCACCGCCCCAGCCATCAGCTGATATCCGCGTTCCGGAGTCACCCCCGGCAAATACTCGCGTACACTTGACGGCATCTCCCGGAGGAACGGCTCCCATTCTTTCAGATCATGATAGTAAAGCGGACGTTTACGTCCGGTCACCGGGTTATCGCTGCCTGACACCAGGCGCCCAAGAGAGCGAATCGTCTTGGAGGTTCCAACAACCATTTGCGGCTGCGGCCGATCCACGAACAAATCATCACGCACTCGGGTAAACTCGGCACGGGCGTGACGCCGCAGCGCCGACACCGCGGGATGGCCCGGAGGATCCTCCGGAATAAACTGCACAGTGGCTCGGCCAGCGCCCAGCGGCAGAGACGCCTGCACATCAGGATACTCATCTGCGCCCTGGGCGATCTCAAAGGACCCACCCCCGATATCAAAGAGCAGAATCTCACCAGCGCTCCAGCCAAACCAGCGGCGCACAGCGAGCATCGTGATTCGGGCTTCATCTTCACCGGAAAGCACCTGCGGCATCTCCCCGGTTTGAGCAGCAACCAATCGCAGCACCTCAGGGCCATTCGGCGCTTCGCGGATTGCGCTGGTCGCGGTGACAATCAGATCATCAACCCCAATCTCTCTCGCTGCCTTAACCGCCTCATCAATTGCTGTCACAATCTTAGTAACACCCTCAGCTGTGATGCATCCGGCTTCGTCTAGATAACGCATCAACCGCAGCAGTGACCGCTGCGAATGATACGGCACCGGGCTAGCTCCAGGATGAGCATCAACCACCAACAAATGCACCGTGTTTGAACCTACGTCAATAACGCCTAATCGCATAATGCAATTGTAGTCCGGCAAGCTGGCAGTGCCAGCACAGGCAACAGAGGCACAGCTACAACGCAGCACCACTGCAGCCGCGCACGGCTAGAAGCACGGCTAAAAGCGCGGTTTAAAACCGGTGACTGTCAGTGCGACCTCGCCGAGCTCGTTGCTCAGACGCAGATCCACCTCAGCAAAAATTGCCCAGCCGAGTTCTGCGCCAGGATCCATCACCACCTGCTCCACGTGCCACACCTCGGGGTCTTTGGTAATACGTAACAGTTCCGGGCTGCGGGCTGTGCCGTCGATAACGATGTCACCGCACTCCTCAAAGTAATCGTCGAGGGCGGCATCCCACGCAGCGGCATCAAGCGGCACCGCGGCAGCGCCAACAACAGCGCCAGCTTCCGGATGTGAACAGGCAACCAGAGCCGGAGTGTCCTCTGCGGCAATCAACATCACCACCCGGAAAAGCGCATTCTGCACCATAATGCGAAAAGCCCTGTCATTGTTAGTTAGCAGCCCATTTGCTGGAGCACACAGCTCAGGCTCCGCAACTGCCGCAATTTCCGGCAGTTCACCGGTCTGCGCGTATTTCGCAAGGGCTTCCCACTCATCAAGCAGGCTCGAATCGACCTGCCGCACCATCGTTCCTAGCCACTCCAAAATATCAGTAAACTGCGGTGTGCGCTTATCATGCGGCACACTGCTGCGCAGCGCACGATAGGCATCCGTGAGATACCGCAGCAGCACTCCCTCAACCCGCTCCAAATCATAATGCGTCACGAAGCTGCGGAAGCTAAAGGCATTCTCAATAAAGTCACGCACCACGCTCTTCGGTGCCGGAGCATAATTTTTGATCCATTCAGTCGCCGCTGCATAGCGCTCAAAAGCTTCGGTGAGCAGCTCGCTGAGCGGCTGCGGGTAGGTGATATCGTCAAGAATTCGCTGACGTTCGTCGTACTCCACACCGTCTGCTTTCAGCTGTGCCAAACGCTCTCTCTTTAGCTTTTGTTGCTGCGCAAAAAGAATTTGTGGTGGATCCTCGAGCGTTGCCTCCAGCACCGATATCACGTCGAGGGTGTAACTCGGGCTTTCCTGGTCAAGCAGCTCCAAAGCCGCAATCCCAAACAGCGCCAGGGGCGAATTCAGCGACACCCCGCCCGTCTCCGGGTTTGCCAAGCGCAGCAGCTTGCCGCCGCCATCCGCAGCGGCAGCAGCCGGCTCCGCGAGCAAAATTCCTGCCGCCAGCATGCTGCGCAGCATCGCAATCGCTTCCCGCAGCATCTCGTATTTGCGTGCCGGGGTTTCGTGTGACGCCCAAATCAGCTGCCGCAGCTGCCGTACCAGTTGCCCTGGCTGCTGTTCCCCACGACGGCTAAAAGCGAGCAGCATCGCGTTGGTGATCCGCATTCTGCTCTGCAGCGGACCGGGCGCGGCAGCCTCCAGGTTAGCCGCGGTTTGGGCACTCCAGGTGACTCCCGCGGGCTTCTGCTTCCGCGGCGGTTTGATTTTCTTCTGCGGGTTTTTCGCCTGTTGCGCCAGGTATTTAGCGTCAAGGTGCGCGTTATGCACCTCGTGCTCCGGAGCAACCACAATCACATCGCCAGCGGCATCAAACCCGGCACGCCCGGCACGCCCCGCGACCTGATGAAACTCCCGCGCCGTTAGCCGCCGCTCAGTTTTACCGTCATACTTCACCAGCGAGGTCAGCACCACGGTGCGAATCGGCACGTTAATGCCGACTCCGAGGGTGTCGGTGCCGCAAATAACCCGGAGTAACCCCTGCTGCGCCAGCTGCTCCACCAAGCGCCGATACTTAGGCAACATTCCCGCGTGATGCACTCCCACCCCGGCTAGCAGCAGAGTTTTCAAGGTGCGCCCGTAGCCGGGTGCGAACCTAAATTTCGCAAGCTGCTGCTTTACCTGCTGCTCCTGCTCCCGGGTGAGCAGCTGCTGGGTTTTCAGGTGCTGTGCACGCAGCGTAGCTTCACGTTGACTAAAATGCACCAGATATAACGGTGTTTTTCCTGCCGCAACAGCTTCAGCGACCACATCCTGCACCGTTTGCACCGCGTATTTAAAGTGCAACGGAACCGGGCGCTCCACCCCGGTAATCTCTACGGTTTCACGGCCGGTTGTAGCCTCTAGCGTAGCGATAATCTCCGTCATATCGCCAAGCGTGGCACTCATCAACACGAACTGCGCCGCCTGCGCAGTCAGCAGTGGCACCTGCCACGCCCACCCCCGTTCCGGGTCAGCGTAGAAATGGAACTCGTCCATAATCACGGTGGTAATGTCGGCTGCGGCTGGATCCGCCAAACAATATTGCGCTAAAATTTCTGCGGTAGCACACAAAATTGGGGCTTCAGGATTGATGCTGAAATCGCCTGTCACCATGCCCACGTTGTGCGCCCCAAACTGCGCCACCAGCTCAAAGAATTTTTCGCTCACCAAGGCTTTAATCGGCGCGGTGTAAATACTGCGTTCACCGCGGGTCAGGGCATTAAAATGCGCGCCCAGAGCTACCAGGGTTTTCCCGGTGCCGGTGGGAGTAGCCAAAACGACGTTGTGCTCCAGACACGCGGCCAAAAGCGCCTCCTGCTGCGCCGGATACAGCTCAAAACCTTTATCGCGAAACACCCAATCGGCATAGGTGTCATAAATTGTTTCGGGATCAGCTTCTGGCCCGAGCGCCGTGGCGTGCTCTGCGAGCGTTACGGTGTTTGTCATAATTCTCCTGCGCTGTCCCAGCTGGTTTTAATCGTGCTGACGCCTCTCCCGTTACTGATAACCTCGACCTGATTGCAGAACTGCTCATGCAACTGCGGCACATGGCTAATAACCGTCACCAACCGCCCACTGGCACGCAAATCATCAAGCAGCTGCACCGCTTCCTCAAGGGTTTCGGGGTCTAGGGTGCCGAAGCCTTCGTCAATAAACAGTGAGTCTATTCTAATACCTCCGGCGGCCTGACTCACCGTGTCAGCCAAGCCAAGTGCCAAGGCGAGCGACACCATAAAGCTTTCGCCGCCGGACAGTGAGTCGGTGCTGCGACTGCGCCCGGCGTACAGGTCATAAACGGTAAGCCCCAAACCAGCCTTGTGCTCTTTGCCGGTTTTTTCGTCGCTGTGCTGCAGTCGGTAGCGCCCACCCGCAAGCTTCAAAAGTTGCTGATTCGCGGCTGCCACAACCGCTTCCAGCTGCGCCGCAAGATAGTAGGTTTCCAGCGGCATTTTGCGGGTGTTGGGGCTCCGGCCATTAACCGTTTCCGCGAGTTGGAACAGCGTTAAGGCGGCGGCGTTGCGCTCCTCTAGCGCAGCAACCTCACTCTGCAGCCGCTGCAACTGGCTTATCTGCAAGTCATGCTGTGCCCGCACCCGCTGCGCCCCTTGGCTGCGGTGCGCCGCGGCTTCACGCGCTGCAGCAGCCGCAGCGGCTGCAGCACCGAGCTCGGGACGCTTTTCCGGCAGACGCTGTGCGGCCAGCCGTTCAAGGGAAGTCTCAAGCGCTGCCGTGCGCACAGTATAGGCGTGGATCTCGCTCTCCAGCTGCTGTTGTGCAGTCTCTGACAGATATGCCTGGCGCCACTCATCCTCAGCAGCAAAACCGGCAGCTCTAAGCTGCTCGCGCAGCTGCCTCTCGCTGGCGCTACTTGCCTGCAGTTTAGTTGCTGCTGCTTGCTGCGCTTCCTGCACCGCCGCGAGCGCCTCACCCAGACGTTCTAAAGCGGCGAGCTTAGTGCGCAAGTCTGGCCAGGTGCCAACCACCGCGGCTAGGCGCTGCTGTTGGGTTTGCAGTCGCTGCTCGGTCAGTTTCATCTCGGTTACTGCAGCGCTCTGCTGCTGTTCCGCAGTGCGCAGCGCGTGCGCGGTATCGCTGAGTTGCTGCTGTAACTTGATGCTGTTCTCTTCCAGCTGCGGCACTGCTGCTGCTTGCTGCTGCAGTGTCGTGAGCGCTGCTTCTAGCGCTTCTAAGCTCTGCGCTGCTCCCTCGAACTCGGCGGCAGCCCGCTGCTGGGCGTCCTGCAACTGTGCTCGCAATGCAGCCAGGTCGGTGTTCAACAGCTGCCGTTTTTCACGTGCCTTTTTCGCAGCTGCAGCGGCTGCATCCAGCTCTGCGGCGCTTACCGGCTCGGCTGCGACCGCCGCGGCTGGCGCGGGATGCTGCCGCGATCCACACACCTGACAGGGTTCTCCCGGGCGCAAATCGCTGGCGAGCTCTGCCGCGTTACTGGCGATACGCCTCGCGAGCAGGTCACCATGCTCTTTATCGCGGGCAATTTCTGCGCTGATTGCCTGCTGTTCTTGCCGTGCCACCACCGAGATTTTTTCGGACAATGCGGTAGCCTGCTGCACAGCCGCAAGTTGGCGCTGCTTTGCGGCCACCATCTCCTGCTGCTGCGGCAGTGCGGCGCTAGCCAGGCGCCCAGCTAACAGTTGCTCATCTGCTGCTGCCAACTGCTGCTGGATTTTTTGCTGCTCGGCGGTCAATGCTGCGCCGCGCTCTTGTTGGGCGGTGACCGCAGCTTGCAGTCGTTGGCACTCCTGTTGCAGCTGTGCCACCGCACTATCAGCAACGAGCTGCTGCCGGGCGGCAGCGTACTCCGCGTGCACCGCAGCCAACTGTGCCGCGGGCTCAAGCTGCATGAAATCATGTTCGTGTTGCGACACTCGTTCGAGCGCCTTGATAGACTCTGCTTCGCACTGTTTTTGCGCTGTCACAGCCGCCTCTGCGGCCGCACTATCTCGCTTTTTTTGTGCCACCACGGCCGCAACTTGAGCCGCGCGCTGCGCCCGCCGTAGCCGCGCTGTTGTCTGCTCGTGCTGCGGTTGCTTTGCCCTGTGTGCGAGCTGCTGGTGTCGGAGTGCAGCGCGTTCATCCCAGAGCTCCGCGATGCGCTGCAACGCAGTCGCTGCTGCGGTTTTTTCCGCGGCAGCGGCAGCAGCGGCTGCGGCCACAGACTCCAGCTTGTCTGCAGCGGCTGCCAATTCGGCGCCGAGCACGGTGTTGCGCGCCACGAACTCGGTGAGCGAGAGCTCAGCATCGCAAGCAGCAGCAGCGTCAGAAACGCTCTCAGCTGCGCCAGTTATGCCCGCAACTGCATCAGTATCACCCGCAACTGCATCAGCCAGGCCCATACCGCTACGCTCCGGCACCGCCGCCAAAGCCTGCAGAGTATCCTGCTGCAGTACTTGCAACGACTCCCGTAGCCCGACCATGCGGTGCGCTAAATCTTGCCGCCGCTGTCGTGCCTGCTGTTGCAGCTGCCGTGCAATGCGTTCATAATCGTCAGAGCCGAACAGCAGCCGCAGCGTTTCTAACCGCTCCTCGTTTTTGGCGCTCAAAAATTTCTTAAACTCGCCCTGCGCCAGCAGCATCACCTGATAAAACTGCTTCGCGCTGAATGGCACCAGCTGCTGCAACAGCTCCCCGACCTCGCGCTCTTTCGCGGCCAGCTGCTGCCACTGCCCAGCAGCAGCGTCCCACACCGCAAGTGTCGCTTTACTCGCCTCAGCGACAACGCCCGCGCCGCGTTTTTTTGGGCGGCTCCAGGCGGCTTGACGCCACACCAGGTAGCGCCCTGCGGCGGTCTCAAACTCGGCTTCGGCGCTGGTCGGAGTTACCGCGTCAGCATATTCGCTGCGCACCTTTTCCCCCGGTTTGCCACTCGATAAATAGCGTGCCACTGAGCCGTAAATCGCGAAGCTCACAGCGTCTAAAAGGGTGGTTTTGCCGCTGCCGGTTTTGCCCTTGATAAGCAGCACAGAGTGCGCCGCACCGGCGGCAAAGTCAACCTCCACGGTCGCCGCAAAAGCCCCAAAAGCCGTTGCCCGCACCCGATTAATTCGCATCCTGATCCTCCGTCTGTGCAGCTGCTAACAGCTCGCGCTCCAACTCTGACGCAGGTTGTCCGGCGCGCACAAACTCCAAAAACCCCTCCGCGACCTGTAACGGAGTCTTTTCAGCAATCCGTTCGCGATAGCTGCTCACCGCATCGCTCGCCAGCTGCTGCTCGGGCGGTTCATGTCTGAGCGCCGCACAGAACGGGAAAATTTGCTGCAGTTGCCGCATCGGCTCAGCCGGCAACACCGCATCCGTTAGCGTTGCTTCAACCCAGTCGTCGCTGCCAGGAAGCTGCAGCAACTCTTCTAGCGTGCCCCGCAAACGCGTCAGTGGCCGCGGCACCGGCAGCGCACGCCAGGTCACCTCGCTAACGCCTGCAGCATCCAGGTCTACCAGCCAGACACCGCGCTCGCGGTGCACTTCGCCGAAGCTAAAATACACTGGCGCCCCGCTGTATCGCACATGCGGCGCAAGCGTCTGCCTGCCGTGCAAGTGCCCTAGTGCCGCATAGCTAAAGCCCGCAAAATTCGCAGCGTCAACGTAGTCAATACCGCCGGCGGTGATGTCGCGATGTAGTCCCGCAGCCTCTTCTGGGTGCTCCTGTTGCCCGGAACCAACCGCGAAACAGTGCGCCAAAACCACGGCACGATTACCTCGTTGTGCCGCCAGTTCCCTGATTTCTGCTGTTACCGCGGTAAGCAACGCCTGCTGACTCTCACAGTGCGCTCCCGCATACAACGCGGTGCTCTGGCGCGGCTCCAGATAAGCTATGCCGTAAAAATCCACTTCGCCGTGCGCATCAGGGATTGTAATTGGGTGGCGAAAGCCGTCTTTTGCGGTAATAATGTGAACGTTGGATCGTGCCGCCCAGGTGCTCTGGAATCCGAGCCGCAAGGGATTGTCGTGATTGCCGCTAATCGCAATCACCGCAGCGCCGGCCTGACGCAAAGCCAGCAGCTGTTCTTCCAGAATCTGATACTGCACCGCGGCGGGGTTTGCGTGATCAAAAACATCTCCGGCGATGAGCACCACGTCGACTTTTTCGCGACGCACCATCTCGGTCAGTGCGGCTAGCACTTGGCGGGTGTGGTCCACCAAAGAATAGCCGTGAAAGCTGCGCCCCAAATGCCAGTCGGAGGTGTGTAGAATCCGCATATTTCTCCTTGCAACGTGGGCGCTTAGAAGAGAGTTTACGCGAAATCGTGAGGCGGAGTAACCGGGTTTTGCTTGTGGCTAAAAATAATACTGGTGCGGGTTGTTGACACCGCGGGATGCGCGGAGAGATTTTCTAGCACGAAGTCTCTCACGTGCGCTATGTCACGCGCCAGCAGGTGCACGATGAAGTCTTCTTCCCCGCCGAGGAAGAATAACTGAGTCACCTCCGGCGCGCTGCGCAGCTGCTCCGCGAGCTCCGTGATGAGCTGTCGTTTGCCGTTGCGAATAGTGACGCTGATAAGCACCTGGATGCCAAGCCCGAGTGTTTCGGGATTGACCCGCGCCGAAAACCCGGTGATAACACGCCGCTCAATCAGGCTGCGCACCCGGGCGATGCAGGTAGAAGCAGCTATTCCAACCCGCTCTGCCAGCTCGGCATTTGTGATTCTGCCGCTCAGTTGCAGCTCTAAAACGATTTTTTGATCGACCTCGTCAAGGCAAATATCTGACCGTAGATTATTCGCTTTAGACACTTGGACACACTCCAAAATACCGAAAAAACACTGCTTTCAACATATTAACACCGCAGACTATACACAAGGAGCACATTTTAGGCGCATAATGTGCGAAAATTAATACTGTCTGGTGTGCACTGGTGTATTTCTTGGCCATTCCATAGAGACCACCGCAAACACTGCTGCTGCGGCAGCTCTTCCTAAATAAGTATCACTGACACTAGGAGCATGAAAATGCGCGTTGGTATTCCAACAGAAATTAAGAACAACGAGAACCGCGTAGCCATCACCGAAGCTGGTGTAGTGGAGCTCAAGCGCCACGGCCACGAGGTGCTGATCCAAGCTGGCGCTGGTGAGGGCTCAGCTATCTCAGACGCAGCTTTCGAGGCAGCCGGCGCAACCATCGTTGCAACCGCTGATGAGGTCTGGGCAAACTCAGACATGATCCTCAAGGTGAAAGAGCCAATCGCTGCAGAGTACGACAAGATGCGCAAGGGCCAGGTACTATTCACCTACCTGCACCTCGCAGCAAGCCGCGAGTGCACTGATGCGGTAATCGCGTCAGGCACAACCGCTATTGCTTACGAAACCGTGCAGCTGGCTAACCGTGCACTGCCACTGCTAGCCCCAATGTCAGAGGTTGCAGGTCGCCTCTCAACCCAGATTGGCGCTTACACCCTGATGAAACCTGCTGGTGGCCGCGGCGTGCTGCTCGGCGGCGTAACCGCTACCCGCAAGGCAAAGACCGTGGTTATCGGCGGCGGCGCTGCGGGTGAGCAGGCTGCGCGCGTTGCATACGGCATGGGCTCAGACGTAACCATCATCGACATCTCACTGCCACGCCTGAAGCAGCTGGAAGACATCTACAACGGCGGTATTCAGACCCGCACCTCAAACGCGCACAACATTGCTGAGGCGCTGAAAGACGCTGACCTGGTAATCGGTTCTGTGCTGATTCCGGGTGAGAAGGCTCCAAAGCTGGTTACCGACGCTATGGTGAAAGAGATGAAGCCGGGCAGCGTACTCGTTGACATCGCGATCGACCAGGGTGGCTGCTTCGAGAACTCACGTCCAACCACTCACGATGATCCAACCTTCCAGGTACACAACTCAACCTACTACTGTGTAGCAAACATGCCTGGCGCAGTGCCAGAGACGTCAACCGCGGCTCTGACCAACGCCACCATGCCATACGTTATCGCACTGGCTAACAAGGGCTGGGTACAGGCGCTGCGCGACGACGAAGCTCTCGCAAAGGGCCTCAACGTGCACGAGGGTGTTATCACCAATAAGGGTGTAGCAGACGCTTTCCCAGAGTTGGAAAGCACCACTGTTGAAGAGGTTCTGGCTAACGCCTAAAGATAGCTAAAAAGGGCGCACGGCTTAGGGGCTGTGCGCCCTTTTGCGTTACAATAAGCGGTGATGGATCTGAAATTCACTTTTGCCAAAACCACAGGCACCCCGCATGATACCGCTGCCTCCCCAGCCCCGCTGTCACTGCAACCACTGCAGCAGCTAAGCACCGAGTTGATTGTGAAGGTCACCGCCAGCGCCGACAAGCTAGTGGGCACCGCGACCGGCGCCGAGGGCAATAGTTACGCCAATCAAGAAAAACCCCTCACCGGGGCGGCAGACGCCACCGCTTACCGCTCCGTAATCTCACGGGTTATTGCGGAGCTTGACGAGAAGCTTGCCAGCGCTGTAACTAAGCTGCAGATTCCCGCGGCGGCGCTGCAACCGCTGCTAGACGCGGAGTTTATTACCCCCGCAGCAACCACCACCCAGCTGCTGCAATTGCGCAGCGGGATTGCCGCAGGCACCGCGGTCGAAGCATACTAGCACGGCACTGCTACTGAGCCCCACCTCCGGGCACAGGTGTCCCCTTGTTGCAGTCAGATTAACTTTCGCAGCCGCTTACTGACAGCCGCTGCCAGCTCTGCTACGATATTCACAATTCCAGCGCGTGAATGTTCTAGGAGATGCTATGACCCAAAAAATCTACACTCATGAGCGGTTCTACCGGTTACAGGATGCGCAGCCGCTGGCTGGTGCGATCCTCACCGAGCACGGCAGAATTAAACACATCGGGTCGCTGCAGCAGGTATTAGAGGTGGCGGATCCGGATGCCACGCAGATTGCATTGCCTGGCGCCGCGGTGCTGCCGGTGTTTCATGACGCTCATATTCACACCGGGCTGATGGCGCTAGAAAAACTGGCGCCAGATCTCGACGGCGCCACCAGTCTCGCCGAGGTGCTCACTCGACTGCGAGAGTTCGCCGCCGCGCACCCGGGCATCTCTTGGGTGCTGGGTGGCCGTTACGATGCCAATAAGTGGGAGTGTGGATCAGCCCCGCACCGCGCCCACCTGGACGAAATTTTTGGTGACCGCCCGGTGGTTTTAACCACTGTTGACGTGCATGCGGGGTGGGCTAATTCCGCGGCGCTGGAGTTAGCACAGATTACCGCACTAACCCCAGACCCCAGCGGTGGCAAAATCGTGCGTGACGACTCCGGCGAGCCAACCGGTTTACTGTTGGAGTCCGCACTAACCCCGGTAACTGAGCTCGCCGAGGCTGCGCTAACCCAGCACCTGCCGGAACTGCTGCTGCAAGTGCAACAGGATCTACTCGCGGTCGGCATCGGGCACGTTACCGACATTGACGATGAAAAAGTTTTGCGGGCATACCGGCGGATGCGCGAGCAGCAGCGACTGCACCTCAGGGTACACAAGGCGGTGCGCGCCGAAGAAATCGATATTGCTATCACCGAGGGCCGCCACACCGGCGACGGTGATGACTGGATTACTGTGGGGCCTGTGAAGTTCTTTTCCGACGGCGCGCTCGGGCCACACACCGCGCACATGCACGAACCCTTCGCTGATGAGCCAGACAACTGTGGTATCGCGGTGACCGATGAGCAGACGCTGCGCCGCGAGATCCGCCGCGCAAACAGTGCTGGCCTCGCGGTGATGGTGCACGCGATTGGCGATAAAGCCAACACCATTGCGCTTGATGTTTTGCAGTCGGTGCGCGACATTGCAGCAGAGTTCGGACTGCGCAACCGCATCGAACACGCGCAGCATATTAAGCCGGCTGACATCTCGCGATTTAAAACCCTTAATGTGATCGCTTCAATGCAGCCCTGCCACGCCACCAGCGACTATCCGCTGAGCGTGAATCTGCTGGGCGCGCGAGACACCCTGCACTATCCGTGGCGGTCGCTCTTGGACGCTGGTGCGCATTTGGCTTTCGGCTCTGACGCCCCGGTGGAGCCAGCCAACCCCTTCTTCGAGGTGCACGCTGCGGTGACTCGGCAGCGCCGCGACGATCAGCCCCCTGGCGGGCGCGAACCGGAGCAGCGGCTGGACGTGCTAACCGCGCTGCAAACCATCACCGCGGGCCCCGCTTACGCCGCCGGCTTAGAAAACGATATGGGATCGTTAGCAGTCGGTAAATTTGCTGATTTCATCGCAGTTG